>JBDIVX010000029.1:0-61291 GCA_039794305.1 Candidatus Neutrinellum sp.
GGGTGAGGATACCTTTGGGGTGGGTCGGTATTCTCGGCGAACCACCGACACGACCAAGGTGAACATGATCAGCGGGCGACGTGTGGAGCGGGCCTCTCGCCATCGAGTGTTCTTCGCGATCGCCGAAGGAGCGAGCGTCGGGTTTGCCTGCGTGCTTGCTGTGATCGTTGCCTGCGGTTGCTTCGACTCTCATGGTCGTGGGCTCGCGGGCGGTGGCGACGACGGCCCCTCCGTGGCCCGAGACGCGGCGATCGTCCCGGACGACGGGCTGCCGTCGGGAACGGGGTCCTGCTTCTCGGATCCCGTGCACATCCCGGTTCCGGGATCCGGGTGCGAGGAGCTCGTCTTCGAGCCCCGCGGAGGTATGCCAACCCCGTGTGTGGATTCCTTTGCAGCCGCCGCAGGCGCCCCCGGGATCGGAATTCACTTCGGGGATCCGTCGCGATTCGGAGAGATCTCCGTGCAGGTGGAATGCGTGGACGGCGCCGGACCTGATTGCCCGGGCTACCTCGACGTGTTCCTGGCGGACACCTGCTTCAACTGTGAAAACTCAGGCTTCGTCCCTGCGTCCTTCGGGACGCGCTTTCTTCATCCCCGAGACGTAGACGCCGAGAACGGTGAGCGGACGGGGGCCGCCTACGTGCTGGCTGGGGACTCAGTGCGGTTCGTGCTTCGCGTCTGTCCCCCGTGATGCTCGGCGCTGCGCCCATGCTCTCGTGGTTGCCAAGCATGTCTGCGGTCCTTCGGACACCCTCCAACCGGCGGAAACCATGATCTCGTTGTCGATGAACCTGCTCGGTACTCTCACGGCGACGGGTGCCGCGTGACGGGGACCCCGTTCGATCGGTGGCGGTTTGCGAGCCCTGCCGGGCTGGGAATCGCCCTCACCTGCCTGCTCGCCTCGACCAGTGGGTACGGCTGCTCCGATTCTCACGGGCCCGGGCCGCACGGCGCGAGCGACGGCTCTTCGGACGACGGGCTGCCGGCGGGGACCGGGTCGTGCTTCTCGGATCCCGTGCACGTGCCGGTTCCGGTCTCCGGCTGTGAGGAGGTCGTCTTCGAGCCCCGGGACGACGTGCGAAGCCCCTGCATCAGCTCCGCTGCGGCCATGGCGGGCGCAGCCAGCATCGGAATCCACTTCGCTGATCCGTCGCAGTTTGGCGAGGTCTCGGCGCACATGGAGTGCGTGGACTCCTGGGGCCGCTCCTGCTACGGCCACGTCGATGTTCTCAAAGGGGACACGTGCTCCCTCTGCGAGAGCTGGTCCGACGGTCCTGCCACCTTCGGAACACGCACCTTCTCTCCCCGAGACGTCGACGCCGAGAACGGTGAGCGGACGGGGGCCGACTACCTGCTGGCCGGCTACTCGGTGCGGTTCGTGTTTCGCGTCTGTCCGCCTTGAATTGCCAACCCCTCGTCCGAACGTTGCCGAATCGCAGCGGTCCGTTTAGGTTCCCCGCCTGATGGCCAAGCAGCCCAAGAGCGGGTCGCGCAAGAAGCGGCAGAAGAAGCGCAAGGGCGCGGGCGAGGGCGCGAGTGAGGCGGCCGCTGGCGGTGGCGTCATGCAGAGCATCACGGGCGGCTTCAAGAGCGCCGTGGGGGTCGGCGAGGGCAAGAAGAAGTCGTCGGCCCTCGGGAACCTGATCTGGCTCCTGCTCCTCGCGGCCGCGGCCGGCGTGCTGTTCTACCGGCTGAGCCAGTAGCGAATTCCCGGCGCGTTGCGGGCTCGCCCCGGCGCCTTACAGTGCGCGGGTGGGCAAATTCCTCCTCCTCTTCACGATCGTCCCGCTCCTCGAGCTGTACCTGCTGCTCCTGCTCGGGGAGCTGATGGGGTTCTGGCCCACGGTGGGCCTCGTGCTGCTCACGGGCGTCGTGGGCGCGTGGCTCGCGAAGAGCGAGGGCCTGCGGGTCTTCCGGAAGTGGCAGGCCGCGCTCGCCGAGGGCCGGATGCCCGAGGAGGGCGTGCTCGGGGGGCTGCTCGTGCTGGTCGGGGGCGTCCTGCTCGTGACGCCGGGCGTGCTGACCGACGTCACCGGGCTCCTGCTCCTCTTGCCGCCGAGCCGCCGGCTCATCGCGCGCGGCGTTCAGGCCCACTTCGAGAAGCGCATCCAGGACGGCACGGTCCGCGTCGTCCAGTTCCACGAGATGCGCGTGGACCCGTTCGCGGAGCGGCGCCCGGGCGGGGACGTGATCGACGTCGAGGGCGAGCCGGTGGACGACCCGGAGCGGCGGTCGCTCAGCGCGGGCGGCCGGTGAGCTCCCAGTCGGACGAGCTCGCGTAGCCGCGCACCATCACGTGCACGGCGGCGGGCGTGGTGATCTCCACCTCGCAGGTCTCGTCGCTGTCCGGGTCGTAGGGGCGGCAGTCGTACACCTCGGTGGTCGGCGCGGTGCCGACGCGCACGTAGAGGTCGGCGTCGCCCGTCCCGCGCATCTCGAAGACGTACGTCCCGGCCGCGAGCTGGGGCGTCTCGAAGCGCTTCTCCTCGCCGCGCGCGACCGTGCCGCCCTCGCTCAGGCCCTCCCAGGCGTCGGGGGGCGGCTCGCCGCCGCCGCCGTCCATCCCGGGCACGTACTCGTTGTCCTGCTCGCCCGAGACGAGCACGACCTGCGAGCGGTCGATGTCCTGGAAGATGCGCTCGTAGGTCCGGGGCGCCTCGGTGTCCATGAGCCCGTCGACCAGCGCGAGCGCCGCCCGCGGCATCGAGCTGAAGAACGACGGCATCGCGTTCGTGATGATGTCGAGGTACTTGGTCCCGTCCGGGTCGTCGGGGTTCACCGCGGCGTGGGCGTCGGCGAGCGCCGAGTCCACGTACGCGTAGGTGTCGCAGCCGTTCATGAACACGATGGCGTACTGGCCGGCGACCCAGCGGCCCTTGCTGGCGAGCGCCCGGATGTTCGCGCCGAGCCCGGAGTGGCCGCTGTAGATGATGAGGTCCGCGCGGGTCGACAGCTCCGCGTAGCGCGCGTCGAAGGTCGAGCTCGCCGTGCGGACGTTGTCCACGAGCAGGGCGTTCACCGTGACCTTCTTCCCGTCGTCGAGCGTGGCCTCGAACAGCACGTCGTCGACGTCGACGCCCGGCTCGTTCGGGATCTCCTCCGGGACCGTGACGAGGTCGTGCGCGGACAGGCGCGAGCGCAGCTCCCGCACGAACCGGTTGTAGGCGCCGATGCCGGCGTCGCTGCTCGTCGTCGCCCCGTCGTCGTACTTGCCGAACACGGCGAGGACGCGCAGCTCGTCGTCCTCCCACACGCGGTGGTACTCGGGGAACTTGCCCGTGGTCTGGATGTCGCTCGGCGTGACCGTCGCCGACAGGCGCACGACGTCGCCGTCGTCGAGGCGGCAGCGCGACTGGTCGGGCCGGTAGTAGTACCAGAGGATGCCCGAGTCGACGTCGTGGGCGCCCCAGTCGACACAGTCGTGCCCGTACTTCTCCGTGAACGTGTCGAGGCCCGTGCGGCTCACGTCGCGCGGCAGCACGAAGTCGTACTGCTCGGGGACGTCGTCGCGCCGGCCCCACGCGACCGGGATGCGCGCGTGGTAGGTGATGCGCGTCCAGCCGTCGACGTCCTCGGTGGCGACGTCGCTGACGACGACGCGGTCGAGGCGGCTGATGGAGCTCTCTCCGTTGAGCTGCCCGACCGTGTAGAAGAGCTGCTGGTCGATGTCTCCCCGCGGGTTCCAGCTCGAGCGGGTCCAGACCTCGCCGTCCATCTCCATGTTCAGGAAGACGGCGACCGCGCTCGAGTCCGCCTTGCCGTCCGCGCCGCCGGCTCCCCCGCCGCCACCGCCGCCCGCGCCGGTCGTGGGTGCGGCGCATCCGCCGAGACAGAGGAGGAGAGCGGGAAGGAAGAAGGCGCGTGCTCGCATGACGAGCGCTCCCTTCGCACGAGCCGTACCACACGATGAGGCCCGAAGATCACGATGGATTCTCGCGAAGGCGGCAGCCGGCGGAGCCGCCGGGGCGCCACCGACCGGCCACCGGTCTAGCCGGGGGTGGGGTGACGTGCGGGCGGGTGCGCTGCTAGAACGGCCGGCCATGACGACCCGGTCCTTGCTCGCCCTCATCCTCCTCGCCGGCTGCGGAGGCTCGCCCGCGCCCACGGTCGAGACCGCGCCCGACCCCGAGCCCGCGGCCCCGCCCGAGGCGGCGCCCGAGCCCGAGGAGGTGCCGCTCGGCCGGCTCCCCGAGGGCGTCACGCCCACGCGCTACACGCTGGCGCTGAGCGTCGTCCCGGACCGCGAGCGGTTCGCCGGCGTCGCGGACATCGAGGTCCGGATCGAGGGGCGCCGCGACCTCATCTGGCTGCACGGCCGCGACCTGAACGTGACGGAGGTGACCGTCACGCCCGAGGGCGACGAGGCGGTCGAGGGGACGTGGGAGGTCGCCGACGAAGAGGGGGTGGTGGCGCTCCGGCTCGCCGAGCCGGTCGGGCCGGGCAACGCGCGCATCCACGTCGTGTACGACGCGCCCTTCGACCGGCAGCTCGCGGGCCTGTACCGCGTGGACACCGGCGGCGAGTCCTACGCCTTCACGCAGTTCGAGTCGACGAGCGCGCGGCGCGCGTTCCCGAGCTTCGACGAGCCGCGCTTCAAGACGCCCTTCGACGTCACGCTCACCGGCAAGGCCGAGCACGTCCTCGCCGCCAACACGCTCCCGGTGGACGAGCAGGAGATCGCGCAGGGCATGAAGCGGGTGCGGTTCGCGACGACGGCGCCGCTCCCGACGTACCTGATCGCGTGGGCGGTCGGGCCGCTCGACGTGGTCGAGGCGGAGCCGATCCCCGCGACGGACCTCCGGGAGCGGCCGATCCCGCTCCGCGGCCTGGCGGTCAAGGGCAAGGGCGAGCAGCTCCGGTACGCGCTCGAGCACACCCCGCGGCACGTCACCTGGCTCGAGGAGTACTTCGGCATGGGGTACCCGTACGACAAGCTCGACATCGTCGCGGTGCCGGACTTCGCCGCCGGGGCGATGGAGAACGTGGGGCTCGTCACGTTCCGCGAGTGGCTCCTCCTCATCGACCCGGACGACGCGAGCGAGGATCAGAAGCGCGCCTTCGCCTACGTGATGGCGCACGAGCTCGCGCACATGTGGTTCGGCAACATCGTCACCATGCCGTGGTGGGACGACATCTGGCTGAACGAGGCGTTCGCCACCTGGATGGGGAACAAGGTCGTCGAGAACCTCTACCCCGACTACAACGCGCCGCTCTCACAGCTCCAGTCGGTGCAGGGCGCGATGCGCTCGGACAGCCTGACCTCCGCGCGGCAGATCCGACAGCCCATCGAGAACAACCACGACATCCGCAACGCCTTCGACTCGATCACCTACTCGAAGGGCGGCGGCGTCCTCGAGATGTTCGAGCGGTGGCTCGGCGAGGAGCCGTTCCGGGACGGAGTGCGGCAGCACATGCGGCGCCACCGGTTCGGCGTCGCGGACTACGAAGACCTGCTCTCCTCGCTCGACGCCGTGACGGAAAAGCCGGTGGTCGAGCCCTTCCGGTCGTTCCTGTTCCAGGCCGGCGTGCCGCTCGTCGAGGTGGATCTGGTGTGCGACGGCGAAGGGCGGCGGCTCACCATGAAGCAGTCGCGCTACCTCCCGGTCGGCTCGCCGGGTCAGGCGGAGCAGAGCTGGCAGCTCCCGGTGTGCGTGCGCTACGAGGCAGGCGGCGAGGTCTCGCGACAGTGCACGCTCCTCACCGAGCAGGAGGCGACGCTGGCGATCGAGGCCGAAGAGTGCCCGAGCTGGGTCATGCCCAACGACGACGCGGCGGGGTACTACCGCTTCGCCCTCGACGCCGAGGGCATGCAGGCGCTCCAGCGGCGCGGGTGGCGGCACCTGACGGCCCGCGAGAAGCTGGCCGTCGCCGACAGCGTGCGCGCCGGCTTCGACAACGCGTCGCTCCGCGCGGCCGACGTCTTCGGCGGGCTCGGCGTCTTCGCCGAGAGCGACGTGCGTCCGGTGGCGACGGTGCCGACGGGGCTCCTCGAGCTCGCCGCCGAGCGGCTGGTCGACGAGGCGCTCCGCCCGCGCGTCGAGCGCTTCGCGCAGCGGCTCTACCGGACGCACTACCGGCGGCTCGGCTGGGGGCCGCGCGGGCGCGGCGCCGAGGACGGGGAGGCCAAGCTCCTGCGCGAGCAGCTCCTCGAGTTCCTCGCGTTCACGGCCGAGGACCCCGCGGTGCGCCGGCAGGGCGCGCGGCTCGGGCAGGCCTACGTGCGCGGAGGCGAGGTCCACCCGGACGCGGTGGAGCCCGGAGTGGCCGGGCTCGCGCTCGCGATCGCGGTGCAGGAGGGCGACGCCGCCTTCTTCGATCAGCTCACCGAGCTGCTCTTCTCGACCGAGGACGCGACCGTGCGAGGCCGCATCCTGTCGGCGCTCGGGCACGCCACCGACGAGACGCTCGCGGCGCGCGCCCGGGCCCTCGCCCTCGACGCCCGGCTGCGGCTGAACGAGGTGAGCACCACGCTCCAGGTGCAGTCGAGCATGCCGGAGACGCGGGAGGCGACCTGGGCGTGGCTCGTCGAGAGCTTCGACGCGCTCAGGGAGCGGGTGGGGCCCTTCCGCGCGGGCCACCTCCCCTGGATGGCCTCGGGGTTCTGCGACGAGGCGCACGCCGAGGCGGTCGAGCAGTTCTTCGGGCCGCGCATCGACGAGCTGCCGGGCGGGCCGCGCAACCTGGCCGGTGCGCTCGAGGCGATCCGGCTGTGCGCGGCGCGGGTCGAGGCCCACGCCGAGTCCTCGCGCGAGCACTTCGGCTCGCAGCGCTGAGCGAGCGAGCGCGCGGGTCGGTCGCCGGGGCGCCCTGGCGGCCGGCGTGGACTCGTGGCAGAAAGCGGGCCCCATGGCGGACTACATCTTCACGATGCAGGGCCTCACGAAGGTCCACCCTCCCGACAAGAAGGTCGTCGGCGACGTGTACCTGTCGTTCCTCCCGGGCGCGAAGATCGGCGTCATCGGAGTGAACGGCACGGGCAAGAGCAGCCTGCTCCGGATCATGGCCGGAGAGGACGACAACTTCACGGGCGAGGCGTGGCTCCGGCCCGGCGCCAAGGTCGGCTACCTGTCCCAGGAGCCGAGCCTCGGCGACGCCAAGACGGTGAAGGAGGCGGTCGAGCAGGCCGTCAAGCCGATCCGCGACCTCGTCCGCGACTTCGAGGAGCTGAGCATGAAGCTCGGCGAGCCGATGAGCGACGACGAGATGACCGCGCTCCTCGACAAGCAGGGGCGCATGCAGGACGAGATCGACGCCAAGGACGGCTGGAGCCTCGACCACATGCTCGAGGTCGCCATGGACGCGCTGCGCCTGCCGCCGCCCGACGCGGACCCGAGCGTCTTGAGCGGCGGCGAGAAGCGCCGCGTCGCGCTGTGCAAGATCCTGCTCGAGAAGCCGGACCTCCTGCTCCTCGACGAGCCCACGAACCACCTCGACGCCGAGTCGGTCGCGTGGCTGCAGGGGCACCTGCAGCAGTACCCGGGCACGGTCGTCGCGGTCACCCACGACCGGTACTTCCTCGACGAGGTCGCCGAGTGGATCCTCGAGCTCGACCGCGGCCAGGCGCTGCCGTTCAAGGGGAACTACACGCAGTGGCTCGAGCAGAAGGAGGCGCGCCTCGCGCAGGAGGAGAAGGAGGAGTCGGCGCGCAAGCGCAAGATCTCGCGGGAGCTCGAGTGGGTGCGCGCGTCGCCGCGGGCGCGGCAGGCCAAGAGCAAGGCCCGCGTCCAGGCGTTCGAGGACCTCGTCATGCAGGAGGGCAACAAGAAGCGCGACGCCAACGAGGTGCAGATCCCGCACGGGGCGCGCCTCGGCGACAAGGTGATCGAGGTCCACGGGCTGAAGAAGGCCTACGGCGACAAGCTGCTCATCGACGGGCTCGACATGATCGTCCCGCGCGGAGCCATCGTGGGCATCGTGGGTCCGAACGGCGCCGGCAAGACGACCCTCTTCCGCATGATCGTGGGCGAGGAGAAGCCGGACGGGGGGAGCGTCGAGGTCGGCGACACCGTGCAGCTCAGCTACGTCGACCAGAGCCGCGAGGGGCTGGTCGGCGACAACACCGTCTTCCAGGAGATCAGCGGCGGCGACGACGTGATCGTGGTGGGCGGCAAGCGCGAGGTGAACGCGCGGGCGTACTGCGGGTGGTTCAACTTCCGCGGGAGCGACCAGCAGAAGCTCGTGAAGGGGCTCTCGGGCGGTGAGCGCAACCGGCTGCAGCTCGCCAAGCTCCTGAAGAAGGGCGGCAACGTGCTCCTCCTCGACGAGCCCACCAACGACATCGACGTCGAGACGCTCCAGTCGCTCGAGCAGGCGATCCTCGACTTCCCGGGCTGCGTCATGGTCGTGAGCCACGATCGGTGGTTCCTCGACCGCGTCGCCACGCACATCCTCGCCTTCGAGGGAGACAGCCAGACCCTGTTCATGGAAGGCAGCTACCGCGACTACGAGGCCGACCGGCGGCGCCGCCTGGGCGACGACGCGGACGTCCCGAAGCGCATCAAGTACCGCAAGCTCACGCGGAGCTGATCGGGACCCGGATGGCGGCCCGCGCCCAGCTGCCGATCGACGCGCACCTGGCTCGCATCGTCGAGGCGGTGCGCGAGGTGGGGGCGCTCGTGCTGGTGGCCGAGCCGGGGGCGGGCAAGACCACACGCGTGCCGCCTGCGCTGATGGAGGCCGGCTTCGCCGAGCGCGGCGAGGTGCTGGTGGTGCAGCCGCGCAGGCTCGCGGCGCGGATGGCGGCGCGGCGCGTGGCGGACGAGCGTGGCGAGCGGCTCGGAGGGCGCGTCGGGTACACGGTGCGCTTCGACGATCGCTCGAGCGCCGAGACGCGCGTTTGCTTCGTGACCGAGGGGATCTTGGTGCGGAGGTTGATCGACGAGCCGGAGCTTCCCGGCGTGTCGGCCGTCGTCCTCGACGAGTTCCACGAGCGGAGCCTCCAGGCCGATCTCTCGCTCGCCTGGGCAGCGCGGCTCCGCGCATCGGCGAGGGAGGACCTCGCGATCGTCGTGATGAGCGCGACGCTCGACGCCGATCCCGTGGCGTCGTTCCTCGGGTGCGAGGCGCTGCACGTGCCCGGCCGCACGCACCCTGTCGCGATCGAGCACCTCGAGCGTCCGGACGAGCGGCGGCTCGAGGAGCAGGTGGCGGGCGCGGTCCGGCGGCTGGCCGTGCGGGGGCTAGTGGGGGACGTGCTGGTGTTCCTCCCGGGCGCCGGGGAGATCCGGCGGGCGCGGGAGGCGTGCGAGCCCATCGCGCGGGCGCACGATCTGGACGTCGTCGCCCTGCACGGCGACCTGCCGCCGGCCGAGCAGGACCGGGCGGTGCGGCAGGGGCCGCGGCGCAAGGTCATCCTGTCCACCAACGTGGCCGAGACGTCGGTCACGATCGAGGGCGTCGTCGCCGTGGTCGACAGCGGGCTCGCGCGCGTCGCGCGGCACTCTCCGTGGACCGGGCTCTCGACGCTCGAGGTGGCGAAGGTCAGTCGCGCGTCGGCGGCGCAGCGCGCGGGGCGGGCCGGGCGGACGGGCCCCGGTGTTTGCGTGCGGCTCTACACGAAGCACGACCACGAAACGAGGCCTGCGCACGACGCGCCGGAGATCGCTCGGGCCGATCTGTCCGAGCTGGTGTTGTTGCTGCGGGCGCAGGGGCACGATCCGGCGGCGTTTCCGTTCTTCGAGGCGCCGCCGCGCCCGGCGCTCGACGCGGCGGAGGGCCTGCTCGGGCGGCTCGGCGCGCTCGACGAGGGCGGCCGCCCGACCGAGCTCGGCCGGCGGCTCCTCAAGCTCCCGGTGCATCCGCGGATCGGCCGTGTCGCGCTCGAGGCGGCGGCGCGCGGCGAACCCGAGCGCGGCGCAGCCCTGGCGGCGCTCCTCGGCGAACGAGAGATCCGCCTCGCCGCCCGAACCCGCCTCGACGACGGTGCCCGCGGCCTCCACGAGAGCGGCCCCTCGGACCTCCTCGCCCGCCTCGAAGCCTTCGAGGCCGCCGAGTCCGACGGCCTCTCCCCCCGCACCCTCCGCAGCCACCACCTCGACCCCGCCGCCACCCACGCCGCCGCCCGCGCCCGCGACCAACTCCTCCGCCACATGCATCGGTACTTGCACAGGGGACAGGTCCCAATGCAAGTCGAGGGGGACGAGGAGGCGCTGCTCGTGGCGGTGCTCGCGGGGTTTCCGGACCGGGTGGGGCGGCGGCGGGAGGCGGGGAGCGACGAGATCGTGTTCGCCGGGGGGGGCGCGGGGAAGCTGGCGCCGTCGAGCGTCGTGCGGGATGCGATGTTCGTGGTGGCGGTGGACGTGGACGACCGGCGGCGCGGCGCGACCGTCATCCGCGCGGCGAGCGCGGTCGAGCCCGAGTGGCTGCTCGAGCTCTTCCCGGAGCGAGTGCGCGACTCGGAGGAGCACCGCTTCGACCCGAAGCAAGAGCGGGTCGAGGTCGTTCGTGCGCTCACCTACGACGGGCTCGCGCTCGACGAGAGCCGGTCGGCCGCCGAGCCGGGTGAGGAGACGAGCCGCGTGCTCGCACGGGCTGCGCTGGCCGCGGGGCCCGAGGCGTTCTGTGACGCCGAGGCGCTCGAGCGGCTCGTGCGGCGCACCGCCTTCGCGTCGGAGCACGATCCGTCGCTGCCCACCGTGACGCAGGAGACGATCCGCGAGGCCCTGGTGAAGCTCGCCGACGGCGCGACCGGCTTCGGCGACCTCCGGCGCGCGTCTCTCCTCGATGTTCTCCGCGCGGAGCTGGGCGGTGACGCGCTCGCCCGCCTCGATCGTCTGGCGCCGGAGGAAGTCCGGCTCCCCGGCCGCCCGAAGGGCGCGCCGATCCACTACGAGCCCGACCGGCCGCCCTGGGTCGAGTCGCGCCTGCAGGACTTCTTCGGCCTGACCGACGGGCCGCGCGTCGCCGGCGACCGCGTGCCGCTCGTCCTGCACCTCCTCGCGCCCAACATGCGCGCGGTCCAGGTCACCACGGACCTCGCCGGCTTCTGGGACCGCCACTACCCGTCCATTCGCAAGGAGCTCATGCGCCGCTACCCGCGCCACCACTGGCCCGAGGATCCGCGCACGGCTTCTCCGCGGCGCCCGAGCCGCTAGGCGAAAGCGAGAAACCGAGGTCCGTCCCCTGGCGGGCCGGTTTGTGTCGAGGTGTGCCGGAAGTGAGAAACCAAGGTCCGTCCCCTAGTGGGCCGGTTTGTGTCGAGGTGTGCCGGAAGTGAGAAACTAAGGTCCGTCCCTTCAGGGATCGGTGGTGACGGTCCAGTCGTCGGGGGTGAGGATGACGGCGAAGCGGCGGATGGCGAAGGTGGCGCCGCCGTCGCCGGTGGCGCGCAGGGCGAGGGCGTGGGCCTCGGGCTCGTAGAGGTCGGTCCGTTCGTTCCGCAGCACGACGCGGTACTCGAGCTCGACGCCGGGCTCGACCTGGCGGAAGGTCGCGCCATCTCTGCTCGCGTATCCGCCGGGGGAGCCTCCGGTGCGCCCTTCGACGGCCTCGATGGAGGTGACGAGCGTCGCCGGGTCGAACCCGTCGCGCTCGGTGCCGGTCGCGACCACCGTCACGTCCTGCATCCGGCCCGCGGCGAGCTGCCGGATCGCGGTGACCACGGTCGTGTCGAGGCCCGAGCCGTCCTCCGGGAGCTGGAAGAGGAGCGGGGCCCCCGCCGTGTCGACGCCGAGCGTGTCCTCGGCCACCTGCTCGAAGTGATCGCGGCCCGATCCGTCCGCGGGACCGCTGTAGACGCCGACCACACGGATGCCCGCGGAGGTGAGCGCCGCCACGGTCGCGTCGTACGTCGGCGCCTCCGGGACCGCGCTGCCGTAGGGCTCCGCGTCGTCCGGCCCGTTGTGGAACGGGGCGTCACCGATGAGCAGCACGATCGGGAACGCCTCCTCGCGGAAGCACGGATAGCCGAAGGTGGTCGTGGCGCAGCCGTCCTGCGCGGCGACGCTCCCACCCGGCCACTCGAGCCCCTCGCCCGTGGCCGTCGCGTGGAGCGCCGGCACGAACGCCTCCGGCAGGTCGGATCCGCTGTGCTGCCCGAGCGCCTCGATCGCGTCGAGGATGTCGGCCCGCCCGTTCATGCCCCCCGCGATCCGTCCGCTGCCCCAGCTACCGCTGTCCTCGTCTCCGGGGATCATCGGCGTCAGCAGGTAGAACGGGAGGTCGCCCGAGCTGCCGAAGTCGCCGACCGGGTAGTCGTCGAACCCGGCCGCGCCGAAGTGTACGTCTCGGAACGCCTCCTCGATGCCCGGGACGATCACTCCGGTGAGCTGGTCGATCAGGTTCCGCCGCTCCTCGCCCATCGATCCCGTCGTGTCCACGAGGAAGAACACGTCCGCGATCTCGACCTCGTTCACGAAGCGCACGTCGAGCGTCCGCTCCTCTCCTGCGTCGAGCGTGATCACCTCCCAGCCCTCCGAGGGCCGGCTCGTCGCGTCACGCGCGCTCGTGCCGAGGCCGATCTCGATCAGGTCGGTCCACCCGTCGCCGTCGCTGTCGACGTCGTACGCGTTGGAGCCCGCCTCCTGCTCCTTCGCGTCCGACAAGCCGTCTCCGTCGCTGTCCCGGTCGAGCCAGCTCGCGATCCCGTCGCCGTCCGGGTCGTGCCCCGCGCAGTCGTGACCGCCCTGGTGCTCGAAGGCGTTGTCGAGCCCGTCCCCGTCGGCGTCGTCGTCCTCGTCGTTGGGGATCCCGTCGCCGTCCGCGTCCCCCGGCGTCTCGGGGGGCTCGTACACGTCCCTGCACCTCGGCCCGGCGTCCACCAGATAGGTGGGCGGCCGCTCCTCCTCGCAACCCGCGAGCGTCCACGCCCACACCCCCAGGAGAAGACCCCAAGCAAGCTCCCGCCTCATGCGTGCATCATTACACGACCGGCGGAGCCGACTCACCGCCCGCGGAAGCGATCGGTGGCGCGGACCAGCTCCGAGGCGATGCCGGGCTCCATGGCCGAGTGGCCCGCGTCGGCCACGATGCGCAGGTCGGCCTCCGGCCAGGCACGGTGCAGCGTCCAGGCCGACTCGGCCGGACAGACCACGTCGTAGCGGCCCTGCACGATGACCCCCGGGATCGCGCGGATGCGCTCGACCTGGTCGACGAGCCACCCGTCTCGCTCGAAGAACCCGTGGTTCACGAAGTAGTGGCACTCGATCCGGGCGAACGCCTCGGCGAAGCGCGGGTCGGCCGTCTTCTGGACGAGCCCGGGGTTCGCGAAGAGCGTGCTCGTGCTCCCCTCCCAGACGCTCCACGCGCGCGCTGCCTCGAGCCGGACGTCCGGGTCGTCGCTGACGAGCCGGCGGTGGTAGGCCCGCACCAGGTCCGTGCGCTCGTCCTCCGGGATGGGCGCGAGGAAGCTCTCCCACGCGTCCGGGAAGATCCGGCTCGCGCCGTCCTGGTAGTACCAGCGGATCTCCTGCTCGCGGAGCAGGAAGATCCCGCGGAGCACGAGCTCGGTCACCCGCTCCGGATGGGCCTGCGCGTACGCGAGCGACAGCGTGCTCCCCCACGAGCCCCCGAACACCTGCCAGCGGTCGATGCCGAGGTGCTCGCGCAGCTTCTCCATGTCGGAGACCAGGTGCCAGGTGGTGTTGTCCTCGAGGCTCGCGTACGGCGCGCTGCGGCCGCAGCCGCGCTGGTCGAAGAGGACGATCCGGTAGGCGTTCGGATCCCAGAACCGCCGGTGGGCCGGCTCGATGCCTCCTCCCGGCCCTCCGTGCACGAACACCGCCGGCTTGCCGTGGGGGTTGCCGCACTGCTCGTAGTAAATCTCGTGCGCGCCGCCGACCCGGAGCCGTCCGGTCTCGTAAGGCTCGACCTCGGGGTAGGGCACGCGGCGATCCTCGCTGGGCATGACGATCATGGGCCACCGAGCTTGCCAACCCGACAGGGCGCAGTAAAGGACGCGGCATGAGCGAGCGCAGCCTGCAGGAGACCTACGGTCCGCACGGCCGGTGTTTCGGCTGCGGGCCCGAGAACGAGCAGGGGCTCCGCATCCGCAGCTTCGTCGAGGGGGACGAGCTGATCGCCCGCTGGCGCCCCGAGCCGCACCACCTCGCGTTCGACGGTGTCCTGAACGGAGGCATCTGTGGAGCGCTGCTCGACTGCCACTCCAACTGGGCCGCGGCGTACCATCTCATGAAGGCCAGGGGAGCCGCGTCCCCTCCGGCCACGGTCACCGCCGACTTCCACGTCGTGCTGAAGCGACCCACGCCCATGGACGCCGAGCTCGTGCTCCACGCGCGCGTGGTGAGCGCGGAGGAAGACCGCGCCGTGGTGGAGTCGTGGATCGAGGCGAACGGCAAGACCACCGCCACCTGCCACGGCACGTTCGTCGCGGTCCCGGAAGGCCACCCGGCGTTCTTCCGCTGGTGAGCGTCGCGACCGCCTCCCGCGCGAGTTGCACCGGGACCTCTGCCCCGTGCGAGTCAGCCGGCGTCGGGGGGGCCGGCGTCGGGCACGACCGCGTCGCAGGTCCCGTCGGTGCAGCTTCCGCTCGCGCAGTCCGCGTCGCACGCGCCGCAGTGCGACGGGTTGCTCGTCGTGTCGACCTCACAGCCCGTGGCGGGATCGTCGTCGCAGTCCGCCCAGCCGTCGTTGCAGCCGGCGATCACGCAGGCGCCCTCGACGCACGCCGGGGTCGCGTTCGAGAGGCTGCACCGCATGCCGCAGCCCCCGCAGTGCGAGACGCTGCCGATCCGCGCCTCGCAGCCGTCGTCCGGCAGGTCGTTGCAGTCCTCCCAGCCGTCGTCGCAGGTGAAGCCGCACGCTCCGCCGCTGCAATCCCGCGTCGAGCGCTGCCGGTCGGGGCACTCCGTTCCACACCCGCCGCAGTGGAGCGGCGACTCGTCGGTGTCGACGCAGCTCCCCTCGCACAGGGTCCCGCCGCCGCAGTCGGCCGCGCAGGCGAACCCGCCCGCCACGTTGCCGGCGCAGACCGGGGTCGAGCCGTCGCAGCGGATCCCGCAGGAGCCGCAGGTGTCGGGGGACTCGAGGCTCGCCTCGCAGCCGTCCTCGTCGTCGCCGTTGCAGTCGGCGAAGCCGGGATCGCACTCGAGCCGGCACCGGCCGTCCGAGCACCCCGCCGTCGCGCTCGGCGGATCGTCCGGGCACGCATTGCCGCACCGCCCGCAGTGGAGCGTGCTCGTGGCCGTGTCGGTCTCGCAGCCGTCGTCGATCGCGCCGTTGCAGTCGGCCTGGCCGGCCGCGCAGGAGACGATCTCGCAGGTCCCCGTGGCGCACGACGCGACCGCGTCCGCGGGCGCGCACGAGGCCCCGCAGGCCCCGCAGCTACCGAGGTCCCGGAGCCGCGACTCGCAGCCGTTGTCGGGATCGGCGTCGCAGTCCCGGTAGCCCGTGTCGCACAGGAACCCGCACGTCGCCCCGGCGCAGGCCGCCGTGGCGTGCGGCCGGGACGGACACCCGACGCCGCACCCCCCGCAGTGCTGCGGTGACACCTGCGTGTCGACACAGCTCCCCGAGCACTCGGTCAGCTCGTCCCCGCAGGTCGCCACGCACTCGGGCGTCGAGCCTCCGACGTCCGCGCAGTAGGGTGTGCTCCCTTCACATGCCACGTCGCACGCGCCGCACGTGCCGATCGCCGACAAGAGCGACTCGCACCCGTCTCCCTCGCCGCCGCAGTCGGCCCACCCGGGATCGCACACGAGCGTACAGTCGCCGTCGACGCACACGCCCGCGGCGTTCGGCGGGTCCTCGGGGCAGGAGGTGTCGCAGTCCCCGCAGTGGCTCGGGTCCCGCATGAGGTCGAACACCTCGTCGATCTCCTCGTCGCAGTCGTCGTCTCTCCCGTTGCACTCCTCGGGGACGGGGACGCAGCCGCCGCCGTCGGGGCCGCCGTCGGCCGGAGGGCCTCCGGCGTCCGCTCGCTCGACGTCGCCGTCCCACTCCTCGAGATCGCGCGGATCCACGCGCTGGTCGCGGCACGCCCCCGCCCGGCACGTCTCGTCCTCGGCGCAGCCCTTGCCGACGCAGGCGCGATCGAGCCACAGGCGCAGGACCATCACGCGGTCGGGCACGAAGTCGACCACGGCGCGGCTCTGCACGATGTCCGTCCCGTCGAGCCGCCCCGTGACCGTCACGTGGATCGGTCCGAGCGGCCCGCCGCGGTGGGCGATGCCGAGCAGGGCCGGAAGCCGCGAAGGGCCGTCGAGGCGCCCCGTCGATCGCCGGACCTCGCCGCCCGGCCCGACCACGTCGATGCGCAGCGCGTCGAGCTCCCCCGGCACCTCCATGTCCGTGTCCACCGCGACGAGGATCTCGGTGAGCGGCTGCTCGCCGCTGCACGCGCCGAGGACGAGCGACAGGACGAGGGCCGGCGCTCTCATCGTCCGATCTCGATCAGCGGCGGGTCGAGGGTGCCCCCGATCCCGCCGGGCTGCTCGGAGCCTCCGCCCAGCACCAGCGCGAGGACGATCGCTCCGCTCACCAGCACGCCGGCGCCGACGCCGCCCCAGAACCACGCGTTCGTCCAGATCGAGCCGCGCGGCTCGGGCGGCAGCGGCTCGGAGCGCGCGGGCTCGGGCTCGACGTCCGCCGGGTCGGCGGCGCGCGCGACCTCCTCGGGCGGCGGAGGCTCCACCGGCGGCGGCAGCTCGCTCCGCAGGGCGTCGCCCGGCCGGTAGCCGGTCTCCTGCTCGTCCTCGCCCTGCAAGACCTCACCCGGGCGGAACGACTCCTCCGGGACCGGCGGTGGCGGCACCTCGATCCGCGTCTCGGCGGCGCCGCCCTCCGCGACCTGTACGTCTGCCTGCGCGACCACCTCCTCGCCCCGCACGACGCGGACCGTGCGCGTGCCCGGGTCCGCCGGGATCGCCACGCCGACCGCCTCGGCCGGCAGGACGCGATCGTCGAGCCGCACCGCCGCGCCGGTCGGATCTCCGTCGAGGTGGACGGTCAGCCGCCCGAGCCGCGGCTGCACCTCTTCGAGCAGGGCGCGCGCCGCCGCCCGGGCCTCTTCGGGGGCGGACTCGTCGCGGGACACGCTCTGCAACAGCTCCGAGGCCTCGACGAGCCGCTCGAGGTGGACGAGCGCCGACGCCAGGTTGTACGCGACCACGGGCGACGGGCGCATCGACAGCGAGCGCCGGAAGCGATCGGCGGCCTCCGGCCACCGTGCCTGGTCGGCGAGGCCCACGCCCTCCTCGAAGAGCGCGCGCGCCGCCGCCGTCTCCTGCGCCCCGGGCTCGCCCTGCGCCGCGCAAGGTGCCGGGATCGCCAGCCACAGCACCGCCGCGCACGCGATCCACGACGCGGTTCTTGTCGCCTCTGCCGTCACGCCGGCTGCGAGTATACTGGAAGCCGCGCCATGGACCTCACGGGCACTCTCGTCGGCGGTCGCTACTTCCTCGAAGCCCGGATCGGCGAAGGGGGGATGGGCAGCGTCTGGCGCGCCACCGACCGCACGCTCGAGCGCCTGGTGGCCGTCAAGGTGCTGTACTCGGGCGACGAGCGGGAGCGCGACCTGCGCGTGAGCCGCTTCCTGCGCGAGGCGCGCATCGCCGCCGCCGTGCAGCACCGGAACGTCGTCCACATCGTGGACTTCGGCAGCACGGACGAGGGCCGGCCCTTCATGGTGATGGAGCACCTCCGGGGCGAGACCCTGGCCGACCGCCTGGCGCAGGCGCCGGCACCGACCGTCGGCGAGCTCGTCGATTGGGTGGGCCTCGTGCTCGCGGGCCTGGCGGCGGCGCACGACGCGGGGGTGGTCCACCGCGACATGAAGCCCGAGAACGTCTTCCTCGTCGAGGACGCGGACGGCGCTTACCCGAAGATCCTGGACTTCGGGATCTCGCGGAGCATGGCGCCGGAGTCCGGTCCACGCTCGGCGCTCACCACGCGCGAGGGGTTCCTCGTCGGCACGCCGCAGTACATGTCGCCGGAGCAGGCGCGTGGCCTCGAGGGCATCGACCACCGCACCGATCTCTACAGCGTCGGGGTGATCCTGTACGAGGCGCTCACGGGCATGCTGCCGCACGACTCCGAGAACATCGGGGACCTCATCATCCTGATCGCGGCGGGGGGCGCCCGGCCCGTCTCGGAGGTCCGGCCCGAGCTGGGCGAGCCGCTGAGCGAGGTGGTGCGCAAGGCCACGGCCGTCGACCGGGACGCGCGGTTCGAGGACGCCCGCGCCATGCGAGACGCCCTGCTCGACGCACGCGAGCGTACCGCGGAAGAAGCGCTCGCGCTCTCGGCGAAGAGCCGCCGGCGCCGGTCCGGGTTGCCTCCGGCGGCGCCCGCCGACGTGCCGAAGACCTCCGCCGCGCGGACGGTGCCGGCCCGTGCCGGGCGCACCCCCGCCGAGACCGCGTCGGCGCTCGCCAAGACGCTGCCGGCGCGCCGGACCCCCGACGCGGACGTGCCGCCGCCGACGCCCTCCATCGAGACGCCGCGCGCATGGACCGTCGCCGAGGAGGGAGCGAAGCGGGGGCGCGGACGGGCCGTGTGGCTGGCCGTCGCCGCGCTCGTGGCCGCGGCGGGGGCGAGCGTGGCGGTGACCCGTGGCGGCGGCGAAGCGGACCCGGGCGATCCGATCGCCCGCCCCGCGTCCGCGGGCAATCCCGCTCCCTTGGTGCCCGAGACGACCGAGCCCGAGACGACCGATGTGCCCGACCCTGAGCCGGCCGAGCCGCCGACCGAGCCGCTCGGCGCGGCCGAGGACGCCGGGGTCGACGCCGGCCGCGAGCCCGTCGAGCCCGTCCGCCGCACGCGCGGAGACCGCGCGACGAAGTCGGCGCGGATGCGCGCGCCGGCCGTGCGGATGCGCGCGCCGCAGACGCCCATGGCGCCGCCGGCGACCATCCGCGACCTCGATTACTGAGAAAGGGCGGCGGACGGGTCCCGAACGGGGAGGGTAAGATCGCGGATTCCTTGATCTCCGAGTGGCTCCGCCGGTACGCTGCGCTCGGGCGGCAGTCCATTGTTCCAGGTCGGGGACGAGCTCGGCAGATACGAGATCATCGCCCACCTCAAGTCCGGGGGCATGGCCGCGCTGTACCTCGGGCGGCGCAGACACCCCCCGGACAACCGGATTTTTGCGATCAAGGTGGTGCACCCGCACCTGCTCGACGACTCGCAGCTCGTCCAGATGTTCCTCGACGAGGCGCGGCTGTCCTGCCGGATCGACCACCCGAACGTGGTCCGGGTCGAGGAGATGGGAGAGGACGGGGGAGTCCACTTCCTCGTCATGGAGTACGTCCACGGCTGCTCCCTCGCGCAGCTCCTGCAGGCGCTGATCCGCCGGGGCCGGCGCATGCAGCCCGAGCTCGCGTTGTTCATCGGCATGGGCCTGGCCGAGGGGCTGCACGCAGCTCACGAGACCAAGGACCACGCCGGCGAGCCGCTGCACGTGGTGCACCGGGACGTGAGCCCCCAGAACGTGCTCTTGTCGCACACCGGCGAGGTGAAGCTGATCGACTTCGGGATCGCCAAGTCTCGTGCCCGCATGCACCACTCGATGACCGGCCTGTCGATCCGCGGCAAGCTCCGGTACATGTCGCCCGAGCACGCCCGGGGCAAGTCGGTCGACCGGCGGACGGACGTGTACGCGCTCGGCATCGTCATCTGGGAGATGCTCACGATGCGGCCGCTGTTCTGGGCGGACTCCGACTTCGAGGTGCTGAAGAAGGTGCAGGATCCGGACGTCGATCCGCCGAGCCGGTACGCGCCCGGAATCTCGCCCGAGGTCGACGAGGCCATCCTGCGCGCGCTGGCGCGTGAGCGCGACGAGCGCCCGCACACGGCCATGGAGCTGCGGCAGCTCCTCTCGAGCGCCATGCCCTTCGCCGAGGCCCTCGACAGCGAGCACGTCGCCGAGCTGCTCGACGCCGTGCTCGGTGAGGAGATCGACCGGGCGACCGACGACATCCCCGCCGAGGCCTCGCGGGAGATGGGCATCACCGACCTCGGTCGCACCCGCGAGAACCGGGTGGCCCGACCCGTCACGCAGCGAGCCATCGACGAGCTGACGATGGAGCTCCTCGACCCGAGCATCTCCGTCGAGCTCTTCGCGGACGACGACCCGTCGTCGGACGCCGTGACGTTGGACGAGGGGCTCGACGGCCACGACGAACCGACGGAGCTGATGACCCGGGAAGCGCTGCAGCAGATCCAGTCACGGGCGGGCATCGTGCTCGAGGTCCCGCCGTACCGGCTCCAGGACTTCTCCGAGACGACGGATCTCGACGACGCGACGGTGGTCGAGCACACCGCACCGACGTTCATCAAGACGGCGCTGCGCTACGAGGAGGAGGAGCCGACCACGCTCAAGGACGAGCCGGGCCTGCTCCTTCCGAGGCCGCCCCCGCCGACCGCCGCGCCCGAGCCCGCCTGGACGGTCGAGCCGGAGGACGACGCGTCGGCCGAGCGGATGGCGCTCCTCGTCGGCGCAGCCGTCGCCGCGATCCTGCTCGCGGTGGTCGGATTCTTGATGTTCTATTGAGAGGCTGTGGTGTTGCCGGGGGGCTTGCTTCCTTCTATACAACGCGGCCCCGAATGGCCCACGAGTCGCAGCGACGGCGGACCTTCGCCATCATCTCCCACCCGGACGCGGGCAAGACCACGCTCACGGAGAAGCTCCTCCTCTATGGAGGCGCCATCCACATGGCGGGCGCGGTCAAGTCCCGCAAGGCGCGCCGGGCGGCGACCAGCGACTGGATGGCCATCGAGAAGCAGCGCGGCATCTCGGTGACCTCGAGCGTCCTGCAGTTCGACTACGAGGGCATCCGCTACAACCTGCTCGACACGCCCGGCCACCAGGACTTCAGCGAGGACACCTACCGGACGCTGACCGCCGCCGACTGCGCGATCATGCTCATCGACGCGGCCAAGGGCGTCGAGCCGCAGACCCGAAAGCTCTTCCACGTCTGCCGCATGCGCGGCATCCCCATCGTCACCTTCGTCAACAAGCTCGACCGCCCGTCGCGCGACCCCTTCGAGCTCATGAGCGAGCTCGAGGAGGTGCTCTCGCTGCCGACGGTGCCCGTCACGTGGCCCATCGGCAGCGGTGAGCTGTTCCAGGGCGTCTACGACCGCAAGCACCGCTCGGTCCTGCGGTTCGAGCGCAACGTCGGGAACGAGAAGCGGGTCGCCGTGGAGGTCAAGGGCATCGACGACCCGACGCTCGACGAGATGCTCGGCGCCGAGGCGGTCGAGGCCCTGCGGTCGGAGATCGAGCTCCTCGACGGCGCGGGCGACGACTACGACCGCGAGCGGTTCCTCGCCGGCGAGCAGTCGCCCGTCTTCTTCGGGAGCGCGCTCACGAGCTTCGGCGTCGAGCCGTTCCTGCGCGACTTCCGCGCCCTGTGCCCGCCGCCCGGGCCGCGCCAGGCCGGCGACACGACCGTCCGGCCGGAGGACGAGCGGTTCACCGCCTTCGTCTTCAAGGTGCAGGCCAACATGGATCCCTCGCACCGCGACCGCATCGCCTTTGCCCGCATCTGCTCGGGCAAGCTCGAGGGCGGGATGCGCGTCCACCATCTCCGGCTGGCCAAGGAGATCCGGCTGAGCCGCGCCGAGCAGTTCTTCGCCCAGGAGCGCGAGAGCGTCCGCGAGGCGTGGGCCGGCGACATCGTCGGCTTCTACGATCCCGGGCTCTTCCGCATCGGCGACACCCTGTCGACCGGCGGCCCGCTGTCCTTCGACGCCGTCCCCCGGTTCTCGCCCGAGCACTTCGCCCGGCTCGAGCTGGCCGACCCCATGAAGCGCAAGCAGCTCCAGAAGGGCATCAAGGAGCTCGCCGAGGAGGGCACGGTCCAGCTCTTCACCGAGCCCGGCCGCGAGAAGGACCCGATCTGCGGCGTGGTCGGCGAGCTGCAGTTCGAGGTCCTCGCCTATCGTCTCGAGCACGAGTACGCCGCGCCCGTCCGGATGCAGCGGCTCGGCTTCTCGCACGCTCGCTGGGTCGAGGGGCCCGAGACCCCGAAGGAGCTCCTGCTCGCCCGGGTGCCCATGGCGGTCACCGACCAGGACGGGGCGCTGGTGGCGCTCTTCCGCGACGAGTGGGAGGTCCAGCGCGCCGAGCGGGACCACGACTCGTGGAAATTCCACGAGACGGCGCCGATTCGGGCCGCTCCTCTCTAGCGACCGACGTTCTCCCTGGATCTCGCCTCCACGGAACATTACAGTCGCGCAGGGGAGCGAGACATGGAGGAGAGGACCTCGTGTGCCACCCGGCGCGGGCTGGCGGTCACGATCATCCTGGTCGCGGGCCTGGGCTTCGCCGGCCACGCCTTCGGCGACGGCGTCGGCATGTTCATGGTGTCGAAGTCGCTGCCGGAGTCGACGGTCGCGGTGATCGACCCGGAGTCCGGCACCTCGTCGGGGGGCGGCTCGACCGACGTGCGGCTCGCCGCCGGCGACATCATCTCCTTCCGCTTCTACTTCTTCCCCGTCCCCGACAACCAGATCCACGGCATCAACGGCTGGCTCACCGAGTACATCCCGCCGAACACCGAGGTCGTCGGCGTGCGGATCGTCGACGAGAACGGCGTCACGATCCAGCCGAACTACCCCGGCCTCGCCGGTGACGACTGCGGCGGCGGGTGCAACGGGTTCGACGACGTCCCGTGCAGCGCCGGCGTGACGGGCTGCGTGGGCGGCGAGCGCGACCTCGACGACGGCTCCATCGCGCAGGTCTACGCGGACACCGGCATCTTCTACGCCACCGCGTCCACCGTCGCCCGCGACCCGGGCGACGCGTTCATCACGTTCCAGAACGGCATCCCGATGTCGCCGACGCCGCGCTTCGTCGGCAACATCGACGACCTCCTCGGGCACACCGGCGCCGGCTACTACGCGCACGACGCCTGGGACTGGACGCAGGTCCGGGCCTACGGGACCCACAACACGATCAGCCCGAACCGCGGCACCGGCAACACGCCCTACGGGTACGGATCGCCCGTGGCGGGCCCGCTCACGTTCTACCCCTACGAGGCCACCGACACCGGTCCGCTCGCCCCTCGCTTCGACGACGTCGTGGGGCCGTGGAACCGCATCGTCTACCCGGGCTCCACCATCGGCGTGGGCGGTCCGGTCAGCACGACCAACACCGAGCCCACCCGGGCCCTCGCGGACGCCGGCAGCCTGGGCTACGACGTGACGCCCGCGCACCCGGCGCCGTCCGGCACGCGCGCCATCCGCATGGCCATGGGCGAGATCCGGGTCGGCGAGCCGTTCTACGCCGAGGTGGCCCTGCGGGTCCTCGACACGCCCATCGACCCGACCCACGGCGTCGACGCCGACTGCGCCGAGTCCTTCGGCGGCGACGTGTCCGCCGCGGGGCGCACCCTCCGCGCCAAGGACGCGCCGTGGAGCCTGTACCTCGGGGCGCCCGGGTGCGTGTACCTGAACCTGCTCTTCGATCTCACGAACGACCGCCCGCTCACGGTCACGGGCGACATCGTCACCCACACCCTGCGGACGAAGAACCTCTCGACGCTCACCCAGCCGGGCGCGGTCGTCATCCAGAAGTTCGACGGCTCGCGCATCTCGTTCGTGGGCGTCAACCCGGGCACGCCCGCCCCGCCCACACCGTACGACTGCGAGGGTGACGGGCTGCTCTGTCTCGTGTGGCCGGCCCGCGACTACCTCCCCTCGGAGGAGACCGTCTACGAGACCCGCTTCAGCGTGGGTGGCGGCGGGCACACCACGCACACCATGCAGGCGCGGTTCACCTCCACCCGGCTCCCGTTCCCCGGCTTCACGAGCCAGAGCATCATCATGACCAGGGCGACCGGCGTCGTCGACGCGACGCTCGAGTACGCCGGGCCGAGCACGGCGCCGGGCGGGGTGGCCTCCGTCACCGGTGACGTCGGCGTCCTCGGCACCAACAACGTCGGCCTGGCGGAGTACACCGTGGTGCTCCCGGCGGGCTGGACGCTGGCCGACCTCGGCGGCACGAGCCTGCCGGACATCGTGCTCGGCGGCGTCCGGCTCTCGTGCTCGGCCGACTGCGCCACCCACACGCCGGTGTTCGACCTCGCGACGAACCTCGCCGCCGGGGCGCGCCGGACCATCAGCTTCGACGTGAACGTCCCCGGGGGCACGGCCACGGGCCTGTACCCCATCGAGGTCTCCCAGTGGGCCTCGCAGACCGGCTACGGCAACTCCTACGAGACGTACTTCCGGAACCTCGCGACGGTTGCGGTGGGCCAGGCCCGCGCGCCGGCGCCGAGCATCGACTGCCCCTGCACCACCCCCGACCCGCCCGAGACGCCGGAGTGCGGGCACTTCTCGAGCGTCTCGACGATCACGGGCACCGGGGCGCCGGCCGGCTCCACCGTCCGCGTGTACCTGAACGGCATCGAGCGCGGGAGCGGGACCGCGGCCGCCGACGGCACCTGGGCGGTCGACGTCGGCCCGGCGTTCGGCGACCTCTACGGCGGCGTCGAGATCCGCGTGACCGCGGACGGGGCGACGACGCTCGAGAGCGTCCTGTCGGACATCTGCACGGTGCGCTCGGTGCGCGCGTGCTCCGACGGCCTCGACAACGACGGCGACGGCCTGACCGACTTCCCCGAGGACCCGGGCTGCTCGAGCGCGGGCGACAACGACGAGACGGATGTCGAGTGCTCGGACGGGGTCGACAACGACGGGGACGGCGACGTCGACTGGCCGGAGGACCTCGAGTGCTCGGGCCCGGACGGGACGACCGAGGGCGGGCCGCCGCAGTGCAACGACGGGCTCGACAACGACGGCGACGGCACGGCCGATACGGCCGACCCGTGCTGCGTGGACGCGCTCGACCGCACCGAGACGTGCTTCCGGCAGTGCAACGACACGGTCGACAACGACGGGGACCTCTTCGTCGACTTCGCGGACGACGCGGGCTGCCACGCGGTCAACGACGACGACGAGACGGACCTGGCGTCGTCGGGCGGCGTGGACGCGCGGCTCCTGTTCGTGTTCGACACGTCGGGCTCGATGAACTGGAACACGTGCTCGCAGGACTTCACCGGGGGCGACGGCTCGGTCGAGTGCGGCGGCAACGACGTGTCGTGCGCGGCGTGCGGCGCGGGCGGGTGCGGCGACGGGTTCGCGAACGACAGCCGGATCGACAAGGCCAAGCGCGGCCTGTCGAACGTGGTCGCGGCGTACGGCGAGGTGGAGTACGGGCTGATGCGTTTCCACCAGCGCCCGGTGCCGTTCGCGTGCCCGACGAGCAACGCGAGCGCGCAGTCGGGCGGCTGGCAGGGCGCGGGCGCGGAGCCGTGCGGAGGAGGGTTCAGCGGCGGCGACCTGCTCGTCGGGTTCGACACCGAGAACCAGTACGACTTGCTCGAGTGGATGGACGGCCGGAGCAACTACCCCGGGGGCTCGCCGCCTCCGGGCATGGACCTCGAGCTGCGCGGGACGGGCACGACGCCGATCGCCGGGAGCCTCGACTCGGCGCGGGCGTACCTCGCGGCGGCCGAGGTGGCCGATCCGGTGGCGAGCTGCCGGCCGTACCGCGTCATCCTGCTGACGGACGGTCAGGAGACGTGCGGCGGCGACCCGGTGGCGTCGGCGACGGCGCTGAACGCGGCCGGCTTCCCGGTCTACGTCATCGGGTTCGCGGTGGCGGACGCGGGAGCGGTGGCCGACCTGAACGCGATCGCGGTGGCGGGGGGCACCTCGAGCGCGATCTTCGTCGACGACGAGACGACGCTGTCCGCGGCGATCGCCGACATCATCGCGGACACGGTGCTGGTCGAGGTGTGCGACGGCGACGACGACGACTGCGACGGCCTGATCGACGAGGGCTTCACGCTCTACTGCGACCGGCCGGGTGGGGTGACGAGCCCGAGCCTGTGCGGCGATCCCGGCGAGACGGTGTGCGACGGCATCGACGACAACTGCAACGGGCTCGTCGACGAGGGGCTGCTCAACGCCTGCGGCCTCTGCGGCTCGCCGCCGGTCGAGGTGTGCAACGGGCTCGACGACGACTGCGACGGGGTCATCGACGAGGACGACGTCTGCGACGGATGCGTCCCCGAGCCCGAGATCTGCGACAACCTCGACAACGACTGCGACGGCCTGATCGACGAGGGCCTGACGCGCGTGTGCGGGACGGACGTGGGCGAGTGCTCGCCCGGCACGCAGGCGTGCGCGGCGGGGACGTGGGGCGCGTGCACCGCCGTCGGGCCGAGCGCGGAGGCCTGTGACGGGCTCGACAACGACTGCGACGGGGTGATCGACGGGATCACGCGGCCGTGCGGCACCGACGTCGGCGCCTGCTCGGGCGGGACCGAGACCTGCACCGCCGGGGCCTGGACGGGCGTGTGCGTCGGCGAGGTGGGGCCGTCGGCCGAGATCTGCAACAGCATCGACGACGACTGCGACGGCGCGATCGACGAAGACAACCCGGGCGGCGGCGGCGCGTGCGGCAGCGACGTCGGCGAGTGCGTGCCGGGAGCGTACCAGTGCGTGGGCGGCGTGCTCATGTGCACCGGCGGGGTGAGCCCGAGCGCCGAGAGCTGCAACGGGCTCGACGACGACTGCGACACGCTCGTCGACGAGGAGGTGCCGACCGATGGCGCGTGCGGCAGCGACGTCGGCGAGTGCCGCCCGGGCGTCCGGACGTGCATGGGAGGTGGCTTCGTCTGCGTCGGCGCCCGCGGCTCGACGACCGAGGTGTGCAACGGGCTCGACGACGACTGCGACGGGACGGCCGACGAGGAAAACCCGGGCGGCGGCGCGGTCTGCGGCAGCTCGGTCGGCGAGTGCGCGCCGGGGACGACCCAGTGCGTCTCGGGCTCGCTCACGTGCGTCGGCGACACCGGGCCCACCGACGAGCTCTGCGACGGGCTCGACAACGACTGCGACGGGCTCACGGACGAGGGCAACCCGGAGGGGGGCGCCTCCTGCGGCGACACCGACGTGGGGGAGTGCGAGTACGGCGCGATGACCTGCGTCTCCGGGAGCCTGAGCTGCGTGGGCACCACCGGACCGTCGACCGAGATCTGCGACGGCCTCGACAACGACTGCGACGGCGAGACCGACGAGGGCAACCCGGAGGGCGGCGACGCGTGCGGCGACAGCACCGGCGCGTGCGAGCCGGGCACCACGCTGTGCGTGTCGGGGAGCCTCGTCTGCGACGGCGCCGTCGAGCCGACCGACGAAGAGTGCAACGGGATCGACGACGACTGCGACGGGGTCGTGGACGACGGGATCCCGGTGGGCGCGCCGTGCGGTACGGACGAGGGCGAGTGCACGCCCGGGGTCTACGTGTGCAGCGGCGGGGCGATCGTCTGCGAGGGCGGGCTCGGCCCGGTCGACGAGGTGTGCAACGCGCTCGACGACGACTGCGACGGCTCGGTCGACGAGGGGCTCGCCGCCGGCGAGCCGTGCGGCATGGACGAGGGCGAGTGCGTCGCGGGCATGATCCAGTGCGTGGGCGGGCGCGAGCGCTGCGTGGGTGAGGTCCCGCCGGCGCGAGAGGCCTGTGACTGCCTCGACAACGACTGCGACGGGACGGTGGACGAGGAGCCGTCGGTCGGGACGCTGTGCCCGCCCGGCACCGAGTGCATCGACTGCAATTGCGCGAGCCGTTGCGTCTCGAGCGAGTTCGCGCCGCCGTGCGCGGACGGGTACGTGCCGACCGACGTGGACGGTGAGTGCTGGTGCGTCCCGGGCGAGGTGTGCGAGGAGGCGACGTGCGCGGCCGAGACCGTCGAGGTCGACGGCGTGGTCGAGTGCGCCCCGGCGATGAGCGGGGTGCCCGAGTGCACCTGCAAGGGCAACGAGTGCACCTTCCCGTGCAGCGGGGTGGTGTGCGGGGACGGGACGCGCTGCCGCGCCGACACCGGCACGTGCGAGGAGGATAGCTGCCGCGGGCTCGGGTGCGCGGCGGGCGAGGTCTGCGACTGGGACACCGGCGAGTGCGTCGCCGATCCCTGCGTCGACGCGGCCTGCGAGGAGGCCGAGGCGTGCCGGCTCGGCAGTTGCGAGCCGAGCTGCGCGGGGCTCGAGTGCGAGGACGGCGAGCGGTGTCGGTCCGGCGAGTGCGTCGCCGACGCGTGCGGCTCGTCGAGCTGCGGCGCGGACGAGATCTGCGACCCCGAGGACGGCATGTGCGTGCCCAACCTCTGCGTCGGCCGAACCTGTCCGCGGGACACGGTCTGCGACGCGGTCACGGGCGAGTGCGGGCCGGACCCGTGCCTGTTCCTGCGCTGCCCGGAGGGCGAGCACTGCGAGGGCGGCGAGTGCGTCTTCGACGAGGCGCCCGAGGTCGACGGCGGCGTCACGACGATGGACGGCGGCACGACGCCGCGGCCGGACTCGGGCTCGACGAGCGGACCCGACGCGGGTCACGACGACGAGTGGCGCATCCTCGCGACCGGCGGCGGAGGCTGCCTGTGCAGCGCGCCCGGCGCCCGCGACGAGCGGAGCGGCCTCGGCTGGAGCGGTTTGTTCGGGTTGCTCGTGCTCGCGCGCGTCGTGCGGCGTCGGAGGTCGCGGTGAGCGCGCGGCGGGCGGCGGTGCTCTCGCTCGCGGTCGTCGCGGCCGCCCTCTGGGGGTGCGACGTCGACCCGTACTGCGTCACGTGCGGCGACCCGGACGACGGCGGCGCGGACGCGGATCTCGACGCGGCCGCGGACGCCTTTTTGCCCGACGTGTTCGTCCCGGATGCGGGACCGGGAGACGGCGGGCTCCCGGACGGCTGCCTCGAGATCGAGATCTGCAACGAGCTCGACGACGACTGCGACGGTGAGATCGACGAGGACTTCGATCTGATGCGGGACACCGAGCACTGCGGCGGCTGCGACGTGTACTGCGGGCCGCCGCACGCGCTCCCGGAGTGCGTGGACGGCGCGTGCGGGATCGCCTCGTGCGCGCCCGAGTTCCACGATCTCGACGGCGATCTCGACAACGGCTGCGAGTACCGGTGCGTGCTGACCGACACCGAGGACTCGCTGTGCGACTTCAAGGACAACGACTGCGACGGCGAGACCGACGAGGACATCGACTTCGACAACGACCCGGTGAACTGCGGGACGTGCGGCCGGGTGTGCAGCTTCTCGCACGCCACCGCGACGTGCGTCACGGGCGACTGCACGCTCGACGACTGCGACGACGGCTGGTACGACATCGACGGGCGCGCGGCGAACGGGTGCGAGTACGCGTGCACGCCGGCCGACCCGCCCGTCGAGGTCTGCAACCTGCGCGACGACGACTGCGACGGCGTCATCGACGACGGCGACCCCGGCGGCGGCGAGTCGTGCGGCTCGGACGAGGGCGCCTGCAGCGTGGGCACGACGACCTGCGTCGGAGGCACGATCCAGTGCAGCGGTTCGGTGGAGCCGACGACCGAGCTGTGCAACGGGATCGACGACGACTGCGATGGGGTGGTCGACCAGGGCGACCCGGAGGGCGGCCGGCTGTGCGGGACCGGCACGGGGACCTGCGAGCAGGGCCGCGAGCACTGCGTGGACGGTGGGCTCGTGTGCACCGGCGCGGTGGGCCCCGAGGCCGAGGCGTGCGACGGGCTCGACAACGACTGCGACGGGACCATCGACAACGGCGACCCGGGCGGCGGCGGCACCTGCGGCGACGACACGGGCGCGTGCGAATTCGGGACCCTGGCCTGCTCCGGAGGCGTGCTCGTGTGTACGGGCGGGACGGGTCCGAGCGCCGAGACGTGCAACGGGATCGACGACGACTGCGACGGGGTGGCCGACCAGGGCAACCCGGAGGGCGGCGGCCTGTGCGGCGACGACCTCGGGACGTGCTCTCCGGGTGTCCAGGAGTGCACGGGCGGGTCGCTCGTGTGCGTGGGCGCGGTGGGCCCCGACACCGAGGTGTGCGACGGCCTCGACAACGACTGCGACGGGGTCATCGACGACGGCGACCCGGGCGGCGGCGGGAGCTGCGGGATCGACACGGGCGCGTGCGAATTCGGAACGTACACGTGCGCGGGTGGGACGCTCGTGTGCACGGGCGGGACGGATCCGACCGTCGAGGTCTGCAACCTGGCGGACGACGACTGCGACGGGTCGGTCGACGAGGACTTCGACACCACGACCGACGTCCTCAACTGCGGAGCGTGCGGCCGCGCGTGCGCGCTCGACAACGCGACGCCGAGCTGCGTCGGGGGCGACTGCGTGATCGTCTCGTGCGAGCCCGGCTACCACGACCTCGACGGTGATCCCCTGAACGGGTGCGAGTACGAGTGCACGATCGGCGGGGGCGAGGTCTGTAACGGCCTCGACGACGACTGCAACGGGGTGCCCGACGACGGGGTGATCGCCCCGACGAGCTACTGCAACCCGAACGGCGTGTGCGCCGGCACGCCCGCGACGTGCGGCGGGAGCGCGGGGTGGGTGTGCGTGTACGGAGCCGGCTACGAGGAGTCGGAGGCGAGCTGCGACGGCCTGGACAACGACTGCAACGGCATCGTCGACGTGGACGCGTTCCCGCTGTTCGGGACCTCGTGCACGAACGGTGAGCTCGGCGCGTGCCTCGATCTCGGCACCTACGTGTGCAACGCGGCCGGGGACAACGTGGAGTGCGACGCGGACCCGTCGCTCGGCGGGGCGCCCGAGACGTGCAACGGCAGAGACGACGACTGCGACGGCGTGGTCGACGACGGGATGACGCCGTCGATCATCCCGACCGTCCCGGTCCCCCGGTCGGGCGGCGGCACGGTCTACGTCATGCAGTACGAGGCCTCGCGCCCCGACGCCTCGCCCTCGTCGGCCGGATCGCTCGAGACCCACGCGTGCGGCACCGGCGACCGGGTGCCGTGGACCACGTTGACCTGGGCCGAGGCCCGCGACGCGTGCTGCGCGCTGAACGCGACCGGCACCTGCTCCGGGGACGGCAGCGGCTGGCGCCTGTGCGACGCCGCCGACTGGCAGACCGCGTGCGAGGGGCCGGTCGGGGCGTGCGACTGGTCCTACGCCACGAGCTGCGACACGAGCCAGCGGCTCATGTGCAACGGGAGGGAGCACGACTGCGACCCGGGCACTCCGCAGGATGAGGACTGCCTGTACAACACGGGCTCGAGCGCGTTCCCGGGCTGCCGGACGAGCTGGGACGCCGCCGGGTCGATCCACGACCTCTCGGGCAACGCCCGCGAGTGGACGAACACCTCGCGCGGCGCCGGCATCTACGAGCTGCGGGGCGGCTCCTACACGAACATCGAGGCGGGGCGCGCCTGCGACTTCGACTTCGCCGTCGCGAACGCCACCTTCAGCCACCCGAACACGGGCTTCCGCTGCTGCTATTACTAGAGCGCCTGACGTGACGCCTGCTCCGAGGCCGGTGTATCGTGTCACCGTGGTCCGAGGAGGGAGGCGCCGCGTGAGAGTGATCCGGTCCTGGGCGGTCGTCCTGCTCGCCGCCGCCGCTTGTGCGCCCGGCGGTGACGGCCCCGCCGGGGGTCCCGACGACCTCGACGAGGCCGACGAGCTCGAGCCCGGGCCGCTGCTCGGCAAGGAGGACGGGGCCGGGATCCCGGGCCTGCCCGTCGCCGGAGACTACTCCGAGACGGCGGCCTGGCGCGCCGAAAACCGCTGGACCGACACCGACACGGAGGCCGCCCGCCGCGCGGGGATCGCGTGGCCAGCGGACAGCGGCATGACGTGGGACGAGAAGTTCGCCGCGTGGGTGGGCTCGCTCGAGCGCGTCGCGTCGACGGGGTACGGGGACACCTTCGAGCTGACCACGCCCTTCGGAAAGCGCCTCCCGGCGCCCAAGCTCGACTGCGCCGACGTGGCCATCATGCTCCGAGCCTCCTTCGCCGCCTGGTACGACCTTCCCTTCGTCATGACCGCCTACGACGGCGGGCGGCGCGTCTACTTCGGCCACTTCGGGATCCTCACCGAGGGCGGGCAGATCTGGAACGGCATGCCGCGGTTCGCCCGCTCCTACGAGGACCACTCGGGCCTTTCGCCGGAGCAGTACGGGGCCGCGTGGCCGCGCGACGAGGTGCTGCGCCGGCGCGGGGTGCAGGCGGGCGACACGCAGGCGTTCCTCGGGGAGAACGCCCGCACCGGGACCTACCTCGACGAGATCCACCTGAACAAGCGCGCCGCCCACTTCATCCGGCTGCTCATGGTCTTCACGGGCTCGGCGCACCTGGCGGACAGCGCGAACACGTTCAACCTGGTGCCCGAGGCGCTGCGCACCGGGGACACGCTCCTGTTCCGGAGGGCGCGCAACGGCAGCGGCCACACGATGGTCGTCGTGCGCGTCGAGCACCTGCCCGGCGGGCGGATGCAGGCCCAGGACGTCTATGGGAACCTGCCGCCCGACCAGCCCGTGTGGCAGGAGCCCGCGGCGACGAAGCGGAACTTCACGAACGACGAGGGCGGCGGGCCGACGACCAACTCCGTCGACGAGGTGTACTCGCACATCGGCGGCGGCCTCAAGCGCTGGCGCGTGGCGCGCGACGTCGGCGGCTTCTGGACCAACACGTGGATGCCGGGGGACGAGGCGAGCTGGATCGACGACCGGGACTTCGACCGGATCGGCGCGCGCCCGGCGCGCTTCGAGCAGCTCCTCGGCGAGGTGCCCCCGGCCGAGCGGCGGGATCTGTTCCTGGCGATCATCGAGGAGAAGCGCGAGCACCTGCGCCGCTACCCCGCCTCCTGCGCCGCGCGCGAGGCTCGCGAGCGTGCGTTCGACGATCTGTACGCGCTCGCGGCCGACGAGCTCGGGATGGCTCGCGACGAGGTGGACGCGTCGTACCGGCTCCTCGACGACTACGTCTTCGCCGAGCTCGACTACTCGATGTCGAAGACGTGCTGCTGGAACAGCAGCACCTCGGCGATGTACGGCGTCGTCATGGACTACAACCGCGAGCTGCAGGAGGCCGCCTGCGCGGAGCCCGCGGTGTTCGCGGCGCGCGGCGGCGGCTACGACCTGTTCCGCGACTACGCGGTCTCGACCGGCCGCGGCGCGCTGTGGGTCGACTGGTCGGCGGACGAGGAGTGCCCGCAGGCGGGCGTGCTCGACGACGTCGAGACGTCCCACGCCTGGACCCCGTGGTGCGACCTCGGCGCGGAGCCGCCGCCGCCCGGCCCCACCTGCGAGGAGGACGGCGCCGAGGACAACGACGACGCCTCGAGCGCCCACGCCCTCGGCGCCGGCGGCACGTACGACGGCGCGGTGTGCGGCGGCGACGAGGACTTCTTCGAGGTGACGGGCGACGGGCGCGCGCTCGCCGCCACGCTCTCCTTCGACCACGGCCGGGGCGACCTCGACCTCGAGCTGTGGGACGCGGCCGGCGAGGTCTTGGCGTCGTCGAACGGGATCTCGGACACCGAGACGGTGGAGGCCCCCACCGTGGCCGGCGAGCCGTACTACCTCCGGGTCTTCGGCTACGGCGGCGCCGAGGGGCCCTACTCGCTGTCGGCCGAGCTGCGCTGAGCCCGCCCGGCGTGCGCGGGCGCCCGGCACGGCTTACTACCCCGAGCGCGTCGAGAGGCGGCGGAGCACGCGGTCGAACGCGTTGATGAGGTCCGCCGACGTGAGGATCCCGACGAGCTCCGTCGCCGCCACCACGGGCAGGCTACCGGCGCGCAGCCGGCGCATCCGCGTGATCGCGTCGATGAGCGGGGCGTCCGGGTGGATGGTGCTCGGGTTCTGGATCCAGACCTGGCTCACGCGCGTCGCCGCCAGGAACCGCCGCCGCGCCTCGGGGTCTTGCAGCGTGAGCACCGACGGCAGGGCGTCGCGCACGTGCCGCTCCGACAGGAGCCCCACGAGGCGCCGGCCCTCGAGCACCGGCAGGTGCCGGACGCCCTTGGCCTCCATCAGCGTGACGGCCTCCGCCAGGTGGGTGCGCGGCGTCACGGTCAAGGGCGATCGGGTCATCACGTCTCGTACACGCGGCGGCTCTTGCGGGCGGGCGTGCGACTGCGAAAGCGGGTTTTCCATGAGCCGTCCGTGGGGAGGAGCCGTCGCCGGAGCCGCGGCACTCGAAGCAGAGAAGTAGGCCCCAAGCGGAATCTGCCCACGGCCATCCGCCCGTGGTTGGTTGCGATCCATCAAGCGTCGCGGCGTCGCGACGACATGGGCCCGCGCGCCCCGGAGCGCCGTGGCGCGTGTCCGATCCGGTCAATTGCGCGTGCTCGGCGGCAAAGGCCCTACTCGTCCAGAAAGCGCTCCGCGGAGCGCCGCGAAGGAGAGGCCGCATGGATGGACCGGGACCGGGTCGGACGCCACGGCGGGCGGGGCCCACGGAGTCTGCCGGCTCCCGTCGCCTCGCCGCCGCGTTCGTGGCGTCGCTCCTGCTCGTCGCGCTCGGCTGCGGGTCGGACGAGGGCGCGTCGCCGGGTGGCGTGGGCGCGCCCTGCACGAGCGGCGCGGACTGCGAGTCGTCGCTGTCGTGCCTCGACGGCCGGTGCGCGGCGCGGGCGGACGGCGGCGACGCCGGGCCCGACGGGGGTGGGGTCGACGCGGGGCCGAGCTGCCCGCCGATCGAGCGGTGCGGAGGAGCGTGCTGCGCGGCGAGCGAGGAGTGCGTCGGCGGCGAGTGCCTGCCGGCGTGCGCGTCGGGCCTCAGGTGCGGCGCAGAGAGCGAGTGCTGCGCGGCGGGCGACCTCTGCATCTCCGGGGCGTGCGTGACGCCGGGCGCGGAGTGCACGGAGGCCATCGACTGCGAGCTCGAGTGGGACTGCGACCCGGAGCTCGGTCGCTGCCTTCCGCGCGGTCCCGAGCGGTGCGAGTACTTCCCGCCGCCGGGCGTGTTCGAGCCCGAGGAGCAGTGGGCGTGGACGGGGAGCACGGTGGCACCGGAGAGCGTGCACGTGCTCGCCGCGCCGGCGGTGGGGGACCTCACCGGCGACGGGGTGCCCGAGGTGGTGTTCGCGACCTACTCGGCGGTCCCGAGCGGCCCCGGCGTGCTTCGCGCGGTTCGCGGCGACACGGGGGAGGAGCTGTTCGGCGTGACCGACCCGGTCATCTGCCCGGTTGCCGGCATCGCCCTCGGAGACCTGGACGGCGACGGCTCCCCCGAGATCGTCACGGGCGGCCCCTGCAACTCGGACATGGGCAGGGTCCTGGCTTTCCGCAGCGACGGTACGCTCGCATGGTCGAGCCGCCGCAGCGACGGCGCAGGCTTCTTCGTCGACATGTTCGTCGGTGCGACTGGCATCGCCGACCTCGACGGCGACGGCCTCGCCGAGGTGGTCGTCGGCGGCACCGTCCTCGGGCACGACGGGGCGTTGCGCTGGTCACACCCGACCGCGGTGAGAGACTTCTATACCCCCATCCACGCGCCCATCACGGCCGTCTACGACGTGGACGCCGACGGCGCCCTCGAGGTCGTCGCGGCGAACGTGGTGTGGGAGGCCGACGGGACCACGCTCTGGGAAGACGCGGCGGCCGAGGACGGCCACGTGGCGGTGGCTGACTTCTTCGAAGACGACCTGCCGGACATCGTGGTGGTCCACGACGGCCACGTCTCGATCCGCCGGGGCAACGACGGGACGCGGCTGTGGGGTCCCGTGGCCCTACCGGGCGGAGGGTGCGGCGGACCGCCGACGGTGGCGGACTTCGACGGGGACGGGCTGCCCGAGATCGGCGTGGCGGGCGCGGCGGCCTACGTCGTCCTGGACCCGGACGGGGACGCCGACGTCTTGTGGTCGCAGCCGACGCAGGACGCGAGCAGCGCCAACACGGGCTCGAGCGTGTTCGACTTCGACGGCGACGGTCGCGCCGAGGTCGTCTACAACGACGAGTGCTACATGCGCGTGTACGCGGGCATCGACGGTGCAGTGCTCGCCGAGGTACCGCAGAGCTCGGCCACGGCCATCGAGTACCCGACCATCGTGGACGTGGACGCGGACGGCAACGCGGAGATCGTGTTCGCGGGCAACGCGGTCGTGGACCTGTGCGGGCACATCCCCGGCTACACGGGCCGTCGCGCGGGCATCCGGGTCTTCCGCGACGGGGCGGACAACTGGGTGGGCACGCGGCGCGTGTGGAACCAGCACACCTACCACATCACGAACGTGCGCGAGGACCTGAGCATCCCGCGCGCCGAGCAGCCAAACTGGCGGCGGTTCAACAACTTCCGGCAGAACCCGCAGAGCTTCGACGCGCCGAACCTCGTCGGGGTCTCGGTCGCGTCGGATCCGAGCGGGTGCCCGCCGGAGATGGGGCTGAGCGCGACGATCGACAACCGCGGGGCCGTGAGCGTGGGACCTGGTTTGGCGGTGTCGTTCTACCTCGGGATCCCGGAGGTGCCTGGCCGGCTCCTCGGGACCGTCCGCACGACCGCGCCGCTCGTGCCCGGCGGCACGACGACGGTGACGCTCGCGTTCGAGCCGGCCGAGGACGAGCGCGGCGCCCAGCTCTTCTTCGTCCGCGCCGACGACACGGGCGACGGGACGGGCGAGCACAACGAGTGCGTCGAGGACGACAACACGGCCGACGGCGGCTACGAGTGCGAGGTGATCGAGTGATGCGGGCTCGGCGCCACCGGCGCGGAGGACGTGCTGCCGCCCCGAGCAACGGCGGAGCCGTCTATGCGCCCTTCTCCATGGCCCCGAGCAGCAGGTCCAGGAGCTCCGGGAGGTCGCGGCGGTGTTCGGTCAGGATCTCGTACACGCGGCGCTCGTCGATCCGGTCGTAGAGGTGCACGGCGCGGTTGCGGAAGCCCACGACGGGCCCGAAGCGCGCGGCGGTGCCGGGGGGGAGGAGACCGGCCTCCTCCAGTCGCTCGAAGACCTCGTGGCTCGTCCGGGGTACGGGTAACGCGTTCTGCGCGACGATCCGGCTCCCCAGGTCCACCAGCGCCTGGATGGACGTCTGGAGCAGGTAGAGCGTGGCGCTCACGTTGCGGAAGTCCGACGAGAACTCCTCGAAGGACGCCTGAGGGATCTCATCGAGCTTCGTGAGGTTCGCCTTGAGGAGGTCGAGCTTCGACTGGATCTGCTCCGATGTCATAGCGCTCCCTCAGCCACCGGCGCAGGGCGGCTGCCTTGCCGCGCGTGGCGAGCTCGTAGGTGGGGCGGAAGTCGAGGGCGCGGACGATGGTGTCGGCCTCGAAGTCGACGCGGCGCTCACGGTCCGCCGTGTAGACGCGAAGGCCTTCACACAGGACGCGGTGCGCGAAGATCGGGCCCTGGGCCTCGAGGTCCACGACGTCGACCGCCTCGAACCCCGCGGCGCGGGCGATCGGGCCGGTGAGCCGTTCGGCCACCCGGTCGCGGTCCGGCTGCGGCTCGCCCCGCCGGTACAGGAAGGCCACGTCGAGGTCGCTGCCCGGGCCCGCCTCGCCCCGCGCCACCGATCCGAAGACGTACGCCGCGGCGACCGCAGGCTCGGCGCCGAGAACGGGCTCGAGCCGGGCTTCGAGCTCGTCCAGCGATACCGGGGACGCCGCCTGCGTCATGGAGGGATCGTATCACGCTCACGGCAGCGAGGCCCGCCAGCGCGCGCGCGGTCGCGCGAGCACCCGCGCGGACCGACGGCTGGGCCTCGAGACGCAAGCGAGACCGTGCCGAAGGTGGTGCCGAGATCTGCGAGGGCGTACAATCCGGAATTCTGCGTCGCGTCTGCCGGCGCACCACCATGGCCGTTCGCGCGCCCATGACGAGTCCCCCCGCCGCCGTCACCGCCGCCCTCGCGGCGGTCCTGCTCGCCTCCTGCGCGGGTGGCGACGCGCTGGACGCTTCGACGAGCCGGGACGGGCGCGACGCGGCGGCGCGTGACGCCGGGCGCGACGGTGCCACGTCCGGACGCGACGGCGCGGCGCCGGCCGACGCCGCGGGGTGCGACGGCGCGGTCCTGTGCGAAGGGAGGTGCGTCGACACCACCAGCGACGTCGATCACTGCGGCGGCTGCGGGCGCGCGTGCGCTGCCGGTGAGACGTGCGCGGGCGGGAGCTGCGGGTGCGTCGCGGCGTGCGGCGGCCGCGAGTGCGGTGACGACGGCTGCGGCGGGAGCTGCGGCTCGTGCCCGGCCGGCAGCGCCTGCGAGGGCGGCGTGTGCCGGTGCGTCCCCGCGTGCGGCGGGCGGGCGTGTGGGAGCGACGGCTGCGGCGGGAGCTGCGGCGGGTGCCCGGCCGGGACCGTCTGCGAGGGCGGCGCGTGCCGGTGCGTCCCCGCGTGCGGCGGGCGCGAGTGCGGCGACGACGGCTGCGGCGGGAGCTGCGGCTCGTGCGCGTCCGAGGAGCGGTGCGAGGGCGGCACGTGCGTGTGCCGCGCGCCCGACTGGCAGGACGTGGGCGGACGGTGCGTCCCGTCGTGCGGCACGTTCCTTCGCGACCGGGGGCTGCCCGACACCGGAGGAGGCTGCTGCTCGACGCCGTGCGCGGCGGGGACCGAGGGCGGCGGGCCGGGCGACACCTACGACTGCACGTATTGTTGCTCGTCGACCGGCGGCGGCTCGAGCTGTAGCTGACGCCGCGGTCGCGGGCCGCAGGGAGGACCCGGCTCCGTCCTCCCCGTTGCGTACCGATCGAGCGACCGACTGTCCTGGGCCCCGAGCGCCGTTCCGCATCGAGGGGCACCGGGCACGGCGGACCACGGAGGAGGGGACAATGCGTTTCGATGATGCGCATCAGTTGGTGACGCGGCTTGCTCGGGGTCTCCGCCGGGAGGTCGCGCTCGCCGAGGCACGGAGCCTCGAGGTCGGCGCCGCCCGCGGCATGCGGGACGCGCGGCCGCGCGCGCCGCTCTTGGGCCTCGGGGTCGTCCCGGGCCCACGGGCCGAGAGTCGAGTCGCCGTGAGGGCGTGGCACGAGCGTGACCTGCGGATGGACAGCTCGGTCGCCCGCGCGCTGTCCCGCCTGCCCGAGAGCGAGGTCAGCGTTCGGGTCACGGGCCCGATCCGGGCGCCTCGCGCCGCCGCGAGCGGGCGGCTGCGCCGGCGTGCCCGGCCGGTCCAACCCGGATACTCGGTCGGCCACTACAAGGTCACCGCCGGCGCGATCGGCACCGTGAAGTAGTCGAGGTACAGGTAGTCCCCGAAGGTCGCCGCGCGATGCGTCCAGCTCCTCCCGGTGGTCGACGTGATGTTGCACTCGACGACGGGATGCACGCCACTCCAGCGCAGACCCCACTGGCAGTCCCAGTGTTGGCGCTCCGACCGTGCGCTGAAGTGCGCGCCCTAACGGGTACCGGCTTCGCACCGAGTGCTCGGGGCGCAGCTCCCGTCGTGTCTCTGGGTGGACAGGGAGCTCGCGAACTCCGTGGTGGTCCCGTCCGGCTCCCACCAGTAGCCCATCCACGACCAGTTGTGCTCGTCTCCCGCCGCGGTGAGTGCCCTGAAGAAGGCGACGACCGAGACACTCGGTTGGTGCTGGAAGTCCCCGTCGACGATGTTCGTCAGGTCGAAGCTCACCCGCCCGCGCGAGACCGGCCGCCCGCCGATCGGACGTCCATCCTCTCCGGGCGTCCACCGATCGACCCTCAGGGTGCCGGGATCTCGCTGATCGGCGTGCCGAACAGCGAGATCCCGACGTCGGCGTACGTGCTCGGGAACACGTAGTTCCTGACGCAGACGCCGCCGCGCACCGCCCAGCCTGCCGCGAGCTGCTCCGAGCTACAGATGGGAGGGCTGCAGGAACCGCAGTCCGCTTCGCCCTCCGCGTCCCGCGCCGCGACGAAGGCATCCGGCCCGGCGCCCGCGTCCGTGTCGCCCCGCGTGTCCCTCGCGGTGTCCCTCGCGGTGGTCCGCTCGAGGGCTCCGGTGCAGCCCGCCGCCAGGCCGATCGCGGCCAGGATCGCCGGGACCGCCGGCGGCGGTCCCACGCCTCGGTCGTCCGGCTCCCGAGCCGCCCCTCGCACCATGGGACAATTGTCGGGGGTGCGCGGATGCGGGCAATTGACCATTTCGGAAGCGCAGGGTCGCCCGGGTCCGATCGACCCACCTCACGAGGCACGCCCGATGCATCACCTCGGTCGGCCCAGGCCGTGGGCGGAAAGGAGGTGAACGAAGATGGCGAAGATCTCACGGACCGTCGAGATCGACGCGCCGGTCGAGCGCGTGTACGCGTTCATGACGGACCCGAACAACATGCCCGAGGTGTGGCCGAGCATGGTGGAGGTATCGAACGTCCAGCGAAGGGACGACGGCTCCCACAGCTTCGACTGGGTCTACAAGATGGCCGGCATTCGCTTCGAGGGGCACGCCGATGCCCAGGAGGTGGAGAAGAACAGGCGCGTCGTGTCGAAGAACGACTCGGGCATCCCGAGCACGTTCCACTACACCTACGAGAGCGTGGACGGGAAGACCCGGCTGACGATGGAGGCCGAGTACACGATCCCGAACAAGGTGCTGAACAAGCTCGCCGAGCCCATCGTGCGTCGCATCAACGAGCACGAGGCCGACGTGCTGCTCCAGAACGTCAAGGCGCGGATGGAGCTCGCCGAGGAGGCTCCGGCTGCCGAGGCCCACGTCTCGGCCGAGTAGCGCGCGGTGGCGATCCACCAGAGCCGCGATGCCCCAGCCCGAGGCATCGCGGCTCGCCTCGCGCCCGCGCCCCGGGGCTCCGTTCCCCGCGCCCGGCTCGTCGCCGGTCAGCCGCCGGTCAGCCGCCGAGCAGGCCCTGACGCTCGAGCAGCGGCTCGATGCGCGGCTCGCGGCCCATGAATTCCCGGTACAGCTCCATCGGGTCGCGGCTGTCGCCCTTCGAGAGGATCGCGTCGCGGAAGGCGCGCCCGACCTCGGGGCTGAACACCCCCTCCTCGCGGAAGCGCGTGAAGGCGTCCGCGTCGAGGACCTCCGCCCACTTGTAGGAGTAGTAGCCGGCCGCGTAACCGACCGGGCTCGCGAACAGGTGGCTGAAGCCCGCGATCATCGCGTAGTCGCGCGGGAGGGGCGTCGGCGAGTGCTCCTCGAGCACGGCGCGCGCGTAGTCCACGACGCCCGCGTCCGACGACGGATCGAAGTCCACGTGCAGCGCGAGGTCGACCGCGGCGAAGCCGAGCTGGCGCATCTGCGCGTTGGCCGCCCGGTAGGTCCGCGCGCGCACCATCTTCGCGTAGAGGTCCTCGGGGATGGGCTCGCCCGTCTCGTGGTGGCGGGCGAACAGGTCGAGCGCCTCCCGCTCCCAGCACCAGTTCTCCATGATCTGCGACGGCAGCTCGACGAAGTCCCAGGCCACGTTCGCGCCGCCCAGGCTCCGCACGGGCACCTCGCTCAAGAGGTGGTGCATGAGGTGCCCGAACTCGTGGAAGATGGTCTCCACCTCGCGGTGCGTGAGGAGCGCCGGCTCGTCCCCCACCGGCGGCGTGAGGTTGGCCGCGAACAGGCCGAGGTGCGGCCTGGGGGGCACGTCGGTGAGCAGGCCGCTCATCCACGCGCCGCCGCGCTTGTTCTCGCGCGGGTGCAGGTCCACGTAGAACGAGCCGAGGTGCTCCTCCGCGGCGCCGAGGACGCGGAAGCAGCGCACGGCCGGATCCCACGTCTCGACGCCCGGGCGCTCCTCGATGCGGATGCCGTACAGGCGCCGCACCGTCTCGAAGAGCCCCTCGAGGACACGCGGCGCGGCGAGGTACGGGCGCAGCTCCTCCTCGTCGAAGTCGAACAGGGCCTTTCGCTGCTTCTCCGCCCAGTAGCCGACGTCCCAGGGCTCCATCCGCGCGTCGGGGTCGCCCTCGACCTCGCGCCGGAAGGCGAGGAGCTGCTCGTTCTCCCGGTCGAAGAAGGGGCGGGTGCGCCGGCGCAGCTCGTCCACGAACCGGCGCGCCGTCTCGCCGTCCTTGGCCATGCGGTCCTCGAGCACCAGGTCGGCGAAGTCGCCGAAGCCGAGGAGCACCGCCTTTCGGCGCCGGAGCTCGAGGATCTTCCGGATGAGCGGGCGGTTGTCCCACTCGCCCTCGGTGGCGCGGCCGTTGTACGCGCGCCACATCTGCTCGCGGACCGAGGCGTCGTCGAGGTAGGTGAGGACGGCGATCAGGCTGGGCGCCTGCAGGGTGAAGCGCCAGCCCTCCTTGCCCTTGTCCTTCGCGCTCTCGCGCGCGGCGTCCCGCGCCGAGGGTGGCAGGCCGGCGAGCTTCGACTCGTCGTCGACGACGAGCTCGTGGGCGTTGGTCGAGTCGAGCAGGTTCTCGCTGAACCGGTTCGTGAGCTGCGCGAGATCGACGTTGATCGCCGACAGCTCCTCCTTGCCCTCGGGCGGCAGCGCGGCGCCGTGGCGGCGAAACTCGTCGAGGGTCTTGTCGAGGAAGCGGCGCCTGGCGTCCGTGAGCCCCTTCGCCTCCTCCGTCTCCGCGTAGTCGCGGAGCGCGCGGTAGAGTCCCTCGTTCAGCGGGATCGACGACCAGAATTCGCTCAGCTTCGGGCGCACTGCGTTGTAGGCCGCGCGGAGCTCCGCCGAGGTGGCCACGCCGTTCAGGTGGCTGACGATCGCGCTCGTCCGCTCGAGCGGCTCGGTCGCGTGCTCGAGCTCGGCCAGCGTGTTGCCGTACGTGCGCGGCCCTTCGACGTCCACGATGCGGTCCAGGCGCGCGCCCGCGTCGGCGAGGAGCGCGTCGACGGCGGGCTCGATGTGCCCGGGCCGGATCTGCGCGAACGGGATCTCGAACTGGACTGTCAGCAGCGGATTGGTCATGGCGACGGCTGCTGTATAGCACTTCGACGTGACCGAGACGCTTTCCATCGAGACGATCCAGGACTCACGAGCCCGCTACCGGACACACTCGAGTCGGCGCATCGCCTCCCCGTCGCCATCGTGGAAGAAAGCACCGAAGCCCGAGCCCAGCCACATGACCCAGAGAGACGGAGGAATCGCCGAGCCCCGGTGGAGAACGGTCGTGCTCCGCAGGCTACCCGTCCGGGACGCGCGGACGAGCCAGGTCTCCTGCAACGGCGTCGGCGAGTACATCATCAGGCCGAGGGCATAGCCCTGTCCGGGCTCGACCGTGACGTGGGTGAACGCCAAGCCGACGTCCCAGCCGTCATCGATGGTGAGGAACGGTCGCGTCGGGCTGACTTCACGAGAGCGGACGTCGACCTCTTGAAGCGCCAGGGCACGGGTAGTATCCCGTGTCCGAAACACGGCGACGAGCGTATCGTCGGGGCCCCGAGCCCACAGGGTCCCCCCAACCCCCGCGTCCTCGTCCATGGCAGGCACGTACGTTCCGACCACATCCCCTCGGGGCGTCAGATACGTCAGGGTCCAGGGGTTGGACCCGGAGCACGACTGGGACACGAGCACCCAGCGGTCGCGATCCCAGAAGAGCTTCATCGGGCTCACTTCGGGAACCTCGGATCGAACCGGTCGCAGAAGCAGCTCGCCCTCGGAGTTGACCTGCGCGACCACGATCTCGGTCATGCACTCGTCACCGTCGACGCCCCGCTGCGCCGCGGCGACGTTCACCGAGCTGCCGGTGATCTCGGTGCCGACGACTGAGTCCGCGATCTGCATCGGCGACAAGTCGAGTGGATCTGCCACGAGGTCGCCATCTGCGCGGATCACGGCCCCAATCGTCCGAAAGGGCGCCGAGCTCGATCGAATCAGCAAGAACCAACGATCACATGTAGGCCAGAAGGCGCTGCCATGAGTGGTGGTCGCCGAGAACTCGACACCTTCGATCGTGAGCGGGAGCCACTCCAGCCGATCGGCACGAAGGACTTCGTCGAAGGTCGAAGGTACTTCGACGATCCGAAGCTCCTCGCCAGCCTCGGGATGCCGAGCGATCCACTGCCACCCGCGGTCGCTGCGTGAGGGCAACCCGAACCCCACGTCGTCCAGGAGAAGCTCGGGATCGGCCAGTGCGTACTCACTGCACGGGGGAGCTTCCGGGGTCGAAGCGTCGAAGCCGTCACACGTCGCTGGCGACGACCCGTCGGCACCGGAGTCAGCGGAGCCATCGGAGCTGCCCGTATCCACGGCTTCGTGCGCATCCACCCGCGGCAGGACTCGGTCACCCGCGCCGCCGTCGCCACTCGTGTGGGACGTCGCGCCACAGCCCACGCAGAACTGCAGGGCACAAGCCAAAGTCCTCAGTCGCTGTACGTACGCCACTCGAAGAGCTTGGGTGCCGGACCATGAGGATCCCAGAAGTGCCCTGATGGGCAACCCTGCACCAGCGTCCACCTCGACCTCCCAGCCCGCACGCACCGTTCTCGGGTTCGGTCGCTGTCAGCGGCAGAGCCCCCCGGCGGGTCGGATCACGGGCGCTGCTGTTGCACCGGCTCACCGTCGGGACGAGAGCGGGGCAGCCACGCCCTCGCGCTGCCCGGTGGGCCGTGCGGTGCCTATGGGGATCGGGTGAAGCTCACCTTCCTCGGCACGCGCGGGAACATCGCGCCCGAGAGCGCGCGGCACCGGATGCACACCGCGACGATGGTGTCGTACGGGGGCCGCGGCGTGCTGATCGACTGCGGCGAGACGTGGCGGGGAAGGGTGATCGACCCGAGACCGCGCGCCATCGTGCTCACGCACGCGCACGAGGACCACAGCGGCGGCCTGCGCGACGGAGCGCCCTGCCCGGTCCACGCGACGGCGGAGACGTGGGAGCGCATCGGGCGCTTCCCGATCGAGTCCCGCTCGCTGATCGCGCCCCGCCGGCCGGAGCGCATCGCGGGCATCTCCTTCGAGGCGTTCCCGGTCGTGCACTCCGACCGCGCGCCGGCCGTCGGCTACCGCGTCACGGCGGGCCGGGTGACCGTGTTCTACGTGCCGGACGTGCTCGACCTCCCGGACCGCGACGCCGCCCTCGGTGGCTGCCGCGCGTACGTCGGCGACGGCGCGAGCGTCGTCCGGCCGATCGTGCGTCGCTCGACGCTCGGCGGCCGGCTCGTCGGGCACACCTCGGTCCGGACGCAGATCGGATGGTGCCGGGACGCGGGCGTGCCCCTGTTCCTCGTGACCCACTGCGGATCGCAGATCGTCCGGGCCGACCCGGACGCGGTCGCCCGGCGCGTGCGCGCCCTCGGGCGCGAGCAGGGCGTGGACGTGGAGATCGCGTGGGACGGGATGGAGCGGGTGCTGCGCTAGCGATGAGTCCCGTCCGGAATACGGACCGCTCTCGGTCGAAACCCGCCCTTCGCCCGAGTCCCGTCCGGAATACGGACCGCTCTCGGTCGAAACCCGCCTTTCGCATGAGTCCCGTCCGGAATACGGACCGCTCTCAGGCGAAACCCGCCTTTCGCATGAGTCCCGTCCGGAATACGGACCGCTCTCGGTCGAAACCCGCCTTTCGCTAGCGATCAGCCCTCAGCTCGGGCAGGCGGTGCCGCCGCAGATCCGGGTCCTGCCGTCCGGGCACTCGGTGACGTCGCTCGCGCACGCCTCCATCGTGCAGTCCGCGCCGGCCTCGCACCGGAGGATGCAGTCGCCCGAGCCCGGGCACCGGACCGTGCAGTCGCCGTGGCACGCGACGTCGCAGTCGCCCGAGCCGGTGCAGCTCACCGTGCTCGCCGCGCCGACGTCGACCTCGCACTCCCCCGACCCGGTGCAGGAGGCCGCGCAGCCGTCGCCGCACTCGAAGTCGCACGCGCCCGAGCCCGCGCACTGGAGGTCGCAGTCGGCCACGCACTGCACCAGGCAGTCGCCGGTGCTCGGGCACACGCACTCGGCGCCCCTGCACTCGCAGGCGCCCACGCACTCGTCGTCGTCCCCGCAGCTCGCGGCGGAGAAGGTCAACAGGGCCGCGGCGGCGGCGTGTAGAGCGAAGGCAGCGATGGGCTTCATGAGGCGACGGTAGCACGAGCCGTTTCGGCCTCGGGACGAGGCCACCGCGCTCACGGCGCCTCGTGCTCGACCCCGCTCTCGCCGCCGAAGCGCGGCAAGCCGTCGTCGAGGCGGATCCACGAGACGGCGTCCGACGCGAACACGTGCGCCTTCGGCGTGAGCCCCTCGGGATCGTCGAGGCTCGCCATGGTGACGTGCGCCTCGCCGGGCCAGCGCTCCGATCGGAAGAAGAGGTGGCTTCCGCAGCGGGCGCAGAACTGCCGGGTCGCCTCCGCGCTCGACGCGAAGGTCGTCAGCGCGTCGTGGCCCCGGACGAGCTCGAACCCGGGCTCGGGCACGCCGACCCACGTGACGTACGCCGCGCCCGCGATCCGCCTGCACATCGAGCAGTGGTCGTGCGCGACGAACTTCTCGGGGCCGCGGATCCGGTAGCGCACCGCCCCGCAGAAGCAGCCCCCTTCCCACACGCGCTCATCGTTCGACATGGGACGATTGTGCACCAGGGACCGCGCCGCGCTCCACGACATCCGGCGTGAGGTGCACCGCGACGGCGAGCTTGACGCCCACCCGCGACGCCAGCTCGCGCACCTCGCCGCCCTGTCGCCAGGCGACGCCGGACGAAGGGCCGCCGTCGAGGTTGAGCGCCTGCTCGCAGCCGAGGGCGGCGAGCTTCTCGGCGAGGGCGTGCAGCGTCGGGCCCTGCCGGCCGCGGGCGCCGTCGCCGGTGCGCGCGACGACCAGCTCGAGCGCGCGGCCGCCCTCGCGAAGGCACAGGGCCGTGCGATCGGCGCGCCGGTTGGTCGCGCGCACGTTGACGGCGCCGTCCACGACCAGGCGCGGCATGCACTGCTGGGCGAAGTCGACGCCGGCCGGCAGGGCGGGCGGGCCCGCTTCGGCGTCGAGCAGCCGCGCGCGGCCGCCGTCGACGACGAGCACGCCGCCGCCGAGGTCGTCGTCGAAGGGCACGAGCGTGCGCCCGCCGACGACGGTCAGGCCCTCGGGCTGCCGCTCCGGATCCCAGTAGCCGCCGTTGACCACGACGGTCGCGCCGCGCTCGGCGAGCACGCCGGCGAGCGTGCGGTCGAAGGCGGTGTCGATCACCTCGAAGCGCGCGCGGCGCAGGTCGATCGGGAAGCGGTGGAGCTCGTAGGTCGCGCCGCCCGGGAGCGGCTCGGTGGACACGACCGGCTCGACCGAGGCGCGCGGCGGCTCCCGGGGCTCGACCGCGGGCGCGGGCCGCGCGGGCTCGGGCTCCGGGCGCCGCTCGGTGCACGCACCGAGCAGACACAGGAGCGCCGCGAGCCGGATCACGGGCGAGCAACGCCGCCCGCCGGGCCGTCTATTCCCCGCGGGCGCGGGCGGGCCGTACCGTCGTGTCGCACATCCTCTCACCTCGCTCCCCACGCTGGCGGCGCAGCGGCCCAAGAAAAGGGGCGAGGCTCACCCCGGAGGGCGCCCGGATGGTCTATCGTCTCGATCCGGAGGTTGCGGGGATGACGAGCGCGCGGGGTACCGGGGGGATCGGTGTCTGCCTGGGGATCGTGCTCGTGGCCGGCTGCGGCTGGCGGACGGGCGTCGCGGTCGACGGCGACGCGGACGGGGGAGCGGGGTTCGACGGCGGGACGCCCGGTCGCGACGCCCGCCCGCCCGTACGGCCCGACGCGAGCCCGCCGCCACCGCCACCACCGCCACCGCCGATGGACGGCGGCCCCGCCTTCTACTGCGGCGACGGCCTGTGCTCGACGGACTTCGGCGAGGACTGCGCGAGCTGCCCCGAGGACTGCCCGTGCACGGAGCCGTTCTGCGGCGACGGCCTGTGCGACCCCTCGATCGGCGAGGACTGCGAGTGGTGCGCGATCGACTGCGGCCTGTGCCCCGGCGAGACGTGCGGCGACGGCCTGTGCGACCCGTCGATCGGCGAGGACTGCGAGGAGTGCCCCTGGGACTGCGGCGCCTGCCCGCCCGTCGGCTGCGGCGACGGCGTGTGCAGCAGCGACGAGGGCTGCGATCGCTGCGAGGAGGACTGCGGCGCGTGCCCGTTCTGCGGCGACGCGGTGTGCAACCCCGAGCGCTTCGAGGGCTGCGCGAGCTGCCCGGAGGACTGCGGCATGTGCCCCCCGCCGCCTCCCTGCGGCGACGGCTTGTGCGACCCCTCGATCGGCGAGGACTGTCGCACGTGCCGCGTCGACTGCGGCCGCTGCCGGCGGTGCGGCGACGGGATCTGCTCGCCCGCCCGGGGCGAGACGTGCGCGACGTGCGCCGTCGACTGCGGTCCCTGCCGAGGGTGCGGCGACGGATTGTGCGACGCCCACCTCGGCGAGACGTGCGCGAGCTGCGTCTTCGACTGCGGTGAGTGCGACACGTGCGGCGACGGGGTGTGCGACCCGGCGGCGGGCGAGAGCTGCGCCGGATGCCCCACCGACTGCGGCGCGTGTCCGTCCTGCGGGGACGGCGTCTGCGCCGACGACGAGGACTGCTCGAGCTGCGAGCCCGACTGCGGGCCGTGCACGAGCGACCCGTGCGGCGACGGCGTCTGCGACGGCGCCATCGGGGAGACCTGCGAGACCTGCCGGACGGACTGCGGCGAGTGCCCGCCGCCGCCGCCGCCGGGTGGCTGTGGGGACGGCGTCTGCGACACGGCGATGTTCGAGAACTGCTTCGGCTGTCCGGTCGACTGCGGGAGGTGCGGCGTGGCCAACTGCCGCGAGACACTCTTCTGCGCCCTCGACTGCGGCAGCGACCCCGGCTGCCTCGGCAACTGCCTCGCCCTCGCCTGCCCGAGCGCCCGCACCATCGTCTTCGAGTCACTCTCCTGCATCGCCGGCAGCGGCTGCGGCAGCGACATCACGTGCCTCTTGGGCGCGTGCCCCGAGATCTTCCGCTGCTTCACCCACACGTGCGAGTGAGTCACACGAGCTTGCGGGCCCACTTCTCCTTGGCCGCGTCGTAGGGCGGGTAGCGGAGCGGCGGGTCGACCCGCGTGCCCTTCTCGAGCACCGCCTTGCGGTGGCTGAAGGTCTCGAAGCTGAGCCGCCCGTGGTAGGCGCCCATGCCGCTGTCGCCGACGCCGCCGAAGGGCAGCTCCGGGACGCCGAGGTGGGCGACCACGTCGTTGACGCAGGCGCCGCCCGAGCTCGTGCTCTCGAGGACGTGCCGCGCGACGGCGGCGTTCCTGGTGAAGACGTAGAGCGCGAGCGGCTTCGGCCGGTCGTAGACGAAGTCGACGGCCTCTTGCACGTCCCGCACCGGGAGCACCGGCAGGATGGGCCCGAAGATCTCGTCCTGCATGACCCTCGAGGACGGGTCGACGTCGCGGAGCACCGTCGGCGCGATGTACCGGTCCGCCGGGTCGGTCACGCCGCCGATGACGGCCGTTCCGTCGGCCAGGAGCGCGCTCAGCCGCGCGTGGTGCCGCGCGTTGATGATGCGCGAGTAGTCGGGGCTCTTCTGCGGATCGTCGCCGTAGAACTGGTGGATCGTCTCCCGGAGCATGTCCTCGAGCGGCTTCTCCACGTCCTGGTGCACGAGCACGTAGTCCGGCGCCACGCAGGTCTGGCCCGCGTTCAGGAACTTGCCCCAGACGATCCGCCGCGCGGCGACCTCGACGTCCGCGTCCCGGTCGACGATGCAGGGGCTCTTGCCGCCGAGCTCGAGCGTCACGGGCGTGAGGTGCTTCGAGGCCGCCTGCATGACGATGCGGGCCACCGTGCCGCCGCCCGTGTAGAAGATGTGATCGAAGCGCTGGTCGAGCAGCGTCTGCGTCTCGGGCACGCCGCCCTCCACCACGCGCACGCAGGCCGGGTCCATGTACTTCGGGACCCACTCGGCGAGCGCGGCCGACGAGGCGGGCGCGAGCTCGCTCGGCTTGAGCACCGCGCAGTTGCCCGCCGCGATCGCGCCGACCAGCGGCGAGAGGACGAGCTGGATCGGGTAGTTCCAGGGGCCGACGATCAGCACCACCCCGAGCGGCTCGCGGACGATCCGGCTCTTGCCCGGCTGGAGCGCGAGCGGCGTCGGGACCTTCTTGGGCTTGGTCCAGCGCGCGAGCCGCTTGCTCACGTGCGCGATCTCGTTCGGGACGAAGCCCGTCTCCGCGATCCACGACTCGAAGCGCGGCCGCCCGAGGTCCTCGCGCAGCGCCTCGATGAAGATCTCCTCCCGCTCGCTCATCATCTGCGCGAGGCGCCGGAGCTGCTCTCTGCGCCAGGCGAGCGGCCGCGTCCGGCCGGTGTGGAAGGTGCGCCGGAGCTCGTCCACCAGCGCGGGGATCTGGTCGACGCCGGGGCGGCGCGCTTCGGTGATCTGCGGTGCATCCATGGGGGCCATTAATGGCGCGGATCGCCCCGCGGCGCCACGCCTGTCACCCCGGCGGGGTGATGCAGACGTTGCCGACGCACTCGAGGCCCGTGCCCTCGCAGCAGTCGGCCGTCGTCGTGCAGGTCTCGCCGTACTCGCGGCAGCGGTCGGGCGGGGGCGGCGAGCAGACGAGCGCCCCGGTGTCGTCCGGCCGGCAGTCGCCGCCGCAGCACTCGCTCCCGACCGAGCAGCTCTCGCCGTCCGGCCGGCACGGGCGGGGGGCCCAGTAGGCCGAGATGTTCATCGACGCCGTGTTCTGGCCCGGGAGCCAGTAGGGCACCTCGCTCGCGTCCTCGCCGGCCGCGGCGTCCTTCCGGACGGCCGTGACCCAGATCTGCTGGCGGTTCGCGCCGCGCGTGCCGGCGACGGAGTTGCCGTAGTCGCGCCGCGAAAGGAAGCTGAGCCAGTAGTAGCCGCCCGCGTCGAAGGGCGAGAAGCGCGGCTGGAAGTTGTCGGTGGTGGCGCCGTTGGCGCGGTCGAGGCGGCGCACGTCGCTGCCGTCGCGGTTCATGAGGTACAGCGCCGCCTGCCGGTCCTCCGAGCGGCAGCCCGTGCCGTGCGCGAACGCGATCCACGCCGAGTCGGGGGACCAGGTCGGGTAGCTGTCGGCGTTGCCGCCCGGCGAGGAGCCGGCGAGGCTCGCGCCCGTGTGCACCACGCGCGAGCCGCCGAGCGCGTCGGGGCCGGTCACGTCCAGGGTCGCGATGTCGCCGGTGGTGAAGGCGCCGCCCCAGGTGTTGACGTTCCCGACGTAGGCGATCTGCGTCCCGTCGGGCGACCAGGCCGGGTGCGTCGCGTTCGTCGGCGCCGCGCCGGTCACCGGCACGAAGCTCCCCGTGAAGGGATCGAGGAACCGGAGCGACCGCCCGGCGCTCTCCTCGAAGGTGACCACGAGCCGGGTGTCCTCCGGGTTCCAGGACGAGAACCACCAGCGCGCCGAGTACGGCACGGCGGTCAAGAGGGGGAACACCGTGGGCGGCGGATCGCCGGTGAGGTCGGTCGTGAGATCGAACACCGCGCCGATGTTCTCGCCGCCCCCGAGCCGGCCCGCCATGTAGCGGCCGCTGTGCGAGACGGTGTGGCAGCCGACGCACCGGCCCCCGTCGGTGGCGTACGGCGGGGTCGGCATGAACGCCTCGCGCGTCGCCGTGCCGTCGTTGATCCGCACGATGCGCCCGGCCCCGATGTCCCAGTAGTAGACCGCGCCGGTGAGCGCGGCCCGCGCGAAGCGGAAGGTCTTGGTCCCCCCCGCGATCGCCTCTTCGGTCGCCGCGTCCCAGCGGTCGACCGTGAGCTCCACGTCGTGGTCCGGGTCGGTCTGCGCGAGCGATCGCCAGGCCGCCTCGTCGACGAGCCAGCCGTACCGGAACGCCGCGCCGTCGTGGGTCACGTAGCCCACCACGTTTGCGCTGGGCTTCTCGAGCGTGACGCGGAACACGTCGCCCGGGTTGCCGTTCAGCCACTGCACCTCGGCCGGGTACACGTTCTGCGGCATCACCGCGTCGAGCAGCGGGTAGACCACGCTCGCGGCGCGCGCGTCGTCGGTGACGAGCCCGCCCTCGAAGAGCGCCGGAGCGTCCGCCGCGGTGCCGGGCCCGAGGACGGTGCGCTCGAGCCGCACGTTCACCGTCGCGGTGTCGGTGAGCTCCGCCCCGCCCGCCCCGACCACCGTGGCCGTCACCGTCGCCGTCCCGCCGATCACGCCGTTGGCGGTGAAGCGGCCGCCCGCGACGTCGATGTCGCCGATCGATCGGCTGTCGAGCTCGAACCGCGGCGCGACCGCCGGGATGCGGCGTCCGTCGCGCAGCGTCGCCATGACGGTGAACGCCTGCTCGGGCATGGACCCGTCGGTCGAGACGAGGTCCGCGGTCTCCGGCTCGATGGCGATCGAGAGCACGTCGCGGTCGGCCGGGTCCCCGGCGTCGGTGGTCGTCGGGCCGGAGTCGACGCCGCCGCCGTCGCCCCGCGCGGCGCACTTGCCGTCGACGCAGAGCGCGTCCCCGGCGCAGTCGTCGCTCGTCGTGCAGCTACCGCCGGGCGGCTTCTCGCCGTCGGCGGAGCAGGCGGCGACGAGGAGGGCACACAGGGCACAGAGACCGAAGACAAGAGCGCGGGCGGACACCATGATCCGCATGGTACACGAGCCCGTTCGCCCCTCCCACGCCCCCTCCCGGGCGCAGGCCGCGCCGCCGCCATGCCTGCACCGGGACTCCGGAGCGTAGGGCCTTGCTCGGGACGCTGACCGGTCGCCCCGCCCGCCCGCCGGCGCCATGCTAGAATTGCGGCATGGCCGCGGCCGACATCGACCGTCTGCTCGACCGACACCGCGACAAGTTCAAGCGACTCCTGCGATCGATAGTCGCAGAAGAGGAAGGGCCGGATCCATTCTCGTTCCCCCTGTCCCGGTACCGTGAGTTGTCGGATGCGGAGCGGCTCGAGCTGATTCGGCGGGCGGGGACCATCGCGAGAGAGCGAGTCGAGGAGGAGCTGCGCACGCGCGGCGCCGCATGGATCGTGCTTCTCGGAGACCGCGTGGTGGCCGAATCCGACGTCGTGGGAATTTGTCCATCGGCCGACGAAGTGCTCGCGCTCGGCGAGCAGGACGACCTCGTTCCCTTCCTTTTCGAGGCACCCGTCGTCGAGGAGATCCCCGAGCGCTCCAGTTGGGCACCGCTCGCACGGGGAGACGCGTACCCGACGGTCCCCGTGGCGATCGACGGGGAGCTCATCGACGCAGATCTCGACACGGGCTCGCACGGGACGTTCGTCGACGCGCGGTGGCTACCGGAAGCTCCTTCGACGTGGTTCGAGGGCCGGCATCTCGGACAGGTCTTCTACTGGACTCCCGGACGGACGCGACTCGCCGTCTCGGCCGCCGGCAAACGCCTCGAGCGCGACCTGCCGATCCGCTTCGTGCACGAATGGATCTCGTCGCCGTTCGTCCGCATCAATGCCGCCCGGAAGGCGCTCGTCGGTAGGGACCTTCTCCGGGCATTCGGCTTGCGCCTGAGCCTGTCCGCACCCGAGCTGACCACGGCGATCGAGTCCGGCGAGTGACGTGACCACGTCGCCCCTCACGGGTGCCGTCGGACGCGGAGTATTGCCGCCGGGTGCCGTCCGCCAGGTCCAGCGCCACGGCGCGCCCCTCGATCTCCGTTATCCCGGGCCCGGGCGACGACCCAGTAGAGGTCGGGCTCGCGCCACGTGGCGTGGTCGGAGCCCCCGGCGCCTCGACCGGGGGCACACCTCCTGATAGCTTGAGGGCATGGCGGCAGCGCGGTTTCGGCGGATCACTTCCGACCCCGAGGTCATGGGCGGCAGGCCCTGCATTCGCGGAATGCGGGTGACCGTCGGGACCGTCCTCGCGCTCCTCGCGTCGGGGCAGACCCACGAGCAGATTCTCGCGGCCTACCCCTACCTGGAGGAGGATGACATCCGGGAGGCGCTCGCCTACGCCGCGTGGCGTGTCCAGGAGCAGGTTCTTCCCCTTCCCGCTGCCTGAGCGCGGATGAAGCTCGTCCTGGACATGAACCTGTCGCCCGCTCTGTGCGACACGCTCGCGGCGCACGGTTTCGAGGTGGTCCACTGGTCGAAGGTCGGCTCGATGACCGCGCCCGACCGGGAGCTGATGGGCTGGGCGCGTGCGGAGGGCTTCGTCGTCCTGACTCACGACCTGGACTTCGGCATCCTGCTCGCCCTGACAGGTGCCGGTTCTCCAAGCGTCGTCCAGGTTCGAACGCAGGACGTGACGCCGCAGCACCTGGTGCCGCTCCTCGTCCCGGTCCTGCGGCAACACGAGCGCGCTCTGGCAGCCGGCGCGATCATCACGGTCGACGAGGCCCAGGCGCGCGTGCGTTTGCTTCCGCTCTGAAAGCAAAGGGCCACGGCTGCGCGCTGCGCCCTTCGGTGCGGACGATCAGTCGGCACGCCCGCGACCAGCGCGCCCCACAGCACCACGCGCAGTGCCTGCCACCGCTGGCGCAACCTTCACGTCCGGAGCGCCACCGCCGAAGAGCATGCCGCACCGGGCGCGCCGCGCCGCGCCGGGCGAGTAGAGTCCAGCGCGGAGGGATGCCAGGGAGCCGAGACTGAGCCTGATCACGCTCGGGGTCGCCGACGTCGCGCGGAGCCGCGCCTTCTACGAGAAGCTCGGCTTCCGGGCGTCGAGCGCGAGCAACGACGACGTCGCCTTCCTCCAGATCAACGGCCTCACGCTGTCGGTCTTCGGCCGCGAGGCCCTCGCGGAGGACGCCGCCGTCGCGCCCGAAGGGGAGGGCTTCCGCGCCGTCGCCCTGGCCTACGACGTCCGCGCCAAGGAAGACGTCGCGCGCGTCCTCGCCGAGGCCGAAGCCGCCGGCGCCCGGATCGTCCGCGCCGCCGAGGACGTCTTCTGGGGCGGCCACCGCGGCTACTTCGCCGACCCCGACGGCCACCTGTGGGAGGTCACGTGGAACCCGTTCTTCCCGCTGGACGACGACGGGAACCTCACGCTGCCGGAGTGATCGTCTTTCGCTGTACACCCCGCGGGGTGACGCGCGGGCGAAGAAATTCGCCTAGCATCGCCGCGATGCGGACGAGCCTCGCCGCCGTTCTCCTGGGCTTGGTCGGTTGCGCCTCCTGGCCTCGGCCCTACACCGCGGCGGAGCTTCGCGCCGACTCGCACGATCGCGCGGGCGAGGCCTTGGCGCACTACCTCTCTCAACCAAGTGCGGATCCGGGCGTCTGCGACCCGAGCGCGCGCGTGTTGACCATCTTCACCCGGTCGGACTTCGAGGACTTCCTCGATGGGCTCGACGACGGGGACGTCCGCGCCGCGGTCTGGCACGCTTGTGCGCGGAAGCTCGTCCGCGGGCTCTCGGCCGGGAACCGCCGGGCGGCCGTCGAGGCGATGGCGCGGCTGTTCGTCGACCGCCTCGGCGCCGATGATGACGATCGCGAGCAGCTCGATGTGCTGACCGCCCTCTTTCGGACGCTCGATGCGCGCCCGCCGGATACGCGCCTACCCGGCGACGTCGAGCCAATGCTCCGCCAGACGATCGCCGACGGGCTCGGCGCGCGCGCGCGGGCGCTCGCCGAACGACTCCGCGAGAGTCTCGAGATCGAGCAGGGCTCCTGGCGGGGCCGCCCCGTCACCCCGGAAGTCCTGGCCACCATCGACGACGTCCCGACCCTGCATCGATTCGTGCAGCGGCTTCCTTCGGAGGAGGGGCGGGCCGCCGCCCGCGCCCGAATCGTGGACCTGAACGTCCACCGCAGCACGGACGCCTGGGTCCGCGCGCATGCTGCCGAGACGCGCGAGCGCGTCGTCCGCACCGGCCGGAACGCGCTCGATCCGGCCGTCCATGCCATCCGGGACGCGCGCTACCAGGCGAACCCGCCCGGGGGCAGCGTGCTCGTCGAGCAGAACGTCGCATCCCAGAGCGCCCGCCTCCTCTTCCGGCGCCCCGACGACACGACCGTCGTCCCGACGCTCGATCTACGCGGTCCGCTGCGGTTCCAGCTCGACGGAGTCCAGGCGCCCGTCACGCTCTGCGGCCCGGCTGCCGAGCTCGACGTCTCCCCCTGCATCGACAGCGGGCAGCTCTCGATAGACAACCCTGTGGTCCGGCTCGACGCGGACGGTGTCCTCCACTTCACCGACGGGCTCGGCCGCGACCGCTTGCTCGCGCTGCTCCGTCAGGGGCATCGTCTCACGATGCCCGTACGCGTGGGCAGCACCCCGCTCGTCCAGGTCGAATGGCCCATGTTCGTGATGGCCCCGCGCTCCGTCGAACTTGGCAGCGGGCAGGACCTGCAGGTCACCGTCGAGGAAGCCGGTGAGCGTCTCCTGGTCTGGTACGCCGTCGTCGGTCAGCCGCCGGTGGTCGTGGCGCTCGAGCGGAATCAGGTCGCGTCCTTCTCCATCACGACCCGCGGAATCACCGGCCACGCGGGGATCGCGGGCCACCGCGGAACGAACGGGATGAGCGGCCATCGCGGCCAGAGCGCCTCGTGCCCCTCCAGGTCCGGCACGCGCGGAGGTCGCGGGTCCGACGGAGGCCGCGGCGGCAACGGCGGGCCAGGTGGACGGGGCGGGCCGGGAGGGGACGTCCACCTGCGCGTCGTCTGTGCCCGCGACGAGTGCGAAGCGCTCGTCGGGGTGGCGCGCGCCATGGTGCACTCCGTCGGTGGTCCGGGTGGCCCCGGTGGTCCGGGCGGCGCCGGCGGCAGCGGCGGCAGCGGTGGGGCGGGCGGGTCGGGCACCTCCTGCCGCGATCCGTCCAGCGGATACAGCAGTTATCTCTCCGGTGGGAGCGACGGCATGAGCGGAATGGACGGCGCACGCGGTATGGACGGCCCGCCTGGCCAACCAGGTCCCGCCGGACAGGTGCACGTCGAGGTCGTGCGACCGGAGGTGGCCCCGGGTTCGCCGCCGTGAGCACCACGCCTCACCCTAGCCAGGGTGAGGATCCGGCGCGTTTCTCGCGTTAGCATTTCACCGAAGGTCCAGCACGAGCCGAAGCGCCCGGTCCACCTCGTCCATCGTCGCTCGTCGTAGCCGCCCGACCGCGGCCGGCGCGAGCCGATCGCGCGGCACCACGCGCACGTGCGTGGTCACCGCCACGTGCGCCGTCTCTGCCCCGACCTCGGCGGCCGAAACCGGAACCGCCAGCGGGTTCCTCGCGTGCAGCGACGCGGCCGCGTCGAGCGGCACCACCAGCACCGTCGGCAGGATCGCGTTGAGCCTCTCCGCCTGGACCACGACCACCGGCTCGCCCTGCGGCCCTTCGCCGAACCCGAGCGAGCGTCGCATCCGCAGCACGTCTCCGCGATTACTCATCGTGGTCGAGCCGCTCGAACGCCCTGGCCATCTGCACCAGCCGCTCGCGCAGCACCGGCGTCTGCGCCCGCTCCACCTCGTCGTAGACCGCCTCCCGGCGGACACGCTCGAGCCCCTCGAGCAGCAGCTGTCGCGCCACCTCGGACTCCGTCTTCCCGCGCGCCTTCGCGACCCGCTTGAGCTCCCGCCGCGCATCCTCGGGGATGTTCAGGTTGATGCGCTCCATTGCATCCTCGTCGAGGATGTTCTGAAGCGCCTCCGGGAGGATGTCAAGTCAGGGGCACGCTCCCGCCTGGCAACCCAACGGGATGAGGAGGTTTCTGGCGGACCACAGCGTCAGGCCGCAGCGGGCCCTACGCGGTGCCGGCCCAGAGGTACCAGCGCTGTGGGCGCAAGGTTCCCTGCAGCCGAGCCCAGAGCTCGTCGGGGAGGTAGACGCTCGACGAGCAGTAGGAGCACGTCACCGTGCGGTGCGACCCGTCGACCCGCAGATGGCCGCCGCAGTGAGTGCAGTCGAAGGTGTCGCCCCGTTCGTCGGGAGCCGCCGCGACCGCCACCTCGGGGGCCGCGGGCAGCAGGATCGTGATCGGCGGAAGCGCGCTCCGGTCGACGAAGTCGGGCGGGCCGCTCAGCGTGTGCTCGGCGCCGCAGCCCGCGCAGCGGATCTCGCCCACGGTCGGCTCGTGCTCGGCCTCGAGCAGGACCTCGCCGCAGCGGCTGCAGCGGGGCGCGGCCCTGCCCCAGAGCCCGACGATCGCCTCGTGGACGTCGAGCTCCTGTTGCTCCTCCTCCATGCTCGGGACGTGGGTCGCCGCGAACTGCAGGGCGATCTCCCAGCTACTCCCGGGGATCGACCGTTCCTCGCCGCAGAAGCAGGCGATCTGCTTCACGACACCGTCGAGGGGACGCGAGCGGCCGCACGGCCGACACGGGGTCGTCGTCTCCAGGAAGATCCAGGTCATGCGCCGATGGTAACAGATCACTCGCAGCGCACCGGGTCGGCCACGCTCGTCTCCACCGTGAACGTGGACTGGTCGGTGTGGCGCTCCGCGAAGAAGAGGTGGATCGGGTACCGCTCGCCCACCGTGATCCCGAGGGCCTCGCGCTCGGCGTCGAGGTCCACGGTCTGTTCCTGCGTGCCGTGCACGCCGCCGAGGTCGATCGCGAGCCGTCCGTTCACGAAGACGAACACGTCGTCGTCGCCGCGGAAGCGAAACGTCTCGCCGCCCTGGTAGACGAAGCTCGTCCGGGCCTCGAGCGTGAAGTGGAAGTTGTGATCGCGGCCCTCGTTCCCGAAGAGCATCCCGTCGATCGGGAAGAAGGTCGTGTCGTCGTAGACGAACAGGCTCGGGTCGTCGCGGCTCGCGCGCAGCTCGAGCGCGAGGTCGGCGCCCGCGTTCACGCCCGGGACGTCCCGGTACCACTGGTCGAAGGCCTCGCGCCCGTGCGTGGTCGGGGACGGCCCCGCATAGACCGGCTTCTCGTCGGGGCCGAGCGCTGCCTCGACGATCCCGCGGTCGTCGCCGATGGCCGCCTCGAAGTCCGGGTGGCTCGCCCGGAAGTCGCGCACGCGCACGGTGAGGAGCGGCGGCCGCGGCCTGCGCGCGTCGCACGCCCCCCACTCGCCGTCCACGCACGCCTCGACCCCGGCGCCGCACGCCGTCGCGCACGGCCGCTCGGCCGGCGGCACGCGGCACGGCTCCCACCGCCCGCCGGCGCACGCCTGCACCCCGCTCCCGCAGGCGTTCTCGCACTCCCGGACCCCTGCGTCCTCGCACTCCACCGGCAGCCCGGTCCTGGCGCCGCACCCCGCGGCGACGAGAGCGGCGAGAGCCCCCGCGGCGAGGCCGCCGGGACCTCGCCGGGACCTCGACGGACGCGAGCCGAGCTCCCCCCGCGCGACCACGCTCACCACCCGCGGCTCCACGGCCCCGAGGATAGACCGTCGAGCCGGCGATGGACGAGTGCCTCCGATCCGACGGGGGGCGAGAGGCGCGCCGTCAGCCCGGGGCCTCGCCGGCCGCATGGGGGCCGCGCTCGCCCATCGGCTCCGGGCGGTCCGGGGTGGTGTGCCTGCGCGTCTGCCGCTCGGCCTCGGCGTTCAGCTCGCCGCCGAGCAGGACCGCGAACGCGCCGATGTACATCCACATGAGCAGGATGGCCACCGCCGCGAGCGAGCCGAAGACCTTCCCGTAGCTCCCGAAGCTCGCCACGTAGATCGAGAAGGCGACCGAGGCGAGGATGAAGAGCAAGACGGCCGCGACCGCTCCCGGTGACACCCAGCGCCACTTCGGCTGGTGGCGGTGCGGCCCGAACCGGTACAGGACCGAGAGCCCGAACAGGAGCAGCCCTGCGAGGAGGACCCAGCGCAGCACCTGCACGAGGACGCGGCCGCCCCCACCGAGGCCGAGCGCGTTCAACACGGGCGGGATCGCCACGACCAACGCGATCACGGCGACGGCCGCGACGATCGCACCGAGCGTGAGCAGCAGCGTGAGCCCGTTCTTCTTCAGGAAGCCGCGCTCGTCCTTCGCGTCGTAGACGATGTCGAGCGCGTCGACGAGCCCCTTCATGCCCTTGTTGGCGCTCCACAGCGTGATGAGCAGGCTCGCGACGAGGCCCCAGCCGAGGGCCGCGCGGCTGCCGCTCGCCACCCGGTCGAGCTGCTGCTGGACGATGTCCCGGACGCCGGCCGGTACGGCGCCTCCGAGCGCCTGCACCTGTTGCTGGACCTCTTGCGGGTCGGCCACCAGGCCGTAGATGGCCACGATGGCCGCCAGCGCCGGAAACAGCGCGAAGAACGCGTAGAACGCCACGCCCCCGGCGACCATCGTCAGGTTGTCGCGCCGGATCTCGCCCCGGACGCGCCCGAGCGTGTCCTTCCAGCCGCTCTTGCCGAGCGCCCGCGGATCGATCGCCTCGCGTCTCCGCCCTTCCGCAGATCCACGCTCGGACATGGTCAGGGTTCCTCGTCTCGTCTGCAGGCGTCGCGAACACGCGTTCGGCGTCTCGCGACCGACGCCCTTCGGGCGCGAGCCCAGTCGGTGCACGAGGCATTCCACGCGCTCTGTCGGCCAGGTCGAGGCGGTCCGGCGAAGAACGCCGCGGAGCCTCCGGCCCCGGGCATGGCGATCCGCCGCACCGGCGTGCCGCTCTAGCCGTCGGCGGGCAGGATCGCGAGGTCCGCCAGGAACAGCTCCTCCGCCTCGCGACCCACCATGCGCAGCAGGAGGTAATCCACCTCGGCGACGACCAGATCGGGGACGAGGAGCGGCTCGCGTTCGCGGCTCACCACCTCCCGAACCGCTGCGTGCGCGCGATCGGCCCTGTTCACGAGGGCGACCAGACCGCTGGTGTCGGCGATCAGCGGCACCGCGCGCTCAACGGCCGAAACCGCTCGCCAGGTGCTCGTCGGCCCGCTCGGCCAGGTCCTCGGGGCCCTCTCCGGCGCCCACGCACCGCAACGATGGCTTCGTGCGCTGCCGCACGTAGGTCCGCACCGCCTCGCGGATCAGCGCCGCCTCGGACTTGCCGCTCGACCGCGACAGCGCCTTGATCGCCCGAAGCGACTCCTCGTCCAGGTATACGGTCGTCTTCTTCATTGCCACATATGGTAGCCACACGAGGTCGAGGAGCAAGCCCACCCCGAGGGCATGCCGGCTACCGTCCGGACGGGCACCGGGCCGGGACCACGATGGCCGCGAGGCGCTCACGCGCCGTCTGCGCCTCCTCGCTGTCCACGCCGCCTGCGCCGGCGACCTCGACGGCGCGCCGGTAGTGGCCCACGGTGCGGCAGCGGATCTGCGCGGCCTGATGCTCCAGGATCTGCGCGGCGCGCGACTCGACGATCGCGCGGAGCTGCTCGAACGCCGCCCGGGTGAGCTCCCGGCGCTGCCGGTGGAGGTCGTTCGGCACCTCCCAGCCCGCCTCACGCACGGCGCGCTCGAGGCTCTCGAGCGCGAGCCCGCTCCGGGTGCGCGCGGCGGCCGACCAGCGCGGGTCGCCGATCCGCTCGACGCGCGCATAGGCCTGGAGCAGCTCGCGGATGCGCTCTTGCGGCGCCGAGAGCTCGGCGCGGAGCGCGCTCCCGAGCTCCTCGATGTTCTCGCCCCGCGGGACACGGATCCGGATGCGCGTGCCCGCGTCGAAGTCGCGGTCGACGAGCCGGAAGGTCGCCTCGGCGACGTGGCCCCGCGCCTCGGCTCCGAGCACCCCCGCGCCCTCGGCGCCGGCCTCGGCCACCGCCTCGAGCGCCGCGCCGTGCGCCCGCGAGCCCGGCCGCTCGCACTCGGCGAGCTCCCACAGCGCGCCGATCACCGCGTCGCGCGCTCCGGCCTCGTCGCGGTGCGCGTCGACGAACGCCGCGAGCGGCCGGCGCGCCCGCCGGCAGCCGCCCGCCGCGTGCAGCGCGAGCCGCGGCGGATCCTCCGCCGCGCGCCGCTCCGCCCGGTCGTCCGCCGCGGCGGCCGGCGCCTCCAACGCGCGCGCCCCGTCGGCGGCCCGTCCGAGGGCGCCGAGCCCCGCCGGCAGCG
>JBDIVX010000030.1:0-60720 GCA_039794305.1 Candidatus Neutrinellum sp.
GCATGTCCGCCGTCGTGAGCTCCGCCGGGGGGGCGTCCATGTTCATCTGGTCGCGCAGGCTCGCCCACAGCACGCCGTGCTTCGACTCGGTGTAGATCTCGATCTGCGAGTGGTCCGGCCCGAGGTGGCACTGCCCACAGGTCTGCGGCGTGCGGGCGAGCTCGACGGAGGTGGTGTGCCGCGAGTGGCACTCCGTGCAGGTCCCGATCGATCCGTCGGCGTTGGGCTTGCCGATGTCGTGGCAGCTCTGGCATCCGCTGGTGATCGCGGCCGGGCCCTCGAGCTGCGCGAGCGCGTTCGGCGGGCGGTCGACGGCGCCCTCGTGGTAGCGCTCGGCGAAGGCGACCTGCTCCGGCGTGAAGTCGCGTGCGCCCGTGACCGCGGCCCACGCGGGCGCGGCGTGGCGGCTCCGCAGGTACTGCCGGTACTCCGTCGCGTGGCAGCCCGAGCAGTTGCCCGCGGTCATGGTCTCGGTGATGACGAACCCGCGGTGCGCGAGCTCCTCCTGCCCCTCCCGGGCTCGGTGGCAGTCGAGGCAGCTCACCCCCTCGGCGGCGTGGCGGCTCGCCTCGTACTGGTGGAGCACGCTCGGCGTCTCGCGCCGGTGGCACTCGGCGCACTTCCCGGTCGCCCGAACGAAGGCAGCCGTCGGCTGCTCGAGCTCGCCCTCGGGGCGGGCCGCGTGGAGGATGAACGCCCCGACGACCAGCGCCGCCCCGATGGCGATCGCGACGAACACGGCCGCGAAGGGCCGATTACCCCGGAGTCGGGCCATCGCCCGCTCCGTATTCGCTCCCCCAGGAGGCGCAAGCCTCCCGGGGGAAGCTACCCGTCGCTCGTCAGCCGCCCGCGCTGGCGGTGGCGGTCGCGCTCACCTCGACGCTGACGCTGGCCGAGACGCTCACGCTGTTCGTGGCGTCGACGAACACCGACCCCGCCGAGACGAGGCAGGCCTGGGCCTGCAGGCCCGCGTCGGTGAACGCGTCGGCCGCGGCCCGGATCCGGGTGTTCATCTCGACCCCGGCCTCCACCATGATCGCCGACTTCTCGGCCGCCGCGAGGAGCGTCGGCAGGTTGTCGCGCAGCGTCGCCGCGAGGGTCCCGAGGTCGTCGGCGCCGGTGAGGTCGCCCTCGAAGGTCACGACCACCTCGGGCTCGGTGCACTCGGCGTTGACCGAGGCCTCGGCCTCGCAGGACGCGGAGCAGTCGGCGTCCGCCTCCACGTTCACCTCGCCGCCTTCGCACCGCGGCTCGGTGAACATGACGTCGCAGGACCCGGTGCACTGGCCCTCGCAGGAGCCGGTGACCTCGGCGCGGCAGCTCCCCGAGCAGCTCCCGGTGCACTCGGCGGAGCAGGAGCCCTCGATCGAGCCCGAGCAGGTGCCGCGGCAGGTCCCGTCGCACGCGCCCATGCAGCTACCGTCGCCGGCCATCGCGCTGCAGGTCCCGTCGCAGGTGCCCATGCACGTGCCCTCGCAGGTCGCCTCCACGGTCCCGCTGCACGAGCCGGTGCACGACCCGGAGCAGCTCCCCGTGCACGAGGCCGATCCCTCGACCGTGCACTGACCCGAGCATTCGCCGCTGCAGCCGCCGCTGAGCTCGCCGCCCTCGCAGGTGACGGGCGTCGCCTCCACGTCGAAGCTCGCGTCGCACCTCGCGACGCAATCGGCGGTGGCCGTGGCGCTCACCGTGCACACGGCCGGCGTGTAGGCGACGTTCACCGTCACGGTCGCGTGCGCGTCGAACACGCCCTCGATGGCGTCCTTCGCGTTGGCGCAGGCCATGGCGGTGTCGTCCGACGTCGCGGCGCCGAGGTCCGACGCGATGGCGTTGCACGCCGTGCGGACGTCGTTCTCGAGGTTGGTCGCGTTCACGTTGAACTCGGCCGTGGCCTCGAGGAGCGCGTCGATCCGCGGGTCGCCGAAGTCGGCGTCGACGGGGCGGGTGAAGTCGAGGGAGCAGGCGCCCGGGACGCCGGACCCCACGTCCTCCCCGCAGCTCGTCAGGATGAGGGCGAGGGACGCCCCCGCGAGAGAGAAAGCAATCCGTTTCATGCAAGGCCTCCGGGAACAGAGGTAGCACGAAACGGACGGTTGGGGCCGCTGCTTATTCGCTCTTCGAACGCCCGAGCGCCTCGTTCACGAGGGGCTCGAGCTCACCGCTGGTATACATGTCTCGCACGATGTCGCACCCGCCGACGAACTTCCCCTTCAGGTAGAGCTGGGGGATCGTCGGCCAGTTGGAGAAGTCCTTGATGCCCTCGCGGATCGACTGATCCTCGAGGACGTTCACGTCCTCGAAGTCGACCTCGAGCCGCCGGAGGACCTCCACGACGGTCGCCGAGAACCCACAGCGGGGGAACGACTTGGTGCCCTTCATGAACAGGACGACGTCGTGGTCGTCGATGAGGGACTGGATGCGCTCGCGTAGCTGCTCGTCCATGATTTCTCCTACATCGCCTGCTTGGTCGCCCAGGCCTCGGGCGTGTACGTCTCGAGCGCCAGGGCGTGCACCGGGCCCGCCATCAGCTCGCCGAGCGCGCGGTAGATCATCTGGTGCTGCTCGATCTTGGTCTTGCCCGCGAAGGCCGCCGAGACGACGGTCGCCTGGAAGTGGTCCTTCGTGCCGGTCAGATCCTCGACGGCCAGGTGGCTCACGTCCGGGATGCCGGCCTTGATGCGCTCTTCGATGATGTGGGGCTCGACCATGCGCCAATGGCTAAGGCCGCTGGTGAGCCGTGTCAACTGGCCACTGTGATCGGAATCGTGCAGGCTTCCGGCGCCATGGAGCCGATCCCCATCCACGGCCTGACCTCGGCCGAGGTCGTCGAGGCCGGTCGAGGCCGCCTGGGGGTGGGTGCGGCCGTCGTCCGCCGGCTCTACCGCCAGGCCGTGCGGGAGGGCCGGTTCGATCCGGGGGGGCTCGGGGTGTCCAGCCGCACCACGGGCGCGATGCGTTCGACGTTCTCCTTCGCGCTCCCGCGGGTCGTCCGGCAGGTCGAGGAGCCGGGGGGCATGGGCGAGACGGTGAAGCTCGTGCTCGGCCTCGAGGATGGCTACGAGATCGAGTGCGTGCGCATCCCCATGGGGCGGGGCCGCTACACGCTCTGCGTCTCGAGCCAGGTGGGCTGCAAGATGGGCTGCGCTTTCTGCGAGACGGCGCGCATGGGGCTCATCCGGCACCTGACCGCGGCGGAGATCGTCGCGCAGCTCCTCGTCGCGCGGCACGTGATGGGCTGGTCGATTCGCAACGTCGTCTTCATGGGGATGGGCGAGGCGCTCGACAACCCCGAGGGGCTCTTCGGGGCCCTCCGGGTGCTGACCGATCCCGGCGGCATCGCCATGGCGCAGGAGCGGATCACGGTCTGCACCGTCGGCCGCGTGGACGGGATCCGCCGCCTCGCCGAGCAGGGCTGGAAGCGGCTCAACCTGTCGGTGAGCCTCAACGCGGCGGACGACGCCACGCGCAGCCGCCTGATGCCCGTCAACCGGACGGCGCCGCTCGCCGAGCTCACCGCCGCGCTCGCCGACTACCGTCCGCGGAGGAACTTCGCCCTCGGCGTCAACTACTGCCTGATGCCGGGCATCAACGACGGCCACGAGGATGCCCGCCGCGTCGCCGCCCTCTGCGCGCCCCTCGGCCGCGTCATGCTCAACCTGATCCCGTACAACCCCGGGAACGAGCCCCTGACCCGCGCTCCCAGCGAGCCGGAGATCGCGCGGTTCGTGGAGTGGCTCCGCGAGGAGGGGCTGCCGGTTCGGCGTCGCGTGACCAAGGGACGCGACGTCATGGCGGCGTGCGGTCAGCTCGGGAACGCCGAGCTGCGGGAGGTGCACCGCACCCGGCGCAGGCTGGCGTCCGAGGACCGCCTCCGCTGCTACGGGAAGCAGTCTGGTCCATCCGGGCGCCGAGCTCGCGGCCGCGTCGAGGGCCCTCGCGGCTAGAGCACCGAATAGGTTGAATCGGCAATGAGATCGTGGTTCCAGTGGGTCGTAGGCCGTTCCGACGGCCCGAAGACAGGGTGGTTCCCCTTTCGAGGGCAGGCGGAGCGGCATCCGGCCCTCTGGAGCCGCGAGATCGTGGCGTATTCAACCTGTTCGGTGCTCTAGGGTGCCACGCCGCCTTCGGTCTCGGCCGGTTCGTGCGGCCGCCGCCGGCCCGTGCGGTGACATGCGAGCGCGCCCGCGTCACGGGCCCGGCACGTCCCCTGGACCGGCCCGCGCGGCCCTTCGAAGGAGCAGGCATCGCCCTCGTTCAGCTCTTCGCAGGCCGTCCGCGCCGTGGCGCGCATGGCCTCGGCGCGCTCCTCTCGGCCCTCGACGTCGGGCCGGCCGCGCCGGCTGCGTACGGGATGGCGCCGCCCATGGCGCGCGCGGCGCTCCCCCCGCCGGCAGACCAGGCCCTCGCCGCGCCGGCCAGCCATGCAGGTACCCTCGACCTCGCCGCGGCGGCCATCGAACGTGCACGCGTCGCCCCGTCGGAGACCATCGCACGCCGTTCGAGCGTTGGGCGCCGCCTCGTATTCCGTCTCGGCGGTCGTAGCCGCCTCACCTCCGGTCGGCATGTCCGCGGCAGGCACGGCTGCGTCGCCAGCGACACATGAAGCGAGCAGGACTGCCGCCAGGGGGAGTGTGAGCAGACGCATGTTCATCGAAGCCTCCGTTGGAGCGTGTCTGGAGCGTGTCCTCGTGCAGCGCCGCGCGGCGCCGCACGAAGGGTGCCATCGACGCCGTACTGCCTCACCGGTGACGGAACTCGAACACGTACTCCACCTTCAGGTTCGCGGGCGGCGGCTCTTCCAGGCGGAGCCGGCGAAGCGATCCCTCGAGGCACGCATGGAACGCGTCATCACCGAAGTCGGTTCGAACGATCTCCACGTGCTCGATGCGGCCTTCGTCGTCCTCGACGTGGAGGAAGGCCTGCACCTCCCCCGCGGCGGTCGCTTCCCGCGCGAGCGCGCCCGCGTAGCAGCTCTGGAGATCGTCGCGCTGCGCATCGACCGCGTTGCGAAGGTGTCGCTGCGAGTCGCCGAGGCCGCAAGCCGTGAGCACGGACGCGAGCGTCACCGTCGCGAGAGGTCTCGCCAACGCCTTCACTGAGCACCTCCCTCGGATGCTGTCGGGGCCGCATCCTGTTCGAGGATGTTGAGCTCGACCCTGCGGTTCTCTGCACGCCCGGCCTCGGTGTCGTTGGTGGCGACGGGGCGCGAGAAGCCGAAGCCTTCCGGTTCGAGCCGCTGGCGGGCGACACCGTAGTCCACCAACCGGGCGACGACCGACTCGGCGCGTCGCTGCGAGAGCGCCAGGTTGTAGTGCGCGGTGCCCTGGCGATCGGTGTGACCTTCCACGCGGATGCGGCGGATCTGCGGGTTGTCGGTGATCACACGGGCGATCTCCCGGAGCAGCCCGTCGGACACGGGGCTGATCTCGGCGCTGTCGAGCTCGAAGTGGATCTTCTCGTCGACGCGGATGCGCGTCTCTTCGACCTCCACACGGGGCGGCTCGGGCTCGGGGGGCGGTGGCGGTGGCAGTGGAGGGCTGGCCGACACGACCACCGGTGTCGTCTCTCGAAGTACGGCGGTGGTGGTGCAGCCGCTCAGTATCAGGACGACTGCGAAGCACCAAAGGACTGGACGCATGCACCCTCCCGCGCGAAAGCGCCATCGAAGCCGGCGCCAGCTATGCAAGAGGCACGCCAACGGAGTTGTGCGCGTCAGATGTCGTCGCTCGTGCGGATCACGCACCGTGCAATGCGGGATCCGCACCACGTCCCCGAGTCGCGTGAGGCCCCCTGCACCCCGCGCGGTGGCATCGCCGGTGCATCTGCGGCGGCCCCCGCGAAAACGATCGGGCTTCACCAGGTCTTCAGAAACGCCTCGTCTCACTTCGACGACACCATGAGCCGACCGCGAGTTGTGCGCTTCCTGTGGACCCTGCTGGCTCTGACCGCCGCGCCCGCCGTGGTTGGGGCCCAGCCGCTCTCCCCCGACCAGGCGGTCTCCCGCGCCGCCGAGCACAGCCCCTCTCTACGGGCCGCGCTCCAGGACCTGCGCGCCGCCCGCGCCGCGCGCCTCGGGGTCGAGGTGGCCCGCGCTCCGAGCCTCGTCGCCGGTCTCGGCGGCTCCTATGCCGAGAGTCTGGGTTCGACCGGGGAGGGGACCGTCTCGAACCGCTCCATGCGCATAGACGGTGACCTCGCCGTCCGCTACGTCACCCACGCCGGGACCCAGCTCGACCTCGGGCTCGGCACCTCGGTGGCGCGGCGCGTGGCGAACCGCGATGTCAGCACGACCCGGTCGCTGGCGCTGGGGCCGAGCTGGGCGAGCGATGTCAGTCTGTCGGTGCGGCAGCCGCTCCTACGAGGCGCGGGCGACGTGCGCGAGGCCGAGCTCGCCGCGGCTCACGCGTCCGAGACGGCTGCCGTGCACCGCCAGGCCGAGACAGCCGGCGCCCTCGTCGGCGACGTCCTCGATGCCTACTGGGAGCTGTGGTACGCCGAGCGGGCGCTCGAGGTCGAGGAGGCGGCCTTCGCCCTGGTCGAGCAGCAGCACCGCGAGGCCGGGCTGCGGGCGGGGACGCTCGGCACGCTGGCGCCCAGCGAGGTGTTGCGCTTCGAGCTCGAGGTCGCCTCGATGGGCGAATCGCTCGCGAGCGCCCGCGCGACGCGCGACCTGCGCGCGGTGGAGCTCGGCCAGCTCCTCGGCCTGGATCCCGCCGCGGCGCTCTCGCTGGCGGCCGCCGTCTCGGCGCCCGAGGGCGTCGACACGCCGACCCTCGCGGAGGTGATCGAGCGGGCACGCGCCGGCTCGAGCTCCCTGCTCGCGCTACGTAAGGAGCTCGACTCCTCGCGCCATCGTCTGCGCCTGGCCTTCGACGCTTCGCAGTCGCGCGTCGATCTTCTCGGCTCGGTGAGCCTCGGCACGCTCTTCTCCGCGGACACGCCGCAGTTCTGGCAGCTTCCCGGCGACCGGCCCGCCTTCGGAGCGATGGTGGGGCTCGAGGTCGAGCTGCCCCTCGGGAGGAGCCCTGGCGACGCGGGGCTCATCGAGAGCCGCGCTCGGCACGAAGCGGCCGCGGCCCGGTACGAGGCCGAGCTCGCGGCCACCGAAGCACGCGCGGCGTCGCTGGTCCGCCAGCTCGCGGCCGCGGAGGACCGCGTCCTGCTCGCCACGCGGACGGCCGACATCGCCGGCCGCCTCGCCGATGCCGAGCGCCAGCGTCTCGAGCTCGGCACTTCCACGCCTCTCGAGCTACTCGAGGCGCAGCAGTCGCACCGGCAGAGCGAGCTCCGGCTGCTGCGGGCGCTGGTCGATCGGGCCATGACGGCCGTGGCGCTCCAGCAGCTCACCGGCACCCTGGTCGACCGCTTCGCCCGATTCCTTCCGAACCTCGGAGGTTCCGCATGAGACAGAAGAGGTTCCGCGCGATCATCGTCTCTGCGGTGCTGGTCGGAGCAGTGGCGGCCGGCGGCTGGACGCTCTGGTCGGCGCTCCGCGTGGACGCGGCCGAGTCACCGGCGGCGACGTACACCGTGCGTCGTGGCTCGCTCGTGGAGATCGCCGCCGCGAACGGCACCATCGAACCGCACGTGCAGGTCGAGCTGAAGTCGCGGGTCGCGGGCGAGGTGATGGAGGTGCTGGTCAGCGAGGGGGATGACGTGGAGTCGGGTACGGTGCTCGTGCGCCTCGACCCGGACGAGGCCCAGCGCGCGATCCAGCAGGCCGAGACCGCGCTCCGGCGTGCGAGGGCCGACCTCGCGCAGGCGCAGGCCTCGCTCACCGTGTCCCGCGCCGAGGCGCGGAACGCGGAGGCGGACGACGCGACGAGGGCGCGCGGCGCAGAGCTCGGCTTGGTCTCCTCGCAGGACCGGCGCTCGGCGGCGACCGCGCTCGAGACCGCAGGGGCCAATGTGCGCCTTCGGGAGGCGCAGCTCACCTCGAGCCGGGCGCAGGTCGCGTCCGCCGAGCTCGCGCTGGGCGAAGCGCAGCGCCACTTGGCCGATACCGAGATCCGCGCGCCCATCGGGGGTACGGTGCTGGCCATCGAAGTAGAGCGAGGGGCCATCGTCTCGTCGGGCATCACGAGCAACACCGGCGGCACGGTCTTGATGACGATCGCGAACCTCGCCGATCTGCGCGTGGTCGGGCAGATCGACGAGGCCCAGGTCGGCCGCGTGGCCGCGGGACAGGACGTGGAGGTGCGCGTCGACGCCTACCCCGAGCGCGTGTTCACCGGGCGCGTCGAGCGGGTGGCCCGGCTCGGGCGGCAGGATTCCAACATCGTGACCTTCGACGTCGAGATCGTGGTGACCGACCCGGACGCCCACATGCTCCGGAGCGGGATGAGCGCGGACGTCGAGATCGTGACCGCCCGCAACGACGACGTGCTCCTCGTTCCGCTCACTGCGATCCGCACTGCAGGCAGCCGGCACGTGGTGACGATGGCCGACGGCCAGCAGAGGCGCGTCCGCACCGGCGCGACGGACGGGGCGCGGATCGCCGTGCTCGAGGGGCTCGAGGAGGGCGAGACCCTGCTCCTCGGCGTGGCGGTGGCGCCGGCGGGCGCCGCGCGGCCGGAGGGCGCGGCCGGCGACCGGACCAAGCAGCTCTTCGGTGGCCGCGGCGGCCGCCGGGGTGGAGGCATCCGATGACCGAGGTGCTGGCGGTCGAACAGCTCGAGAAGGTCTACCACCCGGACCGGCCGGAGATCTCGGTCCGTGCGGTGGACGGCATCTCCTTCACCGTGGAACGGGGCGAGTCGATTGCGATCATCGGACCGTCCGGCTGCGGCAAGTCGACCCTCCTGCACATCCTGGGATGCCTCGATCGCCCGAGCCGTGGCGTCTACCGACTCGGCGGCCGAGACGTCGCCCAGCTCGACGACGACGAGCTCGCCGCCGTACGCAACCGGCACATCGGTTTCGTCTTTCAGAGCTTCAACCTCCTGCCTCGGCTGACGGCCGTCGAGAACGTGGAGCTCCCTCTCTTGTACGCCGGCGCCGAGCGGCCTCGCGACGACGCGCTCGCCGCGGTCGCACGGGTCGGCCTGGGGGATCGCGCCTCCCACCTGCCGGCCGAGCTGTCGGGAGGACAGCGGCAGCGCGTGGCCATCGCCCGAGCCATCGTGACCGAACCTTCCATCCTGCTGTGCGACGAGCCGACCGGAGCGCTCGACTCGAAGACCGGCCGGGAGGTGCTCGACCTCCTGCGGGCTCTGAACGCGGAGGGCACGACCCTCGTGGTCGTCACGCACGATCTCGGGGTCGCTGCCGCCATGGATCGGTCCATCCGCTTGCGCGACGGTCGCGTCGAGGCGGACGGTCCTTCGGGCGACGTGCTACGGGCCTCGTCTCCGCTGCTGGTCGAGGGAGCCTCCTGACGTGCTGATCCGGGAGACAATCCGCACGGCGTTGCGCTCGCTCGCGAGCAACCGACTGCGCACCGCGCTCACCACGCTGGGCATGGTGATTGGCGTCGCGGCCGTGGTCGCGGTGCTCGCCATCGGCGAGGGCGCGCGCGCCAGCGTCGAGAGCCGAATCCGCGCGCTCGGCGCGAACCTGCTGCTCGTCCGGCCGGGCACGGCGCAGCGTGGAGGGATCCGCGGCGGCAGCGTAGAGACGCTCACGGCCGCAGACGGCGAGGCCATCGCCGAGCTCTCGGGGGTCGTCGCGGTGGCTCCAGAGTCCAGCGGCGCGGCCCAGGTCAAGCACAGGTCGGCCAACGCGAACAAGTCGATCGTCGGTACCTCGCCCTCGTACTTCGAGGTGAGGTCCGTCGGCATCGCGTCCGGAGTGGGCCTGACGGAGCTCGATCTGCGCACTCGCAGGCGCGTGGCGCTGCTCGGCGCGAACGTCGCGAACGAGCTCTTCGCCGGGCAGTCGCCCCTCGGCGAGCGCGTCCAGATCCAGGGCGTCTCCTTTCAGGTCGTCGGCGTGCTCGCACCGAAGGGGGATGCCGGCTACGCTTCCCCAGACGATCAGGTCATCGTCCCGCTGACCACGCACCAGGGCGTCCTGTTCGGGCGCGACTACGTCGGCTCCCTGGCCGTGCAGCTCGAGAGTGAGGATCGAAGCGACGAAGTTCAGTCGCACATCGAGAACGTGCTCCGCCTCCGTCACGGCATCCGGCCGGGCGCGGAGGACGACTTCCACGTGCGATCGCAGACGGAGATGCTGGAGACGATGGGCGAGGTGACCGGGACGTTCACCGCGTTGCTCGGCAGCGTGGCGGCCGTGTCCCTCCTGGTCGGAGGGATCGGGATCATGAACATCATGCTGGTGTCGGTCCAGGAGCGGACGCGCGAGATCGGCGTGCGGATGGCGGTCGGCGCGAGACGACGGGACGTGCTCCTGCAGTTCCTCGTCGAGAGCATCATCGTGTCGCTCTTCGGAGGCGCCGTGGGTTTGGTGTCAGGGTACGCGGCCGCGGAGCTCGTCGCGCGCTTCGGCGGCTGGGACACCATCGTGCCCGTCCATGCGAGTGCGCTGGCTCTCGGCACCTCCGCGCTCGTCGGGTTGGTATTCGGCGTGGGGCCCGCCCGGCGCGCGGCGCGGCTCGATCCCGTGGAGGCCCTTCGGCACGAGTGATGCGGAGGTCGATCAGACGCGGGACGCGATCGATCGAGCGTGCCCTGCCCGTGCTGGCGCTCGGAATGGCGACGGCTCTCGTGGCCAACCAGGCGGTCGCCTACTTGGGCGTCCGGCGGGCCGCCGCGCTCACGGCGCGGGGGCACGCCCAGTCTCTGTTGGAGTCCTTTGCCAGCGAGCTCGGGAGCATCGACCGCCTCCCCACCGAGGACGAGCTCACCGAGCTCATCTCCCGGTACCAGGACGAAGGGCTGCGTTTCGCGGCGGTCCGACATCGGGACGAGGTCGTGCAGGCGGGCGAGACGCGCTTCGGCAGCGCCGAATGGCCGGTCGACCGCGTCCAAGAGGGACACGGCCTGCTGCGGGCCGCCATGCGGCTCTCGGCGCTTCGCTTCGAGCCTGTCGACGACGAGTCGGGAGTCCAGTGGCCGCTGCCGCGGAGGCCCGAGTGGCGCCGTCGTGGAAGACCCGTCTGGCCATTCGGCGTGCGCGGCCCGCCGCCGCGCATCCTGGTGGAGTTCGATCCGGTTCTCGCCCGCACGCTCGAGCGCGAGGCCAGAACGACCCTCGCCCTCGGCGGCGTCGCGGCGACGCTCTTCCTCGCACTGGCCCTCGCGTTTCGCCGCGTCCTGCGCCACCGCGCCGAGCTCGCTGCGCGTACCGAGCATGAACGCCGGCTGGCCGTTCTCGGCGAGATGTCGGGCGTCCTCGCCCACGAGATCCGCAACCCGCTCGCGTCGCTCAAGGGGCACGCCCAGCTCCTCCTCGAGAGGGTTCCGGATGGATCACCCGAGCGTGCGAACGCCGACCGGGTGGTGCGGGAGGCCGTGCGGCTCGAGCGCCTCACGAGTGACCTCCTCGACTTCATCCGCTCGGGGCGACTGGACCTTCGGTCGGCGGACCCACACGCGCTCGTGCGGGACGCCATCGAGGCGGTGGACGCGAGCCGCGTCGTGCTCCGGCTCGGCGATGTCCCGGAGGAGGTGGCCCTGGACCCTGAGCGTATGCACCAGGTCCTGGTGAATCTCCTGAGGAACGCCGTGCAGGTATCGGAGGGTTTCGTCGACGTCACCCTCGGGTCGCGGGCAGGCTGGCTCGAGATCGAGGTCAGGGACAGAGGCCCCGGGATCGCGACGGGCCAGCGGGAACGCATCTTCCAGCCATTCCACACCACGCGCATGAAGGGGACCGGGCTCGGTTTGGCCGTCGCACGCCACATCGTGGAAGCGCACGGCGGGGAGATCAGCGCCGGCAACCACCCGGGCGGCGGCGCCGTGTTCCGCATTCGCATCCCGGAGGGGAAACGCTGAGATGGCCCGTGTCCTGGTGGCGGACGACGAAGAAGGGATCCGCGCGTTCGTGGCGACGACGTTGGAGCGCGAAGGTCACGAGGTAGAGACCGCGCGCGACGGCGTCGACGCCGCGACGCAGCTCGAGCACCGGGTGTTCGACGTCCTGATCACGGACCTGAAGATGCCGCGCATGGATGGGATGTCTCTGCTGGAGAAGGTCCGGCGGGAGCGACCGGAGACCGAGGTGATCGTGCTTACCGCGTATGGCAAGGTGGAGACCGCGGTCGAGGCGATGCGCCGCGGGGCGTTCGACTTCGTCGAGAAGCCCATCTCGAGCCCCGCCGCCCTACGGCACCTCGTCGCCCGCGCGTGCGAACGCCGTGCTCCGGTGCCCGCTCGGGAGAGCACCGTCGGCGACGTGAGCCTGCCCATGACCTACGGCGACCCGGTCATGCGTCCCGTCGTCGAGGCGTTCGGGCGTGTCGCCCCCACCCAGGCGACGGTCCTCCTGCTCGGCGAGAGTGGCACGGGGAAGGAGGTCGCCGCGCGATTCGTCCACAGTCGCAGCAGCCGCGCATCCGGACCGTTCGTCGCGGTCAACTGCGCTGTCCTGTCGGAGAGCCTGCTCGAGAGCGAGCTGTTCGGACACGAGAAAGGAGCGTTCACCGGGGCGCACGCCCAGCGCCGCGGGCGACTCGAGCTCGCCCACGGCGGGACGCTCTTCCTCGACGAGGTGGCCGAGCTCCGGCCGAGCCTTCAGGCGAAGCTGCTGCGGGTGCTCCAGGAGCGGCAGTACGAGCGCGTCGGAGGGGGACGCACGCTGTCGTGCGACGTGCGGTGGATCGCCGCGACGAACCGCGATCTCGGCGCCATGATGGCGCAAGGAGAGTTTCGGGAGGACCTGTACCATCGGCTCGCGGTCTTCCCCGTCCGGCTTCCTCCGTTGCGGGCCCGGCCGGACGACGTGCCCAAGCTGGCCGAGGTGCTGCTCCGGGAAGTGGGCCGGGAGATCGGTCGGCCCGACCTCACCCTCACCACCGAGGCGTCCGCGCGGCTCGTCGCGCACGACTGGCCGGGGAACGTGAGGGAGCTCCGCAACGTGCTCGAGCGCGCCGCCATCCTGGCCACGGGGCGACTGGTGGGGCCAGAGCAGCTCTGGCTCGACCTCACCCCCGGCAGCGCGCCCGTCGAGGTGCCCCAATCTCTGCGGGACCTCGAACGCGCGGCGATCGAGCGGGCCCTCTCGGCCACCGGAGGCAACCGCCGGAAGGCGGCCGATCTGCTGGGCATCGGGCTGCGCACTCTCTACGACAAGCTGAAGCGGTACGACCTCGGTTGAGGGCGTTCAGCTCTCGCACCCGGACCGTCACGCACTGCGCAATCCGCACCTCGGTCGCCGCATGGAGAAGGGCCGACACCGCAGATTCCGCCGAATCGCGCGCCGCGCGCCCGACGCGCGCCGGTGGTATGCTGCTTGCAGCGGAGCCGCGGGTCCTCGCCACGTGGATTCCGCGTGAGCGGCGGACGGATCGACGATCAGGAGGAAACGATGGTCCGACAGATCCTCGTCGCGGCGCTCGCGGGCGGCCTCGTCGCGGCCCCGAGCCTCGCCCAGGCGCAACGCCGCGAACGCGACGCGCTCCGGGCGGACGGCATGACACCGACTCGTGGTGGAGCCGGGACGACCGTCACGCTCCAGGGCGAGTTCCCGAGGAACGCGGTCGTCTCCATCGGACAGCAGCGCCTCGCGGCGCGTGCCGAGCGCGGGCGCCGCACTCTGCGGTTCGACGTGCCTCAGCTCGACCCCGGTCCCCATCGCGTGACGGTCCGCGCCGGGCGGCGGCAGGTCGACGTGGGGGAGTTCGACGTCCTGCCGCCGCTGCGCCGCCCCGCGCAGCGGGTAGGGCAGCCGGTTGCTGCTCCCGTACCCACCTCACCCGTGCCGCCGGCGCTCGTGCCGGCAGCGGTGCCCGCACCGCAGCAGGTGGCCGTTTCGACGGCCCAGCCCGCGACCGACGTCGAGCGGCTGCACGTGCGTCACCGCAGCCGATCGGTGGTGACCGGTTTCCATCCGCGCAGCGGACCGGCCGGCACGGAGGTCACGATTCGCGGCCAGCGTCTCGACGCGGGGCTCGAGCTCGTGCTGGCGGGCCGGACCTTGACGCCCTCGGGGGTCACGCCGACGGCGATCACCTTCACGCTGCCGCGGCGCGCCGAGACCGGGGCCATCGTGCTCCGCGGCCCGCGTATCCGCGACATCACCGTGGGTACGTTCGAGGTGACGAGCCGCCGCGAGTCGGCTGCGCTCCGCCGAGAGCACATCGCGCAACTCCGGCGAGAGGCCGAAGCAAGCTGGGCGGAGCGTCGCGCCCAGGTGGTCGCGCGGCGCGAAACGGAGCGGCTGCAGGCGCTCCGTGAGCAGGAACAGCAGCTTCGGCGATCGCGAGAGGAGCGGCGCCGGCAGCACGTAGAAGCGCTTCGTGCCCGCTGGGAGCAGGCGTTCCTCGCGCAGCGCGACGTCCGGGACGAGCTCGCGCTGCACGCCGAACGCTCCGCGCGGCTCGAGCGGATGCTCCGGCTCGCGGAGGCGCATGGCGATGGAGCGCTGGTGGTTCGGATCGAGATCCTGATCCGAGCCGAGGACGAACGTCACCAGCAGCGCCTGAGCGATCTGAAGGCGGCCTTCGGGGCCGGGTAGGAGGATAGCGCGATGAGACGACTCTCGTGGTCGATGCTGGTGGCAGCCCTCGCGCTCGGTTGCGGCGAGGACGAGGCGGTCAGCGCCCTGCCGACGGTCGAGGAGGCGCCCGTCGAGGAGAGCCCGCCGGCCCAGGCCTCGGAGGTGGAGCGGGCAGACGAGGACGGGGACGACGTCGCCACGCCCGCGGACTTCGAGGAAGAGGTCGCCGCCGAAGTCGGGGAGCAGAACCTGGAAGCGGAGGTGGCGCGCCTCGAGCAGGAGATCCTCGGCGAGTAGCGGGCACCGACGGCTCGCGGACGCTCGGCCGCAGCCGCCAGGCGTCCGCCGAGCTGACCCGACCCGCCCCTCGAACCACGCCCGACGGAGCCTGGCAACCGCGGCGCCCGTGCCCAGTGAGAAGGCATGGGCCGGATCCTCGTCGGCACCACCTCCTGGACCGAGAAGACCCTGATCGAAGAGGGGCGCTTCTACCCGCCCGACGTGAAGACGTCCGAGGACCGCCTCCGCTACTACGCGAAGCAGTTCCCCGTGACGGAGGTCGACAGCAGCTACTACGGCCTCCTGTCGGAGCACAACGCCGAGCTCTGGGCGGAGCGCTCGCCGCGCGGCTTCGTCTTCGACGTGAAGGCGTTCCGTCTCTTCACGCAGCACCGCACCCCCGTCCGCTCGCTCCCGAAGGATCTCCGGGGCCCCTTCGAGGGGCAGGACGACGTCTATCTGAAGGACGTGCCCGCCGACGTGCGGGACGAGCTCTGGCACCGCTTCCGGTCGGCGCTCGAGCCGCTCCGCGCGTCCGGCAAGCTCGGGGTCGTCCTGCTCCAGCTCGCGCCCTGGTTCACGTACGGCCCGCCCCACCTCGACTACATCGCCGAGTGCGCGAGCCGCCTCGAGGGCATCCGCGTGGCGGTGGAGCTCCGCAACAAGTCGTGGCTGAACGAGCGACACGCCTCGAAGGTGCTCGAATTCGAGCGCGCGCACGGCCTGGTCAACGTCGTGGTCGACGAGCCGCAGGGCTTCCCGAGCAGCGTCCCGCCCGTCTGGGCGGTGACCCAGCGGGAGGTCGCCGTCGTGCGCCTGCACGGGCGAAACCGCGCCACCTGGGACCAGAAGGATCTGCCGTCGGCCGCGGCCCGCTTCGGCTACCTCTACCCCGACCACGAGCTCCGGGATTTCGTGAGCCCCATCCGCGGCCTGGCCCACCAGGCGAAGGAAGTTCACGTCCTCTTCAACAACTGCCACCGCGACAACGCCCAGCGCAACGCCGCCACCCTCCGGCGGATGATGCACGTCTGACCTGGGCTACTGGATCCGGATCACCTTCAGGCGGCGGTTCACGTCGCGGGCGAGCGTCAGCTCCTGGTCGCGGGGAAGCGTCGTGGTGGCGGAGAACAGGGCGAAGGCGGCCAGCTCGTGCAGCGCCTGGTGGAGGGCCTCGAGGGGGCTCTCGTGCTCGAACCCGGCGAGGGCACGGACCACGCGGTCCGGGTCGATCGAGCCGTCCTCCTCGACCCCGTCCCCGAAGTACGGTGCGTACCCGCTCCCCTGCAGCCAGGCCGAGAGCGCCTCGCGCGTCTGGTCGACGCCGCCGTAGGTCGCGACGGCCATGAAGATGTCGCGCATCACGTCGTTGAAGATCGCCACGAGGCGTCGCACGGCGCCCTCGTCGAGCGTCTTGGCCGCCTTGAGCGTCACCTGCCCCTGCTGGAGCAGGTAGTAGATCATCTTCGTCGTGTGGAACTCGCCGAGACCGGTCTCGCGCGCGATGTCTCCGAGCGTGCGGCTTCCGTCGCAGTAGGCGAGGACCGTCATCGCCGTCGCGTCCAGGTCCTTCGCTGCGGCGCCGGGCTCGAGATCCGGACACACGTCGGAGGTCGGGATGCGTTGGCGGAAGAGGGCCATCTCGTCGATGCGCTGAACGCCCTCCATGAGCAGGCCCTGGATCGGCAGGTGCACCGTGTGGGCCGGGGGCGGCGCCGAGTCATCGGGCGTGCAGAAGACGTAGGTGCCTTCCGAGGAGAGGAGCGAGCCGTAGAAGATCTGCTCGGCCTGCTTCTGGAGGTGGTGAAAGAGCTGCTCCTGGTCGAGGTGACCCCGGTCGACGACGAGCTGTCCGAAGCGACGATCCGGGCTGACCGCGCGGAGCAGGTCCTCGAGCTCCGCCCGGCTCACCACGCCCTGCCGATACAGCACCTCGCCCAGCCTGTCGTCCGGGTGGTCGGATCGGGCGAACTTGAGGGCGCCCTGATCGAAGGTCATGGTCCGCTGCGTGCCCTCGTCGCCGTGGACGTGGAGCTCCCCGCGCCAGCCCGAGCTCGCGATCACGTTGACGATCTCGAGCATGGTGATCCGGGACAGGATCTCGCCCGCCATGACGACCCGTGCGCCGTCGGGCTCCCCGCGGTCGCGCTCGCGCCGGAGGATCAGGAGCCCCGGCGCGTCCACCCCGAGCCGGTAGGTGCCGGCGCGGTCGCGGAGGCGGCGCTCCGCGGCTCGGCCCACCCGGATCGTTCCGTCCTCGCCGACGACGATGCGATCGCGATCGGGCACGCGGTCATCCTAATGCAGACGCTCGTCCCGAGGCCACCGTCGTGGAGCCCCACGTGCTCGATGGAGCGAGCATCGCTCCGGGATGGGATGCCCCACGCACGGCGGTTTGCGCCGGAAAAGCGCGTGGCACGTGCGTTGCTCGAAGCCGGTCGGCATGCGTAGCCACGTATTCTTGCTCGCCGCGTCGATGGCGATGACCGCGGCGTGCGACTTCGAGGAGGGCACGTCCTCCACCACACGTTCCGGCGGCGACGATCCGCCCCGCCTGCGGTCCGACGCGGGCGAGGGAGATCCGGACACGCCGCCGCCCCGCGACGCGGGCGGTGTCGATCCGGTGTCACCCGACGCGGGTTCCGCCGATCCGCCGGCGGGCACGTCGCCCTATCCACGCGGTCCCTACGGCACGACCGTGGGCGACACGATGCCCGACCTCTGGTTCACCGAGGGCGACGGCGGCGAGATCACCTGGCGAGCGATCCGCAGCGATCCGGCCGTGAAGGTGATCGTGTGGGGCTCCGGCGCGGGCTGGTGCGGCCCCTGCCGGGCCGAGGCGCCGAAGATGAGCGATCTCCACGAGCGGTACGCCTCGCGAGGGTTGTACGTGGTCGAGTCGCTCTTCGAGGACGAGTCGCGGCGGATGGCCACACCCGACTACGTCCGGCGCTGGGAGGCGGAGCTCGGCACGACACACGCCGTGTTCGCCGAGCCGGACCCGCCCTACGGGGAGGCGAGCGCCATTCCCATGCTCTGGGTCGTCGACGCCGAGACCATGGAGATCCTCCACTACGCCAACGGCCTCGAGAGCGGGGTCGAGTCCCTCGTCCAGTCCGCCCTGGAACGCTCGACGAGGTGATCGTGCAGAACGAGCGCCGCGCCCTCACGATCGCCCTCGCGCTCCTCGCCGCCGCGGCGCTCCTCGCGGCCGCCACGCGCGCCGGCGCGGCGGTCGGCTCCCGGCCCGCCGACTTCACGCTGCGCTCGCCGGCAGGCACCGCGTGGCGCGGCACCTTCCGCTTGGGCGACCACCTCGGCGAGCGCCCGCTCGTCATCACCTTCTTCTCGACCTGGTGCCGCCCGTGCGAGCAGGAGCTGCCGATCCTGCAGCGCGCCTTCGAGCGCCACGACGGCCGGCTCGTCGTCGTGGCGATCGCGATCGACGGGCCCCAGACGGCCGCGCGCATCGGCCCCATGACCCGCCGCCTGGGGCTCGCGTTCCCCGTGGTGCACGACCGGGACTCGTCGGTGACGGCGCGGTACAACCCGCGCCGCGCGCTCCCCTTCACGGTCCTGGTCGGCCGGGACGGGCGGATCGTCCGTGAGCGCGCGAGCTTCTCCGCCGCCGACCGCGAAGCGCTCCCGAGAGAGCTCCATGCGCTGGTGGGCCGCTAGCGGCCTCGTCGCGACGCTCCTCGCGGCGGGCCCTCCGGCCGGCGCGCAGGACGTGCACGAGTGGATCCTCTGGGATCCCTCGCCCGAGCAGCCGGAGGACGTGGAGGACGGCCCCGCGTGGGGTCCGCCGCCGCCGTCGTTCAACGGGACCTCCACCGTGCTCGTCGAGTGGCACGCGGACAACCGGAACGGCGATCCCCGCGACGACGACTACGGGGACGCGATCTCTCGGACGCAGCTCGTGCTGGAGGGCGGCGGCTGGTACGCCTCGACGCGCCTCGACGGCGTCTTCTTCCGGGACGCGCCCCACGACGGCGCGCGGCGCGACGACCTGCGGGTCGAGCGCGTCGCGCTCGGGACCGAGCAGCAGATCGGGGCGTTTCGCCTGGGCGTCGAAGCGGGCGATCTCTACGCGCAGCTCGGCCGGGGGCTCGTGCTCTCTCTCCGGCAGATGGACGAGCTCGGCGTCGACGTGGCGCTTCGCGGCGCGAAGGTCGAGCTGACGCTCCCCGGCGACGCGTGGCGGATGACCGTGCTCGGGGGCGTGACCAACTCGGTGAACCTCGAGATGCAGCGCCTCCACTTCGTCGAGGATCCGGTGGACGCGGTCGCCGGCGCGCGCGCGGAGGGTCGCGCGGGCGCGACCACCATCGGCGTGCACGGCGCCGGAGTACGAGCCCGCGAAGCGGGTGTCTTCGGGAACGACCACACCGCGAGCTTCGGGGGAGGTGTGGACACCGAGCTCGGCGACGCCACGGTGGGCGTCGAGATCGACGGGCAGACGCGCAGGCGCGCCGGCATCCACGACGACGGGTGGGCCGCCTACGCGACGGCCACGCTGCCCATCGGCGATCGCGTCTTCCTCCTCGCGGAGCTCAAGCACTACGCCTCGTTCGAGGCGATGCGCGGGAGCACCAGCACCGGGGACCGCCTGCCCTTCGGCTACTCGCTGCCGCCGACCGCCGAGCCCGAGGACCAGGAGCTCCTCGACAACACCGACATCACCGGGGGGCGGATCCTGGCGGACGTCGTGGTGCCGTGGGGCGACAGCACGGCCGACGTGAGCCTCGGGCTGTTCCGCGACCGGCGGTTCGACCAGTGGTTCGCCCACGCCGTGGGCAGCCTCGAGCGGCGCTGGGAGTCGGGGGTGTCGGCGGAGGTCGCCGCGGGCTACCGCCGCGAGTGGGACGTGGCCACGGGCGATCTCCGGCGCGCGATCCTCGCGATCGGCGGAGACCTCACCGTCCCGATCTCGGGGGCCTGGTCCGTGCACGGCGCGGTGCGCGACGAGACCCACGCAGAGGCGGTCGGGCAGGTGCGCCACGTCTTCCACCGCGGCACCGCCACGCTCGAGGCGCAGTCCGGCGAGGATCTCGCGGTCGCCGGCGGATTCGAGTGGGACACGCAGGGGGACGTCGAGGGCGTGGCCGACACCTTCGCCTTCGGGCTCGTCCGCTGGCGCGCGAGCGACGCGCTGACGCTCTCGGGGCTCTTCGGGACCCAGCGCGGTGGCGTGAAGTGCCTCGGCGGTGTCTGCAGGACCGCGCCACCCTTCGCCGGCGCTCGCCTCGACGCTTCCCTTCGCTTCTAGTACAACGCGCCGCCATGGACGCCGCCGTGAGCCTCCGGCCCGACGGGTCGCGCTGGGATCAGCTCTCGCTCGTGCGCGAGGCCGACAACGCGACGCGCGCGGCGATCATGCGCGCCGGCACGGCGCCGTCGTTCGACGAGCTCCGCGGCTGGGAATTCGCCGGCATCAACACCGCCTGGGTCGCCGGCCTCGGCGGCGTCCGCAAGTTCAAGAAGGGGTTCTACGAGGGCCCGGCGCGAGGCTCCGGGCCCGAGCCCTTCATCCAGGGCTACAACGTCCCGGTCCGCCAGAACGGCGTCGGAAACCCCCACGTCGCCAAGCCGAGCGACGAGCGCCCGAAGCGGTTCGGGTTCTACCGGGTCCACCGCGTGCAAGCGGGGGCGCGCGACGCGAGGTACCCGAACGCGCTCCTGCTCGACTACTCCCTCGGCGGCAACTTCGCGCTCGACCCGAGCAACCTCCTGCGCGACTACCTCGTCCAGGTGCACCCGGACGACCCGGAGCTCCTCCTCGGCCACGCCTTCGCGGCCGTGCTGGGGATGCGGATCCCGATCAGCTACTTCGTCTTGAGGCGGATGAACCGCCACGACTTCTCGGGGGAACGGTGATGAGCACGATCGCGTTCGTCTTTCCAGGACAGGGCTCGCAGAAGGTCGGCATGGGCAAGGACGCCTTCGAGTCCTCCGCCGAGGCGCGTGCTGTCTTCGAGGCGGCCGACGAGGCGCTCGGCGAGTCGCTCTCGACGCTGTGCTTCGAGGGCCCCGACGACCAGCTCAAGCTGACCGCGAACACCCAGCCCGCGGTGCTGACGACCTCGATCGCGCTCCTGCGCGCGCTCGGCGAGACCCCGGACGTCACCGCCGGCCACAGCCTCGGCGAGTACTCGGCCAACGTGTGCGCCGGCACGATGACGTTCGAGGAGGCGGTGCGGATCGTCCGCGTGCGCGGCCGGTACATGCAGGAGGCCGTGCCGGTCGGCGAGGGGGCCATGGCCGCCGTCATGGGCCTCGACCGGGAGACGGTCGACCGGGTGTGCGCCGAGACCGAGGGCGTGGTCGAGCCCGTCAACTACAACTCGCCCGGTCAGATCGTGATCGCCGGGGCGGCCGAGGCCGTCGGGCGGGCGGCGGGCGCGCTGAAGGAGGCCGGCGGCAAGGCCATCCCGCTGCCCGTCAGCGCTCCGTTCCACTCGAGCCTCATGCGGCCCGCGGAAGATCGCCTCGCCCCGCACCTCGCGCAGGCCGCCTTCGCCGACCCGCGCCGGCCGATCTACGTGAACGTGGACGCCGCGCCGGTCACCACCGCCGCCCGGGCGCGGGACGCCCTGGTGCGTCAGGTCAGCCGCCCGGTGCGCTGGGAAGAGAGCGTCCAGCGCATGATCGCCGACGGGGTCGACCTGTTCGTCGAGATCGGGCCGGGTCGGGTCCTGACCGGCCTCGTCGGTCGAATCTCGAAGGAAGTTCGGAAGATCAACGTCCAGGGCGCGGGGGACCTCGCCGCCGCCCGACAGGCCATCCGGGCGGCCCGAGAGTAAAGCTCGCGGTTAATTCACCCGCACCATTTGACCGGGCCCCGTAATCGTGTAGAAAGCGCGCGCCGCAGGGGTGGCCCGGGACCCCTTGGAGGTACGTGCACATGATGCAGAACCTGATCTACGCCGCGCCCATCGCGGGCGTGCTCGCCCTGGCCTTCGCGTGGTTGAAGGCCGCCTGGGTCAAGAAGCAGGACGCCGGAACGGACGACATGAAGGAGATCGCCAGCCGCATCCAGGAGGGTGCGATGGCGTTCCTCGGACGCGAGTACCGCGTCCTGGCCCTGTTCGTCTTCATCGTGGCGGCCCTCCTGGTCGCAGGGAACTTCCAGGGCGACCCGACCGCCGCGGACGACCCGACCAAGGGTGACCGGAGCCCGCTCATCGCCGTCTCCTTCGTCGTCGGCGCGATCGCCTCGGCGCTCTCGGGCTACTTCGGGATGCGGGTCGCGACGAACGCCAACGTCCGCACGACGGCGGCGGCGCGGACCGGCCTGCCGTCGGCGCTCGCGGTGGCCTTCAGCGGCGGCGCGGTCATGGGCATGAGCGTGGTCGGGCTCGCGGTGATCGGGCTCGGCGGGCTGTACATCGCCTACACGATGGGCGTGTTCGAGGGCGACCTGTACACGACGATGAACGTCCTGGCCGGGTTCTCGATGGGCGCCTCCTCGATCGCGCTCTTCGCGCGCGTGGGCGGCGGCATCTACACCAAGGCGGCGGACGTGGGCGCCGACCTCGTCGGCAAGGTCGAGAGCGGCCTGCCCGAGGACGACCCGCGCAACCCGGCGGTCATCGCCGACAACGTGGGCGACAACGTCGGCGACGTCGCGGGCATGGGCGCCGACCTCTTCGAGAGCTACGTCGGCGCGATCATCGGTGCGATGGTCCTCGGGCTCGGGTTCACCGTCGTGGGGAGCGGCGACGTCGCGCCGGTGCTGATGCCGCTGGTGATCGCGGCGGCCGGCATCGTCTGCTCGATCATCGGCACCTTCTTCGTGCGCGTCCGCGAGGGCGGCAACCCGCAGGTGGCCCTCGACGTGGGGGCCTTCGGGGCGGCGGGCGTCATGGCCGCGCTGACCTTCGCGATCTCGTACTACATGTGGCCGAAGGAGGGGTCGTCGGTGCGCGTCCCCGGCTCGGACGTGCCGCTGGCCGACGCCGCGGGCAACACGGTCCTCATCACCTGGAGCGACGTCGGCATCGCCACGGTGATCGGCCTCGCGACGGGCGTCGCGGTCGGGATGATCACCTCGTACTACTGCTCGATGGGCAAGCCGCCCGTCGACAGCATCGCCGAGCAGTCCAAGACGGGCACCGCGACCAACATCATCGCGGGCCTCGGCGTGGGCATGCAGTCGACGGCCCTTCCCATCCTGGTGATCGCGGCCGGCGTCATCGGCGCGAACGCCTTCGCCGGGCTCTACGGCGTGGCCATCGCCGCCCTCGGCATGCTCTCCACCACCGGCATCCAGCTCGCGGTCGACGCCTACGGCCCGATCGCCGACAACGCGGGCGGCATCGCCGAGATGTCGCACCAGAAGCCCGAGGTCCGCGAGCGCACGGACAAGCTCGACGCGGTCGGCAACACGACGGCGGCCATCGGCAAGGGCTTCGCCATCGGCTCGGCGGCCATGACGGCCCTCGCCCTGTTCGCGGCGTTCAACCAGCAGGCCGGCATCGCGGGCATCGACATCTCGAAGCCGGTCGTCATCGCTGGCCTCTTCGTCGGCGGCATGCTGCCCTTCCTGTTCTCGTCGATGGCCATGAACGCCGTCGGTGAGGCCGCGATGGACATGATCACCGAGGTGCGCCGCCAGTTCCGCGAGATCCCCGGCCTGCTCGAGGGCAAGGCGCGGCCGGACACGGCCCGCTGCGTCGACATCTCCACGAAGGCGGCCATCCGGAAGATGATCGCCCCCGGGCTGCTCGCCGTCGTGACCCCGGTCCTCGTCGGCTTCGGCGGCAATGTCTTCGGCGAGGGCTACGGCGCCGAGATGCTCGGCGGCCTGCTCGCGGGCGTCCTCATCAGCGGCGTCCTGCTCGCCATCTTCATGAGCAACTCGGGCGGCGCCTGGGACAACGCCAAGAAGTCCTTCGAGGGCGGCGGCTACAAGATGAAGGACGGCTCGGTCCACCCGAAGGGCTCCGAGGCCCACTCGGCCGCCGTCGTCGGCGACACCGTCGGCGACCCCTTCAAGGACACCGCGGGCCCGTCCCTCAACATCCTCGTCAAGCTGATGAGCGTCGTCGCGCTCGTCATCGCGCCCCTCATCGGCGTGGGCTGAGAAGGGGGTAGGCGCTCGACCCGGGCGCGGGGGGCGTCCATGTTCCCCGCATGGGCATCGCTCTCGCGGTCGGTGCGGCGCTCGCCTGGGCGGGGCTCGACGCCTCGCGCAAGACGCTCGCCCGCGACGTGGCGCCGACGGTCCTCGTCGCCTGGCTCATGCTCGGGCAGGGGCTGCCGTTCCTGGTCTGGTCGGGGATCGACGGGCGCTGGCTCGGCCCGGGCTACGCCCTGCCGGGCCTCGCGTGCCTCGCCCTGAACGTGCTGGCGAACGTGGCGTTCGTGCAGGCGGTCAAGCTCTCGCCGCTCAGCCTCACCATCCCGTACCTCTCCCTCACGCCGGCGCTCACCACGCTGATCGCCGTGCCGCTCCTCGGCGAGCTTCCGGCGCCGCAACAGCTCGCGGGCATCGGCGCGGTCGTGGCAGGGGCGTTCCTGCTGCACGCCGGCGGCGAAGGAGGCGGGGTGCTCGGTCCGATCCGCGCCTTCGTGCGGGAACGTGGGAGCGTGCTGATGACCGCGGTCGCCATGATGTGGTCCGCCACCGCGGCCCTCGACAAGGTGGCGCTCGGTCACGCCTCGGTCCCGGCGCACGCGCTCGTCCAGACGGCCGGCGTGGGCGGGGTGCTGCTCGTGTGGCTCGTCTGGCGCGGCCGCCTGCGCGAGCTCGCGGCGATCCGCCGCCGCGCGCCCGCCTACCTGCTCGCGGTCGGCTTCGCGACGGCCGCCGTGGCGCTCCAGCTCTTCGCCATCCGGGTCGTGATGGTCGCGCTGATGGAGACGATCAAGCGCGCCATCGGGATGACGGCCTCGGTCGTCGTCGGGCGCGCCATGTTCCGCGAGCCGATCACGGCCGCCAAGATCGCCGCCGTGGCCCTCATGGCGGCCGGCACCGCGGCGATCACCCTCGCAGGAACGGGTTGATCCGCTTCTCGGCGCCGATCGTCGTCGTCGGGCCGTGACCGGTGATCACCAGCGTGTCGTCCGGCAGCGTCAGCAGGCGCTCGTGGATCGAAGTGAGGATCTGGCCCATGTCGCCGCCCCAGAGGTCGGTCCGGCCGATGCTCCCCTGAAAGAGCGTGTCCCCGGCGACGAGCAGCGGCTGCTCGCCCGCCACGTGGAAGCTGAGGCTTCCGGGGGTGTGTCCGGGCGTGTGGACGACGCCGGCCTCGACGCCACCCGCGAGGACGCTGTCCCCGTCGCGCAGGAACCGATCGATGTCCGCCGCCTCGGGCGCCCGGAGCGGCACCCCGAAGGTGTCGAGCTGCATCTGGAGCCCGCGGTACAGGAAGAGGTCGTCCTCGTGGAGCATCGTCGGGGCGCCCGTCGCCTCCTGCAGCTCGCGCGTCGCGCCCACGTGGTCGAAGTGCGTGTGCGTGTGGACGATCGCCTTGCACGAGAGCCCGAGCGCCTCGAGCCTGCCCAGGATCTTGTCGGCCTCGCCGCCCGGGTCGACCACGATGGCTTCCTTCGTCTCCTCGTCACCGAGGATCACGCAGTTGCACCCGAGCGGCGCGACGGGGAAGTGCTCGACGATCATGCCGGCGAGTTCTAGCAGCCCTCACCGGGAGGCGCGACGCCGGAGCGCCCGTCCGACGAGGACCGCGAACCCGAGCAAGAGCCACGTGGCGGCCGAGCCCGGGTCGGCCGCCTGGCAGGTGCAGCCCCCGCTGCCGCGGTAGTCGAAGTGCCCGGGGTCTCGGGAGACGTCTCCGGAGCCCGCGTCGGAGCGCGCGCCCGCATCGAGCCCGACGGCGGGACCGGAGTCGCGGTCGTCCGTACTGCCCGCGTCGATGTTCGCGCCCCCGTCGGCGGCCGCTCCGGCGTCCGGGACGCCGGCGTCGGGCTCGACGCCGCACGCCGGGTCCGCGTCGCAGACGCATCCGGTTCGCTCGATGCCGTTCTTGACCCCGTCGCGGTCGCAGTCGCCCTGCAGCCAGTCACGAGTCGGAGCGCCGGTCAGGCTCACAAAGCAGGAGGTCAGCGCGCCGGACCCCCAGCCCTCGACGCACAGCTCGCGCGGGTCCTCCGGATCGACGCAGACCGCGATCTCGTCCGCCACGGTGGTGCACGTGCCGCCGGTCGGCGCGCAGGCGTAGGAGCCGTGCTCGGGGTTGCAGCAGTAGATGTCGCGTGAGGCGCCGGTCGTCCGGGTGCAGTGCCGGCTCGTCTCGTCGCCGGGCACGAAGACGCACGACTCGCCCGTCTCGCACGCCCCGTCGGTCGTGCAGGTCCTCTCGAGGAGCTGGCACGTCGCGACCGGGCTCCCGTCGACCGAGACGGTGAACCGCGACGCCTCCGCACGGACGCTCGCAGCGTGCGACCACGCGAGGCCCGCCAAGACGACCGCCGCCCCCCACCCGAGCCCGTGGCGGCGGCGGTCTCCCGCGCCACGGTGCCGTCCCAAGCAAGTCATGGGTCCATGATGGGCGCGGTCGGCCGCGCCGTGCAATGTGGGTGGGTGTACGGCCTACTCGGCGGCGCTGGCTCCGTGCGCCTGCCGGCGCGACCGCACCCAGGGGACGACGGCGCTCGCGGCGAGCAAGAAGAGGAGCACGCCCTGCGCCGCGAGCCCCTGCGCCGTCCCGAACAGTCCGAGCGCGGGGACCTCGGGGAAAGGCACGGCCGTGGTCGCGAGGACGCCCGCCTCCTGGAGGGCGCGGACCCCCTTGCCCGCGAGCATCAGCGCGAGCAGGGCGAGGACCGCGCTCGACGCCAGCATGAACGGACGGGGCGCGAGCCGCTGCCCGAGGCGCTTGAGCCCGAGCGCCACGACGCCGAGCACGGCGAGCCCGGCCGCCGCGCCGAGCACGACCACCGAGCCGTGCCCCTGCGCGTCGAGGAGGAGCGCCCTGTAGAACAGCACCACCTCGAACGCCTCGCGGTACACCGCGACGAAGGCGAGCAGGAACACGCCCCACTTCGCGCCCCGACCCTGCGCGGCGCGCTCGAGCTTCTTGCCCACGGCGCTCATGAAGCCGCGCGCCGTCGCCTGCCCGACGATCCAGTGGGTGACCCCGAGGAGCACGACCGCCGCGAGGAGCGCGATGATCCCCTCGGCGAGCTCCCGCTCGAGCCCTCCGAGCACCCGGCCGGCGGCGAGCCACGTGACTAACCCCGCGGGGAGCGCCGCCAGCCAGCCCGCGTGCACCCACCTGGCGTCGCCCGGTGCGCCGCGCCTGCGCACCAGCGCGAGGAGCGCCGTCACGAGCAGCACCGCCTCGAACCCCTCGCGGAGCGAGATGGCGGCCGAGCCCACGAACGACGCGACGGGGCTCGCCTCGGTGCCCTCGGCCTCGTCGAAGAGCCGCGCCACGGCCGCCGCCTGCCGCTCGACGTCCGGGACGGGCGCGCCCGCCGACGCGTCCTCGCGGAGCTTCAGCATGGCCTTCTCGATCTCGAGCACGAGGTCGGCGTCGCGCGCCCGGAGGGCCGGCTCCTGCGGCTCGAAGCCGTCGAGGTACGCCGAGATGAAGAGCGACCGCGCCCGGTCCGCGTCGCCGGCGCGGTAGGCGTCGAGCCCCTGCCCGAGCCGCTCGCGCGCGAGCGTGAAGCCCCCCTCGGGCGCGGGCGCGCCGAACGGAGCCTCGGCCCGCAGGAACGCGAGCGCGGCGTCCACCTCGCCCGGCGAGAGCAAATCGGCGAGCTCCGCCCGCAGGTCGTCGTCGGTGAGCCCGGACAGGGCCCGCGCGCTCGTGTCGAGCGGCTTCGCGTCGAGCAGCTCGCGCCCCTCGGACGCGTCGGACTCGCCGTGCCGGAGCGACAGCACCCAGAACGCGAGGCTCCAGCGGTCCTCGTCCGAGAGGTGCTCGTACCCCGGCATCCCGGTGCCGCTCACGCCGAAGCTGATCGCGTAGAACGCGCGGTGCGGGGAGACGCCGGCGACCCGCTCCGGATCGAGGAAGTCGGCCGGAGGAGGATCGAGCGATTGCGCCTGCTCGGTGTCGGCGCCCCCGTCGTCGCCGTGGCAGCCGTCGCAGCCCTCGGCGAAGTAGAGGGCGCGCGCGCGCGCCGGATCGGGCACCGACGCAGGCTCGAGGACGAGGTCGTGCTGCTCGACCAGCGCGCGCCGGATCGTGCGGCAGTGCGCGAGCACCTCGGCGGGCGGCGCCTTGCGCTCGAGGAGCCCCGTCAGCTCTTCGAGGCCGCGCACGACGGGATCGGAGCCCGCGAGGCCCGCGTCGCGCGCGAGGGCGAGGGCATCGGCCGTCAGCGCGAGCTGCTCGCGGTACTCGAGCTCGCTCACCACCCGGCCCTCGGCGTCGACCGCTCCGGCGTAGTCCGACCCGACGTAATCGAGGATCCCGGCGACCTGCCGGAGGGCGGCCGCGCGGTCGCCCTGTTGGGCCGCCGCCGCCGAAGCGGTCAGGAGGATCACGAGGAGAGACGCGAGGACACGGGGCATGCGCGGGAGCAACTGAAAGTCGTTTTCAAGTACGGCCCGAGTAGTGTGCGCCCGTTCGCCCCGGGCGCAAGGGGGAATGCCGGACGCTCAGCCCCGCCGGCAGTCGGCGCAGACGCCGTAGAGCTCGTGCTTGTGGCGGATCAGCGTGAAGCCTCGCCTGGAGGCCGCCTCCTCCTGGAGCTGCTCGATGCGCTCGTCCTCGAACTCGACGATCTTGCCGCACTCGGTGCAGATGAGGTGGTCGTGGTGCCCGTCCTCGTGGGCGACCTCGTACCGGGAGACCCCGTCCCCGAAGTGCCGCTCGTTGGCGAGGCCCGAGTCCTTGAGGAGCTTCAGCGTCCGGTAGACCGTCGCGTACCCGACGCGCGAGTCCCTGCGCCTCACCTTCTCGAGGAGCTCCTCGATGGACAGGTGCTCCCGCGACTCGAAGAACAGCTCGGTGACGAGCCGGCGCTGGGCGGTCGACCGCAGGCCGTGCCGGCTCATGTACTCGTCGAGCCTGGCCTTGAGCTGCTCGACGTCCGGGTACGGCAGGTTCTTGTGGCTCGCGGTTGCCATCGCGCCGATCTGCGGGTCGACGAGCGACCCGCGTTGTCTAGGGTAACATGACGCCCTTGTCGACCCCCGCCAGCCCACCCGAGGACGCGGACTCCGGCCGCCGCCCCCGCCCGAGCCTCGCCGATACGCTGCTCTTCGTCGTCGCGCCCATCGGGCTCGGCTTCGTCTTCCTGGCCGTGCTCCTCGCCGAACGGACCGAGATCGGGGGCGATCTGCAGATCGTGTCGCCGCCCGCCGCGCGCCCGGGCGGTAGCGTCGCGGTCCGCGGCTTCCACTTCCGAGACCTCGATCGGCCCGAGGGCCCCGAGCTCGTCGATCTGCCGGGACGGGTCGAGCTCCGCTCCGCGGACGGGCGCGCGGTGTCGTCTGCGCGCTTCGAGCGGTCGGCGTCGCTTGGGCTCGAGGCGGTCGTCCCCGTCCCGAGCGACGCCGCCGGCCCGCTCACGCTCGTCGCGGCCGCCCCCCTCGGCCCCGACCGGGACTCGACGGTGCGGGCGCCCGTCGAGATCGCGCGGGCGCCGCGGCCGCTCGAGGCGCGCGGCCGCTTGTCGGTCCCGCTCCAGCGGTACGCGGCGTTCCCGGTCCGCCCCGAGCAGGGGGCCACCGCGCCGCGCCACCTCGACCTGCGCGTCGTCGGCGGCGCCTGCGTGCCCGAGGTGCCCTGCGAGCTGCTCGTGCTCGTCGGCGAGCCGGCCGCGGCGGTCTCGATCGAGCCGTCCGCGATGGTCACCCCGGAGCCGCCCGACGGCGGCGAGACCGCCGGAATCGTCCGGCTGCGCGTCGTGACGCACGGTCCCGAAGCCGAGGTCGAGCTGCTCGCCCGGCGCGCGGACGCGCTCGTCGCGCGCCGGACGATCCGGCTCCCGATCGCGCTCGCGTCGTTCGCGCTGCGCCTCGGCTCGGCGCTGCCCTCGACTCCGGCCGCGCCGCCGCTCTCCTTCGAAGGCGTCGAGTCCGGGCGCGCCGTCATCGTGGACGCCTTCCGGACGGGCGCGTGGGAGCGCACCGGCTCGGTCGCGGCCGACCGCGTCGGCGGGCGCCCGGTCACGCCGCCCTTCGATCCGCTTGCGCCGGGGCTGTGGCGTCTGCAGGCGCGTACCGATCCGTTCTCCACCGACTCGGCGGCGACCCGCCTGCTCTACGTGCGGAGCGAAGGAGAGACGGCCGCGGACGCCGCCGCTGCGGTCGCCCGCGAAGCGGCCGCGTGGCACGACCCGCAGGCCTCCACGGTGGCGGCGATGCAGGGGGATCCCGAGGCGCGTGCGTCCTTCCTCCTCGCGCTGCCCGAGACGGACCTGATCCCGCAGCCCATGGCGATGAGCGGTCAGATGCAAGCGGCGACGGGCCTCGACGATCGGCGCGTGACGCTGCGCTGGGCGGCGGCGGTGGCGTTCGTGCTCGCCGGACTGCTGGTCGCGGTCGTGGTGATGCGCCGCGGCCTCGCGGCGGGCGCCGAGGCGCGGGCCATCCTGACGGCGGCGGGGGACGAGTCGGCCGACACGCCGCAGCAGAGGCGCCGCATGACGCTGTCGCTCCTCGCCGCCGTCCTCGCCTTGGCGCTCGCCTTCGTCGCCGCGGCGGCCCTGATCCTGGCCCGATCGGGCCTCTGACCCCCGCGTTGCGTGAGCCCGCGACAAGACCTAGATTTCGCGCCCGGAGCCTGAATGTTCAATCTCGTCCTGAAGAAGGTCCTGGGGACCAAGCATGACCGCGAGATGAAGCGCATGCGTCCCCTGGTCGCCGCGATCAACGACCTCGAACCCGAGATCCAGAAGCTCTCCGACGAGGCGTTGCGCCGCAAAACCGCGGAGCTCCGCGAGCAGCTCGACAACGGGGCGAGCCTGGACGACATCCTGATCCCCGCCTTCGCGGTGGGCCGCGAGGCCGGCGTCCGCGCCCTCGGGATGCGTCACTACGACGTGCAGCTCATCGGCGGGGTCGTCCTGCACCGGGGCAAGATCGCCGAGATGAAGACCGGCGAGGGCAAGACCCTCGTCGCCACGCTGCCCTGCTACCTGAACGGGCTCGCCGGCAAGGGCGTGCACGTGGTCACGGTCAACGACTACCTGGCCAAGCGCGACGCCGAGTGGATGGGCAGGCTCTACGGCTTCCTCGGGATGACCACGGGCGTCATCTACGCCGGGCAGAACAACGCGCAGAAGAAGCGGGCCTACCGCTGCGACATCACCTACGGCCAGAACAACGAGTTCGGCTTCGACTACCTGCGCGACAACATGAAGTTCAGCATCTTCGACTACGCGCAGCGGCCCGAGCTCAGCTACGCGATCGTCGACGAGGTGGACTCCATCCTGGTCGACGAGGCCCGCACGCCGCTCATCATCAGCGGCCCCGGCGAGACCGCCAGCGACAAGTACAAGCAGATCAACGAGATCGTCCCGCGGCTCCGCAAGGAGGAGCACTACGAGGTCGACGAGAAGGCGCGCAGCGTGACCCTCACCGAGGAGGGCATGGAGTACGCGCAGCAGCTCCTGCTCCAGCGCGGCGGGCTGATGGAGAGCGACAACCTCTACGACCCCGTGAACCTGCAGACGCTGCACATCCTGCAGCAGAGCCTGCGGGCCCACGCGCTCTACAAGCGCGACCAGCACTACATGGTCGCCCCCGACGGCAAGGTGATGATCATCGACGAGTTCACCGGCCGTACGCTGCCCGGGCGCCGCTGGTCCGACGGCCTGCACCAGGCCGTCGAGGCGAAAGAGCACGTCCCCATCCAGGACGAGAACATCACCCTCGCCACCATCTCCTTCCAGAACCTCTTCCGGCTCTACGACAAGCTGGCGGGCATGACGGGCACGGCCGACACCGAGGCGGCCGAGTTCCACAAGATCTACAAGCTCGACGTCACGGTCATCCCGACCAACAAGCCCATCGCGCGTCTGGACCACGAGGACATGGTCTACAAGACCGAGCGCGAGAAGTTCCGCGCGATCGTCCGCGAGCTCGAAGACTGCCACGAGCGCGGTCAGCCCGTGCTGGTGGGCACGACCAGCGTCGAGAAGTCCGAGGCGCTCGCCCGGATGCTCGAGAAGAAGGGCATCGCGCACCACGTCCTGAACGCCAAGCACCACGAGGGTGAGGCCTACGTCGTCGCGCAGGCCGGCCGGAAGGGCGCGGTCACGGTCGCGACGAACATGGCCGGCCGCGGCACCGACATCCTGCTCGGCGGCAACCCCGAGATGCTCGCGCGCATGGACGTGCTCCGCGAGCACGCCGAGCTCGTCCGGCAGAAGGAGCAGGAGCTCCTCGAGAAGATGGAGTCGGGCGACGGCGCCTCGTCGGGCGACGGCGCCGGGGAGGTCGACTTCGACGTCGACGCCGAGATCGAGCGCCGCGTCGAGCAGTACAAGGAGCGGTGCGCCAAGGAGAAGCAGGAGGTGCTCGACGCCGGCGGCCTGCACATCCTCGGCACCGAGCGGCACGAGTCGCGGCGCATCGACAACCAGCTCCGCGGCCGGTCGGGCCGTCAGGGCGACCCGGGCTCCTCGCGCTTCTTCCTGTCGCTCGAGGACGACCTGATGCGCATCTTCATGGGGGATCGCATCCAGACCATGATGGACCGCCTCGGCATGGAGGAGGACGTCCCCATCGAGCACAAGTGGGTGACGAAGGCGGTCGAGAACGCGCAGAAGAAGGTCGAGGAGCGCAACTTCGACATCCGCAAGAACCTCCTCGACTACGACGACGTGATGAACCAGCAGCGCAAGAGCATCTACACCTTGCGCCGCCAGGTCCTCATGGGGCAGTACCGCACCGTCCCCACGGAGCAGGAGATCGAGAAGGGCAAGCGCCCCGAGCCCGTCGTCACCGAGGTCGACGAGGCGCTCGCCGAGCGCGCCGTGAAGCTCATCGAGCGCATGGTGCGGTGGCACAGCGTCCCGCCTCCGTCGGCGCAGGCGACCGACGAGGAGAGGGCGGAGCACGAGGAGCGGCGAAAGCGCGCGCTCGAGACGCCCGTCGCGGAGCTCGAGTCGATCCAGCCGGCGTGGCTCGAGCGCGACGTCTACATGTGGTTCGGCTGCCAGGTGCCGCTCGACAAGCACGCCGACGATCCCGAGGGCGCCTTCGAGCTCCTGAAGAAGGAAGTCGGCATGTCGCTCACCGAGCAGAAGGAGCGGCTGCTCGACCTGATCGACACGATCATCGGCACGATGGTCGAGCACGCCTGCCCGCCCAACAAGCACCACGAGGACTGGGACCTCGACGGGCTCGCGCGCGCCTACAAGGACCAGCTCGGCATCGAGGCGACGGGGCTCGGGGGGCTCGGCGACGCCGAGGAGATCGCCGGCAAGCTCTACGGGGACGCCGAGGCGGTGCTGCTCCGGAAGATGGACGAGATCGAGCCCGAGCAGTACCTGCGCCTGTTCCGCAACCTCTACATGCAGGAGATCGATCGCCAGTGGATCGAGCACCTGCAGGCGATGGACCACCTGCGCGACGGCATCGGCCTGCGTGGCTACGGCCAGCGCGACCCGAAGCGCGAGTACAAGCGCGAGGGCTACGATCTCTTCCAGCAGATGATGCAGAGCATCACGGGCTCGGTGGGCTCGGCGATGCTCCGGGCGCAGCGCGTCAGCGAGGAGGACCTCGAGCGGCAGGAGGCCGCGCGCCGCCGCGCCGCCGAGCAGCGGCTGCGCGGGATGCAGGCGAGCCATCCGGACGCGCGCAGAGGCGCGGACCGCGCCGCCGCTCCCGAGGGCGGCGCCGCCCCCTTGCCCGCGGGCGGCCCGAACCGGCGGCAGCGCCGGCGGGCGGCGGCCCGGGGCGCTGGGGCGCCGGCCGGCCAGGGCCCGGCCCCGCAGCCCGAGGCGCTCGGGGCGAGGCCGCAGACCATCGTGCGCGACCGGCCGAAGGTCGGCCGGAACGACCCGTGCTGGTGCGGGAGCGGCAAGAAGTACAAGTCCTGCCACTGGCGAGAGGACCAGTCCGCCGGAGCGCACGCGCCGGCCGACTCGCAGTGACGAGGGGTTCAGGAATCGCCCGAGAGCGAGCGCGCCCGGAGCGCCGACCCGAGGAATGCTCCGCGTATTTCGCAGGGTCGGCGCGAGGACGGTAGCCGCTATCGGGCATTCCTGGACACCTCTCGACCTCGGAAAGTGGCCGTCTGCGCCGGCGGGCTCCTATCCTCGGCGGGTGCGGCTCGTCCTGACCTGCGTCGCGCTCCTGCTCGCCCCCGCCGCGGCGCGCGCACAGTGCGTGCACGACGACGCGCTGTCGCGCGCGGCCGGTTCGCTCCTCGGGAGCGGCGAAGCGCTGTCGCCCGGTGCGATCGCGCGGGCGGTCCGCGAGGCCGGCTCCGACGCGCCCTCCGTCCACGCCCTGCGCGACCGGGAGCTCGACGACGGGCGGGTCGCGCGGTGGCTCGAGACGCTCCGCGAGCGCGCCGACTCCCCGCTCGTCTGCGGCGAGGCTCAGGGGGAAGCGGGCAGGGTGGTGCTCGCCGCGGCCCGCGCGGGGAGCCTCACCGCCGAGCAGACCGGCGAGGGCGGCGTGCGCGTGCGCGGATCGCTCTCCGGCGGCTTCGGGCGGCCGGAGCTCGTGGTCCGAGGCGCGGACGGCGGTCTGTTGCGCCTGGGTGTGCGCGCGGACGACCTCGGGGCGGGGGTCGCGTTGCCGGACGTGGTCGAGCTGCCCGCGCTCGTGCAGCTCGTCGCGCACGGCCCCCACGGCCCCCGTCCGGTGGCCGAGCGGACGGTCGGCGGGGCAGCCGAGGAGAACGCCCCGATGACCGTGGGGCGCGCGGACCTCGCGGGCCGGATCGCGGAGCTGCGGGGCGCGCGGGGGGCATCGGAGCTGCGCCCGAACCGCCTGCTCGCGCGCGAGGCGGCCGAGCACGCCCGGCGCGTGTGCGCCGAGGGGAGGGTGGCCCACACCCTCGACCCGGGGAGCGACCCCGAGGCGCGCCTCGCCCTCCGGGGCGTCCGCGCGCGGGTCGTCGGCGAGGTGGCCGCCCGCGCGGCGAGCGAAGCGGCGGCCATGGACGCGCTCGTCCGGAGCCCGTCGCACCAGTACACGCTCGTCGATCGGCGCTTCACCGACGCCGGCGTCGGCGTCGCCGAGGACGAAGCCGGCCGCGCCTGTGTGGTCGTCCTCCTGGCCGCCTGGCCCCGCTTCGTGGGGCGGTAGCCGGCGGGAGTCGGTGCAGTACTAGGATCGCCTCGCGGTACCGCCGGCGGCCACCACCAGGACCTGCGAGGCCGCGAGCGCCGTCAGCGCGACGAACGTCGCCGCGGCCAGGGCCATGGCGGCCACCTCTGCGCTCGGCGGCCCGGCGAGCTCCGTCGGAAAGACGCGGGCGACGAGGGAGTCGGGCCCACCCGCGGCGCTCCCCGGTCCCGGCCACGTCCCGACCGCCAGCTCCAACATCACGAACGCGGCGTACCAGACCAGGATGGCCGTCCCCCACACCCGGCACCCGCCGGTGGTGGACGAGTCCATGAACGCGAGGAGGCTCAACAGGACGAGGAGCGCGAACGCCAGCCGCACGACCGCGCCCGCGATCGACTGCCACGTGATGTCGAGCACGGTGAGCCCCGTGACGGTGCCCGACCCCACGAACCACACGAGGCCGAGCCCGATGCCGATCCCGACCAGCAGGCGCGCCCACGAGGACGCGCGGTAGGTCCCCCGGAACAAGAGGCCGGCGCCGAGCACCGTCACCGCGACGGCCAGGATCGGCGGCACCGCCGCTACCCCGGTCGCGACGACGGCCAGGGCCAGCCCCACGATCCCGAGCACCGTCACGCCGCCCGCGCGCAGCTCGTAGCGCATCGGCGAGAGGCCGAGGGCGGCGATCGCCGCGAGGAGCGCCCCCTCGATGAGGGCGAAGCCCGTCGCGCCCCCGACCGGGACCACCACCGCCGCTCCGACCACGCCCAGGACGGCGGCCACCCAGCGCAGCGTGGCGCGTCCGGGCTCGGTCGGTGTCAGGTCCTCGCGAAGGCACTCGGACGCGAGGACCGGTGGACGCGCGCCGCTCGCCTCCGCGCCCTCCGTCCGGACGCGGACGCTCGTGTCGGCGCGTTCCGCCGCCGGCGCCTCCTCGACTGCGGGCGGCGCCGCGGGCGCCGTCACGGCGGCGCTCTGGGCGGCCTCCGCCACCCGCCGCGCGTCGTCGACGCGCTCGGCGTCGCCGGTCCGGGGCTCGCGCCGGAGGGGGACGACCTGTCCCATGGGTCGAGCCTTGCCGCCGATCGTCGGCCGCGTGCCCGTCGACTCCTCCTCACGCGGCCTCGGCTGCGAGGCGAGGGCCACCGCCAGCCCGGGGACCGGCGTCAGGTCCGGGTCGCGGACGATGCGCTCGGGTCGGAGCGGCGGCGCGTCCTCCGGGCGGTCGTCGGTGCGCTGCGCGGTCTCGCGGAACGCCAGCACCGACGGAGAGCTCGCGCGCCCCTCGATCCGCGGGTGCTCGCCCGTGTCCCCTTCACTCCAGGTGCCCGCCGGAGCGGGCTCTTCGGGCGAGCTGCCCGTCGCGGCGGAAGCTCCGCACCGGCTGCAGGTGGTCTCGCCCTCGGGGAGGGCGTTGCCGCACTGGATGCAGGTGACCATGGGTGCAGGTCCTCGCCCGGGGGTCGATGATACCGCATGGCTGCCAAGAACGCCGCCCGGGACCATGGCATGTACGCGTGTGTGGGGATCTGTAGCCGCCCCCTCGGCCCGTCAACCAAGGGGCGAATGCCCCGGTTCCGGGGCGCCGAGCCGTCCCGTACCATGCCCCGTCATGAACCACGTCGGCGATCTGAAGGCGCTCGCGGACCAGCGCCTGTTCGCGGGTGAGCACGCCGCGGCGCTCCACGCGTACGCGGCGCTGGTCCGCATCCAGCCCGAGAACCTGGACGCCCGGTTGCGCGTCGCCGACGCGCTGCTCGCGCTCGGCGAGGTCCAGCGTGCCGCGGTCGCGTACACGTCGCTCGCGCGACACGCCGCGAACGCGGGCTACCCGCTGCGTGCCCTGGTGGCGCTCAAGGTGCTCTCGGCGCTCGAGCCGCAGCTCGGCTCGCTCCTCGGCGGCATCGCCGAGCTCTACGCGGTCGGCTCGCCGCGGCTCGGGCGCGCGGTTCGCCTCGCGCCTGGCGACCTCGGCCGCCCGCTGCCCGAAGGTCTCAGCCTGGATCAGCCGCCCCCTCGGGAACAGCTCGTCGAGGTGGCGTCCCGGCTCGCGGCCGACGTCTCGCAGATCGCGGCCTACCCGGACAACCTCACGCCCATCCCGCTGTTCAGCGAGCTGCCGCCGGACGCCTTCGCGGCGGTGCTCGGCGCGCTCAAGCTCGTGCGCACGCGGCCCGGCGAGGCGATCCTCCGGCAGGGTGAGCAGGGATGCTCGTTCTACGTCCTCGCCCGCGGCACGGTCCGCGTGACACGGGCGGACGACGCCGGCCGGGAGATCCCGCTCGCGACGCTCCACGACGGCTCGATCTTCGGCGAGATGGCGCTCGTCTCCGCGCTCCCGCGCACGGCCACCGTGACTGCCCTCACCGACTGCGACCTGCTCGAGTTCGACCGCGAAGCGCTCGCGGCGGCGACGCGCGAGGTGGGGACGATCGCGCGCGGGCTCGACAAGTTCATGCGCGAGCGGCTGCTGTCGAACCTGCTCGCCACCGCGCCGCTCTTCAGGCCGCTCGACCGCAAGCAGCGGCTGGATCTGATGCGCCGCTTCACCGCCCACGACGTCGCGCCGGGCACGATCGTCATCCAGGAGGGCCAGCCGGGGCAGGGGCTCTACGTGATCCTCAACGGCGAGGTCGACGTCTCGAAGGTCGACGGCGAAGAGAAGGTGCTCCTCGCCACGCTCAAGGCAGGCGACGTCTTCGGCGAGATCTCGCTCCTCAACGACGCGCCCACGACCGCGACGGTCACGGCGGCCACGAACACGACCGTGCTCTTCCTCGCCCGCGACGTCTTCCAGAAGCTGATCCAGGCCGTCGACGAGATCCGCGAGTACGTCGAGAGCCTCGGGGAGGAGCGCCTCATGGACACGCGGATCCTCCTCGAGGCCGGCTCGGACGAGGAGCTCGAGGAGCTCACGGACGACGACCTGATCATGATCTGAGGCGCGGCAGTTGCATCTCGGCGGGGCATGCGTTCGCCGCCGTCGCTCCTCGTGGGCGCTCCGTTCCCGCTCCTCCTGGTGCTTTTCGCCACGGCGTGTCCCGCGGAGGATCCGTCGGTCGCCCGTGCCCAGGCGCAGGAACCGGAGTACCAGTTCGAGACCGCTCTTCCGTGCTTCCTGGCCGCGCGCGACCAGCTCGCGCTGAGCGATGAGCAGCGCCTCTACCTGTGCCTCGGCTCCCGCTCGACCGCTCCCGTGGCGTGCTTCAGGGCCGCCGACCGCACCACCTTCCTCTCGGACCCCCAGGCGATCGAGCTGTGCCGGTGTGCCGAGGGCAACGAGTCGGTGGAGTGCTTCAACCGGTTCCGGCGCGAGGCGTTCCTGAGCGACTCCGTCATCCTCGAAGCGTGCCGTCCGATCGTCGCCCGCAAGCTGAACGAGCGGTGCATCCCGATCGTCGGGATCGGGACGCGCTGATCACGGGATCGGGGGGTAGAAGACCCCGCGCCGGCCCCACGGATCGTAGAGGAACGGGTCGTAGTAGTAGTAGTAGGGCGTGTAGTAGTTGTTGTAGTACCGGTCGACCTGCTGCACGAACGGCGTGCGCTGGCGGTACGTCGTGTCTCCCTTCTGGACCGTCCAGGTGACCTCGAAGCGCTCGACGTCGTTGGGCCTCTTCGCCGTCGGGAGGGTGAAGTAGGCCCGGACGCGCGCGTCCGCGCCGGGGGCGATCGTGGTCGGGCCCTCGATCCGGGTGGGCTGGACGGCGTCGAGGCGCGCGCCGTCCACCTCGACCCCGTCGAGCTGCACCTGGGACAGCGTCAGGGGCGCGTCCTGCTGGTTCTCGACCTCGAACACGATCTGCACGACCGTGCGCTCACGCCCGTCGACTTCCGCCTCGTAGGCTCCCTCCGTCCACACCTTGATCTCGCCGATCTCGGCCCCGGAGCGGCTCTCGACCTCGTACTCCGCCGCGGCCGTCTTGCCCTCCGGTGAGACCGCGGTCGCGCGTTCGGTGGGGACGAAGTCCTGCGTGGTGGCACAGCCCGCCACGAGCAGCGTGGCGATCGCGAGCGTGCGAGTCGGCGTCATGACGGAACCTCCGGGGACGTTGCCCCGACTCGGTGCAGTCCACGTGCCATTGCCGGGGAGAATCGGAGAGCTCCGCGTGCCGGCAGGCCACCCCACCCGTGATCCTCCGGAGTCTCTGCGGATCATGGCGCGGTTCGTGCTGGGTAGGATCGCGCAGAGGGAGGTTCGAGGAAACGAGAAACGATGGGTCGAGCACAGAAAATCGAAGCGCACACAGCAAGAGAGACGATCGAGGACCTGGCCAACACCAGACTATGCTCCGAGGAGCTGGGCATTCAGCTCTTCCGCAACCGCGACCGAGAGATGTTCGAGTGGTTCGTCGCGAGCATGCTCCTCGGGGGCTGCGTCTCGCAGGCGGTCGCGACGGAGACGTGGCGTGCGTTCCGGCGTCGCGAGCTCCTCGACCCGCACGAGATCCTCCGTGTCGGACCGGAATACCTCGCGGAGAACCCGATGAAGGAGGGCGGCTACGTGCCGCGCAACGGCCTGCGCGCCCCGCAGATCGTGCAGGCGTCGCTGCAGCTCCTCTACCGGTACGGCGGGAGCCTGAAGGCGATGCACACGCGGGCCGCAGATCCCCGCGACCTCGAACGCCGGCTCGCGGCCTTCGACGGCGTCGGCCCTCTCACGGTCAACGTCTTCCTGCGCGAGCTCCGCCCGGTCTGGTCGAAGGCCGACCCGGAGCCGCTGCCGGTGGTGCGTCTGCTCGCGCCGGCGCTCGGCATCGACCTCGACGCAATCCCGCGCCGGAGCATCGAGTTCGCACGCGTCGAGGCAGGCCTGTTGCGGATGAAGAGCAGCGGCGCCCTCGTCCCGGTCGTCGCCCGCCGAGGCAAGGCGCGCCCCGCGGCATCCGTGCGTGGGCGTGACACTTCGCCACGGCGATAGGCCGTTCGGCGGCCTCACGCGTCTTCTTGCCGGGGGGTGTCGTTTCGCCTCTCGGTGCTAAGGTGAATTCGTGGGTAAGACGCTACGGTGGGTTCTGTACGCGGTCGTCGGGCTCCTCGCGTTGGCGATCCTCGTGCTGTCGGTGGATGTGCGCGTCGACGGCGACGAGCCGATCGGAGGCCCGGTCCTCTACGAGGATCCGCCGACCGGCGCGCTGCTGATCGACCTCGAGGACGACGCCTCGTCGGGCGACCTGTCGCGGGTCGCGGGCCTGCTCCAGGCCGCCATCGCGCCTGCTCGTTGGCCGGGCGGTGACCGGGCCCTCGGGCAGGCCCTCTCGGAGGACGCGCGTCTGTACCGGTTGAGCCCTCCCGCGGGCGAGGTCGACGACGTGCTCCGGGCCCTCGCCGAGGACCCGGACGTCGAGGGGGTCGAGGTCGAGCGCACGTGGAGCCTGCCAGAGGGCGCCGAGGCGTTCGGAGTCCCCGCGCCCCAGGCGACCGAGGTCGAGCCGACCGACGACGGCGAGCTCTACGTCCCGAACGACCCGTACTACAAGCACCAGTGGCACCTGGACCAGATCCAGATGCCGCACGCCTGGACGCAGAACCGTGGCAAGGGGGCGGTCGTCGCCGTCATCGACACGGGCGTCTCCTATCGGGACGGCGGCAGGTTCCGGCGCGCCCCCGACCTGCGCGACACCGACATCGTGGCGGGCTGGGACTTCGTCGACAACGACGCGGAGCCGGACGACGAGCACGGCCACGGCACGCACGTGGCCGGGACGGTGGCGCAGTCCACCAACAACGCGCTCGGCGTCGCGGGCGTGGCGCCCGAGGCGTCGATCATGCCGCTCCGCGTGCTCGACAAGAACGGCGCCGGCCACTGGGGCGGGATCGCCGCGGCCATCCGCTGGGCCGCCGACAACGGCGCGCACGTGATCAACATGTCCCTCGGCGGGGGGATGCCCTCGAACACGGTCGCGCGCGCCATCCGGTATGCCCACGACAAGGGAGTGGTCGTGGTGGCGGCGGCGGGCAACGCGTCGCGTGCGCGGGTCGAGTACCCGGCGGCGCACGACCACGTCATCGCGGTGGGCTCGGTGCGCTTCGACGAGACGCTCGCCTTCTACTCGAGCTACGGCCGGGGCCTCGACCTGGTCGCGCCGGGCGGCGACCTCCGGGTCGACCAGAACGGCGACGGGCTGCCGGACGGCGTCCTTCAGAACACGATGGTGCGAGGCAACCCCGGGCGGCACGACTACGTCGCCTACCAGGGCACGTCGATGGCCACGCCCCACGTCGCGGGCGCCGCGGCGCTCCTGTGGTCGGCGGGCATCCGCGACCCGGACACGGTCGAGCAGGTGCTCCTGCGGAGCGCGAAGGACCGAGGCGACCCGAAGAAGTACGGCGCCGGGCTCCTGCAGGCGCGGGACGCGCTGTCGGCGGCCGAGCGGGGCCTCGGAGGGCTCCGCGGGCTGTTCGCGCTGGGGCTCGGCGCGCTGCTGCTCGCGGGCCTGCGCCGCCGCGACCTCTCGAACGTGCGCCGCCGCTCCGCGCTGACCATCGGCTTCGCCCTGGCCGGGGGCCTCGCGCTGGTCCCCTGGGATCTCGTGCCGGGCGTCGGCGTCGCGGCCGCCGAGGTGAGCGAGGGCCTGCCGACGTCGCTGGCGGAAGGGCTCGCTCCGTGGGCCGCCCCGTTCCTCTTGAGCGCGCTCGTGCCCTTCGCCATGGCGGCGCTCCTCGGCGTCCGCCGGGCCGCACCGCTGGTCGTGGGCACCGCCGTCGCGTTCAGCGCGTGGCTGTTCGTCGAGGCGCTCCTGCCGACGGCGCGGATCGGCCTCCTGCCCGAGGCTCTCGTGGGGCCGTGGCTCCTCGCAAACGCCGTCATGGCGGCGGTGATCGCGCGCTTGGCCGCCATTCGCCCGCCCCCGAGCGCGTGATCCGGCCCTGAAACGCCTGCGCCGCGCCGGCAGCCCATGACACGGATGTCATGGGTTTCGCCCCGGCGGCCACCCTCGCTGCCGGCTAGCCGAGTTGCCGTCCGCGATCGGATCGCTGTGATCTCGATGGATTACGCGCGATGTCAGGCCCGGCCGCGAGCTCTTGACACTTTGGCACCGGGGTTGCAGTGTTCGCGCAAACGAAAAGGGCGGGTTGCCCCGCCCCCTTCGCTTTCGAGTTTTGCTTCGCCTGCCTTGTTCTCGTCCCCGCCCGGCGCTCTGCTTGCCCGGCATGTTCGCCGGTGGGACGACGGAGTGGCTAGACCGGCTTGGCTTGCCCTATTCGCTTGCCTGACGCTTCGCTTGTCGCTCTTCTTCTTGTCCCTTCGCTCTCGAACGATTCGCTTGCCTTGGCTGACGCTTGGGGAGTTGCCTGCTCTCCAAGCGTCCCCTTGGGCCCTGCGGAGCCCCGAAAAACTCCGCCACTTTGGATTTTAGCGAGATCTTCGGTCGAGCGCCAAGCCCTTTCCCGAAGAGGGAACGCGGGTGCGGCGCTCGATATTTCCGTTCTTCGGGCCCATAGCCGCCACGCCCGCGCCGTCCACCGTCCCACACGATGGGCGGGATGCTGGCGACGACGGCCCGGGTGCCGGTATGCTCCGGCCCCATGAAGCGGTCGATCGCAGCTCTCGGGCTCCTCTCCCTCCTCGCCGGTTGCGCGGCCCTCCGCGACGACATGCAGCGGGCGGAGGACTCCTACGACCAGGCCCGCTACGACGACGCGCTGGTCTGGCTCGAGGACCTCGAAGAGGACACGCCCGACATGGACCTCGACATGCGCACGCGGTTCTACTACCTGCGCGGCATGACGGCGTACCGGCTCGGCCACCGGGACCACGCCCTGCACTACCTCGCCGTGGCCCGCGAGCTCGCGGGCGAGGAGACGAGCGCGGCGCTCCGGCCGGAGCAGCGACAGACCATGGAGCGCGCGCTCACCGAGCTCACGCCCCACGACGCCTCGTTCCACGCGCGCGAAGCGAACGCCGCCGAGACGGCCGGCGGCGAGACGGAGCCCACAGCGACGGAGTGACGCGCGCCGGGTCTTCGTCGCGCAACCCGGCGCACGGTCTCGATCTCGGCCCCGCTCAGGCCGTCTGCTGGGGCTGCTCGCGGAAACGCCTGAGGGCGTCCTTCGCTGCGAGCTTCTGCTTCTTGAGCTTGTTCCTCTCGACTTGCTCGGTGGCCGACAGGAAGGCACGGGAGTCGAGCTCCGCGACGCGTGCCTTGAGCTCTTGGTGCTTCCTCTCGAGTCGCTGGATCTGCTTGTGCGAGTCGATCGGACGCGGCTTGCTCATGGGACCTCCCTCGATGGCGTGACTGATTTTCGAGCACCGACCAAGTCAAGCGAGGGGAGTCGAGCTGCCCCGTGCCCACGAAGATAGGGGACGCTCCCATCGGGATCAACGGCCACAGGATGGAAACATTTCCACTCCGGGACTGTTGCGCGTTGGTACGGGAGATGAATACTCCCGGGTCCCAAGAGGTCCGAAGGCTCGGAGGATCGGATGCAATTGCTCGGTAGAACGACGGGGCGCGTGGTGATTTCCAGCGTCCTATCGGCTGCGCTGGTGGGGGCCCTGGCGCTCTCGCCGGCCCGTCCCTCCGAAGCCCAGCAGCAGGCCGACGCGCGCACCGTCGCCGGCGCCGTGCAGTCCTTCTACAACCAGACCCGCGGCGTCCGCGCCAGCTTCTACCAGACCTACTACCACGAGCTGTACGACCGCTACGACCGGTCGCGCGGCCGGGTGGTCTTCGCGAAGCCCGGCAAGATGCGATGGGACTACGCCCGCCCGAACGGCAAGGTGATCACGAGCGACGGGCAAGAGCTCATCGTGTACGAGCCCGGCGACGAGGGCGCACGCGGCCAGTGCTTCGAGCGCGAGATGAGCGAGCATCAGCTCCCGGGGGCGTTCTCGTTCCTCACGGGGACCGGGCGGCTCGAAGAGGACTTCCGCTTCCGGCTTCTCGATCCCCGGCGGCACGGCTACCCAGAGGGCTACGTGCTCGAGCTGCGGCCGCGCGAGCCGAGCCCGCACTACGACCGCATCCTGTTCTACGTGCTCAAGCAGAACGGGCGCCCGACCGGCGTCGTCCGGCGCGTGCTGATCATCGACCCGGCGGGCAACCGCAACCGGTTCGACTTCAGCGAGATGCAGTGGAACCCGAGCGTGTCCGACGCCACGTTCCGCTACCGCCCGCCCGCCGGCGTCCGCTGCACCCGGCCTTGATCCGAGCACCTCGGCGCCCAATTGGGGCCATGAGGCGCGGTCGGACGTGGCAGAAGGGACGAGCGAGGAGCTTCACCGGCGACGGGAGATCTACGCCGCCACGCTCCTCGGGCTCGCGACGATCGGCTCGTCGACGACCGCCTACCTGTCCACGTGGTGGGGCAGCCTCGAGGCGTTGCGCTACGGGCAGGCGAGCGCCGCCCGCTCGGAGTCCATCCGGGCATCGAACGTTGCGTCGACCCAGACGCAGGTGGACGTCTCCACCTACGTCGCCTGGCTGACGGCGCACGCCCAAGGCGATACCGACCTCGCCGGCTACCTCGAGAGCCGCTTCCGCGACGAGCTCCGGCCGGCCTTCGAGGCGTGGCGGGCACAGCCCCAGGTCGTCGAGGAAGGGGGACGCGTCACCCCGCCGGGGACTCCGTTCGCCATGCCGGAGTACCGGCTGGCCAGCCAGCGCGAGGCCGAGCAGCTCGCGCAGAGGGCCGAGAGCTTCTTCGAGGAAGCCAGCCGGGCCAACACCATCGGGACCAACTACGCCCTGCCGACGGTGCTCTTCGCTACCGTCCTCTTCGCCGCCGGCATCGCGACGAAACAGCGCACACGGTCGGTGGGTCGCGCGATCCTGGTGCTGGCCACGGTGGTCCTCGCCCTGTCCACGGTGTCCATCTTCTTCATCCCGTTCCTACCCTGAGCCCGGATCGAGCAACGCCTCGAGGTGCGGGGCGAGCTCCGGCCAGAAGTACCGCCGGGCCGTGGTGAGCGCGGCGCGGGAGAGGCGCCTGCGCAGGTCACGATCGGCGGCGAGGCGATCGAGCGCGGCGCCGAGCGCGTCGGGTCGGTCCGGGGGCACGAGGAGGCCGTTCTTGTCGTGGTGGACGACGCTCCCGATCCCCCCCACCTCGCTCGCCACGACCGGCAGCCCCGCGGCCATGGCCTCGAGGAGCGTCGTCGGCAGGCCCTCGGTGCGGCCCGTGCGCATGCGCACCGAGGGCAGGACGAAGGCATCCGAGCCCGCGAAGAGGTCGCGCTTGCGCTCGCCGGTCGCGACACCGACGAAGCGGACCCGGGCACGCCGCGTCGTGGCGAGCCGCACGAGCGTGTCGCGTTCCGGGCCCTCGCCGGCGATGACGAGCTCCCGATCGCTCCGCCCGGCGACCGCCTCGATCGCGTGGGCGATGCCCTTGACCGGAACCAGCCGCCCCATGGACAGCACGGTGAAGCGCGCGAGACCCGCTCGCGCGCGGGCGGCGCGCCTGCCGCCGGGTGCCGGCTCCGGCGGATCGATACCCATGGCCGAGACGTGGCAGCGCCCCGCCACCTTCGAGGAGACCACCGGCGGCAAGAGACCGAGGAAGCGATCGCGGTGCTCCTCCGACACGAAGAGGAGCGCGCTCGCCCCTCGCGCCACGCGGCGGGCGAGCGAGCCGCCGCCCGGGAGGGAAGCGAGGGCGTGCACGTCGGCCGAGTGCAGGACGGCGAGGTGTGGCCGGTCTCCGCGTACGCGCGCGGCGACCAGCGCCGACGGCAGCGCCCAGTGGCTCACGAGCGCGTCGCACCCCGACAGCACCGGCTCGGCGCGCCGCGCGAGCGCGACCGGGAAGCTGGCGAGCCCGACCCAGGCGCGGGGATCGCGACGCAGGTTGTCGGGCACGCCGGCCCCGTAGAAGGTACGCTCGAGCGCGCGCGGGCGCAGGTAGGGCACCCACTCGACCCGGATGCCCGGCCACGACGGCGGCGCCGTGGCCTCGGCCGGCTCGGGCGCGAGGACGATCACCTCGTGCCCTCGGCCGACGAGCGCCCGGGCGAACCCGAGCACGAACGCCCCGGCGACGTCGCCGTCGAACCGCGGAAAGCTGGTCGTGACCAGCCCCAGTTTCATTAGTTGTCGAGGGTGGTGGAAGCGGCCAGGACCCGATCGGGATCCACTGGCTCCGGAACCGCTGGAGACGCGCCCAGCGTGCGCACCAGGCGGCGGGCGAGGACGCGGGCGAGGACCCAGGGGACGACGAACAGCGCGTGTCGCCAGCCGATGCCGCTCGTCTCGTCGGCGTATACCGGGCGGACGCGGACGTCGCACACCCGCAGGCGCGCCGCCGCGAGTCGGCCCAGGAGGTCGTTCGGGTAGCCGTACCGCGGCCAGAGCTGCTCGAGCGCGATCCGGGCGGCGGCCGCGCGCCCGAGCGCCGTGTAGCCGCACTGCGAGTCGCGGACGCGGAGCCCGGTCGCGACGCGCGTGAGCCAGGTGAGCGCGTGGTTGCCGAGCCAGCGGGCCACCGGCATGTGGCGCCGCGCCCCGGGGAAGCCAAGGCGGTCGCCCTTCGCGTAGTCCGCCTCGCCCGCGAGCACCGGCGCGAGCAGCGCCTCGAGGTCCGCGGGGTCCATCTGCGCGTCGCCCGCCATGACGGCCGCCACGTCCGCGCCGCGCTCGAAGGCCACGCGGTAGCCGCTCGCGATCGCCGCGCCCACGCCCCGATTGTGCCGGTGGCGCACCAAGACGACCCGCCGGTCGGCCACGAGGGTCACGCGCTCGGCCGTGCCGTCGCGGCTCCCGTCGTCGACCACCACCACCAGATCGACGTATCCGGGCACCGAGCCGAGCGTTCGCCCGATCAGCCGCGCCTCGTCGAAGGCCGGCACCACCACCGCCACGCGCGCACCGGCGAGCATCGGGCCGGATGCGTACCAGCTACCCCGCCCGGGGACAAGCGGCGCGTCACTCGACCGTGACGGTCTTCGCCAGGTTCCTCGGCTGGTCGACGTCGGTGCCCTTGAAGTCCGCCACGTAGTACGCGTAGAGCTGGAGCGGCAGGACGGTCAGGAACGGCGAGAGCACCTCGGGGACGGCGGGGATCTCGATGCAGTCGTGGCTCAGCCGCGCCGCCTCCTCGTCGCCTTCGGTGCCGACGGCGATGACCTTCGCCTCGCGCGCCTTCGCCTCCTGGAGGTTGCCGGCCGAGCGCTCGTAGCAGGAGTCCTTCGGCATCAGCACCAGCACCGGCACGTTCGAATCGATGAGGGCGATGGGGCCGTGCTTCATCTCGCCGGCCGCGTACCCCTCGGCGTGCACGTAGCTGATCTCCTTGAGCTTGAGCGCGCCCTCGAGCGCGATCGGGAAGCTCACGCCGCGCCCGAGGAAGAGCACGTCCCGCGCCTCGCTGTAGCGCCGCGCGAGGTTCGCCACGAGCTGCCGCGTGCCGAGCAGCACGTCGTGCATCTGCTGTGGGATGCGCGCGAGCCCCTCGACGAGGTCCCGCGCCTGCTCCGGGCTCAGCGTTCCTCGCCTCCGGCCGAGCCAGACGGCGAGCATCAGCAGGTTGGCGAGCTGGGTCGAGAAGCACTTCGTCGACGCCACGCCGATCTCCGGGCCGGCGTGGGTGTAGAACGTCGCGTCGCTCATCCGCGGGATGGCGCTCCCGATGACGTTGGCGACGGCGAGCACCTTGGCGCCCTGCTCCTTGGCCTCGCGCGCCGCCATGAGCGTGTCGATCGTCTCGCCCGACTGGCTCACGGCCACGACCAGGTCGCCCTCGCCCACCACCGCGTCCCGGCCGCGGAACTCGCTCGCGAGCTCGACCGTCGTCGGGACGCGCGCGAGCTTCTCGAGGAAGTAGCGCCCCGCGAGCGCGGCGTGGTGGCTCGTCCCGCAGGCGAGCAGGTACACGCGCTCGATCCCCTTGCCGTCCTCGTCCGAGAGCCCGATCTCGTGCCCGTGGATGTCGCCGCCCTCGCGGTCGAGCCGGCCGCGCAGCGTGTCCTCCATCGCGCGCGGCTGCTCGAAGATCTCCTTGAGCATGAAGTGCTTGTAGCCGGCCTTCTCGGCCTGCATCGGCGACCAGTCGATGCGGCGCGGCTCGCGGTCGACGACCGCGCCCCCGAGCGTCGTGAGCCGCGCGCCCTCCCGCGTGAGGACGGCCATCTCGCCGTCCTCGAGGAAGATCATGTCGCGCGTGTACGGCAGGAGCGCCGGGATGTCGCTGCCGCAGAACGTCTCGCCGTCGCCGAGCCCGATCACGAGCGGCGAGGCGCTCTTCGCCACCACGACGCGGTCCGGCTCCTTCGCCGACAGGACGGCGATGGCGTAGGCCCCCTGGACCTCACCGAGCGCCTTGCGCACGGCGGACTCGAGGTCGTGGCCCTCCTTCGCCTGCAGGCCGATCAGGTGCGCCACGATCTCGGTGTCGGTGTCGCTGACGATCGTCTCGCCGCGCTCCTCGAGCCGTCGGCGGAGCTGCAGGTGGTTCTCGATGATGCCGTTGTGGACGACGGCGATGCCGCCGGCGACGTGCGGATGGGCGTTGACCTCCGACGGCCGGCCGTGGGTCGCCCACCGCGTGTGGCCGACGCCCACGTGTCCCGCGAGCGGCTTCTGCTCGAGCGCCTTCTCCAGGTTCCGGAGCTTGCCGACGGCGCGGACGACTCCGACGCCGCCGTCTCCGTCGTGGACCGCGAGGCCGGCCGAGTCGTATCCCCGGTACTCGAGCCTTCTCAGCCCGTCGATCAGGATGGGGGCGCACTCCTCGTCACCGACGTACCCGACGATTCCGCACATGCCCCGAACGTACCCCGGCCCGTGGGGCGCTGCCACATGCCAGCGACCGCGCCACAGGGCATTCGGGGACGGCTACTCGGCAGGTGCGGCCTCGAGCCGCTCCTTCTCGACGCCGGAGACGTCGACCACGGTGACCGGTCCCCAGCGGCGGAGCGGCTCGGCCACCTCCGCGGCCCGCCCCACCACGACCACGAGCCCCTGACCCGGCCGGATGTGCTCGCGTGCGGCCTCGAGCGCCTGCTCGGCGGTGACCTCGCGGATCGCCGAGCGGAAACCGTCCCAGTAGTCGTCGCCGAGCCCGTACACGCGCAGGTCGGCCACCATGTTGGCGATCTTCCCCGGCGTGTCGATCTGGAGCGGGAACCGGTCGCTCAGGTACCGCTGCGCGTCGCGCAGCTCGCTCTCCGGCGCCGCCTCGGTGCGGATCCGCTCGAGGTGCTCGAAGAAGGCCTCCATCGCCTGCCCGGTCACGTCGTTCCGTACCGAGGCGCTCGCCCGGAAGGGCGCCACCTGGACGCTCTCGCCGATCCCGCTGTAGGCGCCGTAGGTGAGGCTCCGGCGCTCGCGCAGGTCCATGAACAGCCGAGAGGCCGCCGAGCCTCCGAGCACCTGGTTGGCGACCTCGAGCTCCTCGAACGAGTCGTGCGCTCGCGGGATGGCGAGGTTGCCGATGGCGATCACCGACTGGACCGACTCGGGCCGGTCGACGAGGACCACCTCGCGATGCGCGCGCTCGGGCGGGTCCGGGTACTCCACCTCGGGCACGTCGCGGGGCCGCCAGCGGCCGAACCGCTCCGCCGCGACGCGCTGCACGTCGGCGGGGGTCGCGTCGCCCACGACGACCAGGAAGGCGTTGTTCGGCACGAAGTGCGTCCGATGCCAGCGGACGAGGTCGTTCCGGCGCACACGCTCGACGACCTCCGGCGTGGTGTCGACGTGCGCGTAGGGGTGCTCGCCGTACAGCCGCGCGTAGAGCTCGCGCGAGGCGAGGAAGCGGGGGTCGTTCTGCTGGAGCGCCAGCCGATCGGTCTCGCGGCGCTTCAGCTTCGCGAGCTCGTCCGGACGGAACGCCGGGTTCATGGCCACGTCGGCGAGGATCTCCATCGCCTCGTCGAGGTGCTCGGCGAGCGCCCGCATCCCGATGCGGACGTTCTCCTCGTCGTCGCTCACCCAGATGTCCGCACCGAGGTACTCGACCTGCTCGGCGAGCTCGGCGCTGCTGCGGGTCCGCGTCCCCTCCTTCAACATCGCGCCCACGAGGTGCGCGAGCCCCGGCATGCCCTCGGGATCGGCCTCGCCGCCGCTCTTGACGACGAGCTGGAGGTAGACCACGGGGAGCTGATGCCACTCGACCGTGTCGACATCGAGCTGGTTGTCGGTCGTGGCGCGGGCGATCGGAGGGAACTGCACGTCCCTCGCCGGGCCGGACTCGGGCGGCGGCTCGCGCTCGGCCACCGGCTCGGCGGTGGGCTCGGGCTCGGCCGGCTCGGGCTCGGCGACCTCGGTGTGGGGCGTGCCGCCGCAGGCCGCGGCGAGACCAAGGAGCAACCACGTGGCGGCGCGGTTCATCGGGCACCTCCCGCGGCGGCGGTCTGTTCGGTGGGCAGCACGTCCAGCACGGTCCGGTTCGTCGGGTCGAAGTAGCGCTGGGCCACCGCCTGGATGTCCTGCGCGCTCACGGCCAAGTACCTGCCGAGCTCCTGCTTCAGGAGCTCGGCGTCGCCCCAGTAGAGCTCGAACTCGGCGAGCTGCATCGCCCGGTGCAGGTTCGACTGCAGCCCGAACACGAACGCCGCACGGATGCGGTTCTTCGCCTTGTCGAGCTCGCGCGCGGTGATCCCCCGTTGGGCGACGCTCTGCAGCTCCTCGTAGATCACCTGCCGCGCCTCGTCGCCCGCGTGGCCGCTCGCGAGGACCGCCCACACGCTGAAGAGGTCCGGGCCGCGGCGGTCGTCGGTCGATACGCTGATCTCCTGGACGATCTGCCGCTCCTTGACGAGCTTCTGGTAGAGGCGGGACGAGTCGCCGTCGCCGAGGATCAGCGCCAGCATCTCGAGCGCGTAGTGGTCTTCGTGGCGGCTCGGCGGGATGTGGTAGGCGACGTGGAACGCCGGCAGCTCCGCGATCGGATCGAGCAGCGTGTCGGTGAGCTCGGTGGTCTGCGGCTGCGGCTCCGGCGGGTCGTACGGGGGGATCTCGCTCGGCTGGATGTCGCCGAAGTACCGCTGCACGAGCTCCATCGCCTGGTCGGGCTCGAAGTCGCCCGAGATCGCCAGGACGGCGTTGTTCGGCGCGTAGTAGGTGTCGAAGAACTCCTGGACGGCCTCGAGCGGCGCGTTCTCGAGGTCCTGCATCTCCCCGATGGTCGAGTGCGCATAGGGCCAGTAGTCCCCGTAGGCGAGCTCGTTGATGCGGAGCATGCTGAGCATGTACGGCCGGTTCTCGTAGCTCTGGCGCCGCTCCTCCATCACCGTCTGCCGCTGGTTCTCGAAGTTCTCGGCGTTGACCGCGAGCGACTCCATCCGGTCGGCCTCGAGCCACAGCCCGAGCGCCAGCTCGTTCGACGGGAGCGTCTCGAAGTAGTTGGTCCTGTCGACGCTCGTCGTCCCGTTCATGCTGCCGCCGCGGTTCATGACGAGCTGGAAGTGTTCACCCTTCGCGACGTTCGCCGAGCCCTGGAACATCATGTGCTCGAACAGGTGCGCGAAGCCGGAGCGACCCTGCTCCTCGTTGCGCGAGCCGACGTCGTAGTAGACCGCGATCGCCACGGTCGGGATGCTGTCGTCGGGGCTCATCACCACGCGCAGGCCGTTGTCGAGCGTCCGGCGGACGACCCGGAGCTCTTCGAGGGGCGAGCTCTCGGGGGCCTCGGCCGGGGCCGCCTGGGCCTCTACCGGCGGCTCGCCGCCCTGCTGGGCGAGCGCGGTCCCGGCCGCGAGGAGCCCGAGGCATGCCGCGATCAGGGTTCTATTCGTCGTCATCGGTGCTTTCCTGTGGGTCGGAAGACGGTCCGGTGCGCATAGCACAGGTGGAGCCGGGCCGGAAAACAACCCCGGATTGACGCTCGCCATTCCCCCGCCCACAATCCCCGGTCCCTCGAGATGACTGCGGCCGTTCTATCCATCGGGACCGAGCTCACGCGCGGCGAGCTCGTCAACTCCAACGCCGCCTGGCTGGGCGAGCAGCTCACCTCGCTCGGCTTCCACGTCGGGGAGCACGTCACCGTGGCGGACGACCTCGACGAGATCGCCGCGGCGATCCGCCGGCTCGCCGGGACGTTCGGCGTCGTGGTGGCCACCGGCGGGCTCGGCCCGACCAGCGACGACAAGACGCAGGAGGCCGCCGCGCGCGCGCTCGGGGTCGGCCTGGTGCGCGACGAGTCGGCGCTCGAGAGGATCCGCCACCGGTGGGCTGCGATGGGGCGCGAGATGCCCGCGTCGAACGAGAAGCAGGCCGACTTCCCCGAAGGCGCCGACGTCTTGCCGAACCCGGTCGGCACCGCTCCCGGGTTCGCGGTGACGATGGGCAGCTCCCGACTCTTCTTCCTCCCGGGCGTACCGAGGGAGATGCGCCACCTCTTCCAGGAGTCGGTGGTCCCGGCCATCGCCGCCATGGGCGAGCGCAACACCCACCAGATCCACATCCGCAGCTTCGGTCTCACGGAGTCGCAGGTGGGCGACTTGCTCGCGGGGATCGAGCAGGACCACGAGGGCATCACGCTCGGCTACCGCGCGCACTTCCCCGAGATCGAGGTGAAGGTGCTCGCGCGTGCCGAGAGCGCCGCACAGGCCGAGGCCCGCGCGAGAGACGTGGCCGAGCGGGTGCGGGAGCGGCTCGGCGACGCGGTCTTCGGCGATCGGGACGACACCTTCGCCGGGGCCGTGGGCCAGATCCTGCGGGCCAAGCGCAAGACGCTCGCCATCGCGGAGTCGTGCACCGGGGGGCTCATCGGAGCCATGGTGACGAGCGTGCCCGGCAGCAGCGACTACCTCCTGCTCGACGCCGTCACGTACTCGAACCAGTCGAAGTCGAAGATGCTCGGCGTCAACAACGAGGTCCTGCGCGCGCACGGCGCCGTGAGCAGCGAGTGCGCGGCGGCCATGGCCGAGGGAGCCATGCGCATCTCCGATGCGGACATCGCGGTGTCGGTGACCGGCATCGCCGGGCCGGGCGGCGGCACGGAGGCCAGGCCGGTGGGGACCGTCTGGTTCGGCCTCGCCCAGAAGGACCGGCCGACCTTCACGAAGACGCGGCGGCTCCCGGGCGACCGCGAGCGCATCCGGACGCTCGCCGCCTACGTGGCGCTCAAGATGGTGGCGCGGGCGGCGAAGGGCGAGGAGCTCGGCGCCGACGACCCGCGCGCCGTGAAGCCGGAGTGAGCGACGAGCGCTACCGCCTGTTCGTCGCCGTCGACCCGGCCGAACGGACCCGGCGGCGGCTCGCGAAGATCCTCGAGGCCCTGAAGGGCGGCGTCGGGCGCGCCGGGTGGAAGGCCCGCTTCCCGAAGGCCGAGGACCTGCACCTGACGCTGAAGTTCCTCGGCAGCGTGCCGGCCGATCGGGTGCCGGAGATCGGCGCGGCCCTGCGCCCGATCGCCTCGACGGATCGCTTCGAGATCGCCTTCGAGGGGGTCGGGGCCTTTCCGACGATCGCCCGGCCCCGAATTCTGTGGGTCGGGGTGACCGAGGGGGCCGAACGGCTGAAAGCGCTTGCTGAACAAGTGGATAGGTGCTGTCAGGACCTCGGCTTCGAGCCGGAAGGTCGCGAATTCAAGCCGCATTTGACCCTGGCGCGCTTGAAATGGGCGCGCGGATCGGCATCCTCCGTGGTAGAAAGCGTCAGTCCGAGGGAGGCGGGCTCGTCCCTGATCACCGAGATCACGCTGTACCGCAGCGAGCTCGGACAGGGCGGCCCGAGGTACACACCGCTGGTCAGGATCCCGCTGGGCGCGACAGAAACTAGCAATCCGAAAGACTGAACGTACAATCAGGATCCGGGAGGAAGAACCATGGCGATCGATCCCAACCGCGAGAAGGCGCTCAACCTGGCGCTCGGCACCATCGAGAAGGCCCACGGCAAGGGCGCGATCATGCGGCTGGGCGACAGCGAGGCGGTGGAGGTGCCCACCATCCCGACCGGCAGCGTCTCGCTCGACGTCGCGCTCGGCGTGGGCGGCTACCCGCGCGGGCGCATCATCGAGATCTACGGCCCGGAGTCGAGCGGCAAGACCACGCTCACGCTCCACGCGATCGCCGAGTGCCAGAGGGCGGGCGGCATCGCCGCGTTCATCGATGCCGAGCACGCGCTCGATCCGACCTACGCGCGCAAGCTCGGGGTCAACGTGGACGAGCTGCTCGTGAGCCAGCCCGACCACGGCGAGCAGGCGCTCGAGATCGCCGACACGCTGGTGCGCTCGGGGGCGGTCGACGTGATCGTCATCGACTCGGTCGCGGCGCTCGTGCCGAAGGCGGAGATCGAGGGCGAGATGGGCGACAGCCACGTGGGGCTGCAGGCGCGGCTGATGAGCCAGGCCCTCCGCAAGCTCACCGCCACCGTCCACAAGAGCAACACTTCGCTGTTCTTCATCAACCAGATCCGGATGAAGATCGGGGTCATGTTCGGCAGCCCGGAGACGACCACGGGCGGCAACGCGCTCAAGTTCTACGCGTCGCAGCGGCTCGACATCCGGCGCATCGGCACCATCAAGGTGGGCGAACAGGCGATCGGCAACCGCACGCGCGTCAAGATCGTCAAGAACAAGCTCGCGCCGCCGTTCCACACCTGCGAGTTCGACATCCTCTTCGGCAAGGGCATCAGCCGGAGCGGCGACGTGCTCGACCTCGCGGTCGAGGCGGGCATCGTCCAGAAGTCCGGGGCCTGGTACAGCTACGGCGACGAGCGCATCGGCCAGGGACGCGACAACGCCCGCAACTTCCTCGAGGAGAACGCCGGCATCCTCGCCGACATCGAGGGGCAGATCCTCGAGAAGCACGGGCTGAAGAAGCGGGCCGTCGCCGAGGAGCCGGAGCAGGCCAGCGAGGACAAGGCGAAATCGAACGGGGCGGGCCGGCGTTCTTCACGCGCGAGTGCCTGATTACTCCACCCGGTCTGGTTGCTAGGTTTACTCGAGTTTTTGTTACACCACCCACCCACCCCCACCCGTAATCCTCCTCGAGGGGACTCCCCTCGAGCACCCCTCGGCACCTCGCTTCGCTCGGCGCCGGGCTCGCTGCGCTCGCTGGTGGTGGGGGGGGCGTTGGTGATGGTGGGGTGTGGGGGTGGGGCTCCCGTGGCGGAGACCGTGCCGCAGGAGCCGGCGTTGCCGCCGCTCGGCGAGCTGCCCTTGCTGGTGCCGGAGGGGGCGGGGGTGGTGCTCGTCGCCGAGCCGTCGGTCTTGATGGACGCGCCGGCAGTGCGCGCGGTGGTCGAGGCGGTCGTCGTGCCCGAGCTGCTCGACTCGTTCGCGCGCCGGACGGGGGTCGAGCCGGGCGAGGTGAGCGAGCTCGTGGTAGCCGAGTACGACACCGGATACGTGCTGCTCGCGCGGGGACCGTACCCGGCCGAGGACGTGGTGCGCGCGGCGGCCAACCGGATGACACCCGTCGCGGCCCAGCAGGACGAGCCCTTCCTGCGCCGCATGGGGCACATCGGAGCCGACCTCGTCGACGTCGTCGCGCTCGACGAGCACGTCGTGATGGTCGCGAGCGGGGTTCCGGACGCGGCCGCCTCCCTCCTCGCGCGGGCCGAGCAGGGGAGCTGGTCCGGGGGACTCGCGCCGGCGCTCTCCGGAGCCGACGTGGAACCGCTCGTGGAGGCTCACGGCCAGGCGCCGCTCGTCCTCTACGTGCCCGAGCCGCTCGAGCTGCCGCCTGGCTTCGGCACCTCGCTCCTGCTCGCCCGCCAGCGCACGCTCGCGGCCACCGTGGTGCCGGCCGACGAGGCCACGCTGGCCGTCACCGTCGAGCTGCGCGGCGAGCTGCCGGAGGGCGCCGAGCAGAACTTCCGTGCGCTGGTCGAGTCGATGGGCCAAAGCCCGCTCGGCGCGGCGCTGGGAATCTCCGAGGCCGCCCGGACGTTGACGATTCAGGTGGACGACGAGTCCGCCACCCTCCGCGCCCAGGTCTCCTCGGCCACCCTCGCGGCGGGCCTCCGGGTCCTGTTCGTGGCGCAGCTCGAGGAGCTGCTCGCCGGGGAGCGGGCTGCGCCATAAAGACGTGGGATCGCTTGGTTTTGCTGCCTCGTGACGCATTGACGCACCGCAGAAACGGTGCTAGTCTTACGCGGCTCGACGCAGGCGAAATCCACGATCGCGGACTGCCTGCGATCGGGGTCCGGGGACGCCCCCCGGAGGAGACGAGACTCGATGACATTCAAGGTCGGGGACAAGGCCGTCCATCCCGCGCACGGGGTGGGAGAGGTCACCAGCATCGAAAAGAAGGAGATCGCTGGGACCAACAAGAGCTTCTACATCCTCAAAATCCTGGACACCGGGATGAAGGTCATGGTCCCGACGGATGCCGCCGATCGGCTCGGCCTCCGGCAGGTCATCTCGAGGAAGGACGCGAAGAAGGTCCTCGACATCTTGAAGTCCGACGAGGTCGCGGTCACCTCCCAGCCCTGGAACCGTCGCTACCGCGAGTACATGGAGATGCTCAAGAGCGGCAGCCCCTTCGAGGTGGCCAAGGTCCTGCGCGACCTCTACCGCCTCAAGGGCGACAAGGAGCTCAGCTTCGGCGAGCGCCGCCTCCTCGACCAGGCCCGGAGCCTGCTCATCACCGAGCTGGCCCTCGCCCGCAAGGTCAAGGAGTCCAAGGTCGAGCAAGACATCGCCGGCATCCTCGAGCAGCCGGCCTGATCACCCACTGACTCCGGCCCCAAGGGCCGCCCGACGCGAGGCCGCGTCCCACCCGGGGCCGCGGCCTCGTCGCGTTCGGGGCCGGTGACCCGTGACGGCTCGGACGGGCGCCCGACCGCCGGACCGCCGGACCGCCGGACGGACAGAGACTGGCCGAAGCCCGAGCTTCGGCCGAGTCCGGGCCGCATATCGGACAGCACTGGGCCGAAACCCGAGTTTCGCCCGAGTCCCGACCGAATATCGGACAGAGGTCCGCCGAAACCCTCGCTTCGGCCGAGTCCCGTCCTCCGCACCGCCTCCGTCCACCAGAAAACGACCGGCCCGACGCAACCGGCCCGCCCGCCCCCCCGATAAGGGCCACGTACGGAGGGCGGACCGATGGCGAACGAACAGCACCGAGCCCAACGCATCCAGAGCGAGTTCCAGAAGCTCCTCGCCGAGCTGAAGAAGCAGGACGAGGAGCTCGAGGCAGCATGTGCACAGGCCGGCATCTCGCTCGACGAGCTTCCCCGCGTTCCTGCGCCCCCCGAGTACCTCGAGCGCTTCGAAGCGGTCGCCGAAGAGCGGCGGCTGGAGTTACTGCGCGATTCCAAGCCGGTGGCGACCCCTCGCCTGACCGGCATGGTCTTGCGCGCCTGAGAATCGGACTAGCACGAAAGGAGATAGAGCCATGTCTGTCGAATCCTACGGTGATAGTGGTGGCGGCGGCGCCTACATTAGGCACACGCGTCCGGCGGAAAGGACGGGGCAGCTGGACTTCAGGAACATGAACGATGTGCAGATCCTCGCGTTCATGCGCTCCGTTCTCGACGACGTCGGCGGCCAGATGAACGCTCGAGCGGAGACGCTCCGCCGCCGCAACGAAGAGGCGGCGCAGCTCGCCGAGGAGATCGCGGTGCTCCAGCGCCTCGCCGACCTCGGAGAGGCGAACGGGGCGAACGAGAACCTGAGAGTGAACGGCAGCGACCTCGGTGGCGACACGATCGAAGGGAGGAGCGTCGAGGAGTGGATGAACGAGCACCATCCAGGACTCTACGACCGCCTCAACAAGGAGGCGCGAGCCGACGGCCGCGGTCAGCGCATCACGGCGGGGGAGCTGCAGAGCCAGATCAAGATCCGCCAGAACCGTCAGAACGAGCTCTCCACTGCCAACGAGATGGACATGATCGGCTTCCAGTCGCTCGTCCAGACCCGGCAGATGTTCGTGAACATGGCGACCCAGATGATGAAGGGCGACCACGAGACCAAGAGCGCCATCGCTCGCAACATCTGACGAGGACACGATGGTTTCGAGAATCGAACATATGGGTGTCGGGCGCATCGAGGGGATGATCCTCGGTGCGCCCGCCTTCGGGCCCTCGAACGCGCCTCAGTCCCCTCTGTTGCTGGTATCCAGCCGTCATGACGGGGCCGGTGCGGTGGCGGCGCACCGCCCGCAACGCGGCGACTCGATGAGATCGCGCGAAGTCGCCGCCGTTGGCCAGGCCCTGGAGGGCAATCCGGAGGCGCTCCTGGCATTCGTGAGCATGCAGCTGCGCCGTGCGAAGCAGAGCGCGCAAGAGTCGGGAGCAATCATCGAGAAGAGTCGAGTCCAGGACGAGCTGCAGAAGCAGCAGGAGGCGGTCGAGGCTGCGTTGAAGGCTGCGGAGGAGGCATCCGGTTTCCTCGGCCTGGGCGAATTCTGGGGCGACGTGGCGAAGGTGGCGGGGCTCGTGGCTGCCGCCGCAGTCACGGTCGCTTCCGGCGGCTCCGCTGCCGCGGTCGGGGTTGCTGTCGCGGGCATGCTGCTCGCCACGTACTCCGACGACATTGCCCAGGGGATGGTGGACCTCGGCATGCCTCGAGAGCTGGCATCGTACGTGTCCGTCGCCCTGAAGGTCACCGGCTCCCTCATGGCGGGCGGTGGTGTCGTGGCGGCGATCGGTGCGGGGGCTGCAGGACTGGCGGCCCCGATCTCCGAAGCGCTGCGTGAGGCCGGCGTGTGCGAAGAAGTCGCGGTGGGCGTTGCCGTGGCGATGGTCGTGGCGGGAGCGATCCTCACGGGTGCCTCGGGCGGTGGCAGTGCCGCCTCCGATGGCGCCGATACTGCCAATCACCTCGACGACACGGTACGCGCGGCGCTGGACGCGGCCGCGAGGGCTGCGCGGGTCACCGAGGCTGGTGCGGGCGTTTTCAACGGTGGAGCGAACATGGCGGCGGCGGATGCTCAGCACGATCAGGATCGCGCGACCATTCGTTCGGAGACGCACGAGGTGCGATCCGAAGAAGCTTCTGCCCGGCTCCAGAGCTGGGTCGACGAGCTCAAGGCGACGATGCGCGCCTACCAGCGAATGATCCAGGTAGCCCAGCAGGCTGCCGAGGCCAGGGGCGAATCCCTGGCGGCTGCAGCGGGTACCCGGGGCTGAGAACCCAAACCGAGGGAGGAAGAAGATGGTGGATCCGATCAACCGTGCGGGGAGCTCGCACTATCCAGTGGGGGAATTCGCCGCTTCCAGCGGGGTGGTTGCCGCCGAGCAGGTCATTGCCGAGGCAATCGAGCTCCTCGAGCATCAGCAGCAATCCGAGCGTGCGGTCCGCGATGCCGCGCGCGCCCAGCAGCACCGTGCGAACATGCAGCGCATCGAGGCGATGGAAGAAGCGGCCGATGCGCGATTCGCAGCTGCCGTGACCCAGGGGGTCGCTCAGATCGGTGGCGCCGTTGCGAGTGGCGTTGGAGCTGCGCAGCAGGACAGCGCAGCCATGGAGGCCGCGGCGGCGCGGGAAAACCAGGCGGTCGCCGCATCCTGCGATCGGGCTGCGCGGCAGTACGAACGCTACGGCCATGACGGGAGCGCCCTTGCCGCGACGGGTGCATCCTACGCTGACGCCGCGAGCGACCATCAGCTCGCAGCGGATCGCGCACGTGCGAATGGCGCGTGGGCGAGTGCATCTGGAGACGCGATTTCCGGCAGTGGCGCCATCGTCGCGGGCGTGTTCTCGAGGGCAGCTGCGCGGGCCGACGCACGAGCGGAGCGTCACGCCGACAGCGCGTCCAAGGCCGGGCAGATCGGGCAGGATGCTGCGGATCGGGCCGACCGGGCTGGGTCTCGGCAGGATCGTGCGCTCAGCTACCTCGCGGACATCTCCGATGCCCGCATGCAGGCACTGATCGCCTCCTCGCGCGGCTAGGCTCTGTCTCGACGCCTAGCCCTTGCTCCTCACCGCCCCGTCGCGTACGCCACCGGGCATGGACCTTTCCGGGCTCGGGTGGGATGCGGCGGGGCTGGTGACGGTGGTCGTGCAGGACCGGCTGACGGGGGAGGTGCGCATGGTGGCGCACGCGAACGAGGAGGCGGTCCGGCGCACCGTGGAGACCGGACAGGCGACGTTCTTCAGCCGGTCGCGGCAGGCGCTCTGGCGCAAGGGGGAGAGCAGCGGGAACACGATGGCGGTCCACGAGGTGTGGGTGGACTGCGACGGGGACGCGCTCGTGTACCTGGTCGAGCCGGCCGGGCCGTCGTGCCACACGGGGCGGCGGACGTGCTTCTTCCGGCGGGTGGGCGAGGACGGCGAGTCGGCGTGGCACGCCGATCCGCTGCTCACGCGCCTGTGGGACGAGCTCGAGGCGCGGCGCGACGCCGGCGGGGAGCGGAGCTACACACGGTCGCTCCTCGAGGAGGGCGCCCGGAAGATCGGCGACAAGGTGCGCGAGGAGGCGGACGAGCTCGCGCGGGCCATGACCGACGAGAGCGACGAGCGGGTGGTGTCCGAGGCGGCCGACGTGCTGTACCACGCCATGGTCGGCCTGCTCGCGCGCGGCGTCACGCTGCGTGACGTCGAGGCGGAGCTCGCGAAGCGGTTCGGCGTCTCGGGGATCGACGAGAAGCAATCGCGAGCCAAGTAGACGTCGATTTCAGGTGGTGCCGCCCGCGGGCGCCGGGAGCGGGAGGTCCTTCGGGATCGTCACGTGGAAGTGGAACCGGTGCAGGTCGTTGTGCTTCTGCATCGGGCGGCCGAACGGTGAGACGAAGCCCTGCGCCCGGAACCACTCGAGGAACCGGCGCCGCACGTCGTCGTCGTTGTAGTAGATCCGGAGCCGGCCCTGCGTGCACGTGGCCAGGATGCGCGCGAGCGTCTCGACGCGCGCGCGCACCATCCGGCGCTCGAGGCGATCG
>JBDIVX010000031.1:0-60436 GCA_039794305.1 Candidatus Neutrinellum sp.
CCTCCTCACCGCGGTCGCACCCCGCGAGCCCGACCGCGAGGCCGAGCGCCAGGAAGCCGATCGTCCAGATCCTCTGCATGCGCATCTCTCCGACTCGAAAAGCGGGCCGGAGTTTGGCCGAGGAAAGCGGGCGGCGCCAGTGCTACACCTCGCGCCGTCATGGGGCAGCGGTTCCCGGAGGAGCTCGAGATCGTGCTCGGGCTCGACGACGCCGACCACCCGGAGGCGCTCCGGGCCGCGGTCGCCCGCCGGCTGCGGGTCGCCGAGCGCGAGCTTCCGCCCGTCGAGGTCCGCAAGCGCTCCATCGACGCGCGCCACGGCCGCGTGCGCTTTCGGCTCGTCGTGGGGCTCGGCGGCGAGCGGCGCGCGGGGCTCGGGGAGCCGCACCCGCGGGAGGTCTCGGGCGAGCCGCGCGTCGTGATCGTGGGCGCGGGGCCGGCCGGCTTCTTCTGCGCCTACCAGCTCGCGCGCGCCGGCATCGCGTCGATCGTGCTCGACCGGGGCAAGCACGTCCAGCCGCGCCGCCGCGACCTCAAGGCGCTCCAGCGCTTCGGCCGCGTGGACCCGGACAGCAACTACTGCTTCGGAGAGGGCGGCGCAGGGACCTACAGCGACGGCAAGCTCTACACACGCGCGCACAAGCGCGGTGACGTGAGGGACGTCATCGAGGTGCTCGCGCTCCACGGCGCCCCCGAGCGCATCCTCGTCGACGCGCGGCCGCACATCGGATCGAACCGCCTGCCGAAGGTGGTCACGGCCATGCGCGAGCGGCTCGAGGCGTGCGGGGTACAGCTCCGCTTCGAGTCCCGCGTGGTCGGGCTCGTCACGCGGCCCGACAGCACCTGCCGGCGGGTCGCCGGCGTGCGTCTCGCCGACGGCACCGAGATCGGCGCCGACGCCGTCGTGCTCGCCACCGGTCACTCGGCGCGCGACGTCTTCGAGATGCTGCTCGCCGCCGGGGTCACGCTCGAGCCCAAGCCCTTCGCGCTCGGCGTCCGGATCGAGCATCCGCAGCCGCTCGTCGACCGCATCCAGTACGGGCGCGACGCAGGCCATCCGAAGCTGCCGAGCGCGTCCTACCGCCTCGCCGAGACGGTGGACGGGCGCGGCGTGTTCTCGTTCTGCATGTGCCCGGGCGGGTGGATCGTGCCGGCCTCGACCGAGCCCGAGGGGCTCGTCGTCAACGGCATGAGCCTCTCGCGCCGCGACTCGCCCTTCGCCAACTCGGGGCTCGTCGTGTCCGTCGAGATCGACGACCTCGCGAGCATCGGCTTCCGGGGCCCGCTCGCCGGCGTCGACCTCCAGCGCGCGGCCGAGCGGGCGGCCTTCGAGGCCGGCGGTGGCGCGATGCGCGCGCCGGCGACGCGCGCCACCGACTTCGTCGCCGGTCGCGGCTCGGGCACCGTGCCCGAGTCGAGCTACATCCCGGGCCTCGTGGCGGGGAACGTCGCCGAGGTGCTCGACGCGACCGGCCTGTCGCTCGCCGATCGCCTGCGCCAGGCGCTCCGGCGCTTCGACCGCCGCATGCGAGGCTACCTCACCGAGGAGGCGGTCCTCGTGGGCGTCGAGAGCCGCACGAGCGCGCCCGTGCGCGTGCCTCGCTCGCCCGAGACGCTCGAGAGCCCCGCCCTCGGCGGCCTGTACCCATGCGCGGAGGGTGCCGGCTACGCCGGCGGCATCGTCAGTGCCGCCCTCGACGGCATCCGGGTCGCGAGAACGGTCGCGGGCGCGCTGGGGCGGCACCGGTAGCCCGAGGGGTGGTTCCGGGTCGATCCGAGCGCATACTGGGTCCGTGGTTCGCTTTCCGCCCGCCGAGATCGAGACGGAGCGGCTGCGCCTGCGGCGGCCGCGGACCGAAGACGCCGACGAGGTGTTCGCGAAGTACGCCCGCGATCCCGAGGTCAGCCGCTACCTCACCTGGCAGCCGCACGCGAACGTCGACGACACGCGGCAGTTCCTCGAAGTGGTCGACCAGGCCTGGCGCGTCCGGCGCGGCCACCTCGCCTGGGTCATCGAGCGCAAGCAGGATGGGGCGCTGCTCGGGATGATCGGGACGACCCTGGACGACCACGGCGCCGCGGTCGGGTACGTGCTCGCCCGCGCCCACTGGAACCAGGGCTACATGACCGAGGCGCTCCGGGCCGTGTGCGACGCCGCGCTCGCCGACACCCGCGTGCAGCGGATCTGGGCGTGGGTCGACGTCGAAAACGTCGCCTCTGCGCGCGTCATGGAAAAGGCGGGCATGCAGCGCGAGGGCACGCTGCGGCGGTTCTCGCTCCACCCGAACGTGAGCGACATCCCCCGCGACTGCCACGTCTACGCCCTGGTGCGGGAGAGCTGAAGGGTGCGCAGCTCCGGCGCGAAGGCGCCGGAGCTGCGCAGACGACTAGAACCCCATGCCGCCCATGCCGCCCATGCCGCCCATGCCGCCCATGTCGGCGCCGGCGCCCATGGGCTCCTCGTCCTTGGGCTTCTCGGCGATGAGGGCCTCGGTGGTGAGCATGAGGCCGCTCACCGACGACGCGTTCTGCAGGGCCGTGCGGACGACCTTGGTGGGGTCGATGACGCCGGCCTTGACGAGGTCCTCGTACTCGTCGGTGCGCGCGTTGAAGCCGGTGCCGCCCTTGGCGTTCCGGACGTGCTCGACGATGACGCTGCCCTCCTGGCCCGCGTTCTCGGCGATCTGCCGGAGCGGCTCCTCGATCGCGCGGCGGAGGATGCGCACCCCGACCATCTGCTCGTCGTTGAGCTTCAGGCCGTCGAGCGCCTTCTGTGCGCGGATGAGCGCGACGCCGCCGCCCGGGACGATGCCCTCCTCGACTGCCGCGCGGGTCGCTGCGAGCGCGTCATCGACGCGGTCCTTGCGCTCCTTCATCTCGATCTCGCTCGCGGCGCCGACCTTCACGACCGCGACGCCGCCCGCGAGCTTGGCCAGGCGCTCCTGGAGCTTCTCCCGGTCGTAGTCGCTCGTGGTCTCCTCGATCTGACGACGGATCGTCTCGATGCGGCCGTTGATGTCCTTCTTCTTGCCCTCGCCGCCGACGATCGTGGTCGTCTCCTTGTCGACCGTGACCTTCTTGGCCTGGCCGAGGTCGCTCAGCGTGGCGTTCTCGAGCTTGAGCCCGAGCTCCTCGGCGATGACGGTCCCGCCGGTCAGGATGGCCATGTCCTTGAGCATCTCCTTGCGACGGTCGCCGAAGCCCGGCGCCTTGACGGCGCAGACCTTGATCGTGCCGCGGAGCTTGTTGACCACGAGCGTCGCGAGGGCCTCGCCCTCGACGTCCTCGGAGACGATGAGGAGCGGCTTCTGCGCGCGCGCCGTCGCCTCGAGGACCGGGATCAGGTCGGCCATCGCCGAGATCTTCTTCTCGCTGAACAGGATGTAGCAGTCCTCGAGCTCGACCTGCATCTTCTCGGGATCCGTCACGAAGTACGGCGAGAGGTATCCGCGGTCGAACTGCATGCCCTCCACCACGTCGAGCTCGGTCTCGAGGCCCTTGGCCTCTTCGACCGTGATGACGCCCTCGTGGCCGACCTTGTCCATGGCCTTGGCGATCATCTCGCCGATGGTCTCGTCGTAGTTGGCGCTGACGGTCGCGACCTGGACGATCTCGGCGTCGCCCGAGACCTTCTTCGAGATCTTCTTCAGCTCCTCCACGACGGCCTCGACGCCGGTGTCGATGCCGCGCTTCAGCTCCATCGGGTTGTGGCCGGCCGCCACCATCCGCGCCCCTTCCCGGTAGATCGACTGGGCCAGCACCGTCGCGGTGGTCGTGCCGTCGCCGGCGACGTCGTTGGTCTTGGAGGCGACCTCCTTGACCATCTGCGCGCCCATGTTCTCGAACTTGTCCTTGAGCTCGATCTCCTTGGCGACGGTGACACCGTCCTTGGTGACCTTCGGCGCGCCGAAGCTCTTCTCGAGGATCACGTTGCGGCCCTTCGGACCGAGCGTGACCTTCACCGCATTCGCCAGCGCGTCGACGCCGGCCAGGATCCGCTTCTGCGCGGTCGTGTCGTATGCGATCATCTTTGCTGTCATCGTAGAAGCTCCCGTTAGCTGAGCACGCCGAGGATGTCGTCCTCGCGCAGGATGAGGTGCTCTTCACCCTCGATCTTCACTTCGGTGCCGGAGTACTTGCCGAACAGGATCCGGTCACCCGCCTTCACCTCGAGCGCCCGCACCGAGCCGTCCTTCTGGACGCGCCCGCTGCCCACCGCGACGATCTCGCCCTCGATGGGCTTCTCCTTCGCGGTGTCGGGGATGATGATCCCGCCCTTGGTCTTCTCCTCGGGCTTGAGGCGCCGGACGAGCACCCGGTCGTGCAGCGGTCGAACCTTCATCTGTCGTGTCCTCCGTGAGGGGCGGTCCCCAACCGGGCCGCCGTGGCGGAAAGCCATAACCACGCCCGCCGAAAGGTCAACGCTTGCATCCGTGCCTACCGCGCGGTAGAGAAACGCTGACCGGGCGGTAGACACTCCCCGGCGGGCCCCGATCGCGAGCCGACGGGGACCCGGAAGCCATGGACGTACGCACCGAGATCCTGAGCACGGCCGCGCGGCTGTTCGCCGAGCGGGGCTTCGACGGGACCACCCTGCAGGCCATCGCCGACGAGGTGGGCATCCGGAAGCCCTCCCTGCTCTACCACTACCCCTCGAAGGAGGAGCTGCGGCGGAGCGTGCTCGACAACCTCATCGGGCACTTCAGCGAGGTCCTGCCGAGGCTGCTCGGGGCGGTGAGCCGGGGGGACGAGCGCTTCGAGGTGCTCGTCCGCGAGCTCTTGACCTTCTTCCGGGAGGATCCCGACCGGGCCCGTCTCGTCGTCCGGGAGCTGCTCGACCGGCCGGCGGAGATGCGCGAGCAGCTCGCCGCCGGGGTGCGCCCGTGGGTGAGCCTGCTCAGCGAGTACATCCGGAAGGGCGCCGAGACGGGCGAGCTCGTGCCCGACGTGGACCCGGAGGCCTACGTGGTCCACGTCATCACGCTGGTCCTGGCCGGCATGGCCGCCGGGCCCGTCGTCACGGGGCTCGTGCCAGCCGACTCGCGCGAGCAGGCGGAGGAGCGCCACGTCCGCGAGCTCATGCGCATCGCCCGATCGAGCCTGTTCGCGACCACCCGAGGTGAGTGATGGGGAACTTCTTCAAGGACAACGACGACCTGCAGTTCTACTTCGAGCGCGGCATCGACTGGGAGCCGATCGTCCGGCTGACCGAATTCGACTACCGCGCCGAGGACGCCTTCACGAGCCCCGAAGAGGCCAGGTCCTTCTACCGAGACGTCGCCGAGATGGTCGGCGAGCTCACCGCGAACGAGATCGCTCCCCACGCGGCCGAGATCGACCGTGAGGGAGTCTCGCTCGTCGGCGGCGAGGTGGTCTTCCCGGCGCGCCTGCAGGCCATCTTCGACCGCATCAAGGAGCTCGATCTGCACGGGATGTGCGCGCCGCGCGAGCTCGGCGGCATGAACGCGCCGCTCCTCCTCTACTTCATCAACACGGAGATCATGGCCCGCGCCGACGTCTCCGTGATGGCCCACCACGGCTTCCACGGCGGCATGGCCATGGCCATGCTCGTGTTCTCGATCCAGGAGGGCACGACCGAGGTCGACGCCGGCAACGCGCGCATCCTCGAGACCCGCTGGCGCAAGGAGATCGACGAGATCCTCCGCGGGGAGGCCTGGGGCTGCATGGACATCACCGAGCCTCACGCCGGCAGCGACATGGCCCAGCTCCGCGCCGTCGGCGAGCAGGACGCGGACGGCAACTGGACCGTGACCGGGGAGAAGGTCTTCATCACGTCGGGGCACGGCAAGTACCACTTCGTCATCGCTCGGACCGAGAAAGCCGGCGATCCGGACGACCCCTTCGCGGGCCTCGGAGGCCTGAGCATGTTCCTGGTCCCGACCTACGAGGAGGACGAGGACGGCAACCGCCGGCGCATCGTGAAGATCGGCCGGATCGAGGAGAAGCTCGGCCACCACGGCTCGGCCACCTGCTCGCTCGTGTTCGACCGGGCCCCCGCGATGCTGGTCGGGGAGCGGGGCGAGGGCTTCCGGCACATGCTGACGCTGATGAACAACGCCCGCCTCGGCGTGGGCTTCGAGAGCATCGGGCTGTGCGAGGCGGCCTACCGGGCAGCGAAGGCCTACGCCGAGGAGCGCCCTTCCATGGGCAAGACCCTCGACCAGCACGAGATGGTCGCCGACTACCTCGAGGAGATGCGGACCGACATCCAGGGGCTGCGCGCCCTCGCCGTCCACGGCGCGGTCAACGAGGAGACGGCCGCGAAGCTGCAGCTCGGCGCGCGCTTCGGGGGGACCAAGGACCGGAGCGCCGAGGAGCTCGAGCGGGAGGCGGAGCAGTACAAGCGGCGCGCCCGCCGCGCGACGCCGCTCCTCAAGTACCTGGCCGCGGAGAAGGCCGTGGAGATGGCGCGGCGCTGCGTCCAGATCCACGGCGGCAACGGCTACATGCAGGACTACCCGGCCGAGAAGCTGCTCCGGGACGCCATGGTCATGCCCATCTACGAGGGCACGAGCCAGATCCAGGCCCTCATGGCCATGAAGGACACGCTGATGGGCATCATGAAGAACCCCCAGCGGTTCGTGCGGCGCATGGCCCAGGCGCGGATCCGGTCGCTCTCGTCCCGGGATCCGCTCGAGCGTCGCGTCGCGAAGGTCCAGCTCCTGTCCCTCGGGGCGCAGCAGCACCTGATGGCGCGGACGGCCGGCGACAAGCTGGCGTCGCTCCGCGACCGGCCGATCACCGAGTGGCCGAGCCGGTTCCTCGCGCAGTGGGACCCGAAGCGCGACTTCGCGTTCGCCATGCTCCACGCCGAGCGGCTCACGCGCCTGCTCGCCGACGAGCACATCTGCGAGTGCCTGCTCGACCAGGCGCGCGCGCACGCCGACCGTCGCGAGGTGCTCGAGCGCTACCTCGATCGCGCCGAGCCGCGCTGCCGGTTCCTCCACGACGAGATCACCACGACCGGCGGGCGCCTGCTCGCCCGCCTCCGCCCGGAAGCTCCGCCCCGGACGGCGGAGGCCGCCGAGTAGAGCGGACCGGCACGATCCTCGGAAGCGGCCGAAATTCCGGGAGTCCTGGGCCGAAGGAAAGTGACTCGGCGCGCGCGAGGGACTAGGATGGGGCCCGGGTGTACGCCGAAGGCACGGTCGTCGGGGGCCGCTATCGTCTGGTCCGCAAGATAGGCGAAGGAGGCATGGCGACCATCTGGGAAGCCGAGCACCAGACGCTCGGCAGCCCGGTGGCCGTCAAGTTCCTCCAGTGGTCGGGCCCGAAGTCGGACGAGATCCGGGAGCGCTTCTTGCGCGAGGCGCGGGTGGCCGCCTCCGTCCGTCACCGCAACGTCGTGGAGATCACGGACTTTGGGCTGACGGATGACAAGACGCCCTACATCGTCATGGAGCGCCTGCAGGGCGAGAGCCTCGCGGACATCCTCGACCGCGAGGGCCGCCTCGAGCCCTCCGAGGCGTGCCGCCTCGTCTCGCTCACCCTGCGCGGGCTCGCCGTCGTGCACGAGAAGGGCATCGTGCACCGGGACCTCAAGCCCGAGAACATCTTCATCGTCGACGACCCGGACGGCAGCTACCCGAAGCTCCTCGACTTCGGCGTGTCGCGGCGGAACGAGCCCGCGGCCAGGAACCTGACGCAGGAGGGCATACTGGTCGGCACCCCCGACTACATGTCGCCCGAGCAGGCGCGCGGGCTGCGGGACATCGACGCCCGGACCGACCTCTACAGCATGGGGGTCATCCTCTACGAGGCGCTCGCCGCACGGCTGCCGTACGAGTCCGAGAACATCGGCGACCTGATCGTGATGATCACGACCCAGCCTCCGACGCCGATCGCCGAGATCGTCCCCGACCTGTCCCCCCAGCTCGTCCAGATCGTCGACACGGCCATCGCCAAGGACCGCGAGGAGCGCTTCCAGAGCGCGCGCGACATGCGCTGGGCCCTCATCGAGGCGTTCCGTGGGGACGGCTTCGGCGACGTGGCCTCGGGGGTGACGAGCGTGAGCGAGCTGCCGCCGCCGCCGGCCACGGGCTCGCACCCGCGCATCACCCCGGCCACGCTCGACACACCCCCCGAGGGGATGGAGCGGCCCGAGCCCGCGCAGGTGCCGCTCGGAGCTCCGCCGACGCCTACGGCGGGGCTGCCGCCCCTGAGGTACGAGCCGGAGAAGAAGAAGAGCCACGCCGCCGTGGTCGCCGTGGCGCTCTCGCTCGTGGCCATCGCGGCGGCGGGCGGCGTCATCGCCCTCCGACGGAACGGGGAGGCCGCCGAGCCCGAGAGCACGCCCACGCCCTGGGAGCCGGCGGCCGAGGGCCTGCCCCCCGCGCTCACCGACGCCGGCCCCGACCACGACGGCGGCGCGACGGTGCGCATCGGCCTGGTCCACCTCCCGGAAGGGACCGAGGCGCGCGTCTCGCGGATTCCGATCGAAGGCGCCTCGGTAGAGGTCCCGCTCGCGCCGGGGAGCTACGTCGTCGACGTGGTGGGCCCGGACGGCGGCCTGCTCTTCGAGGTGGACCATCCCGCGTACGTCGACGGCGAGTACGAGGTCTGGGCCATGAGCCCCGCCGAGCTCGGGCTCGACGCCGGCGTCGCGCCCGACGCCGGAGCGGCCGAGCCCGCCGAGGAGCCGGCCCCCACCAAGCGCCGCCGCCGCGGACTTCGCAATCGCCGGCGCCCGCGCCGCTGATCCCGCCCTGCTCAGAGGTCCACCGGCGGCGCCGCCCGGTCCCGCCGAGTGAATCGCGCGCGGAGCGAGCCCGGCGTCGAGCGGAGCGAGACGCCGGGGGGAGTCCGAGGGGAGCTCCCCTCGGGGAGGGGGGGAGGGGCGGGCGGGTCGATTTGGATCAGAGCAGGTCTTCGGTGCGGTCGACCAGGTCCCGGGACCGGTCGGCCGGGATGTTGAACCGGTCGAGGACGGCCTGCTTGCGCGCCCCGGCGAGGGCCCGATCGACGACGACCTGCCGCCCGTCGGTCAGCTCGAAGGTGACGAACGGATCGTCGGTGCCCTCCACGAGCCGGACCAGGTGGCGCAGCGAGCGGACCTCGCGCCCCTGCACCTTGGCCACGAGCAGGCTCTCATACTCGTGGTAGCCCTGGTTCACTCGGTCGGCGAGCACCTTCTGGAGGACGACCGGCTCGATGCTGTCCGGGGTGCGCAGGCCATGCTCGTAGGTCACCACGAGCTCGCGGGGGGCGTTCTGCCACCACGGCTCGGTCCAGGTCATCAAGTAGTTGCGCGTGAGCGGCACGAACAGAAGGCCCCCGAAGGTGTAGTACGTGGGCTTGACGTCGTACCGGTCCTCGGGGACCAGGTAGCTCGGGGGCGCGAGCCGCACCACCACGCTGAGCTCGCCCCCCTGCCGCCACACCCGGCACTCCATCGTCTCGCGGACGTGCCGGCGCGACACCACGTAGGCGAAGTCCACGTGCTCGCCCTCGCGCATCTCGACCGTCCCGTCCGCGGTGACCGGGACGCCGTCGACCGCGAGGAGCACGTCGCCCGGCTCGAGGCACCCCCAGGCCGAGCTGCCGTAGGCCACGCGCGTGACCAGCACCCCCTCTTCCCGGTGGGCCGGCAGCCCGAGAGCGCGCCGGTGGGTCTCGGACTCGAGCGCCTGCGTGGCGACCCCGAGCCCCGGAAAGCCCTCGTAGCCCCCGCTGTCCACGTCCTCGAGGAAGTGCTCGATGACCGGGACGGCGATGACGTAGCCGATCTTCTCGGCGTCATCGAGCGCCTGGAAGGCGATCCCGATGAGCACCCCGTCCTGGATGACCGGCCCGCCGCTGTTGCCGTGGTTGATGGCGGCGTCGATCTGGATGGCGAGCAGCCGCCGCTGGCTCTGGGCGTACTGGACGAGGTCGATCCGCGAGACGATGCCTTGGGTGATGGAGAGGCGCTCGCCCCCGACGGGGTAGCCACAGACCGACACCTGGTCGCTCAGGTGGGGCAGCGACCCCAGCGGAATCGGGAGGGTCCCCGCGAAGAAGGTGGGGTCGTCCACCCGCAAGAGCGCGAGATCGCACTCGTGTCCGAGCGCCTCGACCTCGGCCTGGTACTTGCGGGACTTGCCGTACCGCCGGACCTCCACGTAGACGTGGTCCTCGACGCAGTGCGCGTTGGTGAGGACGCGCAGCCCGCGGCGAGTCTCGACGATGGCGCCCGAGCCCGAGCTGTTCGCCGGGCCGACCTTCTGCCACGGCTGGTCGTAGTCGGGCGCGTCGGACACCGTCATGACCTTCACGACGGATCGCAGCAGCGCACCGAGCTCGCGCCGCTGGCTGGACTCGACCATCGCCATGGCGGGCATCGTAGCAGCCGCCGGGGGGGTGGCAGCGGCCCGCTTTGGTACGGCCGCCCAACCCGGCGGACCCGCTCGGTTTTCGGGTTTGGGTCTGGAATTGTTCGGCTTTTGGGGGCTCGGGCCTAAGAATCCGGGGGGATTCCGGCCGGTTGTCAGCCCCCGTTGGCTTCGCTGACCTGGCCGTTGAGGGTCCAGTAGTCCCACAGGACCCCGAGACCGAAGAGCCCCCCGGTGAAGAACCAGACGATGGCGGTGAGCCAGCGGCCGATGTAGAGGCGGTGGGCGCCGAAGGGGCCGAGGAACGTGAGCAGGATCCAGGCGAGGTCGTAGCTGAACGGGCCGCTCGCGTACCGTCCGCTCGCCGACCGGGCCATCGAGGGGATGAGGAAGAGGTCGATGAGCCACCCGACGCCGAGCAGGCCCAGCGTGAAGAACCAGATCGTGCCGGAGACGGGCCGACCGTAGTAGAAGCGGTGGGCACCCAGAAACCCGAAGATCCAGAGCAGGTAGCCCATCGGGAGGCCATGGCTCGGTCGGTGTCCCATCGGTGGCTCCTACGGTCGGGCGGTCGCCCTTATTTCAGGAACGGATTGAAATTGGGGCCGTTCATCGGTACGCAAGCGGTTGCCATGAGCGACAAGCGCCAGCACGGCCGCGCCCGGACGACGCTCGAGGTCCGGCTCAAGAGTGCGACGGCCGGCGAGTTCTCGAGCTACCGGACGCGCGACGTCTCCGAGGGCGGGTTCTTCGCGGAGACGCCCGAGCCCCTGGTGGTGGGCGCGCTGGTGCGGATGGAGCTGACCGTCCTCGGGGAGACGGTCAGCGGGGTCGGGCGCGTGATCTGGACACGCCGGGCGGGCGACGCGACGCCGGCCGCGCCCGCGGGGATGGGCGTGAAGTTCGTGAAGCTGCCGGACGCGGCGCGCGCGCTCGTCGGCAAGGTGGTCGCCGAGGGCGACACCGCCGCGGAGCCGCCTGCGCCGCAGGCCGAGGAGCCGTTGCCCGCGGTCGCCGCCGCCGAGCCCACCGCCGTCGAGCCGGCCGCCGCCGAGCCGGCCGCCGCCGAGCGCCCGGCGCCTCCTCTGAAGGCGGAGGCGCCCGCGGCGGCGGACCCCGAGCCCGAGAAGCCCGAGCCCGTGAAGGCCGAGCCGAAGCCCGAGCCCGTGAAGGCCGAGCCGAAGCCGGAGCCCGCGAAGGCCGAGCCGAAGCCGGAGCCGAAGCCGGAGCCCGCGAAGGCCGAGCCGAAGCCGGAGCCGAAGCCGGAGCCCGCGAAGGCCGAGCCGAAGCCGGAGCCGAAGCCGGAGCCCGCGAAGGCCGAGCCCGCGAAGCCGAAGCCCAAGCCCAAGCCCAAGCCCCAGGCCCAGGCCAGGAACAAGGGCAAGCGCAAGAAGAGCAAGCGCGAGCGCCGGGAAGAGGCGCGGCGCAAGCGGGACGAGAAGCGGCGCGAGGAGAAGCAGGCCGCCCGCGAGGCCCACGCGGCGCGCGAGCGCGAGCACGAGCCGCGCGGGAACGAGGACGAGGAAGAGCCGGCACCGAGGAAGAAGGGGCCCGAGCTGCCTCGGGTCGAGCCTCAGGCGGCCGGCGGCGCGACGCGGCCGCTCCTCGTCGTCCTGCTCATCCTCGTGGTCGTGACGGCGATCGTCTACCTGTCGCAGTCCGGCGGCTGAGCGCCGGTCGCGCGGCATGACGGCACGGGCTCTCGAGCTGCGCGGTGTCACCAAGCGCTTCGACGGCCTCACGGCGGTCGATCACGTCGACCTCGACGTCGGCGAGGGCGAGATCTTCGCGCTGCTCGGCCCGAACGGGGCCGGCAAGACCACGCTCATCCACTGCGTCACCGGGCTCGCCGTGCCCACCTCGGGCACGCTGCGCGTCTTCGGCCACGACGTCGTCAGGGAGTTCCGGACGACGCGCCGGCTGGTCGGGCTCGTGCCGCAGGAGATCGGGTTCGACCCGTTCTTCACGCCGCACGAGAGCCTGATGATCCAGATGGGCCTCATGGGCGTGCCGCCCGACGCGCGCAAGGCCGACGCGCTCCTGTCCACCTTCGCGCTCGCCAGCCACCGCGACGCCCCGACCCGGCAGCTCTCGGGCGGCATGAAGCGGCGGCTGCTCGTCGCCAAGGCCCTCGTGCACGACCCGAAGCTCTTGTTCCTCGACGAGCCGACGGCCGGGGTCGACGTCGAGCTCCGCAAGGAGCTATGGAAGGAGGTCCGGCGCCTGCGCGAGCAGGGCACGACCATCATCCTGACGACGCACTACCTCGAGGAGGCCGAGGAGCTGGCCGACCGCATCGCGATCATCCACCGGGGGCGGCTCGTCGTGGTCGAAGGACGCGACGAGCTGCTCGCCCGCCACGACCACGCACGCCTCGAGGACATCTTCGTGAGGCTCATCCGGTCCGCGGAGGCGGGATGAGCGAAGGCTGGAACCCGGTGGGCCTCCGGACCCTCTTCCTCAAGGAGGTGCGCCGGTTCACCAAGGTCTGGCTCCAGACCGTCCTGAGCCCGCTGGTCACGACGAGCCTGTACTTCCTCGTGTTCGGCGTGGCCCTCGGGAGTCGCCTGCGGGAGGTCGACGGCGTCCGCTACATCGAGTTCGTCGTGCCGGGCCTCATGATGCTCGCGATGATCAACAACGCCTTCCTGAACACCTCGTCGAGCCTCTTCCAGTCCAAGATCAACGGCACGATCGTCGACCTGCTCGTCTCGCCGCTCGGCGCCTGGGAGATCGTCGCCGCCTACACCGCCGCCGCGATGCTGCGCGCGACCGTGGTCGGAGCGCTCGTGTGGTGCGTCGCGGCCGCCTTCGCCGGGCCGATGATGTCCTCGCTCGGCTGGACGATCCTCTTCGGCGCGGCGGTCAGCGCGTGCTTCGCGATGCTGGGGCTCCTCGCCGCGATCTTCGCGACCAAGTTCGACCACCTCGCCGTCTTCCCGAACTTCGTGCTGACGCCCCTCACCTTCCTCGGCGGCGTCTTCTACTCGGTCGACATGCTCCCCGAGCCCTGGCAGACGCTCAGCCGGCTCAACCCGATCCTCTACCTCGTGAACGGCCTGCGCCACGGGCTGCTCGGCGTGTCGGACGTCTCGCCCTGGTGGGGCGCGCTCGCGATGACCGCGCTCCTGTCGGCGCTCGCCGCGGTCTCGGTCACGGTCGTCGCCCGCGGGACGCGGCTGCGCGACTGAGGCCTCGCGACGCTCACTCGCACGCGACGGTCGTGAACCACAACGAGGAATCGTCCTCCACCCATGCCACGCCGAAGCGGGTCCCGGACCAGGCGACGTCCGGGAGCTCGCTCCGCGAGAGCGATCTGTGGAGCGGCGCCTCCGATCCGATCGGCGCTCCTGCGGCGTCGAGCGCGACGAAGGCGAGATCGTTCGTGCGGGTGTCTGCGTCGACGCTCGACCACACGACGAGCGCCCCGTCGCCGCGGCTCGCCATGTCGAAGGTCTCGTCACCGCCGCGCACGACGGTGCTGGCCGCGACCGCCATCGACGGAACCGACGGCACGCTCGGATCGATCGCTCCGACGCTGAGAGTCTCGTTGACCGTGAAGGCGAGGACGAGGCCCGCGGACGTCTCCACGAGCCGCACGGCGTCGGGCTCGCTGGCGCCGGCCGGGGCGACGAGTGGCGTCGTGGGATCCGACCACGTCCCGAACATCCCCTCGACGAACAGGAGATCCTCGTTGTCCGACACGACGCCCGCATATCTCGAGCCGTCGAGGACCACCGCGAACGGGCAATCTCCGTTGTCCGTGAAGGACTGGCGCCACTCGCGATCGGCGCCGGTCGCCGTCAGGCGGTGAAGGTAGGGCCTGCGGTCGCAGTAGGCGAGGGAGATCCCCCCGTCACCCCAGATCACCGCGGGCGGCTGGCTCGTGTCGATGTCGCTGGCCAGCTCGCGCCCCGAGAGCATCGGGGATCCGTCGAGCGTCAGGATCGACAGCTCGAGCGAGTGACGGGTGCACGACGACGTGCACGTTCCGGTCGTCGGATCGGTCGCGCAGCAGTAGCTGGCGGGATCGGTGTACGCGAGCGCGAACGAAGTGCCGTTCCAGGCCGCGCCCGGGCGCTCGCCCCCCGGCGCGACGAGGATGGGCGCGCCCATCGCCGTGCCGTCCTCGGCCAGGCTCAGCATGTGGACGCCGTCGCGGTCGGGATCGGCGCCATAGAACACGGCCCAGCGGTCGCCCGCCCAGACGACCTCGGGGGCGGACGCTTCCACGCGATCGTGGAGCAAGCGCGCCTCCGCGACCTGCATCGGCAAGAGCTCGTCGACTTCTCCGTCGCAGTCGTCGTCCACCTGATTGCACGCCTCCGGCGGCGGCTCGCAGCTCGTCCACACGCTCGGCAGCCCGGGCGTCGTCCCCCTCACGCACTCGTGCGTGCCGGTCGAGCCGCACGACGTCACGCACCCTTCGACCGCTCCGATCGGTGCGCAACCGCAGTCCGGGTCGAGAACCATGTCGCAGTCGTTGTCGAGCCCGTCGCAGTCTTCGTGCGCGCCGGGATGGACGGTCGGCTCGCTGCTGTCGCAGTCGTCGCCTCCGCACGCGACGTTGCCGTGGCCGTCACCGTCGGGATCCCACGGGTCGACGAAGCACGGATCCATGGGGTCGAACGCCGGCGGCGAGCCGGTCCAGCTCGGCAGCTCCGTGACCTCGACCGACTCGCAACCCTGCCTCCCGCACGACTCGCCGTCCGCGCACGAGACGTCGAGGCAGGCGCGGACGAGGAACACGTGGAGCACCTTCGACTCGCCCTCGCTGAGCGTCGTCTGGACGTCCCGCTCGATCACGAACGAGCCCGCGAGGCGACCCGTGACGGCGATGTCGATGGGCCCGAGCTGATCGCCTCGAGGTCGGATGCCCAGCGTCAGCGGGAACGATGGCGCGCCGGCGGCGGTCAACTGCTCCGACCCGCTGACGGTGAGACCGCCCGGCCCCGTCACCGACACGACGACCTCGTCCATCTCTGCGGGCACCTCGAGGTTCGTGTCGACGACCAACACGAGCTCCGTCGAACCCGAGCACGCCGCCGCAACCGCTACGCAGGGAAGGATGGCCAGCGATGCCACCCGAGTCCTCATTCGAACGTCACCGTTCCGCCGCCGAAGTTCCCGACGAACGGATCGTCCGGCGCGGCCGCCACCGCGACGATCACCACGAGCGCGGCGACGACGATTGCGCCGACGCCGGTCCAGAGCCACGGTGACGACAGGAGCGAGCCGTCCTCCTCGCCACGGGCGGGCGCCTCCTCCCCGGCCATCGGCGCCTCGACCGACATCGTGACCTCGCGCCGCTCGCGCTCAGCCACCGTCACGTCCGCGTGCGCGACCGGCGTCCCGTCCCGGCGCACGAGGACGCGATGGGCTCCGGGGTCCACCGGCAGCTCGAGACCGAGAGCGCCGGCGGAGAGCGCCGCGTCGTCGAGCACGACCTCGTCGCCCGGTGCGAGGCCGTCGACCGCGATCACCAGTGCGGGCGTACGTGCCTCGATCTCGGCGAGCGCCTCCTGCGCGGTCTCCCGGTAGCGCGCTTCGGGTCCGCTCTGCGCACCGGCGAGGAAACGCCGATAGCTCTCGGCCGCGCCGACGAGGCGGCCGGTCTCCGCCTGCGCGGCGGCCAGGTTGAGCAGGATGCTCATGCGCGGGGACACCGCGTACGCGCGCTGGAAAGCCCGAAACGCGTCCTCCCACCGCTGCTCTTGCGCGGCGGCGACGCCATCCTCCCACAGTTGCCGCGCTGCGGCATCGGCGGATTCGGACCGCTCCTGGGCGGCCGCCGTGACGGTCGTGCTCGCGGCCAGTGCCAGCGCGATGAGGCCACGCACGCGGACAGGGTACCACACGGCTTGGGGCGCTGGCGTCGGCCGCGTTACGCTCCCCGTGTGGTCCAGATCGGAGACCGCATCGGAGGACACGAGGTCGTCGCCCGGCTGAAGTCCGGCGGCATGGCCACGCTGTTCATCGGCCGGCGCCGGGGCGCCGCCGGCTTCGAGAAGCACGTCGCTCTCAAGGTGGTCCACGACCACCTGGCCAAGGACCCCGTGTTCGTCCAGATGTTCGTCCACGAGGCACTGCTCTCCGCGCGGATCTCCCATCCGAACGTCGTCCACGTGGAAGAGCTGATCGAGGCCGGCGGGCAGCACGTGCTGGTGATGGAGTACGTGCACGGCTGCGCGCTCGGGCGGCTGCTGCGGGCGCTCGCTCTCAGGAAGCGCCGCATGCACCCGGACCTCGCGGGCTACATCGCTCTCGAGGTTGCCGACGGGCTCCATGCCGCCCACGAGACGCGCGACGACGCCGGTGCGCTGCTCGGCGTCGTGCACCGCGACGTCTCCCCCGAGAACATCCTGCTCGCCTACCAGGGGAACGTGAAGCTCATCGACTTCGGGGTCGCGAAGACACGCGGCCGCGCGGAGACGAAGCACGCCATCAAAGGGAAGTTCCGTTACATGGCACCCGAGCAGGCGGCGGGGGGAGAGGTCGATCGGCGCACCGACGTCTACGCGCTCGGGATCGTGCTCTGGGAGATGCTGACGATGCGCCGGCGCTTCGATGCGGAGAGTGACATCGACGTGCTGCGCGCCGTGCGCAATCCGAGGCCGGTCCCACCGAGCGTCCACTGCACGGACATCGATCCGGCGCTCGACGCCGTCGTGCTCAAGGCGATGCAACCCGACCCCGACGCTCGCTTCGCGAACGCGCACGAGCTTCGGACCGCGCTGGTCGAGGCGTGCCCCCGGGCTGCGTCGATGCACGAGTCGATGCTCGCGGGCCTGCTCGACGCGACGATGAACGAGCGCAAACAGCAGCAGCGCGCGGAGCTGCCGGTCGCGCTCGCCGGTCGGGTTCGGGCGGAAGAGGTCGGCGGCGAGCTCGCCGCCGAAGCGCTGCAGACCATGACCGTCAGTGCGACGTCGATCGACATCCTCCCGGATATGGTGAGCTCATCGGTCGTCGCCGAGGCCGACACGCGCCTGATGGACCCGGAGGAGCTCCCACCTCTCGACGAGAGCGCCGACGCGGATGCGGCCGCAGGCTCTCGGCGCGCGCCGGTCCCCCGGTGGGTCGTCGTGCTGCTCGTCACGTGCGGCCTCGCGTTCTTCGTCGGCGTGGGCGCCGCGCTGATCGCGCACCAGATGGACGACGCAACCCCGATCGTGCGTCCCTTGCCGGAGCCCGCGTCGTCCGAGCCCCGCGTCGCGGCACCGACCGCGGAGCGCTCCCCGGCGGAAGAGGACGGGCCCGCGCAAGAAGTCGTCGCGCCGATCGCCGACGCCGAGGACCGGCAAGAGGAGCCGGGGGCGCACGGACGCGCGCCGGAGACCGGGCCCCCAAAGCGCGGGAACGTCCGAGAGCGAACGTCGCGCGAGCCGTCGACGAAGCGCGCCGCTCGGTCCGAGCAGCCCTCGGTCCGGCGCGGCCCGCGCACGCCCACCGAGCCCGAAGGGGCGATGACGCCCACCACGATGCGCATCACGACCGAGTTCTTCTGACCTCGCGGCCGGTGTCCGAGCGGGCGGATCAGGTACCGGGCGGCTTGGGCTCTAGCGAGCCGAAGAGCTTGTCGCCGAGCCCGAAGACGAGCATGGGCTCGCGCGCCTCGCCGTTGTTCACGATGAGCAGGCCGTGGATCGAGGTGACGAGCGGGAAGAGCGCGAGGGGGAAGAGGATCGCGCCGATCCCGCAGGTGATCACCGCGATGATCGCGACCACCATGGCGACGGCGGCGCCGAGCAGATAGGACGCCCCGGCCTGCTTCGCGTGGTAGAGCGCGTAGGCGTTGTCGCGCTGCGCGAGCGGGATGATCCAGACGGGCAGCCCGACGAAGAACGAGGCGTAGGCGAGGAACGCCCACGTCTTGCCCTGCTCGACGGTCTCTCGGTCGAAGCTCCCGCCCGGGGCCGACCCGGGCGGGCTCGCGAACCCGTGCGGCGGTTGCGGATCCATGCCTCCGCCTTACCAGAGCGGGGGGTCAGTTGTAAGTGACCGTGGCGAGGACGCTCACGGCGCCCACGCGGTGGGTGACGCCCTCGTCCCCGAGGGTGCCGCCGCTGATGCGTCCGAGGACGCCGAGGCTCCACTCGTCGCCGATCCACCAGTCGTAGCCGGCGCCGAGCGAGACGCCGCCGCCGAGCGGCTGGTGGTCCTGGCGCTCGCCCGAGCTGTCCTCGATCTGGAGGCGCGCGCCGCCCGCCATGCCCTGTACGTGGAATCCCCCGTCCGCGCTCGGGTACCAGTCGATGAACGGGCCCACCAGGACGAACGTGCCGACGCCCACGTCGTCTTCGACCGGCACGCCCTCGACCTTCACGCTCGGCTCGACCACCTGCTCGACGACGACGCCGCCGCCGAGGAGGATGCCGGGCCCGAGCGAGCCCCCGACGAGGAGCTGCAGGGCGCCCGAGCCGCCGCTCGCGGTCGCGTCGATCCAGCCGAAGGGCCCCCCGAAGTCGTCGACCATCCCGCCGAACCCGAGGGCGAGCTGGAGGTAGAACCCCTCGTGCCAGTGGGCGTCGGGCGCCGGCGGCTCGACGGGCATGCCGGGGTGCTCGACGACGACGATGGGCGGGCCCGCCGGCTCGGCGGGCGGCGGCGGGCCCTCCGCCGCGGCCGCGGCCGCGGTGGCGACGACGAGAGCGCAAGCGATCGTAAGTCGAAGGATCATGAGCGTGACCTCCTTTGGGCGCGGGCTTCCGCAAGCCGCGTGCCCCCGCCGGGACTGCCGATGATCACACGGGAAACGCCCGACGCGAAGGGCGGTGAGAACGGCGCGTCTCACGAACCGATCTTCACGCGCGGGGCGCGGCTCTTAGGGAATGGGCGTGAGAGGCGTCGGCGCGACCTCGGCCCTGCTCGCGCTCGCGGCGTGTCACGTCGAGGCCGCTTCTCCTGCCGGCGGGGGCGCCGAGCCAGGGGACGCGTTCGCGCAGGACGCGGCAATGGACGCGGGGAGCGCGAGCCGCCTCCGGCCGGCGATCGTCTTCCCCGACGACGCGACGTTCGACGGCGGGCTCGACGCCTCGGTCGACAGCGAGACGCCCGACATCTGCACGTGCCGCGCGGCCGGCGCGCGGTCGCCGGTGCCCGCCCTTCCGCTCGCGCTCCTCGTGGTGCTCGGGTGCGGGCGGCTCGTGCGCCGGCGCGCGCGGCGCGGCCGACGCGATCGGCTCGCCGCCGGCGTTGTGAGGCGTCCTCGTGCGTTCTACGATGCGGCCCCATGGTGTCGAGCAAGCCGCCGGACTTCGAACATCTGCAGATCGAGATCGACGGGCCGCGGGGGCGGCTGATCCTCGACCGGCCCGAGCGGCGCAACGCGCTGAGCCTCACGCTGCTTCGCGAGATCGCGGACGCGGCGGCCTCGTTCGACGCGCAGCCGGACGTACGCGTGGTCGTCGTCGAGGGCCGCGGCGAGGGCTTCTGCGCGGGCGTCGACCTGCAGGAGCTCGCGCCCCTGCTCGCGGGCCCTACCCTCGCCGAAGAGACGCTGCGCGCGGCGGCCGAGCTCGGCCGGCGGGCCGTGGACGCCGTCGCAGCGATGCGCGCCACGACGATCGCATCCGTCCACGGCTGCGCCGTCGGCGGCGGCCTGCTCCTCGCGGCCGTCTGCGACCTACGCGTCGTCGCCGACGACACCCGCATGTCGATCCCCGAGATCGACATCGGCATCCCGCTCGTCTGGGGCGGCGTGGCGCGCCTGGTGAGGGAGATCGGCCCCTCGCGAGCTCGGGAGCTCATCGTCACGGGCCGCCCCATCTCCGCCGAAGAAGCGCAGCGGATCGGGCTCGTCCACCGCATCGCGCGCCCGAGCGAGCGCATGGAGGAGACCGAGCAACTCGTCCGCACGCTCCTCGACAAGCCCGCCCTGCCCTTGCGCGTCACCGCCGAGCAGATCGCCGAGGCGCTCGAGGGGCGGCACGGAGACGACGCCGCCCGCCTCGTCGAGGCGTGCAGCGACCCGGGCTTCGCCGAGGCGGCCATGCGCTACTTCGCGCGCCACCGCAAGGGAGGCTGAGGCCTCGGCGGCTCACTAGAACACCAGGCGCACGCTCGCGATGCTCGCGGCGACCGGGACGCGGACGACGCCGGATCCGTCGACCGGGAGCGGCTCGAGGTCGCGCTCGCGGCCGTCGCAGAGCCAGGCCGCGCGCACCGGCCGGACGCTGCAGCGGAGCGGCACGACGACGCGCTCTCCGGGGGGCGCCGAGCTCCGCAGGCGCGCGACGAAGCCCGGGCCGCGGCTCGCCGGCTTGAGCGCGCTCACGAGCACGTCCTCGTGGTCGCTCACGACGGCGGCGCTCGCGACCGCGTCGAGGTCGGGCTCGCCCGGCGCGAACAGGGCCGCGCGCAAGGCCTGTCGCACCTGCCTCGAGAGATCGATCGGACGCACCTCGCCGGTCAGCCGAACGGCGTAGTCGAAGCGCGTCTCGGCCGTCTCGGTGCCGGACGCGGGGTGCGCCGGCAGGGGCAACAGCCCGAACGCGCGCTCCATCGGCGCGTTCCGGAAGACGAGCCACTCGACGACGCCCCGGTCGCGGAGCGCGACGCTCGCGGGCCCGCCGAGGAACGCGGCGAGGCCCCAACCTCCCGGATCGCGCAGGTGGGCGAACGAGCGCGCCGGCCAGTAGGTGGGGTCGTAGAGCTTCTTCGCGGGCCGCTCGACGACGCCGCCCGGGACGTTCATCGTCAGCGTCTCGGCGCCCGACGTCGTGGGGAACCGGCACGCGAGCGTCGTCCGCGTATCCGTCGAGCCCTCCGCCTGGAGGCGGATCGTGGGGCTGTCCGCTCGGAGCCAGAGCCGGCGGACCACGCGGCGGCCGCACAGCTCGGCCTCGACCGTCACCTCGAGCACCCCACCGACCTCGCGCGCCTCGACGCGCGCCGGACAGTGGCTCGTTCGGCACAGCTCGTGGAAGCGCCCGCCGAGGTACTCGTGGCCCATCCGCCACAGCCCGCCCGTGTCGCGGTAGACGACCAGGTCGTTGGCCGGGCCGGCCAAGCGCTCGGGGCCGTCGGCCTCGCGGAAGCTGACGATGCAGCCGCCGTCCGACTCGGAGATCGCGAGCCGGTAGAAGTCGCTCTCGACCTCGAGGCGGCCGCCGCGGAGCACCCAGCCGGGCGGCGCCGGATCCGGGCGGGCGGGCGCCGGACCGACCTCGCGGCGCGCGCGGTCGAGCGCGGCGTCGGCGAGCGCCTCGGCCCGCCGGAGCCACGGCTCCTGCTCCTCGGCGAACACGCGGTCGGGCGAGGTCCCGGTGACGAGGTCGTGGTGGTTGGCGATCGCGACGAGGTCCCACGCGGGCCCGAGCTCCGGCGGCGCCGGTCGGTCCGGGCCGCCCGCGAGGAACGCCAGCTTCTCGGCGAGCACGAGCTTGCGCGTCACGCGGTTGCACGTCCCCTTGATCCACGGCCGGCTCCCGTAGAACCCCATCCAGTACGGGTTCGGATCGAGCGCGAGCACGGGCAGGCGGTCACGGTGGCAGTCGACCAGCGCCAGGTGATCGTCCATCGACGCGTTCACGACCCAGGTCCCGGTGTCGCCGAAGCGCGTGCGGTTGTAGCGGTCGAGCAGCTCGACCAGGCCCTCGATGGGGCCGTTGAAGTCGCAGCCGATCGGGCAGAAGAGGTAGGGCGTGCGCGACAGCGGCTCGAGCTGCCGGACGAGCTGCTGCACGCGCCGGGCGACGTGCCGTCCCGTCCGCCAGGGCACGCCGAGCGTGAGGCCCATCCAGCGGATGATCCCGACGTGCGCGAGCATGTCGCCCTGGAAGTACGTGAACGCGTTCCAGTGGCACAGGACCTCGGAGCCGTCGGGCCCACGCCACACGAAGTCCTGCGTCGAGAGCCGGCGCTCGAGCAGCTCGGCGCTCGAGCCCGGCAACGGGTAGGCCGAGGGCAGCCGGTAGTCGGCACCGACGAAGTACATGCCGTCGATGCGCGTGATCGCGGCGCGGTCGAAGCCGAGCGCGCGCAGGATGGACGGGAGCGCGGGCGAGCAGCCGAAGTCGTCCGGCAAGTACGCGAGCCTCGGCTCGACGTCCATGCCGCTCTCGCGCAGCCACTCCTGGCCGATGAGGTAGTCGCGCACGATCGCTTCGGTCGACGGCAGGACGGTGTCGGGCGTGGTCAGGCCGGTCCCGGTGAAGCAGAGGCGGCCCTCGCCGACGAGGCGCCGCAGCCGATCGCGCTGCTCGGGACGGCGCTCCCAGTACATCCGCACGAAGAATAGGCCCTCGACCGAGAAGACGCGGCGCGGCTCGCGCTCGAGCGCGTCGAGGACCTCGTCGAGGATCGGGACGATCCGCCGCCGGTAGTACTGCTCCGAGGTGAAGAGCCAGTTCGGGTCCCAGTGGCTCGACTCGCCGAGCACGAGCACGCGCTCGGCGTCCGGCGGGATCCCGAGCCGGCGGCGCAGCTCGCCTTCCGACGCGGCCACTCAGCTCGCCCTTCGGTACACGAGCTCGTACTCGATGGTGTCCGGCAGGTGGTGGCTGTCGATGCGGATGGCGACGCGGAGCGTCTCGCCGTCGGGATCGGCCCAGAGCGTGGCGAGCTGCGCGCCGTCGTCGCGCGCGCTCCGGCGGACGAGCTTGTCGCCGTCGACACGGCAGCTCACGGCCGCGTCCGCGTCGGGGGCGCGCCGCGGGCGGCCGTCGGTGCGGCAGCGCTGCGCGGGCTTCTCGCCGAAACGCAGGTCGACCCGATCGCGCCCGGACAGCGCCAGGACGAGGCGCTCGGGCGGACGGATCTCGCGGCGGGCGCGGCCGCGCGCGATCCCACGGACGAGGAAGCTCATCTGATCGATCACGCGATCGACCTCGCGACGCACGATCCGTTTCTGGCGCGCCGGGTCCACGAGCTCCCAGCGCCCTTCGAGCGCGGCGAGCGGACGCTCCTCGGCGCGGGCGAAGCCGGAAGGCACGGCGGCGAGGACGAGCGCGGCGAGGACGAGAGCCGAGAAGATGCTGCGCATCTCGGGTGCGATCGGGCGCATGAGCGCGTCTGGCTTACCTCGGTTTCGGAGGCGAGGCACGCGCTGGGGCGATCCGGGACAGCGGCGCCGGCCGCCTGGCCGCTCCGGACGGGGTGCGTAGGGGATCGCGGTAGGGGAACGTGGCGTTCGATGCAGCGATGTGGGTGCTGGGCGCGGTGCTGATCGCAGAGGTCGTGCGCTCGCACCGGGTCCTTCGCCGGGCGATCGAGGCGCCGCCTGCGGAGTATCGCCCGCCCGCCCCCTACCCCTCGGTCACCGTCGTCCACCCGATCCGGGGGCTCGACCCCGGGCTCGCGGACAACGTCCGGGCGAGCCTCGAGAGCGACTACCCGGGCGCACGGGAGCTCTTGTTCGTGTTCGACGACGAGAGCGACCCGGCCGTCCCGGTGGTGCGCACGGCGCTCGAGCGGCGCCCGCGCGGGTTGCCGGCCCGCGTGCTGTTCGCCGGCGCGCCCCCGCCCGGCCGGACCGGCAAGCTCAACGCGATGATCGCCGCGACGCGCGAGGCGACCTCCGAGGTGATCGTCTTCGCGGACTCGGACATGCGCATGCACCCGGAGAGCGTGCGCACGGTCGTCTCGGCGCTCCTGTCCGAGCCCGACGTCGGCGCCGCGTTCGCGCCGGTGATCGCGGCGAGCCGCGCGCGCACCGCGGGGGACGCCGGCTACGCGCTCCTCATCAACGCGCTCTATGCGCCGCAGGCCGCCCTCCTCTCGCGAAAGGCCGGCAGCCTGCCCTTCATCATGGGCCAGCTCATGGCGCTCCGCCGCGACGCGCTCGCCGCGGCGGGCGGGCTCGACGGCTCGGACGGGCAGCTCGTCGACGACATGCACATCGGGGCGCGCATGGTCGAGGCCGGCTACCGGAACGTGCTCGCGGGGCGCCCGGTCCGGCTCGTCGAGGAGGGCATGGGCCCGATGGACTTCGTCCGCACCTTCCGCCGCTGGATCCTGTTCTCCCGGCCGGGGCTGCCCCAGTCCTTCAGCGGGCCGGTGCGGCGGCGCGCGGCGTACTTCTGGATCGGGCTCGTGGGAGGCGTCGCGCTCCTCGCCCTCGGCATGTGGGCGGCAGGCGCGTGGCTGCTCGCCGCCGCCGGGCTCGGCGCGAGCCTGCTCGTCCTGAGCCGCGCGGCCGGCGCGCCGGCGCTGCCGCTCCGGTTCGCCTGGGTGCCCGGTGCGCTGCTCTTGCTCGGCCCGTTCGTCTACCTCGCCACGCTGCTCGACCACCGAGTGCGCTGGCGGGACCGCCTCTACCACCTCGACCAGGAGAGCCGGCTCGTTGCGCGCCCGTAGGACGACGTCGTTGCTCGTGCTGGTGGCGCTCGCCGTGGCGCTGCCGGCGACCGCGCGGGCGGACGACGCGCCGGCCGCCGAGCAGCCCGCCGTGCGCTGGGATCCGAGCTGGCAGCCCTTCCAGCCCTGGCAGTACGTCACGACCGCCGCCATGCTCGGCGGGAGCCTCGCCCTGCGCTTCCTCGGCCCGAGGCCCGAAGCGCGCTGGGACGAGGGGATCCTCTTCGACGACGCCTTCATCGACGCCTTCGCCGTGCGCAGCGATCCGGCCCGGGAGCGGTGGGTCGCCGTCGGCGACGTGGCCATGTACGGGGCGCTCGCCTGGCTGACGCTCGACGCCGCCGTGGTCGCGGCCATCGCCCGAGACGCTCCCTACGTCGGGCTGCAGATGGGGCTCATCGATCTGCAGTCCCTCTCGTTCGTCATGGCGGTGCTCTGGACGAGCCAGCTAATCGCCGGACGGCGGCGCCCCCTCGAGCTGCAGTGCAACGACCCCGAGTTCGCGGCCATCGAGCCCACCTGCGACCCCGACGACTCGGAGCGCCACCGCGGGTTCATCGCCGGCCACACGGCCGTCACGCTCGCGGCGGCCGGGCTCACGTGCATGCACCACGGCCACATGCCGCTCTACGGCGAGCCCTGGGACTCGATCGCCTGCGGCGCCGGCGTCGCCCTCGCCGCAGTCAACGGCGCCTCGCGCATCGTGACCGAGAACCACTACGCGACCGACCTGGTGCTGGGCATCGGCCTCGGCGCGTTCGCGGGCTGGGCCATCCCCGCCGCGCTGCACTACGGCTGGTCCGACGGGGAACCCGACACGAGCGAGGCGGGCTTCTCGGTCGCGCCGATGGCCGACGGCGACCGGTGGGGCGTCACCGTGCGAGGTGAGCTGTGAAGGCTGTCCGAACGAGAGTGCTCGCCGCGCTCGTCGCGTCCGCCGCGTTCGGCGCGCCGGCGGCCGCGCGCGCGCAGGAGCGGGCGCTCGACGCGCTCGTGGGGACCTGGGAGCTGGTGGAGCCGGCGCGCCAGAAGCGGCTCGTGCGCCGCGAGGTCGATCGCGTGATCGACCAGATGAGCTTCCTCGTCCGCGGGATCGCGCGTGACCGGGCGCACCGCGAGATCCGGCCTGCACAGGAGATGGCGCTCCGGACGTACGGCGGCGGGCGAGTCCGGCTCCGGTTCGGCCGCGGGCGCCCCGAGGCGTGCCGGACCGACGGGCGGCCCCGGCGCGCGGGAGGCGCGACCGTCACCTGCCGCGTCGACGGCCCGAAGCTCGTCCGGCGGAGCGCGCGCGACGACGGCTCCGAGGTCGCGACCTTCCGGCTCGGACCCGACGGCGAGACCCTCCTCGTCGGCGTCCGCATCACTAGCCCCCACCTGCCGGACACCATCGAGTACGAGCTGATCTATCGCCGGGCCCGCTGAAGTACCATGGGCGCATGGTACGGCGCTCGCTCGGGGTGTGTCTGATGGTGCTCGCCGCGGGCGGCTGCGGCGACGACGGGGGTGGGCGGGACGACGCGGGGGCGGACGCGGGCGAGCCGGTGGACGTTTCGTTCGAGGCCGTGGCCGATCCCGCCGAGCGCACGGACTGCGCCGCCGAGCGGCCGGCGGAGGGCGTCGTCCGGGCCAAGCACGTGACCTGCGAGGACGAGCTCGTCACCGGATCGCTCGCCATGGGGCGCGCCGGCGACCTGCTCCTCGAGAACGCGCGCGTGCGCTTCGTCGTGCGCGGCGGTGACGAGAGCGCCTCCACGATCGGCGCTCCGGCCGGCGGGCTCGTCGACGCGGCGGCCGGAGACGCGCCCGACGCGATCAAGGAGATCTTCCCGCTCTTCGACTTCGCGAGCATGACGCCGAGCGCCATCGAGGTGGTCGACGCGGGCGGCGAGAGCGGCGAGGCGCGGGTGCGCGTCCTCTTCGACGACGCGCCCATCGGGCTCCTCGACACGGTCGCGCCCGGGCTCGCGCCGATCGGGCGGGTGCGCGGCCGGCTCGACTACGTGCTCGCGGCCGACGCCGACGCGCTGCGCGTCGAGGTGGAGATCACGACGGCCCCGGGAGTGGGCGCGGCGACGGTGCGGCCCGGCTTCCTCGCGCTGCTCGGCGCGCAGGAGCTCGTTCAGCCGGGGTACGGCCTGCTCGGCGAGGGCCGGCCGGGCGGCGAGGGCCCGATCGTGGTCGGCGAGCGCGCGACCGACGCGGTCGCGCTCGCGCTCGACGGCCCGGGGTCGCTGTCGCGCATCGAGACGATCCACCTCCTGTCGCGCGGCGCGATGGTGCGCGTCGTCCGCGGCGGGACGGCCAGCTTCGCCCTCCGGGTCGCGCCGGCGCCGAGCGCCGCCGAGGCCTTCGCCGCCGTCGCCGAGCCCGGGCCCGTCCTGCGCGTCGAGGGGGCGGACGGCGATCGGTTCGACGTGATCGACGCGGGCGGCGAGGTCGCGCTCCGCAGCCGGCTCGGAGCGGACGGGAGCGCCGCCGTGCCGCTCGGACCGGGGAGCTATCGGGTGCGTTCCGGGTTCGGTCCGTTCTTCGCCGGCGATGGAGTCGAGGTCGCGCACGGCGACGGCGGCAGCGAGGTCACGCTCGCGCCGGCCGGGCACGCGACGCTGCGCGTGAGCGCCACCGCGGGCGGCGATCCGGCGGCGCCGGTGCGGGTCACGGTCGAGTCGGGCGGCGCGGAGATCGACCGCTTCGTCGCGATCGGGCCGACGGAGCGCCGCCTCCCGCCCGGCGACGTGCGCGTCCATGTCTCGCGCGGCCTCGAGCACGACGTGTTCGCGGCCGACGTGACGCTCGCCGCGGGCGAGGCGACCGAGATCGCGCCGGACCTCCTCCCCGTGCTCGACACGGCCGGCTGGGTGTCGGTCGACCTGCACCTTCACAGCGAGCTGTCGACCGACAGCCTTCACCCGGTCGAGGACGCAGTGCGCCTGCTCGCGGGCGAAGGGGTGGAGGCCGCGGCGGCGACCGACCACGACTTCGTCACCGACTACCCCGGCGTGGCCACGCGCGCGGGCGTCGCCGAGCACCTGGCCCTCGCGAGCGGCGTCGAGGTCTCGACGACGGTGTACGGGCACGTCAACGGCTACCCGCTCGGCCGCGAGCCCGCGCGGGCCGGCTACGGGGCGCCCGTGTGGTTCGAGATGGCGCCGGCCGACGTCTTCGACGCCCTCCGCGCGATGGGGGACGAGGCGCTCGGCGGCGCGCTCGTGCAGGTCAACCACCCCCGCCTCGGGGACGCGAGCTTCTTCGGCTCGGTCGGGCTCGACCGGGAGACCGGCCACGCGACGGCGTCGCCGGACAGCCTCGGCCTGCCGCCCGGGACCGACCTCGACGACTTCGGGTTCGAGGTGCTCGAGGTGTGGAACGGCTACACGCGCGGCGGCAACGAGGAGTCCTTCGAGGACTACCTCGCCCTGTTCGCGGCGGGGCGGCGCTTCACGATGGTGGGCAACAGCGACAGCCACCGCGCCGACCACCCGCCCGGCTCGCCGCGGAGCTTCGTCCGCGTCGCGCACGACGCGCCCGGCGCGTTCGACTTCGGCGACGTAGCGGACGGGCTGCGGAGCGGGGAGGTCACGGTCGCGGCGGGCATCTTCGTGACGGCCGAGCTCGCCGGGCCGCGCGCGGGCGACTCGGTGCCGGTGCGCGTGCGCGTGCAGGCGCCGCCCTGGGTGGAGACCGAGCGCCTGCGCGTCTACGCGGGCCGGGCCGTCGCCGTCGACCGCGCGCTCGACGGCACCGAGCCCGTGCGCCTCGACGAGGTCGTGGACGTGCCGCTCTCGGGCGCGTCGTTCGTCGTGGTCCGCGCCGATGGAAGCCGCGCCCCCGAGCCCTACCAGCACTTCGCCCCCGTCGGCGTCACCAACCCGCTCGTCGTCCCCTGACCGCCTCGAGCCGCGCGCGCCTCAAATGCACACGGTCGCTTCGGCGACGCAGCCGGGAGCCTCGAACGAGCCGCGCAGGTCGTAGCCGCCGCCGGTGATCTCGACTTCGGCGGAGAGGAAGCCGGGCACCTCGAAGGTGCCCGGCGCGAAGTCGAGGACGTGAACCCGCACGTCGGCCGCCTCCACGGGCTCGCCCCGGTCGTAGAGCGACGCCTCGTGTGCTCCGACCTCGAGGGTGCCGTGGAGGTCCAGGAAGAGCCCGTCCGTGTCGTATTCGAACGCACCCTCGGAAGACAGGAGCACGCTGGCTTCGTAGCCGCCCCAGCAATCGACCCAGAGCGACCAGGCGTGCCGGAGCGTCACGGGGCCGTCGGGCCTCCGGCCCGAGATCTCCGCCGTCAAGCTGTCCTGATCGCACGTCGGGGCCACCGGCGGAGGCCCGGTGTCCGGCGCAGGCTCGGGCGGCGGACCCGGCGCGGGCCCCGCGTCGGCCTCCACCACCGCACCGCCATCGGACGGCGCGCCCGCCTCTCTCTCGTGCGACTCGGCGCAGCCCGCGAGCAACACGAGCCACAGCGCCGCCCACCGCACCGCCGAGCTGCTCACCGCCCCCTCCCTTCCACCACGGAAGGAGTGTGCGCGACCCGCGCCGGCCCGGCAAGACGCCCACGCTCGCAGGCGATCGTGGGGGACGATCGTTGGGGACAGGACCGAATGATCACCGCGGCTGCTCCAGTCCCACGTGACAGCTCGTCCGCGATGGTGTCACGGAGCGGCGGACGGTGTTGGCTCCCGAGCCCGCGGCCATTGACGACCGTCCACGCGTGGCCGAGGCTGCGTCGATGTCGAGGCGAGCGAGGGCCGCGTGGATGGCGTGCGTGGCGGTGGCGCTGGGGTCGTGCGGCGCGCGCGAGCAGCCTGCGCCGGCACCAGCAGAGGCGGATCCGCAGGCGGTCGCGTCCCTCTTCGACGCGCTGTGGTCGGAGCGCGCGCAGCGGGTCGCCGCGGCGGTGACCGATCACGCGCGCTCCGACGCGTTCGTCGGCGCCCTGTCGGAGGGCGACGAGGGCCGGGCGAGGATCGGGGCGTACTCCGCGCTGTCGGCGATGACCCGCGCGCTCGAGGACGATCCGGTGGCCGGCGGGCCGGGGCTCGCGGTGGTCGTGGACGCGAACGGCGTGGTCGTCAGCCGCAACCTCGACATCAACCGCATGGTGGGTGTTCGGTGGGGCTCGCAGCCGCTGGTCGCGGCCGCGCTCCGCGGCGACACCGACGGCGCGGCGGTCGGCATGGACGAGGCGGGCACGGAGCTCTCCGAGGGGTGGGAGCGCGTCGGGACGGCGGCGGCGGCGCCGATCCGCGGCGACGGCGGCGAGGTGATCGGGGCGCTGTTCGCCGCCTGGCCGATCCGGACCGTGGACCGCTGGTCCGAGCGCGTGCACCACGATGTCCTGCTGCTGCACGGCGAGCACCGAACCACCAACCTCGAGCCGGCCGTCGCCGACCGTCTCGCTCGCGCGGCGCCGGCGACGGCGGCTCCCGCGCCGATCGCGATCGAGCTCGGCGGTGAGACGCGGGTGGGCGCGACCGGCACCGAGGGAGCGGTGCGGTGGGTGCTCTTACGGCACGCCTCGGTGGGTGCGACACCGCGCGAACCGGAGGAGACCGCGTCGTCCCCCGACACGGCCGCGCCGACTTCGCCGCCCGAGGGGCCGGAGCGCGGCGGGCTGACGGTGCACCGCGAGGGCCCGGCGCCGATGGGCGACGTCGACGTCGGAGACGAGAACCTGATCGGCTTCTTCGCGCAGGACGACGCGTGGCGTGTGGTCGTGCGCGAGCACGTGGAGCCTCCGGACGAGCCATCCGACGAGACCGGCGAGCCGCCCGACGACGAAGCGCTCCACGCGAGCGACGACGCGGTGGAGGGACTGACGGTGCGGCAGCTCCGGGAAGGTGCGCTCGAGGCTCCGCTCCTCACGCTCACAGGCCCCGTGCAGAGCGGTGAGGTGCTCGACGGGGCCCCGCCCTGGGTGCTGCTCGTCGAGCGCGGCGAGGTGTCGGGACGCGAGCTCCGGCCCGGATCGCGAGCGCGCCCGATCTTCACGCCGCCGGCCGAGCACGTCGTGCGCGCCGTCGCGCTTCGGGCCGAGCGCGGCAGCCCCGAGGGCGTGGTGCTCACCCGCCGGCTGGTCTGGCCGGGCCGGGAGCGGCCGCGCGCCGTCGAGCGGGTCGACGAGCACGGCCGCCGCGAGTACGCATCGGTGGGACCCCGACCGACGCACGCCGAGGTCTGGGCCACGTGGGTAGGGTCGCGCGCGCGGCCTCGACGCCTCGCGCGGGCGGCGCTCGGGTCCGCCGACGTGGGAGGGCTGGCCGCCGCGATCGGCGACGCCGGCGCGGTCGCCTCGTGGCAGACCCGGAGCGACGGCACGAACCGCATGACGGTCGTGCGCCTCGACGCGCGCGGCCGCGAGCGGTGGCGGCGCGAGGTGGACGCGCCGACGGGGGGCGATCCTGCGGCGATCGTGCTGACGCGAGACGGCGGAGCGGTGATCGCGTTGGAGTCGCCCGCGGATCGGACCGTGGCCGTCCACGGCTTCGCGCCCGACGGGTCGCCATGGCCCGTGCGCCGGCTGCCCGCGCCCGACCTGTACGGCGTCCGGCTCCTCGAGTGCGGCCCGGCGGTCTCGCTGGTGACGGTCGCGAGCCGACAGGGGCCCGGGACCGTGGGCCTGACCGTCGCGCAGGTACCCGTCCCGCCGAGCGGACCTTTGCCCGAGCCGACGCCGTTGTACTCGGTGCGGGTCGACGGAGTGCTCGGCGACGTGGACGACGCCGAGCTGCCGCCGGGCTACGAGCCGCCCGAGATCGCGCCTCACCGCGTCCACGTCGCGTGCTCCCACGGTCGCGCTGCGGTCGCCTTCGACGCGCCGTTCGACGAGGCGCTCTACGCAGGCGCCCGGCGCGGCCTCGTCGTCGCCGAGTGGCGCGTGGAGAGGCCGAGCGCGCCGCCGGCCACCGATGCCGCAGCGCCCGCCGCTCCGAGGGCGTGCTCCGCCGAGCCCTGGGGCGGCTGGGACGGCACACCTGCGTGCCGCCGCGCGGCGCGACGCTCGATCCCGGGCCCGCACCGGCGGTGCGAGGACGACGACGACTGCGTGCTCGTCGGCAGCTCCTGCGATCCCCACGGCGTGAGCGCGCGTGTGGCGGCGCGCTACCAACGGTGGACCGGGCCGTGCGCGGGCCCGGGCGCAGGCGGGTGCGCGGGCCCGAGCCGCGCCGTCTGCGATTCGGGGTGCTGTGTGCCGGACTATCTCGGGCTCGGCGCCGCCGGCCCGGGCGCGACGAGCCGGCCCTGACGGACGCGCTCGTGACGGCCCACATCGCGCCCCCCGGTCGAGTCAGCCGTAGCTCTGGGCGAGGCGCTCGACGACCCGCACGTACGCCTCCATGGCGTCGTCCTTCGACATGCCGGCGCGCGCCGCCCAGGCGTCGTGCTTCGCGCGCCCCTTCAGGTCGAGCATCCCGGGCCGCTTGCCCTGCACGTCGCCCGACGTCGCCTGCTTGTAGAGCCCGTAGAGCTCGAGCAGCTCGTCGTTGCTCGGCCGCTTCGACAGCTTCTCCACACGCTGCTGCGCCTCCCGGAACCGTTCGTCGGTGTTCGCCATGACCGCCCGATATTGCCCCCCGCCCGAAGATCCAGCCACGGGGGATTCTCACCCGTTGTCCCATGGACGGCGGGGGGGCGCGGCTCAGCGGCAGGAGCCGGCCAGCCGTGCGGCCACCTCGCGGAGGATGGCGTCGAGCACCGGCGTCCAGTCCTCCTGGCAGATCGACTGGACGATGCCGCTCGCGCCGGCCCGCTCGAGCTCCTGCGCCGTCTGGACGATGCGGCGCGCCGGGGTGGCCACGCTCCCGCTCGGCGCCTCGCAGGCGGGGGCCAGCTCGCCGCTCGGCTCCCAGCGGACGGCCATCCGCTCGTCGGACAGAAGGCCGTCGTAGTCCACGGCGTCCACCTCGGTCACCCGATCCTGCGGCACGCCGGTGACGGCGGCGAACACGAGCATGGAGGGATCGGGGCGGAGCGAGGCGAGCCCATGCACGTACCGGCCGATCGCGTGCAGGCCGGCGTCCTCGCGGAGGCAGCGCGCGTTGAGCTCCTCGCCGGTGCTCGGATCGTAGAGCGCCGGATCGCCGGCCGAGCAGTCGTCCTCGTCGGCGACCACGAGCGCGGCCAGGATGGAATTCGGTCGGACGAACCCGGCGTTCTCCCGATCGGCGTGCCCGCGCGTGGCCATGGCGAACTCGATGGGCGCGCTGCTCGGCACGAGCGCCTTCAGCGTCGACTCGAGCGGCTGCTCGAACCCGCATCCGCCCGTCCCGACCCGGGCGACGCAGGCCACGTCGTCGGCGAAGGCGTCGGGGTCCGCGCCGGCGTCGTCGCGGTATTCCTGGAAGGCCGGGTGGCTCGCCACGCACCCGGGGATGCTCGTGTTGCCGGCCGTGCGCAGGATGCCGTCGTCCCCGAAGTCGGGCTCGTGACAGGTCGGGACCATGAATCCACCGCTCCCCATGTCCGACGTCACGACGCCGATGTGCAGGCTCGCGACGGCCGGGAAGTCCTGCGATCCGTCGCCGTCGAGGTCGCCGCTCGCGAGCACGCGCGCCACGCGCGGGAGCTGGGCCGCGAGCAGCTCCTGCTCGTCGTCCATGGAGTTGGAGTTGTCGACCATCATCAGCAGGTCGAGCTCGCTCGACGCGCGGCGGCAGCAGCCCTCGCCCACACACCCCGATCCGACGAACGCATGGCTGAAGTGCGTGACCTCTGCGTGCGCGACCCCGTGCGCGACCTCGGTGTCGAGGGCGACGTAGCCGCCGCCGCCGGCCCGCGTCCAGAAGACGGTGGCCACCTCCGAGTCGCCGCCGAACGGGATCGACACCCGCGCGGGCCGGTCGAAGGTGAGCCCCGCCGGCTCGAAGCGGAGGACCGGCGTGAAGGCGCGGAAGCCGGATGGCGGATCGTCCGTAATGACCGTCACCGAGATCTCGCGGGCGGCCGGGAGCGCGTCGGGAGGCACGGTCAGCACGACCCCGCCGACCTCGACGGTGCCGCCCTCGGGGCCGATCCGCGCCGAGCCCCGGGCTCCGCTCTCGGGCGGCTCGTAGGGCGCGTCGGAGATCGGATGGGACGTGGTGCAGGCGGCCAAGAGGCAAGCGCCCAGCAGGGCGGCGGAGCGGGTGCGGAGCATGCGAGGGAGTCGCCCGTGGGGCCGGCCATTTCCAAGCCGACGAACGGCCCGGGCCCACGGGGCCGCCGCCCATGCGTCACCCGCCGCGCGTGCAGCGGTCGATCGTTTGGTGGGCCATGGCGCCGAACGCCCGATCTTGGCCCGCGGTGGCGGCGTACGCGAGCGCGAGGGCGAGCGCCCAGCCGCGGCTCCGCTCCCGGGCCGGCGCGTCGGCACCCGCCGCGTCGAAGAAGGAGGCGCGCTCGGTGTCGTCGAACAGCATCCAGGCGATGGCGAGGTCGGTGGCCCGATCGCCGGCGCACAGGTCGCCGAAGTCGATCACGCCGGTGATGACTGCGTCTCGGACGAGCACGTTCGAGGGATGCAGGTCGCCGTGCAGCCAGACGCGGGGGCCGGTCGGCTCGAGGTCGCGGACCGCCGCCCAGGTCGCGCGCACGCCGGCCGCGTCGACGGTGTCGCCCACCGCCTCGAGGGCGCGCTCGAGCCGGTCGCCGCGGTCGCGCAGCGGGATGCTCCGGAACGGGTTGTGCGGCGCGTCCGCCGGCGCCTCGTGGTGGAGCGCCCGAAGAAAGCGCCCGAGCCGCTCGGCGGCGGCGGGCGGATCGGCGAGCTCGACGCCCGTGGCGCGCGTGCCCTCGAAAAAGGGGTAGAGCGACCACGGGTGCGGGAAGGTCTCGCTCCGCCGGCCGCGGACGAGCGGGCGCGGGATTGGCAGCGGCAGCTCGGGGAGCGTCGGCAGCCAGCGGTGCTCGTTCTCCGTCAAAGGGACGGCCGCCTCGCGCCGAGGCACGCGCGCGAGCACGCGGTCGCCGACGCGGAAGATCTCGTTGTCCCAGCCGCTCGCGATCCACCGCACCTCGCCCGCGTGCGCGGGGGCCTGCTCGGCGAGCAGCCGGCGCACGAGGGCGGCGTCGACGTCCCAGTCTGCCGGCGGTCGGTGCACGGCGGCGAGCTTAGCCGGCTTCTCCCAACGTGGTACCGTGCGGGCGTGGGACCGGAGGGAACGCTCGCGCTGGCGGGGCTCGACGCGTGCACGGGGTGGCTCGGCGGCCTGGTGTTCGTGGTCGTGGGGCTCTTCTTCCTGCGAAAGGCGCACGGCGCGGCCGGGATGCTCGTCGGCGCGGCGGGCGGGCTGAAGCTGATCCTGAACTGCTGCGCCTTCTGGCCGGAGCTGTACCTGCGCTTCGGCGGGTACGACGACACCGTCATCGAGATGATGGGCGCGAACGCCGCGTTCGCGCAGCTCATGCGACTCGGCGTCTTCGCGCTCCTCGCCGCGGGCGCGGCCCTCGCGGCGAACGTGCTCCGCGCGCGGACGGGAGGGGCACGATGAGCTGGTTCGCGCTGATCGTGGGGATCGTCGGCGCGCTCGCGCTCACGGTCGTGGGCGCGGTGCTCGTCCGGCCGGCGCACGCCAAGGCCGGGCTCCTTCTGGCCATCGGCGGCGTCCTCGCCCTCTGTACGACCTGCTGCCTCGGCGTCGTCCCCACCTCGGCCGGCGAGGTCGGCGGCGAGACGCTGGTGAGCGTCGCGCTCGCCCTGACGAGCCTCGTCGACCTCGCCGTCGTAGGCCTCGTCGCCGGCGGCCTCGCCGTCCTCGCGAAGGCGCTTCGGCCCTGATGGGAGGGAGAGCCACATGATGCGACACAGCCCCCGCATCATTCCGGTCCTCTGCATCCTCGGTTCCGCGGGATGTGCGGTTGTCATCAACCCGGCAGGGATGTCGTCCGGGTTCATGGGCTGCCCACCCGAGGAAATCACCATCACCGATGGCCACACGGTGGGATCGGCGCCCTTCTACTGGACAGCCACGTGTCGGGGACGGCGGTTCCACTGTTCCGTCGCGGCCGAGTTCGCCTCGTGCGCCCCCGAGCTGGCCGTGGTCGAGTCGAGCCCTCACGATCCCTGCGAGCTAGTTCGGACTCGCGCCCAGGACTGCGCCAGCGCCGCGGGCGAACAGGCGACGGTCGTCATCGATGCCGGCGGAGACGTCGCGGCCATCGAAGGAGTGGAAGGGGAGGCCCGGAGCTGCCTGGCCCACGCGCTCGTTTCCTTCCGCATCCCGGCACCCGGCGAAGAGATGCGTTGCGCGGTGCCCTGAGCCGAGCTCGGCGCACCCGCCGGCCGAGGCCGAGTCCGTGGCGGAACGCCACGCTCGTTTTCTTCGTGTTCTCGGTGAGTTTTTTCTTGACGCAGCGCGCCATTGGGGACACGGTTCTGACCGTGACGAAGCTCACGAGCACCCACGCGATGCGTCACGGCGGCCTGGCCGCCGGCGCCGGGGTGCCCGTGACCGCCGAGCTGTTCGGCGGCCTCGTTCTAATTCTCGGGCTCGTACTCGGCCTGCTCATTAGCAGCAGGTGCGAGGCGCCGAGGATCTAGCTCACCTGATCCAACCGACTTCGGCCCCCGCACCTGAGACCAGGCGCGGGGGCTTTTTCGTACCCGACCGACCGAAGCAGCCGAGGAGAAGACGATGACGAAAGAGAACGTGAAGAGTCCGGACGACCCGCGGCGCGCCGAGCCGCCCCGGTCCGCGTGGCAGTCGCAGCCGTTCGACCTGCGCGAGGTCCTGAGGAAGGCGCGCGCCGAGGCGCTGGGGGCGCTGGCCCCGAATTCGTTCTGAGCCGATGCGCTCGCACCGGATCAAGAAGGGCGTCGAGCGCGCTCCCCATCGCGCGCTCCTCCGGGCCACCGGCGTCCGCGACGAGGACATGAACAAGCCCTTCGTGGCGGTCGTGAACTCGTACGTGGACATCGTCCCCGGCCACACGCACCTGTCGGCGTTCGGTGCCGTGGTCAAGGAGGCCGTCCGCGCCGCCGGCATGGTCCCCTTCGAGTTCAACACCATCGGCGTGGACGACGGCATCGCCATGGGCCACGGCGGCATGAAGTTCTCGCTGCCGAGCCGCGAGCTCATCGCCGACTCGGTCGAGACCATGATCTCGGCCCACTGCTTCGACGGGATGGTGTGCATCCCCAACTGCGACAAGATCGTCCCCGGGATGCTCATGGCCGCCGCGCGGCTCGACATCCCGACGATCTTCGTGAGCGGGGGCGCGATGGCCGCGGGCAAGACGCCCGAGGGGGAGGCCATCGATCTGGCGAGCGTGTTCGAGGGCGTCGCCGCGCACAAGGCGGGCAAGGTCTCGCTCGGGCGGCTCACCATGCTCGAACAGAACGCCTGCCCGTCCTGCGGGTCGTGCAGCGGGATGTTCACCGCCAACAGCATGAACTGCCTGATGGAGGCGCTGGGGATCGCCCTCCCCTTCAACGGGTCGGCGCTGGCGAAGACCCCCGAGCGCGAGGAGCTGGCGCGCGCGGCGGCCTGGCGCCTGTCGGCGCTGATCGAGGAGGACCTCACCGCGCGGAAGATCATCACACGCGACGCCATCGACGACGCATTCGCCCTCGACGTCGCGATGGGCGGGAGCACGAACACGGTCCTGCACACGCTGGCCATCGCGCGCGAGGCCGGCGTCGACTACCCGCTCTCGCGCATCAACGAGATCAGCGCCCGCGTGCCCTACCTCTGCAAGGTCGCCCCGGCGGGCCGCTGGCACATGGAGGACGTGCACCGCGCCGGCGGCATCCCCGCGATCCTCAACGAGCTGTCGAAGATCGAAGGGCTCCTCCACCCGGACCGACCGACGGTCGCCGGGCGGACCTTCGGCGAGAACGCCGCGAGCGGCCGCATCGCCGATCCGGAGGTCATCCGGACGCGCGAGACCGCCCACTCGCAGACCGGCGGGCTCTCTCTGCTCTTCGGCAACCTGGCGCCCGACGGCGCGGTGGTGAAGAGCGGCGCCGTCGATGCGGCCATGCGCCGGCACACCGGCCCGGCGCGTGTGTTCGAGCGCCACGCCGACGCGGTCGCGGCGATTCACGGCGGCCGGATCGAGCCCGGCGACGTCATCGTCATCCGCTACGAGGGCCCGGCGGGGGGGCCCGGCATGCAGGAGATGCTCGAGCCGACGAGCGCCATCACCGGGCGCGGGCTGGCCGACAAGGTCGCGCTGATCACCGACGGTCGGTTCAGCGGCGCGACGCGCGGGGCGGCCATCGGGCACGTGAGCCCGGAGGCGGCGGCGGGCGGGCCCATCGCGGCGCTCCGCGACGGCGACGTCGTCGAGATCGACCTCGACGCCCGCACCCTGAACGTGCGGCTCTCGGACGAGGAGATGCGGGAGCGCATCGACGCGGTCCCCGAGCGGAAGCCCGAGATCACGAGCCGCTGGCTGCGCCGGTACGCGCGGCTGGTCACGAGCGCCTCGACGGGCGCGGTGTTGAAGGACTGATGAGCAACGACGAAGCACAGACGACGGGCGCGAACATCTTGTGGCAGGCGCTGGTCCGCGAGGGCGTGGAGGTGGTGTTCGGCTACCCGGGCGGCGCCATCATGCCGGCCTACGACGCGATGCCGGCCTACCCGATCCGGCACGTGCTGGTGCGCCACGAGCAAGGCGCCTCGCACATGGCGGACGGCTACGCGCGCGCGAGCGGCAAGGTCGGAGTGGCGATCGTCACGAGCGGGCCGGGCGCCACGAACCTGGTGACGGGGATCGCGAACGCGATGCTCGACTCGGTGCCGATGGTGTGCATCACCGGGCAGGTCGGCTCGGCGCTCCTCGGCTCGGACGCCTTCCAGGAGACCGACATCACGGGCGTCACCCTGCCGATCACGAAGCACAACTACCTGGTCACCCGGCCCGAGGAGATCGCGCCGACCATCAAGGAGGCGTTCTACCTGGCGCGGAGCGGCCGGCCGGGTCCGGTCGTCGTCGACGTCACCAAGGACGCGCAGCAGAAGGCCTGCCACCCGGTGTTCAGCGACGATCCGGTGCGGCTGCCGGGCTACCGGCCGGACTACTCGCCGCTTCCCGAGGATCTCGAGCGGGCGGTCGAGATGATCCACCGCGCCGAGCGGCCGATGATCCTGGCCGGGCACGGCATCCTCCGGGCCAACGCGACGGCGCAGCTCCTCGAGCTCGTCCAGCGCTGCGACATCCCGGTGGCCTGCACCCTGCTCGGGCTCGGCGGCTTCCCGGCGACCCACCCGATGAACCTCGGGATGATGGGGATGCACGGCGAGGCTTGGGTGAACACGGCCATCCAGGAGGCGGACCTGCTCCTCGCGCTCGGCATGCGCTTCGACGACCGGGTGACCGGGAAGCTGGCCGGCTACGCGGCGCGCGCGCGCAAGATCCACGTCGAGCTCGATCCCGCCGAGATCAACAAGAACGTCAAGGTGGACCTGCCGATCATCGGCGACGTCCGCGAGGTGCTGACGCAGATCCTGCCGAAGCTCGAGGAGCGCCGGCACCCCGGGTGGGCCGCGCGCATCGACGACCTCAAGGGCGACAGCGCCGTCCGCGACATCCAGACGCTGCCCGACGCGGGGCGCCTCTACGCCGCCCACGTCATCCACGACCTGTACAAGCTCACCGAGGGCAAGGCGCTGGTCGTGACCGACGTGGGCCAGCACCAGATGTGGGAGGCGCAATACTACAAGCACGACCACCCGCGGAAGCTCATCACCTCGGGCGGGCTCGGGACCATGGGCTTCGCGCTGCCCGCCGCCATCGGCGCGCGCTTCGCGCAGCCCGAGGACGAGGTGTGGGTGATCGCGGGTGACGGCGGCTTCCAGATGACGGCCTGTGAGCTCAGCACCTGCGCCCAGGAAGGTATCAAGGTGAACGTCGCCATCATCAACAACGGCTTCCTCGGGATGGTCCGCCAGTGGCAGGAGCTCTTCTACGACCGGCGCTACGTGGCGACGCCGATGAGGAGCCCCGACTTCGTGAAGCTCGCCGAGGCGCACGACCTGACGGGCCTGCGCGTCACCAAGCGCGAGGAGATCGGGCCCGCCGTGCAGAAGGCGCGCGAGACGCCCGGCACCGTCGTCATCGACTTCCGCGTCGAGCAGGAGGACAGCGTCTACCCGATGGTCCCCGCCGGCGCAGACCTCCACCAGATGATCCGCCGTCCCGAGCGGAACCCCATGCAAGAGACTGGAGAAGACCCGTGAGCATGCAGACCCGTACGTTCATCGTCTACGTCGAGGACCTGCCCGGAGTGTTGAACCGGGTCGCGTCGCTCTTCCGCCGGCGCGGCTACAACATCGTCTCGCTCAATGTCGGGCGCACCCACGAGCCCGGCGTCTCGCGCATGACGATCGTCGTCGAGGCCGACGACGACATGGCCCGGCGCATCGAGGCCAACCTCTACAAGCTGGTCAACGTCCTGCGCGTCGACGACATCACCCACGAGCCCTCGGTGATGCGGGACCTCGCGCTCATCAAGGTGCGGGCCGGCGCCGACGAGCGCCCGAAGGTGCTGCAGGTGTGCGAGGTGTTCCGCGCGCGCGTGGTCGACGTCGCCGCCGACTCGCTCACGGTCGAGATCACCGGGACGCAGGACAAGATCGACGGCCTCGTCGCGGTCCTCCGCGACTACGGCATCTCGGAGATGGTGCAGTCGGGCGCCATCGCCATGACCCGCGGCGCGGAGCGTGCTGCGCGACACCCGGTCACCCCCTCCACCCCCGAAACCCGTCAACTCAAGGTCGCCTGACGACCGCTCAGTTGCATTGGGGCGTGTCCCCAATGCAAGTCGAATGGGAAGATTGCCATGGTTCAGATTCGTTACGACAAGGACGCCGAGCTCGACCTCATCCGCGTGAAGAAGGTCGCGATCGTGGGCTACGGCTCGCAGGGGCACGCGCACGCGCTCAACCTGAAGGAGAGCGGCGTGGACGTGCGGATCGGGCTCCGTCCCGACTCGAAGTCGCGCGCCAAGGCCGAGGCCGAGGGGCTCGTCGTGAAGAGCGTCGCCGAAGCCGTGGCCGAGGCCGACGTGGTGATGGTGCTCGCCCCGGACACGGCGCAGCCGGCCATCTGGGAGGAGGAGATCCGCCCGGGCATGGCGAAGGGCAACACGCTGATGTTCGCCCACGGCTTCAACATCCGTTACGAGACGATCGTCCCGCCGGAGGACGTGGACGTGTCCATGGTCGCGCCCAAGGGCCCCGGCCACCGCGTCCGCGAGACGTATCAGGAGGGCGGCGGCGTGCCGGCGCTCGTGGCCGTCCACCAGGACTTCACGGGCGAGGCCGACGCGCTCGCGCTCAGCTACGCCTGCGCCATCGGCGCGGGCCGGGCGGGCGTGCTCACCACGACCTTCAGCGAGGAGACCGAGACCGATCTCTTCGGCGAGCAGGCGGTCCTGTGCGGCGGCGTGAGCGAGCTCGTCAAGGCGGGCTTCGAGACGCTGGTCGGGGCGGGCTACCAGCCCGAGATCGCGTACTTCGAGTGCCTCCACGAGCTCAAGCTCATCGTCGACCTCATGTACCGGGGCGGCCTCGACTACATGCGCTACTCGGTGAGCGACACGGCCGAGTACGGCGACTACCACGCCGGCCGGAAGGTGATCGGCCGGGAATCGCGCGACGCCATGAAGAAGCTCCTCGCCGACATCCAGGACGGCACCTTCGCCAAGGCCTGGATCGACGAGAACCGGGCCGGCCGGCCCGCGTTCGACGAGCGCCGCCGCGAGGAGCAGGAGCACCAGCTCGAGCTCGTGGGCGCGAAGCTGCGCGAGATGATGCCGTTCGTGAAGCCCGTGACGATCAAGCCCGGAGAGTGAGGGGAGATGACTGACGGGTACGTACGGATCTTCGATACGACTTTGCGGGACGGGGAGCAGTCGCCCGGCGCCACCATGACCTCCACCGAGAAGGTGGAGGTCGCCCGCGCGCTCTCGCGCCTGGGGGTCGACGTCATCGAGGCCGGCTTCCCGGCCGCCTCGCCCGACGACCTCGAGGCGGTGCGCTCGATCGCCGAGCACGTGGGCCGGGAGCCCGCCGAGGGGCGGGCCGAGCCGCCGATCATCTGCGGCCTCGCGCGCGCGACCGAGAAGGACATCGAGACCGCCTGGCAGGGCGTGCGCGCGGCCAGGCGCCCGCGCATCCACACGTTCCTCGCGACGAGCCCCATCCACCGCGAGCACAAGCTCCGGATGACCGAGCCCGAGGTGCTCTCGCGCATCCGCGCCATGGTCGGCGTCGCCCGGAGCTTCTGCGACGACGTGGAGTTCAGCCCGGAGGACGCGGGACGCACCGAGCCCGAGTTCCTGTGGGAGGCGGTGGCCGCGGCGGTCGCCGCGGGCGCGACCACGGTCAACATCCCCGACACGGTCGGCTACACGACGCCCGACGAGCTCGGTGCGCTCATCCGCGGCATCAAGGAGAACGTGCCGGGCATCGACGACGTCATCATCAGCGTCCACTGCCACGACGACCTGGGCATGGCGACGGCGAACACGCTCGCGGGCATCCGGAACGGCGCGCGCCAGGCCGAGGTCACGATCAACGGCATCGGGGAGCGCGCGGGCAACACGGCCCTCGAGGAGATCGTGATGGCGCTCCGGACTCGCCGCCCCGTCTTCGGGCTCGAGACCGGCATCGACGCCACCCAGATCAGCCGCGTGAGCCGGCTCGTCAGCACCGTCACGGGCATGAGCGTGCAGCCCAACAAGGCCATCGTCGGCGCCAACGCCTTCGCGCACGAGTCGGGCATCCACCAGGACGGCATGCTCAAGCACCAGGAGACCTACGAGATCATGCGGCCCGAGTCGGTGGGGCTCACGCAGACGCGCCTGGTCCTCGGCAAGCACTCCGGCCGGCACGCCCTCGAGAACCGCCTGGTCGAGCTCGGCTACGGGCTCGACGGCTCGGAGCTCGACGAGGTCTTCGAGCAGCTCAAGAAGCTCGCCGACCGGAAGAAGGTCGTCACGGACGCGGATCTCGTCGCGCTCGTCTCGAGCGAGATGCGGCAGCCCGCCGAGGTCTTCGCGCTCGAGGGACTGCAGGTCACCGCGGGCACCATCGGGATGCCGACCGCGACGGTGCGCCTGCGCGGCCCGGACGGTGCGGTCGAGACCCGGGCCGCCGTCGGCACGGGCCCGGTGGACGCCCTCTTCAAGGCCATGGACGCAATCGTCGGGTGTCCGGCCACGCTCCTCGAGTACGCCGTCCACGCCGTCACCGAGGGCATCGACGCCCTCGGCGAGGTCACCGTGCGGGTGCGAAGCGAGGCGTGCTCGGGCGCGCGCAAGAACCCGCAGCGCGAGTCGAGCCAGCCGCTCGTCTTCCACGGCCACGGCGCCGACACCGACATCCTCGTCGCGAGCGCGAAGGCCTACCTCGCGGCCTTGAATCGACTGCTCGTCGCCTCGGGCGTCACCGCGGCGCCCGACGCCCGCAAGGAAGCCGTATGACCACCCCCCGCACGCTTTTCGACAAGGTCTGGGACGCGCACGTCGTCGCCGAGGAGCCGGAGCGCCCCGCCGTGCTCTACGTGGACCTGCACCTGGTGCACGAGGTGACCTCCCCGCAGGCCTTCAGCGGCCTGCGCGCGCGGGGCCTCGGCGTGCGCCGTCCGGACCTGACGCTCGCCACCATGGACCACTCGACCCCGACGGTGAAGCGGTCGCTCCAGATGGCCGACCCCGAGGCGCAGGCCCAGCTCCGCACGCTCATCGACAACTGCCACGAATTCCGGATCCCGCTCTACGAGGTGGGGAGCGACCGGAACGGCATCGTCCACGTCATCGGCCCCGAGCTCGGCCGGACCCAGCCCGGCATGACCATCGTGTGCGGCGACAGCCACACCTCGACGCACGGGGCCTTCGGCGCGCTGGCCTTCGGCATCGGGACGAGCGAGGTGGAGCACGTGCTCGCGACGCAGTGCCTCCTCCAGCGCAAGCCGAAGTCCTACGAGGTGCGCTTCGACGGGCGACCGGGCCCGGGCGTCACCGCCAAGGACCTCATCCTCGCGCTCATCGCGAAGATCGGGACGGGCGGCGGCACGGGCCACGTGATGGAGTACACGGGCGAGGCGGTCCGCGCGCTCGACATGGAGGGCCGGATGACGGTCTGCAACATGTCGATCGAGGCGGGCGCCCGCGCGGGCATGATCGCGCCGGACGACACGACCTACCAGTACCTCGCGGGCCGCGAATTCGCGCCCGAGGGGCGCGAGCTCGAGGTCGCCATGGCGCACTGGCGGCAGCTCCCGACCGACGAGGGCGCGAGCTACGACAGGACCGTCACGGTCGACGTGGGCGCGGTCGAGCCGATGATCACCTGGGGCACGAACCCGGGCATGGGCATCCCGATCACGGCGCCCGTGCCCGAGGCTCCGAACGGCGCCTACGACAAGGCCCTCTCCTACATGCAGCTCGAGTCGGGCAAGCCCCTGCTCGGCAAGGAGGTGGACGTGGTCTTCGTCGGCTCGTGCACCAACTCCCGCATCGGCGACCTGCGCATGGCGGCGAGCGTCCTCCGGGGCCGCAAGGTCAAGGACGGCGTCCGCATGCTCGTCGTCCCCGGCTCGCACCACATCAAGAAGGAGGCCGAGGCGGAGGGCCTCCACGAGGTCTTCCTCGCCGCGGGCGCCGAGTGGCGCGAGCCTGGCTGCTCGATGTGCATCGCCATGAACGGCGACCAGCTCTCCCCCGGCCAGGTCGCGGTCAGCACCAGCAACCGCAACTTCGAGGGCCGGCAGGGCAAGGGCGGCCGCACCTTCCTCGCCTCGCCGCTCACCGCCGCCGCCTGCGCGGTGACGGGCGAGGTCACCGATCCGCGCACCCTCGAGGTCCGTTAGCCATGCCGCAGAAGATCACCGCCATCGAGTCCCGCCTGGTCCGGCTCCCCGTCGCCGACGTGGACACCGATCAGATCATCCCGGCGCGCTATCTGAAGGTGACGAGCAAGGACGGGCTCCGGGAGTGCCTGTTCGCCGACTGGCGGCAGGACCCCGACTTCGTCCTGAACCGGCCGGAGGCCGAGGGCGCCCACGTGCTGGTCGCCGGCGACAACTTCGGCTGCGGCTCCTCGCGCGAGCACGCCCCCTGGGCGCTCGTCTCCTGGGGCTTCCGGGCGGTCGTCTCGACGAGCTTCGCGGACATCTTCCGGAACAACGCGCTCAAGAACGGCCTCTTGCCCGTGGTCGCGCCCGAGGACGCGCACCGGGAGCTGATGGAGTCCGACCGGGCCGCGACCGTGACCATCGATCTGCGCAGCCAGACGCTCACCACGCCGTCGGGCCGGCTGGTGGAGTTCCCCGTCGACTCGTTCGCTCGGCACTGCCTCCTCGAGGGCATCGACGAGCTCGGGTACCTGCTGTCGTTCGAAGAACGGATCGAGGCGCATGAAGAAGCACGCAGTTGACGTCGAGATCTACGACACCACCCTTCGCGACGGGGCGCAGTGCGAGGGCATCAGCCTCTCCTGCGACGACAAGCTCCGCATCGCGCGCAGGCTCGACGCCCTCGGGGTGACCTTCATCGAGGGTGGCTGGCCGGGATCGAATCCCAAGGACGCGGCGTTCTTCGAGCGGGCGCGCGACGTCGAGTGGCGGCACGCGACCCTCTGCGCCTTCGGAGCGACGCGCCGCGCCAACACCGCTCTCGAGGCGGACGCCGGGCTCGCGAGCCTGCTCGCGGCGCGGACCGAGGTGGTCACCATCTTCGGCAAGAGCTGGACGCTCCAGGTGATCGACGTGCTCCAGACCGAGCTCGACGAGAACCTGAGCATGATCGAGGACACGGTGCGCTATCTCGTCGAGAGCGGCCGGCGCGTCATCTACGACGCCGAGCACTTCTTCGACGGCTTCCTCGCCGACCCTTCCTACGCGCTCGAGACGCTCGCGGCAGCGAAGCGCGGCGGGGCCGAGACGCTGGTGCTGTGCGACACGAACGGCGGCATCCTCCCGTGGGACGTGGACCGGATCGCGCGGCTCGTCGCCGACGACCTCGGGCATCCGTTCGGGATCCACGCGCACGACGACGGCGGCCTCGCGGTCGCGAACAGCCTCGCCGCCGTGCGGGCGGGCGCGACCCAGGTGCAGGGCACGGTCAACGGCTACGGCGAGCGGTGCGGGAACGCGAACCTCTGCGCCGTGGTGCCGGACATCGAGATCAAGATGGGGCGCTCGTGCCTGCCCGAGGGTAACCTCGCGCACTTCTGCGAGCTCAGCCACTACGTCGCCGAGGTCGCGAACGTCTCGCCGAACGAGCACATGCCCTACGTCGGCCGGAGCGCCTTCGCGCACAAGGGCGGCGTGCACGTGGCGGCCATGCGCCGGAACCCGCGGAGCTACCAGCACGTGGATCCGGAGCGCGTCGGCAACGTCATGCGCGTCGTGGTGAGCGAGCTGGGCGGGCGCGGGAACGTGCTGAGCAAGGCCGAGGAGATGGGCCTGCCCGTCGCGCACGAGACCGCGGTCGACGTGGTCGAGCACATCAAGCGGGCCGAAGCCCTCGGCTACAGCTTCGAGGCGGCCGAGGCCTCGGTCGCGCTCGTGCTGCGGCGCCGGGACGAGGACTACGTCCCGCCCTTCCGCCTGGTCGACTACAAGGTCCTGGTCGGTTCGAAGGAGGACGACCCGGCCTACGCCGAGGCCACCGTCAAGGTGATGATCGGCGACGTGGCCGTCCACACCGCGGCCGAAGGCAACGGCCCCGTGCAGGCGCTCGACGCTGCGCTCCGCAAGGCCCTCGCCCCCTCCTTCCCCGCCGTCCGCGCGGTGCACCTCAAGGACTACAAGGTCCGCATCCTCGACGGCCGCCACGGCACGAGCGCGACCACGCGCGTCCTCATCGACAGCACCGACGGCGACCGCGAGTGGTCCACCGTCGGCGCCAGCGGCAACATCATCGAGGCGAGCTGCCGCGCCCTCCTCGACTCCATCGAGTACGCCCTCACTTGCATTGGGGACACGCCCCAATGCAAGTCCGCGTCGGACGAAGAGACGTACCGCCAACCGAAGGCCGCCGCGTCATGACCAGCGCACGCATCGTCTTGCTCCCCGGCGACGGGATCGGCCCCGAGATCGTCGCCTCCGCCCGAAGGGTCCTCGAGGCGCTCGCCTCGCACGGCCGCCACGACTTCGGGTTCGAGGAGCACCTCATCGGCGGCGCCGCCATCGACGCCACGGGCGAAGCGCTCCCCGCCTCGACGCTCGCCGCCTGCAAGGAAGCCGACGCGATCCTGCTCGGCGCGGTCGGTGGGCCGCGGTGGGACGATCCGAACGCGAAGGTGCGCCCGGAGCAGGGTCTCCTCCAGCTTCGGAAGAACCTCGGCCTCTTCGCCAACCTGCGCCCGGTGCGCGTCCATCCGGCGCTCGCAGCGTGGAGCCCGCTCAAGCCCGAGCGCATCGAGGGCGTCGACATGATCGTCGTCCGCGAGCTCACCGGCGGCCTCTACTTCGGCGAGCCTCGGCTGCGTGAGCGGCGCGGCGACGTCGAGCGCGCCGTCGACACGCTCGAGTACACCGACACGGAGATCCGACGCGTGGTCCGCCTCGCCTGCGAGATCGCACGCGGACGCGAGAAGAAGGTGACGAGCGTCGACAAGGCGAACGTGCTCGAGTCGTCTCGCCTGTGGCGCAAAGTGGCCACCGAGGTGGCGCGGGACTACCCCGACGTGAAGTTGGAGCACCAGCTCGTCGACAGCTGCGCCATGCGCCTGGTGACGCACGCGAGGGAGTTCGACGTCGTCGTCACCGAGAACATGTTCGGCGACATCCTCACCGACGAGGCGGCCGTCCTCGGCGGCTCGCTCGGCGTGCTCCCGAGCGCCTCGCTCGGCCAGGGCAAGCGCGGCGTCTACGAGCCGATCCACGGCTCGGCCCCGGACATCGCGGGCCAGGGCGTCGCGAACCCGGTCGGCACGATCCTGAGCGCCGCCATGCTGCTGCGTCACTCGCTCGGCCTCGAGCGCGAGGCGGCCGCGGTCGAGCACGCGTGCGGGCTGGCGATCACCGACGACTGCCGGACGCGCGACCTCGGCGGCCCCCTGGGCACCGAAGAGATGACCGCACAGATCCTGGAGAGGTTGACGTGACCCGCCCCGCGCGCGGCCGCTTCCAAGAACTCGAGCGAGAGACCACCACGGTCCGCCCCATCGGCCACCACCGAACGAGCCCCTGGTTCGACATCCGCAGGGACCAGGACGGCACCGAGTACATGGGCGTCAGCGTGCGGGGCATCGCCATCCTGCGCCTCGTGCTCGCCAACAAGGGGACCGCGTTCACGCAGGAGGAGCGGGAGGCGCTCTGCCTCGACGGCCTGCTCCCGCCAGCGGTGAAGACGCTCGAGCAGCAGGCAGAGCGCGCCTACGCCGGCTACTCGGAGATGACGAGCAACATCGGTCGCTACCAGTACCTCCGGAGCCTGCAGGAGCGCCAGGAGATCCTGTTCTACGAGCTGCTCGAAGAGCACCTCGAGGAGATGCTGCCGATCGTCTACACGCCCACGGTGGGCGAGGCCGTCCAGAGGTTCAACGCCATCTACCAGAACCCACGAGGGGTCACGCTGAGCCCGGGGAACATCGACCGCGCCTACGAGGTCCTCGGCAACTACCCGCTCGAGGACGTGCGCATGATCGTCGCGACGGACTCGAGCGCGATCCTCGGCATCGGCGACCAGGGCTACGGCGGGCTCGCCATCCCGATCGGCAAGCTCGCCCTCTACACGGTGGGCGGCGGCGTGAGCCCCTTCCACACCATGCCCGTGAGCCTCGACGTCGGCACCGACCGGCAGGACCTCGTCGAGGACGAGCTCTACCTCGGCGTCCGTCAGAAGCGCCTGCGCGGCGAGGATTACCTCGCCTTCGTCGATCGCTTCGTCGACGCCGTGAGCCGCCGCTACCCTCACGCGATCGTCCAGTGGGAGGATCTCTCGAAGGACACGGCCTTCACGGTGCTCGAGCGCTACCGCGACAAGCTCCCGAGCTTCAACGACGACATCCAGGGCACGGGCGCGGTGGCGCTCGCGGGCGTGGTCAGCGCCTGCAAAGCGAAGCGCGAGCGCCTGCGCGACCAGACCGTGGTGATCCACGGCGCCGGCGCCGGCGGCGTCGGCGTCGCCTGGGCGATCCGCGAGGGCATGAAGCGCGAGGGGCTCACCGACGAGGAGGCGCGCGCGCGCGTGCTGGTGCTCGACAGCAAGGGCTTGCTCCTCGAAGACCGCGGCGGCATGGAGGACTACAAGCGGGCCTACACGCAGCCCCGCGCGCGCGTCGAGCGATGGCGGTTCGAGGGTGACGCCCCGTGCTTGCTCGAGTCCGTGCGAGAGAGCGGCGCGACCGTGCTGCTCGGGTTGAGCGGGCGGCCGGGAGCCTTCGACGAGCCGGTCGTGCGGGCGGCCGCGGCGAACACCGACCGCCCAATCGTCTTCCCGCTCAGCAACCCGACGAGCTCGTGCGAGGCCTGTCCGGACGACCTGTTCGCGTGGACCGGCGGCAAGGCCCTGGTGGCCACGGGGAGCCCGTTCCCGTGCGTCTCGCACGGCGGCGAGGAGCACCCCATTGGACAGGGCAACAACGCCTTCATCTTCCCCGGCCTGGGTATGGGCGCCATCCTCGCGCGGGCCACGCGCATCACGGACGCAATGGTCCTCGAGGCGGCCTACGCGCTCGCCGACTACATCGCCGCCCACCACCTGCCGGAGGGCCGCATCTACCCGCCGGTGACCGAGCTCCGCCAGGTGAGCATCGAGGTCGCGACGCGCGTCATCCAGTGCGCCATCGACGAGGGCGTCGGCACGCCGATCCCCGGCGAGGACATCGAGAGCTACGTCCGCAGCCACTTCTGGCGGCCGCATTACCCGCCGTACCGGGCGGAGTGAGGCCCGGGGGCTCGCCGTCGCGCCGGCGCGCCCCCAGAGTCTCGCTGATGACCACCGACACGCTCGCCGCCCGGCCGACGGGTCCCGAGCTCGCGGCGCGGACCTGGCTCGACCGCTCGCTCTACCCCTTCGCGTCGCGCTGGCACGACGCGGAGGGTCACCGGGTGCACTACGTCGACGAGGGCCGGGGCCGCCCGATCCTCTTCGTGCACGGGACGCCGTCCTGGTCCTTCGAGTGGCGCTACGCCATCAAGGCCCTGTCGGACCGGCACCGCTGCGTCGCCCCCGACCACCTCGGGTTCGGGTTGTCGGACAAGCCCGCCGATGCCGACTACCACCCGGAGGACCACGCGAGGCGCCTGCGGGCGCTGGTGCACGCGCTCGATCTGCGCGACGTCACGCTCGTCGTGCACGACTTCGGCGGCCCCATCGGCCTGCCGCTCGCGCTCGAGGAGCCGGAGCGAGTCGCGGGCGTCGTGGTGATGAACACCTGGATGTGGCCGCACGGGGACGATCCAAAGGTGCGCCGCCTCTCGCGCTTCGTGGCGTCGCCGGTCGGCCGCTTCCTCTACACCCGGCTCAACGCCTCGCCGCGCTGGCTCGTCCCGCTGAGCTTCGCCGACCGAACGAAGCTCGGGCGCGACGTGCACCGGCACTACGTCGCCCCCTTCGCCACCCGCCGCGAGCGCGTCGCCCCCTGGGTCCTCGGCTGCGAGCTCGCCGGATCGGATCCGTACTACGCGCGCCTGTGGGAGCGGCGCGAGACGCTGCGGTCGATCCCGACGACGATCGTGTGGGGCACGCGCGACCCGGCCTTCGGCGACCCATACCTCACGCGCTGGCGCGAGACGCTGCCGTCGGCGCGCGTCGTGACGCTGCCGGTCGGCCACTTCCCCCAGGAGGAGGCGCCGGAAGAGGTCACGGCGGCGATCGCCGAGGCGGCGGGGTGACGGCGCCGGGCCCGTCCCTCAGCCTCCGCCGTCCGGCGATCCCGCGTCCGAACCGGGGCACTCGCACATGCCGGCTCCAAGCGTGCCTCCAGGGCACACCCACGACGCGCGCGCTATCGTGGAGCCTCACGGCGGGCACTCGGTCATGCCCGGCTCGCTCCAGCCGGCGGCCGTGCAGTCGACGGGCTCGACGCAGCACTCGCCGTACCAGCAGCGCTTGCCGACCTCGTCGCACGCGGTGCCCGCGGTCGGCATCACGCCGGGGCAGCCGTCCGGGCGGACCTCGGGCGGCGTGCGGCGGCAGACCCAGACCCACACCTGGGGGACCGACGGATCCGGCGGCGGCTCCTCGGCGCCGCTGCACTCCGGCCGGAGCCCACACGTGCACTCGCCCTCCGGGTAGCTGCACGTCCCGGTCGGCCGGTCCTCGCCGACACCGCAGCGCATGTTCTCGGCGTCGTCGAACGACGCCGGACACTCTTCGGCCGGGGCTCGCAATCCGTGCCCCTGGTCCTGCCCCGGCCCGTGAGCCTGCGACCCCGAAGCCGAGCCCGAAGCCGGCGCGCCGGCTCCGCAGCCTGCGAGCACGCACACGAGCAACGAGAGCCGCCGCGTCACCCGCACAGCGTAGAGCACCCCGCACCCGATCGCGATCGGCGCACGCGCTGCACGGCCGTGCGCAGACTTTGCGAGGGTCAGCCCCTCCGCATCGCCTCGGCCTCCGCCGCCTGTAGGGCGAGCCACTCGCCGGCCTCGTGGGTCTGCAGCCGGTCGAGGGCCGCGCGCACGCGGCCGGGCACGTCGGGGTGAGCGTCGAGCCCCTCGCAGAGCCCCGCGAGCAGCCCGGGGTGCTGCGCCCGGAGCCCGGAGAGCACGGGCGCGACCGCGGGGATCTCGCGCGGGACCCAGCGGTAGAGGCCGCTCTGCTCCTCGTAGCCGAAGTGATCATCGAGCGTCGCGATCGCGCCGGGCAGGGCGTCCCGCACGACCTCGGCACCGCCCCGGAGCGCCCGCCGCAACGGCAAGAGCCCCGCGGCCAACCGGTGGCTCCTCCGGTCGTTCGACTCGATCAGCTCGCGCAGGCGCGCGAGTAGGGCCGGGCTCGGCACGCCTGCCTCGCCAAGCAAGAGCCGGGCCCGCTCAACCGGCGCGCAACGTCGCGCGGCCTGCGGAGAGCCAGCCGACCTGCTCGCCCTCGAGCGCGAGCCGCGCGAGCGCGCGCGCCGCGAGGAAGGAGAAGCCGAGCCCGTGGCCCGTGTGACCGGCGAGGTACTTGATGCGCGGCCGGCCAGGGAGCTCGCCGATGAACGGAAGCCCGTCGCCCGAGAAGCCCATCACGCCGCCCCAGCGGTGCGTCACGCGGGCGCGGGCGAGCTCCGGGAAGATCCCGAGCAAGAAGCTCCATACGCCGTCCTGGACCGTCGTCGTGGTCTCGTCGCTGTAGCCCTTCTCGGCGTCTTCGGCGTGCTGCCGCCAGCCGCCGGCGACGAGCTCGCCCGTCGAGAGCTGCCAGAAGTACTCGTAGCCGAAGTCGGCGTACACGCCCCACGGCGTGATGCGGCGCGGGAGCGGCTCGGTCGCGAGCATCTGCCCGCGCGCGGGGTAGACGCGGCCGGCGAAGTGCGGGTGCACGAGCGGGCTGTAGGCGTTCGTGCACAAGAGGACCATCTGCGCGCGGAAGCGGGCGCGCGTGGTGAGCGCGACGACGCCGTCCTCCCCGTCCTCGAGCCGGAACACGGCGTGGTGCGGGAAGCGCGCGGCGCCCCGCGCCTCGGCGAGCCCGAGCACGCGCTCGGTGAGCCGGAGCGGATCGATGGTCAGCCCGGCGGGGTCGCGAAGCCCGGCGAGGAGCGCGCGCGATCCGAGCGCGGCGTGCATGGCGTCGCCGTCGAGCAGCTCGTGCGGGAAGCCGTCCTCCCGGAGCAGCTCGCCCGAGCGCTCGAGCTCGCTCCGCTCGTGCTCCGAGACGGCGGCGCTCACGGTTCCGCCGCGCACGATCCGGAGCGCCGCGTCGTGCTCGCCCTCTCCGAGGACGCGCTCGGTGAGGAGGGCGCGGTTGTCCCGCGTGAAGGCCCAGACGTCTCGCGCACGCTCGCGGCCGAAGAGATCGACGACGCGGCTGTAGGGATCGGCGGTGCCGAGGAGCAGCATGCCCCCGCTCTTGCCGCTCGCGCCGCTGCCGGCGTCCCCCGAGTCGACGACCGCGACGCGCTGCCCGCTCTCGGCGAGCCAATAGGCCACGCTCGCGCCGCTGATCCCCGCGCCCACGACGAGGAAGTCGGTCTCGTGCTCCGCCTCGCCGGAGCGGTCCTGCCAGAGCGACACCGTCATGGTCCACCTATGTAGCATCTCGCCGTGATCGGCGCGCGGCCGTGCTAGACCGTGGGCCGATGGGACCCCGGCTGCTCTTTGTGATGCTCGCCGCCTGCACGTGCGAGTCGCGCCCTTCCCTGCCGGCCGCCGACCGGAGCGATGGCGCCATCCCGGAGGTGGTCGTCGGGGGCGTCGAGCCCGGCGCGATCGAGGTGGAAGGCGTGATCGACGAGCCCGCCTGGCAGCAAGCCGGCTCGACGGGCGCGTTCGTCGCGCCGGGCGACGGCAGGCCGGACCCGGGGTCGGGCGTCAACGCGAGGGCCCAGGTCGCGTGGGACGAGCGCGCGCTCTACGTCGCCCTGGTGGTCCACGACGCCGATCCCGACTCGCCCTTCGGACCCGGCGACGAGGACCCGCACGTCTGGGAGCGCGCGTCGGGCGTGGAGCTCATGCTCCAGCCCGGCGACCCGGGCGACAACCGCGGCTACTACGAGGTGCAGGTCGACGTCGCGGGCGCGGTCTGGGACACGCGGTTCGACGACTACAACCGCCCGATCACCGACGGCCCCGGCGGGCGGCGCTTCGGCCACCAAGGCTGGCGGAGCGAGATCGAGCGCGCGGTGCGCGTCGACTCGGACGCGGGCGCCTACACGATCGAGGTGGCGCTCCCGTGGGCCACGCTCGAGGGCGCACGGGCCACGGTCCCCCCGCAGCCCGGCGACGTGTGGCGCGCGAACCTGTACACGTTCCGCGACGGGCAGCGCGACGCGATGGCCTGGTCCCCGATCCTCGGCGAGGGCAACTTCCACCGCGCGTCCCGGTTCGGACGGCTCTCCTTCGGGCAATAGTGCGGTCACGGCACTGACCACGGCACGCCAATTGCTGCATACTCGGTCCGTGAAGAACGCTGGCACGATCCGACACATCGCGCTCGTCGTCCTCCTGGGCTGCAGCTCGTCGCACAGCGCAGGGGATGGAGGCTCGGGGGGCGACGGAGGGAGCTGTCCGCCCGCCTCCGGGAGCTGCATGGACGACTGCTGCATGAACGCGCGGCCGGCCACCTGGGACGAGCGCTGCAATCCCATCTGCCCGGCGGGGCTTCGCTTCGTCGACCGGTGCGCGCCCGCGCCCGGCTGCACGACCTGTGGCGCCATCGATCCGGGCTACTGCGTGGGCGGCCCGTGCTGCACGGACCGGATGCTCGCGGAGATCGACTTCACGACGTGCTCGGCCCACTGCCCCGACGGCTACTCCTTCGAGGGCGAGTGCGCGCCCGACCCGGCCGCGAGGTGCGCGGCCCCCTGGCTCGCCTGCGAGGACAACGGCGACTGCGTCCTCGCGTCCAACACCTGCTGCGGCACCTGCGGAAGGCCGGAGCTGTCGGACTTCGATGCGATCAACCCGGCCCACCACGAGGCGCACCGCGAGTCGGTGTGCCCAGGCGAGCCGCCGCCCTGCCCCGGGTGCGCGACGATGCCGAACCCCGACCTCGGCGCGACGTGCGACAGCGGCCTGTGCCAGGGCTTCGACGTGCGCACGATGGATCTCTCGGCGTGCACGAGCGACGCGGAGTGCCGCCTGCGCGTGACGGGCTGCTGCGCCTGCGGCGGCGACACCTCGCCTTACTCGCTGATCGCCATCCGCGCCGACGCCGAGGGCGACTACCAGGCGCTCGTCTGCGACGAGACGCCGTGCGCAGGGTGCGAGCCCGTCTACCCGACCGACGCGGTCGAGGCCTACTGCGCCGACGACGGGCACTGCGCCGTCCGGTTCCTCGTCGCCGGCTGACGGTTCAGAGAAGCACGAGCCCCGCGAGCGCCGCGGCGGCGAACGCAGGCCCGAGCACGACGGCGGAGGCGAGGTAGCCGCCGATCCCGACCGCGTGCTCGCCGAAGAGCCGGCGCTGGACCGGGTAGCCGATCACGGCCCCTGCGAGCAGGAGGGCGCCTCCGGCGGCCTGGACGGCGAGCCCGTCGGGCCCGGGCACGTGCAAGTCGCCCGATCCCGCGAAGAGGTTCGCCGCGATGTCACCGAGCGGGACGACGTAGCCCCACACGAACAGGGTCGAGGCGGCGAGCCAGTGCAGGCGGTTCGGCAGGGCGGCGAAGGCGATGACCGCGGCGGCGAAGGCCGACCACATCAGGTAGGGCGCGAGGCTCACGAGCGTGTGCTCGATCCAGCCCGCGCCGGGCGGTGGATCCCAGCGCACGTGCCCGAGGGCGTCGCCGCCCGGCAGGAACACCATCTCGTGGACGCGCCCGCCGACCGCGAGGGCGGCCGAGGCGTGCGCCGTCTCGTGCAGGAAGGTCACGCCCACGAAGAACAGGACGGGCGCGACGAGGACGTGGGGGAGGAAGCACGCACAGAACCGGACGGTGGGCGATCGCATGCTCCGTTCTACGGGCGGCCGCCGCCGATGTCGCCCGACGGGCCGGCGAACGGTCGCACGCGCGAGCCGAGCGGTCGCCCGGAGCGGTCGGTCAGACCCAATCCACGTCGAGGAAGTACGCGAACGTGCTGCTGTCGCCGTAGTCGAGCAGGTGGACGTAGACCGTCTCGCCCGCTGCCAGGGTGTAGTCGATGGACGAGCAGAGGCTGATGCCGTCGTCGTCGTCCTGATCGAGCAGCGTGCCGGCCGCGTCGCGGATGTTGATCACCGTGTCGAAGCCGGCCGTGCAGTTGCCGTAGTCGTTGCCCGCGAAGGTCTCGAGGTGCACGGTCCGGGGCGACCCGGCCGTGTTCGTGAGCGCGAACACGTCCTCGTCGCCCGACACGCCGAACGAGGCGCGGAGGATGACGTCGGCGCTGTAGGGGCCGTTCGCCGCCGCCGCGCTGAAGTCGTTGCCCTCGCGGGTTCCGCCGCCCGTGCTGGGGGTCCCGTCGTCGTTCGGCTCCACCTCGCTCACGGCCTCGACGACGCAAGTGCCGCTGCAGCCGTCGCCGGGCGTGGTGTTGCCGTCGTCGCACTCCTCGGTGCCCTCCTTCGCGCCGTTGCCGCAGATGGGGGGCAGACACGCCGACGTGTCGAAGGACATGCAGTCCGAGGAGCAGCCGAGCGTGCCGCTCGCGAAACCCTGCGTCACGCACGTCTCGCCGCCGACGTCGGCGCCGTCGCAGGTCTCGGTGGCCGACTTGTGTGCGTCGCCGCACACGATGGGCCCGACGTCGACCTGCAGGGTGTAGTCGAACGTCGGCGGGGTCGCGTAGCTGTAGGCGCGCACGACGACGTAGTAGGTGCCGGGCCCGAGGCCGCTGTAGGTGACGAGCGAGCAGTAGCCCTCGCCGCCGTCGGTGTCGGAGGCGAGGACCGCCCCCGTCGAGTCGCGGAGCTCGACTACTGTGTCGACGTCCCAGGACGCGCAGGTCGTGCCCATGGGGCCGTCGAGGGTCTCGGCGCGGAAGTCCACCGGCCCGCCCGCCGGGACCGTGAAGACGTAGTAGTCGACGTCGCCGTCCGGATCGATGAAGCCGCGGACCCGCCACCCGAAGGCCTCGATGTCGTTGGCCGTCGGCCGCGAGTTGTTGACCTCGAGCTCGCAGCCGCCCTCGATCCGGCACGCGTGGCTGCAGCAGTCGCCCTCGGCCGTGTTGCCGTCGTCGCACTGCTCGGTACCGCCGTTGTTCAGGAGGCCGTCGCCGCAGAACTCGAGGCGGCAGACGGAGTCGCAGCCGTCGCCGGAGACGAAGTTGCCGTCGTCGCAGGTCTCGACGCCCGCGACGATGCCGTTCCCGCACCCCGACGGCGTGCAGTTCACGTCGCATCCGTCGCCGCTCGTCGCGTCGCCGTCGTCGCAGTCCTCGCCCGTGTCGACCGCTCCGTCGCCGCAGGTCGGCAGCTCGCAGCTCGTCCGGCACGCGTCAGCGGCAGTATCGCTGTTGTCCACGCCGTCGTCGCACTCCTCGACGCCCGCCCGCACATGGCCGTCGCCGCAGCTCGCCGCGACGCACGTGCGTAGGCAGGCGTCGGTGTTCGAGATGTTGCCATCGTCGCAATCCTCGCCCGCATCCGTCACCGCGTCGCCGCAGGCCGGCAGCACGCACGAGGTCCGGCAGGCGTCGGGGACCGTGTCGCTGTTGTCGACGCCGTCGTCGCACTCTTCGACGCCCGCCTGCACGACCCCGTCACCGCAGCTCGCGGATGCGCAGGTGTTGCGGCACTCGTCGGTGTCGTCCGCGTCGCCGTCGTCGCATCCCTCGCCGGTGTCGACGACCCCGTCGCCGCAGACCGGCACCTCGCAGCTCGTCCGGCACGCGTCCGCCACGGTGTCGCTGTTGTCCACCCCGTCGTCGCACGCCTCGATGCCCGTGTGCACGACGCCGTCGCCGCAGCTCGCCGCCACGCACGTGCTCAGGCAGGCGTCGTCGTCGAAGGCGTTGCCGTCGTCGCAGCCCTCGCCGGTGTCGGTCACCGCGTCGCCGCAGACCGGCACCTCGCAGCTCGTCCGGCACGCGTCCGCGGCGGTGTCACTGTTGTCCGCCCCGTCGTCGCACTCCTCGACGCCCGCCTGCACGACGCCGTCGCCGCAGCTCGCCGCCACGCAGGTGCTCAGGCAGGCGTCGGTGTCGTCGTCGTTCGCGTCGTCGCACTCCTCGCCCTCGTCTACCACGCCGTCGCCGCAGCTCGCCGGGACGCACGTCGTCCGGCAGGTGTTCGGCGTGGTGTCGCTATTGGCCGTGCCCTCGTCGCACTCCTCGCCGGTGTCCATGACGCCGTCGCCGCAGGACGCAGCCGCGCACGTCGTCCGGCAGGCGTCGGGCTCGGTGTCGCTGTTCGACTCGCCGTCGTCACACTCCTCGCCGTCCTGGACCTCGCCGTCGCCGCAGCTCTCGAGCACCTCGACCGTACAAGCCGCCGAGCAGCCGTCGCCCGCGGTGGTGTTGCCGTCGTCGCACTCCTCGCCCTCATCGCGGTTGCCGTCGCCGCACGCGGGCATCTCCTCGGTGCAGGTGGGCGAGCAGCCGTCGCCCGCGATGGTGTTGCCGTCGTCGCACTCCTCGGTCTCCGAGACGACGCCGTCGCCGCATCCCTCGGAGCCCTCGCTCACGCACGCGGCCGAGCAGCCGTCGCCGTCGGCCGTGTTGCCGTCGTCGCACTCCTCTCCGGCCTGGAGCACCCCGTCGCCGCACGCCGGGTCGACCTCGTTCGCGCACAGGGCCGAGCAGCCGTCCCCGTCGGCGCGGTTCCCGTCGTCGCACTGCTCTCCCGTGTCGACGTTGCCGTCTCCGCACGCGGCCCCATCACCTCCGCCGCGGCGGTCGTCGCCTCCGCAGGCACCGACGAGAAGCAGGACGAGCGACCAGGGGATCGAGCGACGCATGGGACCTCCGAGGCGCCAGGGGGGGTTCGGGCGCCGTTCGGGGTACGACCGCGGCTGTCGGTTCCTTCCCCTCACAGCCCGCGGCACAGGCTCTCGTCGCTCGGCGGCTCCCACGGCGGGCGGACGGTCAGCTCGAAGGGCACCCCCCCGGGCACCGAGAGGGTCCAGGTGCCGGCCTGCATCGGCGGCAGGAGGCACTGGATCTCGGCGCGGCGCGCCGGACCGGGGGCGCAGTCGCACTCGGGGGGGCCGTCCTCGCAGGAGACGAGCTCGAGGGTCAGCTCGCGGGGTCCGCTCACGCCGGCGCGGCACGTCGGCGTCGGGACGCACGGGCAGCTCTCGACCCGGGCTGCGAGCGTGAGGGTCGAGCTCGCGTTCGAGGCGGCCTCGACGGGGCCGCAGGCCGTGTCGGCCACGGCGGCGGCCGCGGGGCAGGTCCGCGGCATGCACTCGCGCCGGTCCGACTCGCAGGCGAACCGGGTCGCGGCGAGCCGCGGGCAGTCGGGGCCGAGGCAATCGCCCGGGCAGCCGACGACGGGCTCGCAGCCGCTCCCGGTCCAGCGCCAACCCCAGAGCCGGCCGACGTCGCAGTCCCCCGCGGACCCAACGTCGTCGGGGCGGCACGGATCGTCCGCTGGCTCGTCGCAAACCCAGCGCTGGACGTACACGCTCTCACGTCCGGTCGGGTCGGACGCGTCCGGGTGCGAGATGCCCACGTAGACCGAGTCGCCGACCGAGACGGACGACGTGGCGCCGTAGGAGGAGCTGTCGCCGTCGAAGAGCAGGCGCCGGGGCGCGAGGGGGACGCCGTCGGGATCGAGGGAGAGCACCATCGTGCGGAAGGTGGGCCGCGAGCCCTGGCCCCAGACGAGCACCCATCCCTCCGGGCGCGCGAGCACGCGCGCGTTCGACGCGGTGGGCGCGCCGTCTTCGAGGACGCGCTCGGCCACGGGCCGGAGGGCCTCGTCGAGGAGCGTGAAGACGAGCGCCCGCGTGTCGACCGGGCCGCGGAGCGACAGGACGCCGAGCCTGCCGTCGCGCAGGTCGGCGTGCGCGAACACCGCGCCGGGCGCGGGCAGGGCGGTCTCTTGCGCGACGCGCCCACGGGAGTCGACCCGCACGACGCGGACGAGATCGTCGGTTGCGACCACGTACACGAAGCCGTCCGGGTGCGCGACGACGACGCCGTTCCTCCCCGGGTAGGGCGCCTCGGCGAGCAGGTGCCGCTCGCCGACGGGCGACCCGTCGCGCTCGAAGAGCTGGAACGCGGTCCGCACGATCACGTCGTCGCCCTCGCTGTGCTGGACGCGCCAGGTCATCGCGTAGCGGCCGTGCGCGAAGACGAGGTCGAGGCAGGGGCCGTCGCCGGGCTCGAAGTCGGTGCGCGGGCCGAGCGGGCCGTCGAGGCCCGGGACCTCGCGGAAGCGCAGCATGCCGACTCCGCCGGGATCGCCGTTCCAGCACACGCCGACGGCGTCGCCCGTCCACGCGGCCTCGCCCCAGCCGTGCGCCTCCTCGCCCACCCGCCGCAGCGCCGCCACGTCGTCGAGCCCCGGATCGACGTGGGTCAGGCTCACGACCGGGTGCGCGACGGGGTGGCTCGCGAAGACGAGGACGCCGATGCGCTCCCCGGTCCAGAAGAGGTCGGGCGCGGTGACCGGGGCGCCGGGCTCGGACGCGACGAGCTGCTCGCGCACGAGCGAGAGCGTGCAGCGGGGAGGCACGGACGAGCCGGCGTCGACGCGCGCGCCTCCGTCGGGCCGCCCTGCGTCCGGCCGGCCGCCGCCCGCATCGCTGCGCTCCACGGCCGCGGGCGCCTCGCGCTCGTGGAACAGGTAGCAGCCCGACAGGCCTGACGTGCCCATGGCGACGGCGAGGGCCAAGCCAACCGGCGAGCGGATCACGAACGTCGCGTGAGCAACAAGCGCGCCACGCCACGGGAAGGAAGAAACGGGCGGCACGTCCGACCCGCGCCGTGCCCGGATGGCGCGAGCTGTGCCGGTCCTTGCCATCCGCGGAACCGAGTCCCGAACGGCGTTGTCGAACCGTGGTGCGTCGGGCAGACAACCCCATCGTCGTGCGTGAGCTACGCGCGATGCTCCGCAGTCGGCGGTTCCTCGCGGCGATCCTGTCCGTCGCGGCGGTCTGCGCGGTGGCCCGGGAGGTCGCGGCGCGCTTCGCGCGCGAGCTCGACGGCGCGCTGCTCTCGGTATCCGTCCTGATCGCCGCGGTCCTCGGGGTCTCGGTCGGCGTGCTCGGTGTGGTGCGTGAGCGGGAGGAGCACACCCTCGAGCTCGTCGTCGTGAGCGGGATGCGCCCGCTCGCGATCGCCGCCGGTCACTTCCGTGCGGCGTGCCTCCGCGGTGCGATCCCCCTCACGGCGGCGCTGCCGCTCTTC
>JBDIVX010000032.1:0-58239 GCA_039794305.1 Candidatus Neutrinellum sp.
GGTGCACAACGCGATCGCGATTCGCACTATCCCTCTTCTCCTTGGTCCGGTGTGGGCGCGGCGCGTGCGCCGGTGAGCGAGGGCCACTCGGTGCGCACGCGCTCGCACTCCTGTTCGTGCGATCGATGGTAGCCCGGCACCAGGCACTGTTGGAGCGGTCTCGGCAGCGCGAGGCAGCTCTCGAGGAAGCGGCCGCGGTCGGGGCGGCGGCGCGGCACCCACGGCGCCTTCTCCTGGAAGTCCTCGGAGAAGCGCGCGAGCGCGTCGTAGGCCTCCTGGCAGGGCGAGTCGCCCTCGAGGTTCGCCTCGACGAGCGCGCGGGACGCCGCCTGCGCCTCCTCCTGGCTCATCACCTCGCGCCCGCGGCGCTCGGGGAAGCGGCCGCCGCCTCCGCCCCCGCCGCCCTGCACCCACGGCGGGCGCGTGCTCCGGTCGTCGCTCGGGACGACGCGCCCGCGCCCGGGCACGCTCTCGTCGGCGCGCGCTCGCTGGGCGCCGAGGTCGGGGCCGCGCGAGGGCGGAGGCGCCACGGCCTGAGGCGGGACCTCGGCGCCGCCGCCGTCGCAGCCGGCGAGGATCAGACAGAGCGCGAGCGCACGGCGCGTCACCGCGACACCAGGACCGTGGTCACTCCGTTGCCGGCGTCGTCGCGGTCGAACTTCAGCATCACCATCTCGTCTTCGCGCTCGTAGACCAGGAAGCCCGGCACGCGCTCCTGGCCCGTGCGCGCGAGCATCTCGTCGCCGAGCTCGAGCAGGTGCCAGCCGTCCATGCGCTCGCGGTACCACCGCTCGAGATCGTCGGGGCCCTTTCGGGACTCGCCGTACATCGTGACGCTCTGGGGCTGGCCGTCTTCCCACGCGCTCAGGATGCGGCGGCCGTCGGGCGGGCGAGGGACGCCGTCGGGGTCGCGCCCGGGCGCGTCGCCCTGGGCAGGGAACATCTCCGCGATTCGGAACGACCCCTCGGTCCAGAACGCCACGAAGAAGGTGCCGTCCTCGTTCTCTTCCCCGTAGATGTAGCGCAGGTCGCCGAGCTCCGAGACGTCGAGCGAGCGCCGGAACTTCTCGAAGCGCTCGGCGAGCGACTCCACGTCGAGCCGCTCGGTGCCGGTGTCGAGGCAGGCGACGAAGCCCCGGCCGCCGTCCTGCTCGCGGAGCGTGGCGTCGAACAGGGACGAGTCCACGTCGTCGATCTCCGGGTTGCCCTCGACGATCTCCCGGATCTGCTCGCCGAGCTCGCCGTCGTGCTCGGTGCAGCGCGCCTCGTACCAGTCGAGGACGCGGTCGAGGTCGTGGCGGGTGACGGCCGACGCGAGCCGGATGGGCTGGCCGTTCAGGACGAGCGTGCGCGGCGCGTCGATGCGGTGGGCGCCCTCGTAGCGGAGCATCTCCTCGCCCATGCCGAAGAGCACCTCGCCCACCTGCGCGCGCGCGTGGTGCCCGACGACGAGGAGCACGCCTGCGTACACGCACACGAGGAAAGCCGAGAGCCGGAGGACCTTGGGGGCGCAGCGCTTGACCCGCCACCACACCCCGAGCCGGATGGTCTCGGGGCGCTTCATAGGTCGATGACCTCCCAGGCGTGGCCTGCCAGCTCGTCGAGCGTCGCGTCGCTCCCCTCCTCGTTGCACATGAGGATGATCGTGTGCCCCACGCGCTGGCTGCCGCCGCCGAGGACGGTGGGCTTGTCGACCGAGGAGCGGCGCACGAACTGGCGCTCCTCGTTCACGAAGCCGGGCCAGATGTCGCCGACGAGCGGGAGGAACTCGAGGATCTCGTCGATCATGTCGAACAGGTCGCCGAGGGGGCCGAGCGGCGGGTTGGTCGCGTCGCTCACCTCGGTGCCCGAGCCCACCGCGCGGTCGCAGTCGTCCATCACGTGGGCCCAGGCGTGCTCGCGCGTCTTCGCGCCCACGTCGATGGCGCGCTCGTAGCCCTGGCTGACGAAGATGATGCAGCCCCACACCAGGATGAAGAAGGGCAGCATGATGACGGCCTCGGCCGTCGCGTGGCCCTCTTCGTCGCGCAGGAGCCGGCGGAGGCCCCGCATCAGTGCACCACCACGTCGCTGACGCCGCTGAGCCCGCCGAGCGCGCCGCACCCGCTGCCGCCGCCGCAGATCGATCCGATCCCGCCGAGGTCCTCGGGCGCGCGGAAGCGTCTGAGCCGAGCGCGCCACTGCATGTGCCACATCCACTCGCGCCGATCGGCGTCGCCGTCGGCGTAGTAGAACTCGGCCTGCGCGAAGCTCACCCGCCCGAGCTCGCGGAGCGTGTCGATGACGGCGGAGCGGTCCTCCTGGCCCCACGCCGCCACGCGCACGCCCTCCTCGGCGCGCGAGAACGGCGGCTCGCCGATCATGAAGGCGCGAAGCTGGAAATTCTCGTCCCCGAGCTCCGCGTCCTCGATCACCCGCTGCGCCTTGTCCCGGCCCTCGCCGCAGAAGTGGCTCGAGAACGTCCCCGCGAGCCAGCCGGTCGCCGGGCTCACGAACATGCGCACCGGCCAGCGCGCGAGCGGCGGGAGCGCGATCACGGCCGCCTGCTCGCCCGCCTTGCGGCAGAGCAGATCGGAGTCGTCGTCCTCGACCGGGAGCGACTCGATGAGCGGATACATGAAGCCGGCGCGGGTCGGCTCGTTGTAGGTGTAGACCCCGTACTCGACGACCTTGGCCTGGGCCGCGATGGGCATCCCCTCGCGCACGCCGACCGCGACGGAGTGCGAGATCGAGACGATGTTCTGGATGGTCGGCTCGACGGCGTCGATCGTGGACGACACGTACTCGCGTCCGAGCTCGAGGGCGGGGAGGGGCCCCAGGCACACGTCGCAGCAGTAGCCGCAGTACGGGCCGCAGCCGGCGCAGATGCCGGCTGCGATCAGCGTCGCCGCGGTGAGGAGCGCCTCGATGATCTTGAGCGCGACCAGCACCGCGAGCACGGCCGCCATCACCATGTTGAGGAGCGCGATGATGTTCATCCCGCGCGCGTGCATCACCGCCGCGCCGAACGCGCCCGCGTCGGCGGCGTCCTGCATCCGCTCGCGGTAGAGGACCGTCTCGCCGATGCCCGACACGTAGTAGATCATCCCGACGAGCAGGACGGCCATGAAGACGCCCATCACCATGATGGCGCCGCGCTCGTCCTTCAGGAGGGAGGTCTCTTCGGTGTCGGTGCGCTGGTCCATCGGGGTCACGGGGCGGAGGCGACGGCGCCGGTGCTGCCGCGGTAGCTGTAATCGGCGCCCTGGTTTCGCATCGTGGCCTCGGCGCGGAGCACCACGAAGCGCGAGCCGGTGAGCGCGGTCAGGTAGCCGAGCCAGGGCGCCTCGGCGTTGGCGAGCTCGTCCATCCCGGGGTCGGCGCGCCCGAGCCGCTCGCGGCTCTGCCGCACGCGCCGGACCGCGCCGGCGATCTCGTCCGGGGACGCGGTGCTGCTCGAGCTGACCCGGGCGAGATCCTCGAGGGCGGCGCGAGGGATGCCGGTCCGGAGCGACAGGTAGTCGTCGCACATGTACCAGCTCGCGACCGGCACGCCGCAGTGGAACATGTAGGTGACGCGGACGGTGACGTCCTCGTCGGGGCCGAAGCGCGAGCGGAAGGTGCGCCCGCCCGGCCGGGTCGGGAAGGTGACCGAGACGGCGGCGCGGTTGTAGAGCGCGGCGCCCGTGGCGGCGCGGCTCCCGGGGCTCCCGCCGACCGCCTTGTAGACGTCTGCGTCGCCGACGAGCTGCTCGTAGGAAGGCGAGACGCTGAGGAGGGGGATCGACGCCGCCGACCGGATGGCGGACAGGCGCTGGCTCCCGCTCGAGCCGGCCGCGGGCGGCGCACCGCCGGCGAGGCCCATCCCGTCGAGGAACATCGCGATCGCGTCGCCCGTGGCCCCGCCGGTGCCCGAGTAGTCGACGACGTTCACCGGCTCGTCGTCGTACAGGCGCGGATCGTCCGGCAGGACCACCACCGCCGAGCGCGCGGCGCTCGTCGCGGCGTGGCTCACGGCCAGGTTCGCGCCGTAGAGGAGGGCGCCCTGGATCATCCCGAGGAACAGGATGAACACCGGGATGAACGCGATGAGGAACTCGACGTAAGTCGCTCCGCGATCGTCCCGTGCGAGGGTCACGTGAGGCTCCAGAGGAGAGGGTTCCGGAGGAGGATCGCAATCAGCGTGCCGACGAAGATGGCCGCTCCCAGGCGGATCTCGTGCAGGAGCTCGGAGGCGATCTCCCGCCGCCACTTCTTCGGCAGGATGGGGTTGAGGCCGAGGAAGAGGCTGTTCGCGAGCGTGCCGAAGAGCTTGCCCTGCCAGGTGAGCCGCCCGAGGGCGAAGATCGCCGCCACCACGATCGCGAAGAACTGCGCCTCGATCCCGACGAACACTCCGAGCACTGCGCCGAGGGCGGCGAAGAGCTTCACGTCTCCCCCGGCCATCCCGCCGAGCCTCGCCACCAACAGGGGCACGAGCCCGCACGCGACGATCCCGCCGGCCGAGAGGAGGAACCCCTCGACACCCGACAAGAGCCCGTGCACGAGCGGCGCGATGGCGATCACGGGCAGCGTGAGCCAGTTCGGTATCCGGCCGCTCCGCCAGTCGGTGACGGCGGCGACGGCCGTGATCGCGAGCGCGACGCCGTGGGCGATCAGGACCCCTGACACCGGGGCCCTCCCGTCACGGGGCGCTGGACTCGGGCAGCGTGCCGATCGTGGAGTCCGCAGCGTTGACCTTGGTCTTGACCGTCTCGCCGAACTTCTTCCAGACGGCGAAACCGACGACCGCGATCAGGCAGAGGATGATGATGTACTCGACGGTGGTGAGGCCCCGCTCGTCCCGGAGCAGGCCCTGTCCCTTCCGTGCCTTGGTCCTTTGCTTCGTCATCCGAACTCCTTCTCGGCCCTACGGGATCGGCATGGCGAGGATGGCCTGCGCGTAGCGGAAGTTCTGCAGGAGCGGCAACCCCACGGAGTACACCGCGGCCGAACCGATCACGGTGACAAGCGCGAGCAAGGTCACGTACTCCACGTACGCCACCCCGCGGGTGTCCTCCGTCAGCCTCCGTCTCTCCATCCCGTTCCCCGAGGCCCCAGTATGCAGCCCCGACCGCGCCAACAGCAAGGGACGGGCCACGTCTGGTGCTGCTCGAATTCGAGGGTGCGGCCATGTGCGTCCGGAGACCACAGGCCCCAGCGCCGGGGTCGGCCGAGCCCACCCCGCGACGAGCGACGATCACTCGTCGAGGCGGCGGAACTCGATGCGGCGGTTCTGGGCCTGGCCCTGCTCGTCGTCGTTGCTCGCGACCGGCTGCGTGGAGCCGTAGCCCCGGGTCGTCATGCGGGAGGCTTCGACGCCGTGGTCGACCAGCCACTGCTTGACGGCATCGGCGCGCTGGCGCGACAGGCGCCGGTTGTAGGCGGCGTTGCCGACGTTGTCCGTGTGGCCGGCGATCTCGACGCGCACGTCCGGGTTGTCGCGCAGGATCTGGAGCCCGCGCTGGAGCGTGCGCTCGCTCGCCGGCAGGATCTCGGCGCTGTCGAAGCCGAACTGGATGCCGTCGAGCGTGATCTGCGCGCGCATGATGATGCAGCCGTTCGCGTCGACCTCTTCGCCCTCGGGCGTGTTCGGGCACCGGTCGACGTGCTCGAGCACGCCGTCCCGGTCGCTGTCGTCGTCGGCCGGGTCGCGCACGTTCCTCGAGTGCTCCACCTCCCAGCCGTCCGGCACGCCGCCCTGGTCGGTGTCGGCCACGCGCGGATCGCTCTCGCCGGCGTCGAGCCCGCCCGAGAGGTTCGCGTCCTCCTGGCCGTCGGTCAGCCCGTCGGCGTCGGTGTCGCTCGAGCGCGGGTCGGTCTCGGTCCGCACCTCGAGGCCGTCGTTCAACCCGTCCCCGTCGGTGTCCGGGTCGTTCGGGTCGGTCATGTGCAGGGCGAGCTCGCGCTCGTCGGCGAGGCCGTCGCCGTCGGTGTCGAGCCCCTCGACGCCGCCGATGACCTCGAGCGAGAAGCTGACGCCGCCGTAGACGACGGCGTCCATCTTCGAGCGGTTGTCGTTCTCGTTTCCGATGAGCAGGGCGCCGCGGAGGAAGAGCCCCACCGACAGCGGCGCGAGCACCGACCACTCGTAGCCCGCGCCGAGGTCGACTCCGAACTGGGAGCCGTCGAACATGTGGTAGCCGAGGTGGCCGCTCACCCAGAAGTTGCCCGCCATGTCGCCGCCCGGCTCGTCGGCGTAACCCTCCTGGTTGTCCATGAAGCGGAAGCGGGGGCCGACGGCCGCCGTGAAGTAGGGCGTGCCGCTCTCCTCGTCGCTCACGTCGGGGAAGGGCTCGAAGAAGTAGCCGCCGCCGACGAGGAGCTCGAGCGCGAACGGGGGCGCGAGCTGCCAGTCGACGCCGAGGATACCCGTCGCCCCGAGCGGGAGCTGCACGCGGCCGTCGTCGCCGGCCTCGGGCAAGAGGTCGCCCGCGACCGCTGCGGCGAACCCCGCGTCGAGGTGCAGGTTCAGCCGGCCGCTGTCGGCGCGCGCCATGCCGGGCGCCGCGACGGCCAAGAGCCACACGACTGTCGAGACGAGCGTTCCGAGTCGCATCCGCGTCCCTCCCTGGGTTGCGTCGGGATGATGCCTCCGACGGCCCGCCGGGCAAGCAGATTCACGCGCGACGCGGTCGCTGGAATGTTCCCGCGCGCGTGAACGAGCGCCGCGCCCGCCGGCGGGGCCGGCAGATCGGCGTGTTCCCTCGCGAGGGCTCATGGGAGCCGGTGCAGCCTCGCAGCGCGGCATGGCCTGGGTGAGAGGGACTCGTTGCAGGTGTCGATGTCGCGCGGGTCGACGTTGACGCCGTAGAGGACCGTCGCCCTCGAGCACCCTTCGCTGAAGCCCTGCACGTACCAGTACCGGTCGGCCGTCTCCGATCGTCCTTGGCACACGAAGCACACGTCCTCGTCCGCCAGTGCGACATCTTCGCAGGCGATCCGTTCCCACACGCCGGGGCGATCGAAGGGACAGCGCACCCACCCGTCTACGAGGGGCGAGTCGGGCTCGTCACCGACCGCCGTCGTGAAACCGCGGCACGTCTCCGGATCCATGGATCCGGCCAAGCGAGTGTAGCCGAGGCGATCCTGGAACAAGGACCAATTGCGTCCCTCGCACACCTCCACGTCGACGCCTGGCCAGGCGCAGCCGTGCATGGGCATGCCCACGATGCCGTTGAGCCCGATGGCGAGGACGGCTGCATTGGGAACCGCAACGAGCCCTGCCAGCGGTACGAGTAGGGCCCACCAGGGAACGCACCGGCTCATCCATCGATGCGCCCCAACCACCGCGCCGGCCGCGACGGTGACGGACACGGCCACCGCCGCGATCCCGCCCGTCAGAGAAACGAGGTAGGTGCCTGCAGTACGACCGAGGATCTGGCACATCAGGAACATGGTGACGAAGGCCAGCGCGAAGACGCCCGCGAGCACCGCCAGCCGAGCCAGCGAGCCGAAACAAGGCCGTTGCCACCAAGCGCGAGCAAGGCCATGCCGACAGGTACGGCTCGTCATCGCAGCTCAGACGGCACATCGCCACCCGGCTTCGTCAGCCCGTCCGACGCGCGCTGTGCCATCCACACAGCATACGCCTTCGCGGGCCGCCGGAGTGGAGGCGGACGCGAAGCGTTCTGGCGCCTGCTCGGCAAGAGCCCTGCCCACGCCTTCCAGCCGAGCGTCTTCGGGGATCGCGCGGGCCCGCCACGTCCCGTCGGCTCGACGAGCCGCGGGCGGCGCGCCGCCTTGACTGGCGGGAGCCGTCGGGTACAGACGGCGCGTGGCGCGAGGGAGCGGTTCGTGAGCCTGGACGTGAGCCCGGTGATCCTCGCGTTCGCCGGCGTGGTGGTGCTCAGCTACGCGGTGCAGACCGTCACCGGCTTCGGGAGCATGCTCCTGTGCGTCACGCTCGGGGCGCACCTGCTCCCGATCCGCGACGTGGTGACGCTGGCCGTGCCCGTCTCGCTCCTGCAGACCGGGTACATCGCGGTGCGCCACGCGGGCTCGATCCGCTGGCGTCTGTTGCTGACGCGGGTGCTGCCGCTGATGGGCGCGGGCATGGCCGTCGGCTTCTTCGCGCTCGGCGATCTCGAGAGCGCGTGGCTGCGCGTCGTCTTCGTGCTGATGGTGCTCTTCCTGGCGGCGCGCGAGCTGTGGGGGCTCGTCCGCGCGCGCCGCGGTCCGACCGCCCGGAGCCGGCCCATCCCCCCGGTCGCCGGCGTCGGCGCCATGCTCGGCGCGGGCGTCATCCACGGCGTGTACGCCACCGGCGGACCGCTCCTGGTCTACGCCCTCGGCCGCTCGGGGCTCACCAAGAGCGAGTTCCGCAGCACGCTCGCCGTCGTCTGGTCCGTGCTGAACGTGGCCCTCGGGATCGGCTTCGCCGCCGAAGGGCGCTACGAGCCGTCCGACGGCGTCGACCTCGCGCTGCTCGGCCTCGCGATCCCGCTCGGCGTCGTGGTGGGGGAGGCCGTCCACCGCCGTGTCGACGAGCACCGCTTCAAGATCCTCGTCTTCGCGTTGCTCGTCGCGGCGGCGCTCGCCCTGCTCGCTCGCTGACGGGCAGGGACTCGAGTCGGTCGAGCGTGACGTCCACCATCCAGTGCAGGTGCTCGCGCCGCTGCCGGCGGTTCTTGACGCTCATGGGATCGTCGCCCCACAGCGGCTCGATGGCGGGCGCGTACACGTAGTACGTGACGGCGATCCCGCTGAACGACACGAAGAAGTGCCGGGCCGCGAGCGGGCCGTCCGGGGGACAGACCGTCGCCAGGTTCTCGGCGAGCCACTCGTAGAGCAGCGACAGGCCCCGACGGATCTGCGGAATGGCCTCGGAGCCGGCGGCGATCTCGCGCTGCACGAGCTGCGCGTAGCGGTGGTTCTCTTCGAGGAAGTCCAGGTACGCGTCCATCACCGAGTGCAGCCGCTCGCGCAGGCTCCCGCCGTGGTCGAAGCCGTCCGACAAGGCGTCGGCGTGCCGGCGGTAGTAGCCGTCGAGCAGCCGCTCGAACAGCTCGGCCTTGCTGCCGTGGTGGTAGTAGACGAGCCCCTTGTTCACCCCGGCCTGCTCGGCGATGTCCCGCACGCTCACCCCGGCGTAGCCGCGGGCCGCGAACAGCTCGTCGGCCGCGCGGAGGATCCGGTCGGCGGTGTCCGCGGGCTGCGACGTAGGTCCCATGCCGCGCATGTTGACCGCTCGGTCAAGAGCGTGTCAACCGGAGGACGGCTCGGAATTGCGAGAAAATGGAGGGCGTGTGCGTCTTCTCGCAGCCCGCTGTCTTCGTGGCGAGTTTTGGTTTGACCGAATGGTCAAACGCTGCTCCTCTATCCGACGGGCCGCTGGCGGCCGCGGGAGGCGTCATGGAACAGGTCATCGGAGGGGAGATCGTCGCAGCGATGCTGGCCGACGAGGGCGTGGACACGGTCTTCGGCATCGTCGACGGCACGTACCTCGGCTTGCTCGCGGGGCTCGAGAAGCACGGCATCCGGCTCGTGTCGCCGCGGCACGAGACCAGCGCCGCGCACATGGCCGGTGCCTACGCGCGGCTCACCGGGCGGCTCGGCGTCTGCATCGCGAGCAACGGGCCCGGCGTGGCGAACGTCCTGCCCGGCGTCGCCGTCGAGAACGCCGAGGGCAACCGCGTGCTCCTCCTGACGAGCTCGCGGCGGCAGGGGATCGCCTACCCCGACCGCGGCGGCACATACCAGTACTTCGACCAGGTCGCGGTCACCAGGCCCATGACCCGCTGGGCCGGCACCGCCCCGACCGCCGACCGCATCCCCGAGATGATGCGCCGCGCGTTTCGGAACGCGTGGCGCGGCCGCCCCGGCGTGGTGCACGTCGACGTGCCCGAGAACGTGCTGAACGGCGCGTGGGAGATCCGGGAGGGCTGGCGCGGCGAGCCCGGCAGCTACCGGCGCCCGCACCCGGTCGCGCCGCCCCCGGAGCTCGTCGAGCGGGCGGCCGAGCTGCTCGCCGGCTCGGAGCGGCCGCTGATCCACGCGGGCAGCGGCGTCGTCCACGCGGGCGCGTTCGACTCCCTCCGCAGGGTCGCCGAGCGGCTCTCGGCTCCGGTCGTGACGAGCTGGGGAGCGCGCGCCGTCCTGCCCGACGCCCACCCGCTCTCGGTGCCCGTCCCGGCCCTCGACGCGGTGAAGCACGCCCGCAGCCGCGCGGACGTGGTCCTCGTCGTCGGCTCGCGCCTCGGCGAGACCGACTGGTGGGGCAAGGCTCCGTACTGGGGCCGGCCGGGCGAGCAGCGGCTCGTGCAGGTCGACGTGGACGAGGAGATCCTCGGCCTGAACCGGCGCACCGACGTCGCGGTGCTCGCCGACGCGGGCGCGTTCCTCGAGGCGCTCGACTCCGTCCTCGAGCGCCGCCTCTCCGATGCGGGCACGGCGCGCGAAGCGTGGACGGCCGAGGTCGCGGAGAAGCGCGAGGCGGCCCGCGCGGAGCTCGCCACGATGCTGGCCTACGGAGGGAGCGCGGTCACCTCGCCGCAGGTTCCGAAGCAGGCCCGCGAGGTGTTCGGCGACGACGCCGTGATCGTCATCGACGGGGGCAACACCGCCGTCTGGTCCAGCTTCTTCAGCGAGGTCCGGACGCCCCACACGGTGCTGTCGACGTTCAAGATGGGCATGCTCGGCGCCGGCTCGGGCCAGGCGCTCGGCGCCAAGGTGGCCCGCCCCGACGCGCCCGTCTACTGCATCAGCGGCGACGGCGCGATGGCCTTCCACTGCCAGGAGATCGAGACCGCCGTGCGGCACGGCCTCGCGGTCGTGTGGATCGTCCTCGCCGATCGGCAGTGGGGCATGGTCAAGCTCACGCAGCAGATCGGCCTGCCTCCCATCCGCCAGGCCATGGGGAGCGACGCCGACGGCACGATCGGCGCCGACCTCGAGGAGATCGCCTTCGATCGGCTGGCCGAGAGCATGGGCGCCCACGGCGAGCGGGTGCGGACGGCCGAGGAGCTACGGCCCGCCCTCGAGCGCGCGGCCGCGTCGGGCCGCCCGGCGGTCGTGCACGTGGACGTGGATCCGCAGATGCACCTGTTCGCTCCGGGGCTTCAGGCCTTCAAGGCGATGCACCAGGAGCCGGGCGAGTAGGCGATGGACCCGGCCGTCGATCAGATCCGGCTGAGCTTCGACGGCGGCTCGCTGCTCCTCCTCAACGCCATCCTCGGCCTCTTGATGCTCGGGGTGGCGCTCGACATCCGCGTCGCGGACTTCGCCCGCATCGTCCGCGATCCGCGCGGCCCGCTCATCGGTCTCGGGGCGCAGTTCCTGCTCCTGCCGGCGGCGACCTTCGCGCTCACGCTGCTGCTCGACCCGGCCCCGAGCGTCGCCCTCGGCATGATCCTGGTCGCCGCCTGCCCGGGCGGGAACGTCTCGAACTTCCTCGCCTGGCTGTCGCGCGGCAACGCGGCGCTGTCGGTCGGCATGACGGCGGTGTCGACGGCCGCGGCGATCGTCATGACGCCGCTCAACCTCGCCCTGTGGGGCTCGCTGAACCCGAAGACCGCCCCCATCCTCGAGGAGGTCGCGCTCGACCCGCTCCAGGTGCTCCTGGTCGTGCTCACCATCCTCGGGATCCCCCTCGCGCTCGGCATGACCCTCGGCGCGCGCTACCCGCGGCTCGTGGACAAGGTGCGGCGGCCCCTCCGGGCGGTCGGCGGCGTCGTCTTCCTCGGCTTCATCGCCGCCGCGATCGCGGGCAACTGGGAGCACGTCGGTCCGATCGTGTTCCCGATCTTCGGGATCGTGGTGCTGCACAACGCCATGTCGCTGTCCTTGGGCTACGGCGCGGCCCGGACGCTCGGGGTCGGGGCCTACGACGCCCGCGCCATCGCCGTCGAGGTGGGGATCCAGAACAGCGGGCTCGGGCTCGCGCTGATCTTCGACTTCTTCGGCGGGATGGGCGGGATGGCCGTCGTCGCCGCGACCTGGGGCGTCTGGCACCTGGTGGCGGGGCTCGGGCTCGCGCTGGTCTGGTCGCGGCGGCCCGTGCCCGTCCCCGCCGGGGCATCGGAGCCTGCCGTGGACAAGGAGGCCGCATGACGGCGCCGGGCCCGGCGATCCTCGTCACCGGAGCGGCGGGCTACGTGGGGCGGCTCACGACGGCCGCGCTCGCCGCGCGACGGGGCGAGCTCGGCGCTCTCGTGGGGACCGACGTGCGGCCCGCGCCGCCGGAGCTCGCCGGCGTCCGGTGGATCGCCCGGGACATCGCCGAGCCGGGGCTCGCGGCGATCCTGACCGAGCACCGGATCGACACGGTCATCCACCTCGCCTCCATCGTGCAGCCGCCCCGCGGGCAGGACGCCGAGCAGCTCGCACACCGCGTCGACGTGATCGGAACCGAACGGCTGCTCGCGGCCTGCGTGGAGACGGGGGTGCGCAAGGTCGTGGTGACGACGAGCGGCGCCGCCTACGGCTACTGGCCCGACAACCCCGAGTGGATCACCGAGGAGCACGAGGTCCGCGGCGACCCCCGGTTCGCCTACGCGCGCAACAAGCGCCTCGTCGAGGAGCTGCTCGCCCGCCACCGGGAGGAGCACCCTGGGCTCGCGCAGCTCGTGTTCCGTCCGGGGACCATCCTCGGCGAGCGCACCGAGAACCAGATCACCGACCTGTTCGACAAGCCGGTCATCCTGGGGATCGCGGGCACGAGGGTGCCCTTCGTGTTCGTGTGGGATCGCGACGTGGTGCAGTGCCTCGTCGACGGGGCCCTGGGCGAGCACACGGGCACGTACAACCTGGCGGGGGACGGGGTGGTGACCATGCGCGAGATCGCGGCGCGGCTCGGCAAGCCGTACCTGCCGCTGCCCGCGGGCGGCGTGAAGGTCGCGCTCGCGGTGCTCAGGAGGCTCGGGCTCACGCAGTACGGCCCGGAGCAGGTCGGGTTCCTGCAGCACCGCCCGGTGCTGTCCAACCGCAAGCTCGTCGAGGAGCTCGGCTGCCGTCCGCGCAGCAGCCGGGACACGTTCGAGCTGTTCGCGCGCGCGAGGGAGGCACGTGGCAAAGCGCACGTTTCGTGACCGGACGGTCGTCATCACCGGCGCAGCGGGCGGCATCGGCCGTGCCCTCGGGCGACGGTTCCGCGCCGCGGGGGCGCGCGTCGCGCTGCTCGACGTCGACGAGGCAGGGCTCGCCGAGGCGCGCGACGAGCTCGGCGAGGCGCTCGCGCTCCGGTGCGACGTCACCGACCTCGGTGACTGCCGCCGCGCCATCGACCGGGTCGTGGGCGAGCTCGGCGGCGTCGACGCCCTCGTGAACAACGCGGGCCTCGTTCACCGCAGCGCGTTCGCCGACACGGACGTGGAGGTGCTGCGCAGGGTGATGGAGGTGAACTTCTTCGGAGCCGTGAACTGCACCAAGGCCGCGCTCCCGTCGCTGCGCGAACGCCGCGGCATCATCGTCGTGACGTCGTCCGTCGCCGGCCTGGCGCCGCTCCTCGGGCGGACCGGGTACGCCGCCAGCAAGCACGCGCTGCACGGCCTCTTCGAGAGCCTCCGGGGTGAGCTCGCCCCGGACGGGGTCGCGGTGACGCTGGTCTGCCCCGGGTTCACCGAGTCGCCCTTCGAGGCCAACGCGCTCGGAGCCCGAGGCGAGCGCATCTCGCGGCCACGGTCGAAGGTGGGGCGGCAGGCGAGCACCGACGAGGTCGCCGAGGCGTTCTTCCGCGCGGCCGGCGCCGAGCGTCCGCTCGTGGTCCTGAGCGCCGTCGGGCGGCTGACCCACGCGCTCACCCGGCTGTGGCCCGAGGCCTACGAGCGGCTCATGGTCCGTGCCCTGCGAAGCGAGGTCGAAGGACCTCGCCCCTGACGCTGACGGAGTCGTGACGGACGGCTGGCGCGACCGTGCTCATAGTGTCGGCCATGCGACTGGTGGATCGCCTGGTTCTGCACGAAGGGCCGTTGCCCTTCGCCACGCTGGCCGAGCGTGTCGTCGGCCCCGACACGCGCTTCCTGATCCTGGATCTCGACCGCACGGTGCACCTCGGGCGGAACCTGGGCGAGCTCCTCGGCTGGGAGCTCATCGCGTTGTCCGCCTTCGGGCCCGACGCGCTCGAGCGGATGGAGGCGAGCCGGCCGCCCGGGCGCATGCTCTTCCACCGCCCGCGCCCGCTCCGCTCGCTCCGCTACCTCGCGCACGGCGCGCGGGCCTGGGCGCTGCCGGGGCTCTACTACCTGCTTTTCGGCAAGATCCCCGCGCACAGCGAGCTGCTCCGGCGCTACACCTACCGGCGGTTCGGGCCCGAGCCGGTGCGAACGGTCCAGCGCGTGCCGCAGAACACCCTCCTCGGCCTGCTCGCGCACGCACCGGACGAGGTGCTTCGCTCGCTGGCCGAGCGGATCTGGGACCGCCACGCCGACGACCAGGTCATCCGCCGCGCCGACCTCGACCAACTGCGGGCCCGCCACCCGCACCTGCGCGTCGTGCTCACGAGCGCCTCACCGCGGCCGATGGTCGAGGTCGCCCGCGACCGGCTCGGGATCGACCACGTGGAGTGGTCCGAGCCGGGCCGGATCAACTCGGGGCCGGCCAAGATCGCGCGCCTCGCCGAGCGGCTGCCGGAGGCGCTCGACCCTTCGGTCGAGACGGTGGGCGTCTCGGACACGGGCTACGGCGAGGACCACTGCTGGGCGGAGCACTTCACGCGGGTCGTGGACGTGAACAGCGACACGCCGTTCCCGCCCTTCGTCTCCCGCGGGGCGCAGCTCCGGGAGATCCACTCGGCGCTCGTGTCCACGCAGCGCGAGCAGGACCTCGACCTGTTCGGCTACGGCCAGTCGCTCGACCCACGCCGCCGGGGGGGCCAGCGGCCCGAGACGCGCGCCCTCGGGCGCGCCGAGCTCACCGAGCTGCTCGGTGACGTCCTCGAGCGCGCGCGCCACCTCGCCGCCGATCGGCAGACGCACGCCTGCGAGCTCGATCGCCTGTTGCGCGAGGCGCGGCGGCGGCTCGAGGGCGCCGGACGGGCGCCCGCGGGCGGCGTCGGCGAGCCCGCCGCCCTCGCGGGGTGAGGTCGCCGCGGTTGCGCCCGTTGGGCCCGGGCCCATGGAGGGCGGGTGAAACCGTCGCCGGTTGTGGTATAAGGCGCGTCCCGAATTTCCTCGAAGTGAGGGAGGTTTCGAACATGGCTGAGCCCGCTTTTCCGCCCCCGTCGTCCGGTACGCCCCTCGAGATGGGCTCGGACGGCAAGCTGAAGGTCTCCGACGACCCGATCATCCCCTTCATCGAGGGGGACGGGACGGGCCGGGACATCTGGAGGGCGTCGCAGCGCGTGTTCGACGCGGCCGTCGACAAGGCCTACGGGGGCAAGAAGCGCATCGCCTGGTGGGAGGTCTACGCCGGCGAGAAGGCCTTCACCAAGTTCGACACCTGGCTGCCGGACGAGACGGTCGAGGGCTTCCGCAAGTACCTGGTCGGCATCAAGGGCCCGCTGACGACGCCGATCGGCGGCGGCATCCGGTCGCTCAACGTGGCGCTCCGGCAGATGCTCGACCTCTACGTGTGCCTGCGCCCCGTGCGGTGGTTCGAGGGCGTGCCCTCACCGGTCAAGCGGCCCGAGGACGTGGACATGGTGATCTTCCGGGAGAACACGGAGGACATCTACGCCGGGATCGAGTTCGAGCAGGGCAAGCCCGAGACGGCGCAGCTCCTGTCCTGGCTGAAGGAGTCGTTCCCCGAGCGCTTCGCGAAGATCCGGTTCCCCGGCACGGCGGGCATCGGCATCAAGCCGGTCAGCGTCGAGGGCACCGAGCGGCTCGTGCGCGCGGCGATCACCTACGCCATCGAGCAGCAGCGCAAGAGCGTCACGCTGGTCCACAAGGGCAACATCATGAAGTTCACCGAGGGCGCCTTCCGGAACTGGGGCTACGCCCTCGCCGAGCGCGAGTTCGCCGACCGGACCTACACCTGGGATCAGTGGGAGCGGACCAAGGCCGACAAGGGCGAGGAGGCGGCCAACGCCGAGCAGGCGAAGGCCCTCGAGAGCGGGAAGATCCTGATCAAGGACGCCATCGCCGACATCGCGCTCCAGCAGGTGCTGACGCGGGCCACGGAATTCGACGTCATCGCGACGCTCAACCTGAACGGCGACTACCTTTCCGACGCGCTCGCGGCGCAGGTGGGCGGCATCGGCATCGCGCCGGGCGGCAACATCAACTACGTGACCGGCCACGCCATCTTCGAGGCGACCCACGGCACCGCGCCGAAGTACGCCGACAAGGACGTGGTCAACCCGTCCAGCGTGATCCTGAGCGGCGTCATGATGCTCCAGCACCTCGGCTGGCACGAGGCGGCCGACCTGATCATGAAGGGCATCGATCGCGCCATCGCGAACAAGACCGTCACCTACGACTTCGCGCGCCAGATGGAGGGAGCCACCAAGGTGAAGACCTCCGAGTTCGGCGACGCGATCATTTCCAACATGGGGTGAAGAGATGACCACGCGGAAGAAGATCGCGCTCATCGGGGCTGGCAACATCGGGGGCGAGCTCGCGTCGCTCGCGGCGCGCAAGGAGCTCGGAGACGTGCTCCTCGTCGACATCCCGGACAAGGAGGGCGTGGCCAAGGGCAAGGCGCTCGACATCGCGCAGGCGCTCGCGCTCGAGGGCCTCGACGCGAAGGTCACGGGCACGGCCGACTACTCGGAGATCGCCGGTGCGGCGGTCTGCATCGTGACCGCCGGCGTCCCGCGCAAGCCCGGGATGAGCCGCGACGACCTCCTGGCGATCAACCTCAAGATCGTCCGGAGCGTGGGCGAGGGCATCGAGAAGAACGCGCCCGACGCCTTCGTGATCGTCATCTCGAACCCGCTCGACGCCATGGTCACCGAGATGCAGAAGGTGACCGGCTTCCCGCACCAGAAGGTGGTCGGGATGGCGGGCGCCCTCGACAGCGCGCGGTTCCAGTGCTTCCTGGCCGACAAGCTCGGCGTGAGCACCAAGGACGTGAACGCGCTGGTGCTCGGCGGGCACGGCGACACGATGGTGCCGGTGCTCAGCCACTGCACGGTCAAGGGCATCCCGGTCGGCCAGCTCATCGCGAAGGACGAGCTCGACGCCATCGTCGAGCGCACGAAGTTCGGCGGCGGAGAGATCGTGAAGCTCATGGGGACGAGCGCGTACGTTGCGCCCGCGTCCGGGGCCATCTCGATGGCGGAGAGCTACCTGAAGGACCAGAAGCGCCTCATCGCCTCGGCCGCCTGGCTCCGCGGCGAGTACGGGCACGAGGGGATCTACATGGGCGTCCCGTGCGTCATCGGCGCGGGCGGCGTCGAGCGCATCGTCGAGATCGAGCTCACCGCCGAGGAGAAGAAGCTCCTCGACCACAGCGCCTCGGCCGTGCGCGAGCTCGTGCAGGCTTCGGAGAAGCTCTGATGAACGTCCACGAGTACCAGGCCAAGGAGCTCTACCGGAAGTACGGCATCCCCACCCCGAAGGGGAAGGCGGCGATGAGCGTGGGCGAGGCGGTGCACGCCGCCAAGCACCTCATCGAGGAGACCGGCAACGAGACGGTCGTCGTCAAGGCGCAGATCCACGCGGGCGGCCGCGGCAAGGCCGGCGGCGTCAAGGTGGTCAAGGGCGTCGATGGCGCCACGCGGGCGGCCGAGGAGCTCTTCGGCAAGGTGCTGGTCACGCACCAGACCGGGCCCGAGGGCAAGAAGGTCCAGCGCCTGCTCGTCGAGCAAGGCGTCGCCATCGCCCGCGAGCTCTACCTCGCCATGGTCGTCGACCGTGAGACGAAGCGCGTCGCGGTGATGGCGTCGACCGAGGGCGGCGTGGACATCGAGGAGGTGGCCGAGAAGACGCCCGAGAAGATCCTCCGCTTCACGATCGACCCGGCGGTCGGCCTCCAGCCCTACCAGGCGCGCAAGCTCGCCTTCGGGCTCGGGCTCGAGAAGCCGGCGTTCAAGGAGCTCCTCGGGCTCATGGACAAGCTCGCGGCGCTCTTCGTCAACGAGGACTGCTCGCTCCTCGAGATCAACCCGCTCATCGTCACGGGCGACGGTCACATCATGGCCCTCGACGCGAAGGTGAACTTCGACGACAACGCCGACTTCCGGCACCACGAGTGGGACGGGCTCCGGGATCTCAGCGAGGAGGAGCCGACCGAGACCGAGGCCAAGGCCGCGGGGCTCAGCTACATCCAGCTCGACGGCGACATCGGCTGCCTCGTCAACGGCGCGGGGCTCGCGATGTCCACGATGGACATCATCAAGCACTTCGGCGGCGAGCCGGCCAACTTCCTCGACGTCGGCGGCGGCGCCACCCAGGAGGCGGTCACCAAGGCGTTCGGCATCATTCTCCGCTCGGAGTCGGTGAAGGGCATCTTCGTCAACATCTTCGGTGGCATCATGAAGTGCGACGTCATCGCCAACGGCGTCATCGCCGCGACGAAGGAGCTCGGGCTCGACGTCCCGGTGGTGGTGCGCCTCGAGGGCACCAACGTCGAGAAGGGGCGCGAGCTGCTCGCGAACAGCGGCCTCAAGATCACGCCCGCCACCACCATGGCCGACGGCGCGCAGAAGATCGTTCAGCTCGTGAAGGAAGGTGCGTGATGGCCATCCTGGTGAACAAGGACACCCGCCTCATCGTGCAGGGCATCACCGGCTCGGCCGGCGGCTTCCACGCCAAGCAGATGCTCGAGTACGGGACGAACCTCGTCGCCGGGGTCACGCCGGGCAAGGGCGGTCAGAAGTTCGAAGACCGGGTGCCGGTGTTCGACACGGTCGAGCAGGCGGTCACCGCGACCGGTGCGAACGCGTCGTGCATCTTCGTGCCGCCGCCCTTCGCGGCGGACTCGATCCTCGAGGCCATCGACGCGGGCATCGAGCTCGTCGTCGCCATCACCGAGGGCATCCCCGTCATGGACATGATCCGGGTGCGGCGGGTGCTCGACTCGCAGACGCGCTCGCGCCTCATCGGCCCCAACTGCCCCGGCGTCATCACGCCCGGCGCGGGCTGCAAGATCGGGATCATGCCGGGCCACATCCACGAGCCCGGCCGTATCGGCGTGGTCTCGCGCTCCGGCACGCTGACCTACGAGGCGGTGGGGCAGCTCACGGCGCTCGGCATCGGGCAGAGCACCTGCGTGGGCATCGGCGGCGACCCGGTCAACGGGACCGACTTCGTCGACGTGCTCCGGCTCTTCAACGAGGACCCGGACACCGACGGAGTGATCCTGATCGGCGAGATCGGCGGCAACGCCGAGGAGCGCGCGGCCGCGTACATCAAGGAGCACTTCACGAAGCCGGTCGCCGGCTTCATCGCGGGCACGACGGCCCCGCCCGGCAAGCGCATGGGCCACGCCGGGGCCATCATCTCGGGCGGCAAGGGCACGGCGAGCGCCAAGATCGCGGCGCTCGAGGAGGCCGGCGTGAAGATCGCGCCGACTCCCTCCGACATGGCCACGACCTTGCAGTCGATGCTCGAGGCTTAGGGAAACGCTTACGTAAGGAGATACGGAAATGGCACTGGAGCGGACGCTCAGCATCATCAAGCCCGACGCGGTAGAGCGGCACGAGATCGGCGCGATCCTCGCGATGATCGAGGGCTCGGGCCTCGTCATCAAGGCGATGCGCATGGTGCGCCTCTCGCGCCCACAGGCCGAGGCCTTCTACGCGGTGCACGAGGAGCGACCCTTCTTCGGTGAGCTCATCGAGTTCATGACGCGTGGCCCGGTGGTGGTCGCCGCGCTCGAGGGTGAGGACGCCGTCACCCGGTACCGCGAGCTGATGGGTGCCACCGATCCCGCGAAGGCGGACGAGGGCACCATCCGCAAGGCCCACGGGACGAACGTGGGGGAAAACGCGTGCCACGGCTCGGACTCCCTCGAGAACGCGCAGAAGGAAGTCGCCTTCTTCTTCCCCGGCTACGAGATCGGCCAGTAGCACCCCCTGCCCCGCACCGGGGGGTGCGCTACGATCTCTCGGTGCGGTTGGTCGCGGTGTGGGTGACCGTCGGGGTCTTGGCGGGCTGCGGGGGGACGAGCGCCCGCGGCGCGGGCGAGGCGAGCGCGCCCGCCGGTGACGATGCGGCGATGCTCGCGGCCTCCCTGCCGGTCGGCGCCAACCGCTGCACCGTGGCGCGGCCGGGACGGATGCCCCAGACGCGGCGGTCGCTGTTCGTCCGCCTGAGCCAGAGCGATCCACTGGCCTGGACCGCGGACGCCCCGTTCGCGACCTTCGCGGTGGCCGAGCGCGTGGGACCGGACGGGCACCGCTCGGCGGTCGTGCTCGCGCGGACGACCGCGCCGCCCGACGCGGTGCGGCGCTGGATCGACACGCACGCGCCGACCCGCGTGCGGTGGGGCGACGCCGACGCCGACGATCCGCCGGCCTTTCTCGCGCGCTTCGTCGACGGGCGGACGCTCCGGCTCTCGCTCGGGGCCTGGCCGGTCACGCGCGGAGAGGGAGCGGGCGCCGAACAGCGCTGTGTCGAGCTCGCCCGGTCGTTCCCGGAAGCCGTGGAGGTGGCGTCACGTCACGGCGAGGTCGTGGTCCTCGGTGCGCACGCGCACATGCCGCGCCGCACGGACGTCGTGGTGCTCGCGGACGAACAGGCGGTCACCGTGACGCGGAACGTGCAGATGGCCTCGGAGAGCCAGGCCGAGGATCGGCGGCGCGAGCTCGGTGACACCGAGCCGCTCTCGCTGTCCGTGTTGGGCGGCGACTTGTTCCCGGATCGCATCGAGCACCGCCGCCGAGGCAGCGTCCTGTCCACGCGCGTGCGCGTCTTGTGGGAAGATCTGGTGCTCGCGCTCGAGGACCAGCGGCGGATGGCGGCGGCGATCGCCGAGGACGCCCGACGGCACCTGCCGCGGCCGGCCGACACGATCGACGTATCGAACCGGGCGGTCGTCGATCAGCAGGTGGCGCTCTGGCTGGGTCAGGTACAGGCCCTGCGCGGCGCCGCCCGCCGTGCCGCGGCCGAGGAGCTGCGGACCCTCCTCGACCAGGCCGTCGTCGCGCATCCTTCGGCGCTCGATCTCTCGCGACAGCTCGCACGTTTGCTCATCGACGAGCTCTCGGATGGAGCCTCGGCCGTCGAGGTCGCCGAGCGCGTGCTGTCCCTCGGGCCGGCCGATCCCGAGGCGTGGCGGGTGCTCCGGCGGGAGGCGCAGGCGGTGGTGGGCCGCGATGCGCTCGCGGTGGCCCTCGTGGACGACGGGGTGGTCGAGCGCGCCGACGCGCCGCGGGCGGCCGAGGATCTCGTGGCGCTCCAGAGGCAGGGGGTCGACTACGGTTTCGCCGAGGGCGCCTGGGTCGCGGCGCGCGCCATCGAGTCCCGGGCCGATCGGCTCCGCCTGCGCGACGTGACGGCGGCCGAGCTGCCGATCGAGTCGCTCGGCGAGTCCCTCGGCGAGCTCGTCGAGATCGGCTCGCGCCGCGAGGGCGCCGCTGCCCTGTACGTCCTCGCCCGCGGCGAGCGGAGCGGCCACCGCATCCTGTGGCACCCGGACAACGCGCCCGTGGTCGCCGTGCACGACACGGCGGGCGCGGCGAGGCTCGTCGGCGTGGCGAGCACGGACGACACGCGTCTTCGCGCCGTGGGCCGCACCATCACCGACGGCCTGCAGCTCGGACCGGTGGAGCTGGCCGTGTACGCGGTCCCCCTCGGAGGCTCGCCGGCCGACCCCGAGGTCGTCGTGCGGCTTTTCGGCACCCTCGCCACCGACCGCTTCCGAATCGAGCGCGCGTCGGGTGGCGCGGCACGCATCGACTGGCGCGAGGTGGTGCGGATCCTCGGTGCGCCCCTCGAGGCGCTCGAGCCGCGGGTGTATCCGCCGCCCGAGCTGGTAGTCGACGTGATCGAGGAGGCCGAGGCCCGCAGGCTGCGTGAGCTCGCCGCGGACGACGGCGGGATCGCCTGCGTCGAATCGGTGCGCGCCGTGCGCTGTACCGCCGCGCCCGAGTCCCCCGAGGCCGCCCGCGCGCTCCTCTCCCGCTTCGCCTCCGAGAAGCTCGAACGCGCCGGCCGGCTGTTCCGCCAGTGAGCCGGTGCCGGTTGCCAAATCGTGACCGGTCATCTAGGACGCGGGCCATGGCCAACGTCGAGTCCATCCGGCCGCTGATAGAAGCAGCCTTCGCGGATCGTTCGAAGCTCGAGGCCTCCGAGACCCAGGACGCGGTGCGTGCGGCCATCGACCTGCTCGACCGCGGAGAGGTCCGGGTCGCGACCTACGACGAGGCCTCCGATTCGTGGAAGACCCACGCCTGGGTGAAGCAGGCCGTGCTCCTCTTCTTCGGCGTCCAGAAGATGGAGCGCATGGAGGTCGGTCCCTTCGAGTTCCACGACAAGATCCCGCTCAAGCACGACCTCGACCGCGCCGGGGTGCGCGTGGTCCCGCCGGGCACGGCGCGGTACGGCGCGTTCCTCGAGCAGGGCGTGATCCTGATGCCCGGCTACGTGAACATCGGCGCATGGGTCGGGAGCGGCACCATGGTCGACACCTGGGCCACGGTCGGCTCGTGCGCGCAGATCGGGCGCGGCGTGCACCTCTCGGGCGGCGTCGGCATCGGCGGCGTGCTCGAGCCGCCCGGGGCGACGCCCGTCGTCGTCGAGGACGGCGCGTTCGTAGGCTCCCGCGCCATCGTGGTCGAGGGCGTGCGGGTAGGGCGAGAGTCGGTGCTCGGCGCGAACGTGGTGCTCACCGCGTCGACCAAGATCATCGACGTCACCGGCCCCGAGCCGAAGGAGATGCAGGGGGCGGTGCCGGCGCGCTCGGTCGTCATCCCCGGGGTGCGCACGAAGAAGTTCGCGGCGGGCGAGTTCGGCGTGCCGTGCGCGCTCATCATCGGGCGGCGGACCGAGAGCACCGACAGGAAGGTCTCCCTCGAGCGGGCCCTTCGCGAATTCGACGTCGCCGTATGACGTCCCGGACCCTCGAGGAGTCCCTCCGGACGACCCTGCTCGACATCACCGCCGTCCCGAGCCCGATCGGGGAGGAGGAGGCGCTGTGCAACGTCGTCGAGGATCGGCTGCGGTCGAGCCTCGGCGCGGGCGCCGTCCGGCGCTTCCGGCAAAGCCTCGTCGTCCGCGTGGCGGAGCGGCCCGGCCTGCCGCGCATCGCGCTCGTCGGCCACCTCGACACGGTGCGGACGGACCACGACGGCCCGGCGCGCATCGAGGGAGAGCGCCTGTACGGCGCAGGGGCCGCCGACATGAAGTCCGGGCTGGCGGTGATGATCGAGCTCGCCGAGCGGCTCGACCGCGGCGCGCTGCCATGCGACCTGACGCTCGTCTTCTACGAGCGGGAGGAGGGTCCCTTCGAGGAGAACGTGCTGGGCCCCATGCTCGACGCCTTCGAGGAGCTCCGGACGCTGGACCTCGCCATCTGCCTCGAGCCGAGCGACAACGAGCTCCAGCTCGGCTGCATGGGCTCGGTGCACGTCACGGTGCGCTTCACCGGCCGCACGGCCCACAGCGCGCGGCCCTGGCAGGGCAAGAACGCCGTGCTCGAGGCCGTGCCGTTCCTCTCCGAGCTGGCCGCACGGCAGCCACACGACGTGGTCATCGACGGGCACACCTTCCGCGAGGTGATCACGCCGACGCGCGCGAGCGACGGGGGGCGAGGCCGCAACGTCGTGCCCGACCGTTTCGACGTGAACGTGAACTACCGCTTCGCCCCCGGCCGCACCCCGCCGCAGATCGTGGACGAGATCCGCCAGATGGTGGACGGGCGCGCCGAGGTGCTGCCGACCGATCTCTCGCCGGCGGGCCACCCCCACGCGACCCATCCGCTCGTCCAGCGCCTCGCCTCCTCGGGCGTCGCCGCGGTCGAAACGAAGCAGGCCTGGACCGACGTCGCCCGCTTCGACGCGGTCGGCGTCCCGGCGGTCAACTTCGGGCCCGGCACGCAGTCCCAGGCGCACCAGCCGAACGAGTGGACGAGCCTCCCCCAGCTCTACGACGGCTACCGGATCCTCGAGCGCTTCATCACCGCGATCGGCGCGCGGTGATCGAGATCCGGAAGGTCGCCGGTGCGTCGCGGCCCCCGAAACCGGTCCTCGAGAGGAAGCGCCCGAGGGGCGTTCCGCCGAGCGGACCGGGACGAGCCACGGGCTTGCGGTGGGGCGGGGCGGGTGCCACAAACCCGGGCACGTGCCCCGTTCGACGCCCGATCTCGACCCCGCCGTCCATCCGGTGGAGCGCCTGCCCGAGGAGTGGGAGCGCACCGTCGCGGCCTGGGGCGAGCAGCCCTACCGCGGGCGGCAGGTCTTCCGCTGGATCCACCATCGGGGCGTGCTCGATCCCGCGCAGATGACCGATCTGCCGGGGCGGCTGCGCGCGAAGCTCGAGGAGGAGGGGCTCGCGGTGCCGCTCGAGGTGGTGCACGCGCACCGGTCGGAGGACCGCACCCGCAAGCTCCTCGTCCGCATGCACGACGGCCGCGACGTGGAGACGGTGCTCATCCCGCAGCTCCGCGACGCCGACCCGGACGTGGACGAGGCCGACGACGAGGTCGTGCCCGGGCGCGTGCCGGGGGCGCGCGTGACCCAGTGCATCTCGTCGCAGGTCGGGTGCGCGATGGGCTGCGTCTTCTGCGCGTCCGGCGTCGCAGGGCTCGAGCGGCACATGACGGCCGCGGAGATCGTGTCGCAGGTGCTCGTCGGTCGCCGGCATCTCGAGGGCGACGAGCAGCTCCGCAACGTCGTCTTCATGGGCATGGGCGAGCCGCTCCACAACTACGCGGCCGTGGCGCGGGCGCTCGTGCTGTTGACGCACGAGCAGGGGATCGCGCTCTCGACGCGGCGAGTGACGGTGTCGACGAGCGGGTTGGTTCCGCAGATCGATCGCCTGGCGTCGGACTTCGGCGGGCAGGTGCAGCTCGCCGTCAGCCTGCACGCCGCCGACGACGCGCGCCGCTCTGAAATCATGCCGATCAACCGCAAGCACGCGCTGCCCGATCTGGTAGAGTGCCTCCGCCGCTATCCGCTGCCTCGCCGGCGGCGCATCACGATCGAGCACACGCTGATCCGCGGAGTCAACGACGCGGACTCGGAGGCCGATCGCATGGTGGACCTGCTCCGCGGCCTGCCGGTCAAGGTGAACCTCATCCCCGTGAACCCTGTCGCAGGCTCGCCGCTCGGCGCGCCCGACGCGACGGCCGTCGAGCGGTTCCAGCGCCGGCTGCGCGCGCGCGGCGTCGCGTGCTTCGTCCGCACCCGCCGCGGCGACGACATCGCGGCAGCCTGTGGGCAGCTCGCCCTGCACGGCAGGGAGCCGAAGGTCCGCTCGCGGCTCCCGATCACGGATCGGGATTGAACTTTTCGGCCTCGGCGGCGTCTGAGCGCGTGGTATGGTCCGTCCCCGGATGCAGCGCCTGGCACCTGCCGCCGCGCTCGCTGTCGCGTTGGCGCTTCCCTCGGTGACCGCGTCCGCGCAGGTCGGGATGCGCGTCGAGGAGGTTCCGTCCGGCTCCGTGCGCGTCGACGGCTCGCTCCGCGACTGGCGGGGCGTCCGCTTCGTCGACGTGGGCTCCGGGGACGACGCCTCGCTCCGCTACGCGCTCCGGTACGATTCGGAGGGCCTGTACGTAGCGGCCGTCGTGCGCGACGACCGGCACGTCCGCACCGCGCGTCCGGCGACGACCGAGGACGCGGTGATCCTGACCCTCGCGATGCCGGCCGGCCCGCGGTACCAGACCGTCGAAGTCTGGCTCTACGCCGGTGTCCCGGGCCGCCAGGCGGGCTCGGCGGCGATCGGGCCCGTCGGGCAGAGGCCGCGCCCGCTCGCGGCCGCGCGCGTGATCGAGGGGCCGCTCCGCGGCGGCGGGCAGGGTTACGCGCTCGAGGCCTTCGTGCCCTTCTCCGCGGTCCCCGGCAGCGGACGCTGGCAGGACGGCCGCGGCGCGATCCGGCTCCGCGACGTGGACCGCGAGGCGCGCCCCGAGGTCGAGGCGGAGCACGCGTCGGTCCGCGTCGACGCGCGTCACCCCGAGCGGCTGCCGCCCCTCGAGCCGACCGGCGGTGAGCGAGGGATGCTGCGGCAGTTCCTGCGCAGCCGCGGCCTCGAGGGGACGCGCCCGCGGCACGACCTGCGTGGTGACGTCACCGGCGACTCGCGTCCCGAGCGCGTCCTCGTCGTGGATCGCTTCGCGCTCGTCATGGGCACGGGCTACCGGGACGGCGCGGCCTTCGACTACTTCGACTTGCCGGTCGTGAGCGCGGCGGGCGTCCGCGCCGCCGAGCTCGTGGACCTGACCGGCGACGGCAAGCGCGAGCTCGTGATGACGCTCCGCCAGAGCAACGACCGCGGCTCGCGCGACCTGTGGCAGGTCTACGCGGTGGACGAGGAGCGCATCCGCCCCGTCTTCGGGATCGAGATTCGCAAAGAGACGCGCGAAGGCTTCGTCGAGGCGCGGCTGCGCGTCCGGCGTGCCCGCCGGGGTGCCCCGCTCGTCGAGGTGACCACGGGTGAGTCGCGCGGGCTCGACGCCGACAACCTGCGCGAGTCGCCGCCGGCGGACGTGGAGGCGATGCTCGTCCCGTGGGGGCCCGTCCTGTCGAAGACCTGGCAGTGGGACGGGAGCCGCTTCGCCGTGGTCCGCGAGCGCACGAACCCGGCCGTCGCGCAGGCTGCCGAGCGGCCGACGCGCGCGCGCCGCGCGCGCGCCCGCGCGCAGGAGCCCGAGCAGGCCCAGGCGCCGGCCATCGAGGATCTGATCGGGGCATTCAAGCGCCAGGCCGGCCTGCCCGCCCGCGCTCGGCCGCGGTTCCAGACGACGGCCAACGTGGCCGAGGGGCGCGAGCAGGAAGAGGTCATGGTCTTCGGCTCGATCCTGCTCGTGGTCGGGCCGGGCTTTCGGGGCGGGACGAGCTGGTTCCACTTCGAGCTGCCTGCCGCCGCCCCGGGCGACGTCCTGTCGGTCGAGACCGCGGACCTCACCGGCGACGGGCGGGAGGAGATCCTGATACGCGTCCGCCGCTCGGTCGAGGACGTGCGCCGCGAGGTCCTGCTCGTGCACCAGTTCCGTCCCACCGGCTTCCCGCGCCTGCTCGCGGTGGAGGTGGCGCGCGAGCAGGGCGGGAGCCGCCTCGAGAACGAGGTCGGCGTCCTTCGCGGCCGCCGGGCGCGCGTCCTAGAGATCGGGCCCGGCCGCGCCCGCGGCTGGGACCGCGAGTCGTGGCCCTTCGCGGACGGTACCGGCGACGGCGTCGACCCGATCCTCTTGCCGTGGCGCGACTCGGCCGTCCGCTACGAGTACCGCGGCGGCCGGCTCACGCGCTGAGTCGGTGCGGCGCCGCCACCCTCACTCGGCCGCGCGAGGGGCGAGATCCTCACGCGCGCGGGCCATCGTCTGTGCTCGCCGGCCCTCCGCCAGCAGGTAGACGCACGGGACGAGGAGCAGCGTGACGAAGGTGGACGTGAGCAGGCCGCCGATGACCACGCGCGCGAGCGGCGCCTGGATCTCGCTTCCCTCGGCGGTGCCGAGGGCGAGCGGGAGCATGGCGAGAACGGTCGTGAAGGTCGTCATCAGGATCGGGCGCAGGCGCCGGCGGCAGGCGGCGACGAGCGCGTCGACGACCGGCAAGCCGTCTTCGCGCCGGAGGAGGTTCGTGTAGTCCACGAGCACGATGGCGTTGTTGACCACGATCCCGACCAGCACGATCGCGCCGAGGAACGAGTTCATGTTGAAGGTCGTCCCGGTCGCCACCAGCGCGAGGACCACGCCGATGAACCCGAAGGGCACCGAGACCATGACCACCAGCGGGTGGCGCAGCGACTCGAACTGCACGGCCATGACGGCGTAGACCAGGAACACGGCGAGCACGATCCCGAGCAAGAGGTTCCCGAAGGTCTCCTCCTGCTCCTCGAGCTCGCCGCCGACGGCCACGTCGAAGCCATCCGGCACCTCGAGGCTCCGCAGGCGCTCGGACAGGTCGGACGTCACCTCGCCGAGCGGACGTCCCGCGATACCTCCGTTCACCCGGACGATGCGCTCCTGCCCGAGCCGGGAGATCGACGACGGCCCCTCCCGCTCCTCCATCTCGACCAACGTGGACAGCGGCACCTGCCGCCCGTCGGAGGTGAGGATCGGCAGGTCGGGGAGTTGCTCGAGCCGCGCGCGGTCCTCTTCCCGGAGCTGCACGCGGATGTCGTACTCGTCGCCCTGGTCGCGCAGCCGTGACGAAACTCGCCCGAGCACGTAGTGCTCCACGGCCGAGGCCACGTCCGCGCTCCCGAGGCCGAGCTCGGCGGCCCGCGCGCGGTCGACGCGCAGGACGCGCTCGAGCTGTCCGAGCTCGCGGTCCGGCCGCGCGTGCGTGACGCCGGGCGTCTCGCGCATGATCTCGGCGACCCTCGCCGCCAGGCCGTTGGCGGTCTCGAGGTCGTGCCCGCGCACCTCCACGCTCAGCCGGTCGTCACCGCCGCGCATGAAGCGCATCAGCGGGTTGCTCGAGCGCTGGCGCACCCGGATCTGCGCACCCGGGATGCCCGCGACGGCCTCGCGCACGGCGCCCTCCACGCCGGCGACGCCCCTTGCGCGCTCGGCCACCGGGACGAGCACGATGTCCACCTCGCCCTCGTTGCTCCCGCCCGGCCTCCACCAGGCCTCGGGGCCGGCGCTCGTCGTCACGTGCTCGACCTCCCCGGGCCGCATCGCCGCGAGGACGCGCTGCTCGACCTCCCGGATGGCGGCCGTAGTCGTGGCCAGCGGCGTCCCGACCGGGAGCTCCATGTCGATGTCGAGCCGCCCCTCGTCCGTCTCGGGCATGAGCTCGAACCCGATGGCCGGCACGAGCAGAAAGCTCGCGAAGAGGAACGCCCCGGCCGCGAGCACCACGGCCCAGGGGGCCGTCAGCGCGGCCGACACGAGCCGACCGTAGCGCTCCTCGAGCGTCGTGAGGACACGTTCGCCCGAGGCGTGGAGCCCAGAGGCGGCCCGGCGCGGCTCGCCGAGCACCCGCGAGGACAGCATGGGCACGAGCGTCAGAGCGACGGCGAGCGAGCAGCCGAGCGCGAACGTGACCACCATGGCCATCTCGCCGAAGAAGACCGCCGCGAAGCCGCCGAGGAAGACGACGGGGACGAACACGGCGATGGTCGTGAGGGTGCCTGCGACGACCGCCGAGCCCACCTCTCCCGCGCCGCCGATCGCCGCGTCGGTCCGCGAGTCGCCCTGCTCGCGCCTGCGGTGGATGTTCTCGAGGATGACGATGGCCGCGTCCACCAGCATGCCCACGCCGAGCGCGAGGCCGCCGAAGGAGATCACGTTCAGTGTGATCCCGAAGAAGTACATCAGGCCGAACGTGGCCAGGATGCTGAGCGGGATGGCCACGCCGACGACGAGCGTCGCGCGGAGATCGCGCAGGAACACCAAGAGGACCAGGAGGGCGAGCGCCGCGCCCACGAGCGCGCTCGACTGCACGTTGGTGACGGCCGCCTCGATGAAGTCCGACGAGTCCCACAGCATCGAGAGCGCGAGGCGCCCGTCGTAGTCCCGGTTGATGGCATCGATCTCGCGGCGCAGCGCCTCGGCCACCTCCACCGTGTTCGCGCCGGACTGCTTGAAGATCATCAGACGGATGCCCGGCTCGCCGTCGATCCACAGCTCGCTCCGCACCTCCCGGAACGTGTCGAGGACCTCGCCCACGTCCTCGACGTAGACGGGCGTGCCGTCCCGCGTCGCGACGGCCACCCGGGCGATGTCGGCCGGCGAGTCGAGCTCGCCTTCGGTCCGGATGACCACCTCTCGGCCGGCGTCCTCCATGTCGCCCGCGGAGACCGTGCGGTTCTCGCGACCGATCGCCGCCGCCACGTCGTCCGGCGTGATCCGGAGCGCGCTCAGCCGCTCGGGGTCGAGCGCGACCGAGATCTCGCGGTCGCGTCCGCCCCGGACGTTCACCGAGGCGACGCCGGGCACCCGCTCGAGCCGCCGGCTCAGGGTCTCCTCGGCCAGGTACTTGAGGCGGCGAGCGTCGCCGCTGCCGGTGAGCCCCATGAAGGCGACGGGCATCGACGACAGGTCGAACTTGTAGACCGTCGGCGTCGCCGCGTCCTCCGGCAGCCGCGCGCGGATGCGGTCGATCGCCACTCGCACGTCGTCGAGGGCCTCCGAGAGATCCTTGCCCCACGTGAACTGGAGCTGGACTCGGCTCAGCCCCTCCGACGAGACCGCCTCGAGGCGGTCGACCCCCTCGATGGTCGACACCGCCTGCTCGATGGGGCGCGTGATGAGCGTCTCGATCTCCTCCGGTGAGACCCCTTCGTAGCTCGTGGTGATCGAGATGCGGGGGACGTCGACCTCCGGCAAGAGGTCCACCGCGAGCTGGTCGACGGCGACCACCCCGAACACCGCGACCGCGAGGTACAGCATCGAGACGCCGATCGGCCGGCGTACCGACAGGCGCGCGAGGCTCACTCGGCGCCGCCCTCCTCGGCGACCACGTTCACGGGCGCTCCGTCGCGGAGCTGCGCCTGCCCGAGGGTGACCACCTGCATGCCCGCGCCGAGCCCCTCGACGGCGACCACCTCGCCCGCGCGGCCGCGAACCGACACCGGGACGAAGCGCGCGCTGGTGTCGGTGACGACGAACACCCCCGTGCGCGTCGCGCCGTCGTCGCCGAGGCGCTCGACGAGCGCCGAGCCGGGCACCGCGAGCGCGTCCTCGAGCGTCCCGAGGCTCACCGACACCTCGGCATACATGCCCGGCCGGAGATCGGAGATCGTCTCGTCCAGGACCCCCTCGACCGCGACCGTGCGGTCCTCGCGCGAGACCTCGGCCGAGACACGCGTCACCTGCCCGGAGAAGCGCCGGTCGCCCGTCGCCTGGGTGCTCACCTCGAAGGCGAGCCCGGGCTGCACGCGACCCACGTCGCGCTCGGGGACCCGGAAGCGGACGCGGAGCGCGCCGCTCTGCACGAGGCGCAGCACCTTGGTCCCCGGCGAGACGACCGCGCCCGGGTCGAGGTAGCGCTCGGCCACCGCTCCGTCGAAGGGCGCGGTGAGGCGGGCGTCGGCGATCTGCTCGTTCAAGAGCGCGATGCGCGCCTGCGCCTGGTCGGCCTGGGCGCGCGCCGCGTCGGCTTCCGCCGAGACGCTCTCGACGCGGGAGCGCAGGGCGTCCACCTCCTGGGGGCTCACGAGTCGGTCCGCGAGGAGCGGCTCGGTGCGCTCGAGCTCGGCCGTGGCGGCGCCCAGGCCGGCGCGCGCGCGGCGCTCCGACGCGGCGGCCGCCTGCACCTGGGCGCGTGCCTCGGCCACCTGTCGTCGCGCCTGGGTGGCGTCCACGCGCGCGAGGACGTCGCCCTCGCTCACCTGATCGCCGATCCGCACCCGCACCTCCTCGAGCAGGCCGGCGGTCCGCGCCGCGATCTCCGCCGCGTCGGCGTCGAGCTCGCCGGTGTAGCGGGCGCGCACGGTGACGTCGCGCGTGATCACGGGAGCGGCGCGCACCGGCGCCGGCGCACGCTCACCGCGGGGGCCGCCCGCGCCCGCGCCCGCGTCCTCGGGCGTCGCTCGCGATCGCAGGACGAGGGCGCCCGCGACCGCCATCGCGCCCACGGCGAGCGCGACGACCCACACCGTCCTCCGGCGGGGCGTCGCCTCGGCGGCGCCGTTGCGCGCCGGGACGGGCCGCTCCTCGCTCATCGGGGCGCCTCCGGCCACTCGCCCACGGCGCGGAGCAGGTCGAGCCCGGCGAGGCGCAGCGCGAACCGCTCGCGCGCGAGGTCGGCCTCGGCCTCGAAGGCCGCCTGGGTCGCGTCGGCGAGCGCGACGGCGTCGACCAGCCCGCGCTCGAACCGGGCCGCCACCTCCTGCCGGTTGAGCTCGCCCACCGAGACGCGCGCCTCCGCCTGCTCGACGGCCTCGGTCGCCGACGCGAGGTCCGTGAGCGCGATCCGGACCTCGAGCCGCACGAGCCGGCGCAGGGCGTCGACCTCGAGGCGGCGCTCGGAGAGCTCCGCGCTCCGTGCGGCGGCGCGTGCGTAGCGGAGCCCGCCGTCGTACGCGACCCACGTGGCCGTCACCGCGACGGTCCAGTCGGTCTCGTTCCCGCTGAACCCGGACTCGTTCGTCCAGGTGGTCACGCCGCTCGCGTCGAGGCGCGGGATCAGCGAGAGCCACGGCTCGTCCTCGAGCGCGTCGGCGACGAGGACCCGCTCCCGCTGCGCGCGCAGGTCGGGGCGGAGCTCGAGCGCGCGCTCGACGAGCCGGCGCTCGGGGAGCTGGGCGGCGACGGGGCCGGCGGGCGGGACGAGCGTCGCCGGCACGTCGGCCCCCACCAGATACCCGAGCGAGAGGCGCGCGTTTTGGAGCGCGTTGTCGGCGCGCGTCGCCTCGAGCCGGGCCGCCGCCGCCTCGAGCTCGGCGCGCGTGGCCGTGTTCCTGCCGACCAGGCCGGCCTCGAACCGGGCGCGCGCGCTCCGGGCGGCGAGCTCGGCCGCCTCGATCCGCTGCCGGGCGGCGGCGACGACCTGCTCGGCGGAGAGCACGGCGAAGAACGCCTCGGCCACGTCGAGCCACAGGTCGAGCCGGATCGCCTCCGCGTCGTACCGCGCGGCCTCGAGCGCGTGACCGGCCGCGTCGATGACCGGGAACGCCGCCGCGTCGAGGAGCGGCACGTCGATGCGCGCAGCGGCCGACAGCGCGTCGGCGCGCTGGATGACCGCGGTCTCGCCACCCACGTCGCGCACCACCTCGCGCGCGCGCCGCCGGTAGGTGCCGCTCGCGGACGCGACCGGCAGGAGCAGGGCGTAGCTCTCGCGACGCACCGCCCGGGCCCGCGCGACGCGCTGGGCGGCGATGCGGGGGATCTCGTTGTGCCGCTCGGCGGTGCGGAGCGCCTCGGGGAGGGTCATCCCGTCGGCGCGGGCCGAGACCGAAGGGGCCGCGACGATGAGCGCGAGGGTGAAGGGGAGGGGTCGCATGGGGGCAAACCCCGTGAATGTGCAGAGGATCGGCCCGCCGTCAAGCTCAGCGGCAGTCCACCGTGGTCGAGCGGAGCCGCGCGAGCGGTCGCGTGCTGTGGCCGCGCTCGGCCGCCAGCACCAGCAGGTGCTCCCCCGCGCAGCTCGCCGCCGCGAGCGAGAAGTCGACGCCGTACTCGTAGATCTGGCGCTCGATCCCGATGCGCCCGAGGTCCGGGCCCAGGCGGTTGAGGCCGATCAGGACATCCCAGCGTCCGAAGGAGCGCGGCGCGACCGTCGTCACGGCCTCCTCGCAGGCCACCACGTGGGGACGGCCCGTGCCGTTCGCGCGTCCGACGGCGAGCGGCTCTCCGGTCCCGACGAGGTCGTCCGTGATCCGCTGCACGAACAGGCGCGCCCGCGTGCCGGCCGGGCGCTCGTCCCGGTAGGCGACGAGCGGGCCACGACCGTCGCGCGCGAGCACGGGGCGGGGGTCGTCGTGGATGATCACGGCCAGCTCGCGTGGCGCCCCGCGCAGGTCCGACACGAGCACCTGACCGACGAGGTACCCGTCGTCGTCGAACCACGTCTCGGCCCACGCGACGATCGGTTGCCCGTCCCGCAGCGCCACCGAGGGCGCGCCCGCGGCGAGGCCCTCGCGGGAGACGAGGCGCGGCTCCGCACCCGGTGCGGCGTGCACGAGCCAGACGCGGTGCGCGCCGGGCGTGCCGTCGTGCCAGGCGACGACCGGTACGTCTCCTTCTCCTTCCATCGCGAGCGCGACCCCGCGGCTGTAGCGGCCCGCAGGCCCGAAGGAGAGGGAGCCGGCCGGCCGGAGCGACGCGTCCAGACGGAGCACGGTCACGTGCCCCGACTTGCCCGCCTCGTCCATGGCGCGCTCGAGGCACGCGACGACGAAGCCACCGTCTGCCCGGGCTGTCGCCAGGCCCCCGTCGCAGGGCGGCCCGACGCGCACCCGCCGTCCCCGCGGCGCGCCGCCCGCCGCGACCGGAACCACCCACGCCCCCGACCGATCGGACCAGACCGCGATCCCCTGGTCGCCGTCGAGGGCCAGGTCGATCCCGTGGAACAGCCCTCCCGGCGCCTCGGCCAGCACGTGCTCCTCGCCGAAGACGCACTGCTCCGCGCCCGGTCCCGGCGTGGCCGGGTCGCAGGCGGCGCCGAGGAGCGCGAGGACGGCCAGCGCCGAGGGTGCCGAGCCTACAGCACGCCGCGCGCCTCGAGCCCGGCTCGGATCGCACCGCGCCGGGCCTCGAGCTCCTCCGGATCCTTGACCGGCTGAAAGCGCGTCTCGGGCCCAGCGCGCTCGACGCGCAGGTAGCACGAGGGAATGAACGCGGTGAGCTGGCCGACGAGGTGCTCGAACTGCACGGCGTCGCGCCCGTCCACCTTCTTCTTCACGGCGAACCACGTCAGATCGAAGTCCCGGTCGATCGCCGCCGCGTCGAGGACGAACGTGTTGGTGTTGAACACCGGGATGCGGTCCTGGTCGAAATCCTCGGGGAATCGAAAAGCCTCCACGATCTGCAGCTTGCCGTCGACACGCGCGGGGGCGCCGCCCTTGTCGCCGGGCTCCTTGTCCACGAGCTCCACGGTGATCGCACATCCGGACGCGAGGTGCGAGCCGATGATCGCCGGATCGAGCGTCGCGACCACGTTGTCCACGTTCGACATGAAGAGGAGCTCGCCCCCGGCCTTCCGGAACCGCTCGAGCACTCCCGATCGGCGCAGCGCGAAGGTGAGGTCGCCGTGCCCAGGGGCGTAGGGGGAGGGCGTGCCGTCGTCGCCGCGGAACAGCTCGCCCGCGGGCGTGAGCCGGAGCGAGACGAACTGGTCGAATGCCTCGACCGGCACCTCGTCGCTGGTCGCCTTCGCGCAGAGCTCCACCACCTCGTCGTGGGTCGCGAAGCTCGTCATCAGGTAGACGGGCACCTTGCCGCCCGCGTCGCGCGCCGCCTTGCCGATGTCCGCGAGCTTCACGTCGAGGAACGAGCGCCCGTCCACGACCTCGACGACCGCCTTGACCACGCCGCCGAAGCGCGTGGCCATGCCGCCCGCGAGCACGACCGCCCCCACCCTGCCGTCCCGGATGGCCTGCCGGCCGAGCTCGGCGAGCCGCTCCCGCTCGGCGCTCCCTGGCGGCGGCAGCGAGACCACGTCTCCCTCGGCCGGCGGCTCGACCCGGCCGCGGATGCGGTTGTCGCCGAGGCGCGACTCGCCCGTCTCGAGCCGGTGGCGCAGGAGCTCGAAGGTGTCGCGGTCGAAGCCGTGGCGGTGAAGCAGCCCCTCGGTCTGCGCGTCCAAGGCCATCGATCGATCTGCCATCACCCTCTCCGGTCGAAAACCAATCACGTTGCCGGCGGCCTGTCGATGGCTGATACTCGCTGGTATCGACATTGCATGACCGGCCATGTGTCAAGGAGGTCCGGGATGCTTCGTAGGCTGCTCTTCCTCGGTATTCTAGTGGCCGGCTCGCTGGCCCTCAGCGGTTGCTATGCGCGCGCCCACGGCGGTGTCTACGCGACGGCGCCGGTCCATGCCTCCGGCGTGGTGGTCTACCAGGCGCCGCCCGCGCCGCGCGTCGTCGTGCACACGCCGCCCCCGGCCCCCTACCAGGGCGCGGTATGGGTCCAGGGCCACTGGCAGTGGAACGGCGCGCAGTACGTGTGGGTCGACGGACACTACATGCAGCCGCGCGCCGGCTACGTGTACGTCCAGCCCCGCTGGGAGCGCCGCGGCAACGGCTACGTCTACGTCCAGGGCACCTGGCGCGCGGGAGGCGGCGGCCAGGTCCACGTCCATCGGGCGCCGCGGCACCACCACCGGACCCACCGGGGCCACGGCCAGGTCCGAGTCCGGGGGGTCCAGCCGCCGCGGGTCGAGGGGCGGGCGACGGTCCGCGTGAGGTGATCCGCTCCCGTTTCTCTGGCATGAAAGCACGTGTACGGGCGTTCACGGTCGTGGACGCCCGTTCACGCTGGGGACGCTGTCGCGTTGCCTCGCGCCGGGCTGCGATATACGTGTCTTCTGAGGGTCCCCGCCCGTGCGCCGAACCACCGACCACGTCCTCGTCGCGTTGGCCATCGCCGTGGTCGTGTCGGCGGCCATCCACCTGCCGATCTGGGGCGCGCTGGGGATCCTCGCCAAGCTCTGGAAGGACGAGGAGGCCGAGCGCGCGCCCCCCCCGGTCACGGTCGAGCTCGAGATCGGGGATCCCTCCGAGGCCGCCGAGGGCACCCGCGCCGAGGAGACGCCGAGCGATCCCGATCGCGAGACCGAGCCGAGCGAGGCCGAGGCGGCCGAGGCCGAGCCACAGGTAGCGCGGCGCGAGCGGCGGCCCGAGCAGGCGCGCGAGGCCGAGCCCGAGCCCGAAGAGGAGGAGCAGGAGGTCGCCCGCGCCGAGATCGCGGTGACGCCGCCGCCTCCGCGTGAGCGGGCGAACCAGCAGGCGATCCAGCAGCGAAGCCAGAACCCCGACGTTCCTGCGCCGGACGACCCCCGGTTCGTCGCCGAGGAGAACAACCGCGTCGAGGAGGAGACCGTCGCGCGGTTGCGCAACTACCAGCGCGACGACGTCGAGCAGAGCGCCGGCGCCCAGAGCGCGACCGAGAGCGAGGAGCTCGGCAACGACGCCGAGGAGGAGATCGCCGACGCGCGCGAGATGGAAGGCAGCGATCAGCGCACGCCGACCGAGGAGGAGGCGCGCGCCGAGCGGCCGCGACAGGCGCCCGACCGTCCGCTCCCGTCGGTGGCCGCGCGGGGCGACACGGCGCGACGCGGCGCCGAGCGCGCGAACGAGGGCGGTGAGCGCGGCGGCGCGACCGCGAGCGGCGGCGGCGAGTCACGCGAGCGCGAGGTCGTCGTGAGCGACGGCATCGGGACGTTCCGGATCGCGGTGCGCGAGGCGCGTCCCGACGGCAGCGGCGCGGGCGAGGGGGGCGGGCAGGCGCGCGCCGGCCGCGGACGCGGTGAGCGCGGCGCGGGGGATCGCGCGGGCCGCGCGGGCCGCGGGCACGGTGGGGACCGAGGACGCGGGCGCGGTACCGGGCGAGACGGTCCGGACCTGCGCGTGTCGTGGTCGCAGTTCGAGGAGGTCTACGACGAGGAGGAGCTGCGCGAGGAGCGCGAGGCTTGGGTCGAGGAGCGCCGCTCGCGCCTGCGTGGCTCGAACCGCCAGGAGAGCTGGCGCCGGTTCCGCGCGGCCATCGAGAACTTCGTGCCGAACGTGCGGCCGGGCAATCAGACGGCGCTCAACGCCGCGGCCTCGCCTTTCGCCAACTACATCGCGCACGTGCACCGCCGCATCCACCGCGAGTTCGCCGACGGTTTCCTGCGCGGTCTGCCCGCGGGCGGCACCTCGCCCTTCGCCGATCGCACGCTCGAGACCAAGCTCGAGATCATCCTGAACCGCGACGGCTCGATCCACCGCATCGGCGTCGTGAAGACGAGCGGCTTCCTCGCCTTCGACCACGGCGCCTGGTCCGCCGTCATGCGCGGCCAGCCCTATCCCGAGGCGCCGACGCAGATCGTGAGTGGCGACGGCCGCGTGTACCTGCACTGGGGCTTCTACCGGAACGAGCGCCAGTGCGGCACGTTCAACGCGGAGCCCTACATCCTGCCGGGCCCGCCCGGCGCCCCCCGCGATCGCGGCGGCCCGCTCCGTGACCGAGGTCCCGCGCAGGGCGGCCTCGTCCCGCGCGACGCGCGCCCGACCTGGGGCACCGAGCGCGGCGGCGACGGGGCCGGACAGGGCGAGGAGGGCTCGCCCGCCGAGGACGGCGAGGACGAGCCACGCGAGGCCCCCGGCGACGGCGAGCCGCCTCGCCGCGAGCCCGAGGCCCCGCCCGGCGCGGTCATGGGTTGACGGACGCATGGGGTTGCGTGCGGTCGAAGCGAGCGCGTGGGCGCTGACGATCGCGGCCGTCGGCGTCGGCATCGCGTCCAACCACTTCGATCTCTACCGCCGCATCGTCTGGTACGACGAGATCCTCCACCTCGTCACCGCGTTCTTCCTCGGCGTCCTCGTCGGTGCGCGCGCCCACCGCACCGTGTTTCGCGGCACGCGCGCCCGTCTGGTGCGGAGGGTCGCCGTCATCGTGACGGTGGTGCTCGCGCTCGGCCTGCTGTGGGAGCTCGGCGAGTGGCTCGTCGATCGCTGGCGCGGCACCACCATGAGCAAGGGCACGAAGGACACCGCCGTCGATCTCCTGGCCGACCTCGCCGGCGCCCTCGCCGGCGCTCTCGCGGTCTCCCTCCTCGCCACGCGCTCGCGCCCCCACCGCTCCGCCGACGCCCGGGCCTGACCCCAAGGCCCGGGCCGACTGCGCGACACGAACGTCAGATCCGCGTCCCGGTCACCGCCTGCGTGCGATTCGTGCAACTGCCGAGGCTGCAGCTATAGCCGTCCGTCTCGACGAACGTGACCTCGAGCGTGCCCGTGAACGTGTCGTCATCGGTGAACGTGCCGTACAGTCGATAGCGCTCCTCACATCCACCGGACACGGTGACCGAGGCATCGAACTCCGGGCAGACCGATCCCATCGCGTCGCTCAACGGAGGGAACGACGACGACATGGGGGTCGCCGTCATGATCCCCGCATCGATCGTGAACGTGACGGTGGAGAAGTTGTAGCTCACCGCGCCGAGGCCGCAGCTGTAGGTCGGCCCCGGGCTCAGGCTGAACGTCCCGACACACGTCGGGCCGGTCGTCGGGCACCCGCACTCCGAACGCGACGTGTCGCAGGCGAACACGCACATGTCGGCCGTCGTGTCGCACATGTCGATCGTGCAGTCGTCGGAGTCGTCGCACGCGCGGGGAGTCGCGGCCGGCGCGCAGCCGAACTCCGGCATGCACAGCTCGGCCCCGTTGCAGAAACTCTCGTCCTGGCAGTCGTCGGCCGTGTCGCATGGCATGGGCGTGTAGCAGCCCAGGGTCTCGCTGCACGCTTCGCCGTCCGCACAGCGGGCGTCGAGGGCCATGTGGCGACAGGTCATGTCCACGCCGCACGAGTCGAGGGTGCAGTCGATCGAGTCGTCGCAGTCGCCGTCCGACGCGCAGCCGGATCCGGCGACGCAGCCCATGGACGCATCGCACGTCTCGCCCCCCTCGCAGAGCTCGCTCAGGGCCATGTGGCGGCAGGTCATGTCGACGCCGCAGGAGTCCACCGTGCAGTCGATCGAGTCGGCGCAGTCCTCGTCCGAGCTGCAGTCCGCCGTGGTCGTGCAGCCGCGCGACGCGCTGCATGTCTCGCCGTCCCCGCACAGCTCGTCCACTGGCATGAAGCGGCAGGCGCCGCCGACGCCGCACGTGTCCACGGTGCAGTCGATGGAGTCGTTGCAGTCATCGTCGCTGTCGCAGCGGTCGCCGCCGTCGAGCCCCGACCCGCCGCGCTTGCCTCCAGCGCAGGAAGCCGTCAGAGCCAACAGCGCGAGTAGGACCATGCTTCTCATGCTCACCTTCGTACCCCCACGACCGAGGCGTTCTGGTTGGAGCAGATGGAGCAGCTGTCCATCATGTTCGCGCGCCAGGTGCCGTCGAAACGGTCGGCGCAGGAGAAGGTGCCCTCGAGCGAGTAGACCGAGCAGCCCGACTGGGTGTACGTGACGAGGAAGTCCGGTCCCGTCGGTACGGGCGTCTGCGTCAGCGTGAAGGCGCCCGCCTGGACGCGCAGAGTCTCGCCGCTCACCGAGAACGTCAGCTCGTCGATGCGGTACGTCGCCGAGAGGCAGTCGGACGCCTGGATCGGGAGGAACCGGAACGTGCCGCCGTAGTGCGTCGACGGGTCGAAGTCGTCGCACGGAATGCCCGCATCGGCGGGCGGAAGCCCCGCGTCGCATCCGTCCGCCACCTCGTACCTGCAGCCGTCGAATCCGGGGTCGCACGAGTCCACCGTGCACGGGTTCCCGTCGTCACAATCCGCGTCCGCTCCGTCGAAGCAGTCGCCGCGGATGCAGGTCTCGGTGCCGTTGCAGAAGACGCCGTCGTTGCAGTCGTCGTCGTTCTCGCAGCCGCTCGAGCAGCCGTTCGTGAGAGTGCACCGCTCGCCGTCGGCGCACAGCTCGTGGACGGGCTCGTGGTGGCAGGTGCCGCCGACCCGGCAGGTGTCGACCGTGCAGTCGTGGCCGTCGTCGCACTCGCCGTCGCTCGCGCACGTCTCGGTGCCTGCGTCGGCGCCGCCGTCACGGCCGGCGTCGGTGCCGCTGCTGCCGGCGTCGCCGCGGCTCCCGCCCGAGTCGGGGCTGCAGCCGGTGCCCACGAGCACGAGCAGGGCGGCCCCGAACCAAGCAAGACGCATGGTTCGAAAATACTTCGCGGCTCGCGCGTGGGTCAACGGCGCCGCCGGAACGAAGCGCAGGCCGCGGCCGCGACGGCGAGCCACGCGGGCGCCGGGCAGGCCGCTCGCCGGGCGGGGCGCGACGAGGAGGAGGGCCGAAGCCGGCAGAGGGCGCATCGGATGCATGATGCCACGGGACCGATCAGACTACGGCGTGATCGACCGCAAGGAGCAGCTCGCCCGGGCCGCCCGCGCCCTCGGGTTCGCGCGCATGGGCGTCGCCCGCGCCGAGCCGCTGGCCGAGGAGGCCGAGCGCCTGCAGGCCTGGCTCGCGGCGGGCCGTCAGGGCGAGATGGCCTGGATGGAGCGCACGGCCGACGTCCGAGCCGACCCGCGCCACGCGGGCATGCTCCCCTCGGCGCGGAGCGTCGTCGTCCTCGCCGCCCCGTACGCGCGAGATCCCGCGCCCGTCGGCCCCACGCCTGGCCGCGTCGCCCGCTACGCGCGCGGCCGCGACTACCACAACGTCCTCCAGAAGCGCGCGCGCAAGCTCGCCGCGCTGCTGCGCGAGGCCGGGGACGAGGCGCGCGTGGCGGTCGACACGCTCCCCGTGCTCGAGCGCGCCTGGGCTCAGCGTGCCGGCGTCGGCTTCGTCGGTAAGAGCTGCTGCCTCATCGTGCCCGGCCTCGGGAGCCACGTCTTGCTCGCCGTCCTCGTGACGAGCGCCGAGCTCGAGCCGGACGCGCCCATGCGAGAGCGGTGCGGGAGCTGCACGCTCTGCCTCGACGCCTGCCCGACCGGCGCGTTCGTCGGTCCATACGAGCTCGACGCGCGCCGGTGCATCTCCTACCTGACCATCGAGCTGCGCGGCCCGATCCCCGAGCCGCTCCGCGCGCCGATGGGTGACTGGGTGTTCGGCTGCGACGCGTGCCAGGACGTGTGTCCCTTCAACCGGACCGCGCTCCCACCGCCGGAGGTGACCGAGCCTTTCGCGCCCGGTGTTCGCTGGGACGGCCTCGGGGCCGAGGATCTCTTGCGCATGGACGAGGACGCCTTCGCGCGCCGCTTCGAGGGCTCGCCGGTCCGTCGCCCGGGTCGCGAGGGCATGGCGCGCAACGCCGCCGTCGTCCTCGGCAACGGCGGCGACCGCCGCCACCTCCCGGTCCTCCGCGAGGCCGCCGAGCGCGATCCCTCCCCCGTGGTACGCGAGAGCGCGCGCTGGGCCGTCGGCCGCCTCGAGTCAGACCGGTAGCGGGTTCGGCCGGGGCCGCGGCGACGCCGGGTTGTCCCGCAGCACCCGCTCGACCGCGAGGAGCAGCTCGTCCACCCCCTCGCGCGTCGCCGACGAGAACGCCACCACCTCGTGGCCGCGCTCGGCCATCGCCTCGCGGAACGCGGGCAGCGCGTCGCGCACCTCGGGTAGATCGACGCGGCTCATCGCGACGAGCATGGGGCGCGCGGCGAGCTCCGGGTCGAACCGTCCGAGCTCGTCCATCAGCACCTCGAAGTCGTGCGCCGGCTCGCGCGAGGGATCCGGATCCACCGTGACCAGGTGCAACAGCACGCGCGTGCGCTCCACGTGCTTGAGGAAGCGATGCCCGAGCCCCGCGCCCTCCGCGGCGCCCTCGATGATGCCGGGGATGTCGGCGATGACGAAGGTCCGCTCGTCGCCGAGCGACACCACGCCGAGGTTCGGCGTGAGCGTCGTGAAGGGGTAGTCGGCGATCTTCGGCCGCGCCCGCGACACGGCCGCGATGAGCGTGCTCTTGCCCACGTTGGGGAAACCGACGACGCCCACGTCCGCGAGCAGCTTGAGCTCGAGGCGCAGGCGCCGGTGCTCGCCGGGCGTCCCCTCTTCGGCCCGGCGAGGCGCCCGATCCACCGGCGTCGCGAAGTGGATGTTCCCGCGCCCGCCCCGGCCGCCGCGCGCCACGACGACGCGCTCGCCGTGCCGGTCGACGTCCGCGACGAGCGCGCCCGTCTCGGCGTCGAACACCTGCGTCCCGACCGGGACGCGCACCACCGCCTGGTCGCCGCTCTTGCCGTACTGGTCCTTGCCGCGGCCGTGCTCGCCGTTCGGTGCCCGGATCACCTTTCGATACCGCAGATCGAGCAGCGTCCCGAGCCCCTCGTCCCCCTCGAGCACGACGTCGCCCCCGCCTCCGCCGTCACCCCCCGCGGGTCCTCCGAAGGGGACGAACTTCTCCCGCCGGAACGCGACGCAGCCGTTGCCGCCGTCGCCTGCCCGAACCTCCACCTCGACCTCGTCGATGAACTGCATGTTCCCGGTTTCCTGTTCCCTGTCCCGGCCCGTCCCACTACCATGCCCGCCGATGACGGGCCGCAAGGAAGAGACCGCCCTCGGCACCGCCCGCGCGCGGTTCGCGGAAGGACTTCCACGCAAGGCGAAGGAGCTCAAGGGGGCCGTGGCGCTCCTCGCCTCGACGCCGGATGCGACGCGCCCGCGAGAGGAGCTGCGCCGCCGCCTGCACGCCCTGTACGCCTCCGCGCAGGTCTTCCGGCTCGACGCCCTCGCCGACGCGCTCCGGGACGCGATCGGGGGACTCGACGCCGCCCGCGACGAGGGACGCCCGCTGGGCCAGGACGAGCTCGACTCCCTGGCGTCCCTCGCGGCCACGCTGCCCGCGCTGGTGCAGGGTGCCGCGCCGGGCACGCCGTCCACGGCGCCGCCCGCCGGCCGGGCCGCGCCCGCGTCCGAGCCGGCGCCGAGGACCACGCGCCGTGGGATTCCCGCCTTCGAGCCGCCGCCTGCCCCGACTCCGGAGGCGCCGGACGCGCGGGCCCACCCGCCGCGGACCACGCTCCCGGGCATGCGCCCTTCGGAGCCGCTGCCGCCTCCGACGGCGAAGCCCGAGACGCGCGAGCACCGGCCGAGCACGCCCCCGCCGCGCCGCCCGGCCGGCAGCTTCACCGCAGCGGGCCCGTCCTCGGAGCGGCCGTCGACCCGTCCGCCCGCGCCGCTCGACACGGTCATCAGCGTCCTGGTGGTCGACGACGTGGAGTCACAGGCGAAGATCCGCGCGGCCCTGCCCGCCGAGGGCTTCGAGCTCGTCGGCGCGAGCGATCCGGAGCAGGGGCTCCGCCTCGCGCGCATGGGAGCGCCCGACGTGGTCGTCGCCAACCGCGACCTCGTGACGCGCCCCGGTGTGGACTTCATCTCGCGGCTCCGGAGCGATCCGTTGACCGACTTCGTCCCGGTCGTGCTGCTCCTACCCGCGGGCACCGCCAACGACCTCGTCGCGGTGCGCGAGGAGGGCGCAGACGAGACCCTCGGCAAGCCCTTCGAGCCCGCGGAGCTCGTGCGCGTCATCGTGCGCGTCACCGGCGGCTCGGACTGCTCGGGGCCCTTCGAGCACCTCGGTGACCTCACGCCCACCGAGCTCGCCGACCGCCTCTCGGCGGAGCTGCGTCGCGGCATCGTCGAGTCGGCCGAGGGCGGGCGCGACGTGCGCATCCCGATGGGCGAAGGCTCCGAGGTCCTCGCGGCGGCGTGGTCCGCCATCGCGCGCGTGCGCGCCACCATCGCGCAGCGCTCGGGCGGTCGCGTACGCTTCCGGGACTCGGCACGCCGCGGCGGTCCGGCCGTGATGGCGCTCGTGGACGACGAGGTGCACGACGACGTCGCCGGCGACGCCTCTCCGGTGGACCTCACCGGCCGCCGGATCGTGGTGGCCGACGACGATCCCGCGGTCGTGTGGTTCTTCGCGGGGCTCTTGCGCGAGGAAGGCGCGGACGTCTTCGAGGCGGAGAACGGGCGCGAGGCACTCGACGAGGCGCGGCGCCGCCGGCCGGATCTCGTCATCAGCGACATCCTCATGCCCGAGGTCGACGGGTTCGAGCTGTGCCGCGAGCTCTCGCGGGACCCGGCGCTCGCCGACGTCCCGGTGATCCTCCTCTCCTGGAAAGAGGACTTCCTGCAGCGCATGCGCGATCTGCAGTCCGGCGCCAGCGGCTACCTCCGCAAGGAGGCCGGCAGCGCGCAGATCCTGAGCCGGGTCCGCGACGTCCTCAGGCCACGCGCCCGCCTCGAGGCGCAGCTCGAGGCGGGCGGCGAGGTGCGCGGCCGCATCGAGGGGATCGGCGTGCTCACGCTGCTCCGGACGGTCGCCGAGCATCGGCCCGACGCACGGGTCACGGCGCGCGACGCCTGGAACCTGTACGAGGTGGACGTGCGCCGCGGAGACCTCGTCGACGTCACGCGGACAGCCACCGACGGCTCGTTCGCGCGGGGGCCGCGTGCGCTCCCCCAGCTCCTCGGCGTCACCACGGGCCGCTTCACGGTGGCCGACGCCGACGGCCCGGTCCGGGGCACCTTCGACGCGCCCCTCGAACGAGCGCTCGCGGACGGCACGGCGCGGCTCGGCGCGCTCCTCGACGCGGTGAGCGGCCGCGGGATGCGACACGCCGCCTCGGTCGATCTCGACGAGGACGTGCTCGCGTCCTTCCTCAGGACCTCGCCCGAGCCCGTCAAGAAGCTCGTCGAGCGGATGCGCTCCGGAGAGGGCCCGCGCGACCTCTTGTTGGACGACGCGGTGGCGCCTCATGCGGTCGAGTCCGCCCTGGTCGATCTCGCGCGGCGAGGCGCCGTGGCGGCGGTCCGCGGCCCCGGCGGCGAGGATCGGGTCGCCCAGGCGCTCGAGCGGCGTGCGGGGATGGCGCCGCGACGGATCCAGGAGCCGGCTGCGCCCGCGCAGGAGAAGGAGGAAGAGGACGCCGGCGAGGGCCTCTCCTGGCTCCCCTCCGAGGAGACGACGGGCGACATCGTTCGTTCCGCCGAGCGCATGGCCGCCGAGCGCGCTCGGCGGCGCGGGCGCAAGGACAGCGTCGACGAGCTCGACCTGCCGTTCACCGGAGGCGACGAGGACGAGCCCGCGCCGGCCGAGCCGAAGGCTTCGTCGCCTCCGGCGCCCGAGCCTCCCGCCCCCGAGCAGCCCGCCGATCGAGAAGCCGACGAGCCGGACGAGGCCGCCGACCAAGAAGCCGACGAGCCGGACGAGCCGGACGACGACGAGCCGGACGAGGCCGACGAGCCGGACGAGCCGGACGACGACGAGCCCCCCGAGCCCGAGCCCATCGCGCTCTCGCGCCCCTCGAAGCGTCCGCGCCCCCCCCCTCCTCCGAGCATCCACACGGCTTCGACCCTCCCGCCGAGGGCGCCGGAACCGGACGAGCTGCCTGGCGAGGTGCGCGCCGACGACCGCAGCGAGCCGGGCACCCTGGGCTGGATCTTCCTGCTGATCGTCCTGGCCGTCCTCGGCTTCGTCGGCTACGAGCTGATCGAGGGCGGCACGGGCGACCGCGAGGACCAGCCGCCGGCCTCGAGCCCCCCGCCTGCGGCCGGCGAGGGCACCGACGAGGGGCCGGCGAGCCCGGCTCCCCCAACGGCCGACGAGGACGTCCCGCCCGAGGAGCTCTCCTTCGGCCGGACGCTCGACCACGTCGAAGAGGGAGCGGGCGTCGAGGTCGGAGCGGGCGAGGGGCTGCTCGTCGTGGAGCCCGGCGCCGGCCGCGAGGTCGAGGTCTCGGTGGGGGAGCGCGAGCTCGGGGCGCCCCCCGTGCGCGTCGCGCTCCCCGCGGGGCGGCACGAGCTCGTCTTCCGCCGCGGCGAGGAGACCAGCTACCGCTACCTGTACATCCGCGCCGGTCAGACGCGCATCGTCGACGCTCCCTGAGCGTCCAGGCGGTTTGTTTGACCCGCCTCGATCGCCCGTGCTAACCCCGGGCCACCGGGGCTGCACGCCTGCACAGAAGCACGCCCGAGCAGTGCTTCCGGCGTCCCGCTCCGCGAGGGCGATGGATCCACAGGGAGGTTTCATGCGACGCAGGCTCTGGCTGGTGGGGGCGACCACCGTGGCGATGGGGCTCGCCGGCTGCTCCGGCTGCGACGAGGAGGCCGAGGCGGGTGAGGCGGGGGAGGGCCCCGCCGCGCTCCCAGAAGCCTTCGGCGACCGGCAGGTCCACTTCGACCTGGTCGAGCACGTCCACCTGGCCGACGTCGACCACCACGGGACCTTCATCGACTTCGGGACCGCGGCGCGCGCCAAGTACACGGTCGGCCAGTGGCGGACCGGTTGGGTGAGCGACGAGTCGTCGGGGGACGTCACGTTCAGCCACGCCGGGGACACGGGGCGGATCTTCTTCCAGGTCGACGAGCCCGGGCCGCTCACCGTCCGATTCCGGCTGAAGCCCATCGGCAGCCGCAACCTGAGCCTGTTCGTGAACAACAACCAGCAGGAGCTGGTGCGGCTCGAGGAGGGCGACGAGTTCCGCGACTACGACGTCACCATCCCGGCCGAGCACGTCGAGGCCGGCGAGAACTACATGATGATGCGCTTCGGCGGGACGCGGCAGGTGAACGGCCAGGACGTGGCGGTCGCGGTGGAGTCGATCCGGATCGTCCACGGGGGCTCGATCCCGCAGGGCGAGTACACGGCCCCGACGCTCGATTCGCTCGTCCAGGAGATCCGCGTCGGCGGCGCGGCCCGGCGCGCCATCGCCGTCCACCGGCCGACCACGCTGAGCTGGTACGTGCAGGTGCCCGCCGGCGGGAGCCTCGGGTTCGGCGTCGGTGCCGAGGGCGAGGCCCCGGCCGAGGCGCGCGCCAAGGTGTTCGTGACGCCCGAGGGCGGCGAGCCGACGCAGGTCTACGCCGGCACGGTCGGCGGCGAGTGGCACGACGAGGTGGTCTCGCTCGAGCGCTTCGCCGGGAAGATCGTCCGGCTCGACCTGCGCGTCGAGGGCGACGGCGAGGGCAGGGTCGCGTGGAGCGCCGCCGCGCTGCTCGTCGAGCCTCCCGAGGCCGAGGACGCCCCCGAGCCGGCGAAGAACGTCGTCGTGCTCCTCATCGACACGCTCCGCGCCTCGAAGCTGAAGCCCTGGAACCCCGAGTCCCGGGTGCGGACGCCGGTCATCGACCGCCTCGCCCAGGAGGGCACGGTGTTCGCGCGCGCGCAGTCCCCGGAAAACTGGACCAAGCCGTCCTGCGCTTCGATCCTGACCGGCCTCTACCCGGCGACCCACGGCGCCAAGACCAGCGAGGCTCGCCTGCCCGACGAGGCGCTGACGATCGCGGAGCACCTGAAGGGCAACGGCTTCTCCACGGCGAGCTTCATCGCCAACGGCTACGTGTCGGACCGGTTCGGCTTCGATCAGGGCTGGGACCACTACACGAACTTCATCCGCGAGTCGAAGGACACCGACGCGGCGAACGTCTTCGAGGAGGCGGGCGACTGGATCGAGCAGCACAAGGACGAGCGCTTCTTCGTGTACGTCCAGACCATCGACCCGCACGTGCCCTACGACCCGCCCGCCGAGTACCTGCAGATGTACGACGCGCGCGACTACGCGGGCCAGGTGCAGCCGCGCATGACGCCCGAGCTGCTCGAGCAGGCCAAGCGCGGCGAGATCACCTTCGACGCGAGCGACCGGCGCCGGCTCGAGGCGCTCCACGACGGCGAGATCACTCAGCACGACAACGAGCTCGGGCGCTTCCTCGCGCGGCTCGCCGAGCTGGGCGTCCGCGAGGACACGCTGCTGGTCATCACCTCGGATCATGGCGAGGAGTTCGACGAGCACGGCTCGTGGGGCCACGGCCACTCGGTCTTCCAGGAGCTCCTGAACGTACCGCTCCTGTTCCACATGCCGGGGCGCGTGCCTGAGAGCCACCGGGTCACCGACGCGGTGGGCACGGTCAGCATCCCCGGGACGGTGCTCGCCTACGCCGGCGTCGATCCCCTGCCCGCCGACGAGGGCGTGAACCTGATGCCCTTCATGCGCGGGCACCGCCCCGACGTCCCCGCCGTCGCGTTCAGCGACTTCCTCGACGACCGGCGGGTCATCGTGGCCGGCGACTGGAAGCTCATCCTGAACGGGATCAACGCGACCTTCTACAACCTGGCCGAGGATCCCGGCGAGCAGCGCGAGGTGAACCGGCATGAGCACCCGGTCGCGGTGCGCTACCTCCGCGTCATGCTCGGGCAGTTCCTCGGCGCCACCGATCGTCGGAGCTGGCTCGACGGCCAGCAGGGCGAGGGCACGCGCTTCGAAACGCAGGAAGCGGAGATGGACGACGCCATCCGCGACCAGCTCCGCGCGCTCGGCTACGCCAACTGAGGTCCATGCCCGTTCTCGAGCAGTCGAGGGAACGGTACCTCAGGAGCCCGCGCCTCGTCGGGCGTGACGGCGCAGCGACGCTGTACGTGATCGCGTGGGAGCCCGACGGCGAGCGCCTCCTCGCCTTCGCGATCGGGCCGGACGGCTCGCCGGGGGAGCCAACCCGCGGGGATCGCACCGACGGCATCGCCGCCCTCACCCCGACGACACCCCCGCGCCCGAGCGAGGATCCGGCCGACGAGGACCGGGCGAGCGACGGCGGCTGGCACGTCGAGGTGCGACGCGAGGGCTACCGGTCGACGGTGGTGGCGATCGCGCCGGACGGCCCGGAGGTCGTGGTCTGGCGCGCCTGGGGTACGGCTGCCGCGCCCGCCGTCGCGCGCGCCGACGGCGGAGCCTGGGTCGCCTTTCACCACAACGTCCGCGAGGACACGGGCGAGCCCGACCTGGCCAAGTGGATCGCGGTGCGCTTCGTCTCGACCGACGCCCGGGTGCTCGAGCCCGACGCGCCCATGACCGATCGGGACCGGGACGCGGAGGGCGAGGAGCAGTCCTTCGAGTTCCCCTCCCTCGCGCCGGGCCCCGATGGCGCGCTCGCCCTGTTCGGCCGGGGCTCCCATTGCTTCTGGCGCCAGGACCTCGGCGCCGGAGGCTTCGCGCCGCGCGTCCCGCTCGGCGAGGGCTCGACCTGGGGGTGCCGTGGCCGCAGGGTCGCGGTCGCGACCGTCGACGGCGGGCTGCTCACGGCCCGCCGCGAGCGCAAGGGGATCGAGATCGAGATGGCGCCCGCGCCCGCGGGAGGCGCGCCACCGCTCCGCGACGCCCGGATCGATCTCGACAACCGCCCGCCCGCGCCGGAGCTCGGCGACCGGCCCGACCCGGCCGAGCGCGACGGGCGCCGCACGCTCTTCGGCGACATCCACCAGCACAGCGCCCACTCGGACGGCGTCGGCTCGGCGGACGAGCCCTACCTGCGCGCGCGCCACGTCTACGGCGACGACTTCTGCGCGCTCACCGACCACGAGTCCTTCCTCGGCAAGCGGGTCGGTCCGGGCGAGTGGTCGTACCTCGAGCGCGTCGCCGAGCGGCACGACGAGGCCGGCCGCTTCGCGACCCTCATCGCCTACGAGTGGACCGGCAGGATGCACCCCGGCCCGGGCCACAAGGTCGTCTACCTCCCGGGGCCGGGGTCGAGGATCGTGTCCCGCGACGACGTCCCCGAAGGGCGCGCGCTGGTCGAAGCGGCCAGGGCCCGCGGCGGGTTCGCCGTCCCCCACCACGTGGGCTGGACCGGCGCCGACGAAGACGCCCACGACCCCGCGGGGCAGCCCGTCTGGGAGATCTGCTCGTGCCACGGCTGCTACGAGTCCTTCGCCCACGCGCTCGGCCAGCGCGGGGATCTTCGCGACCAGATGGTGGACGCCGTCCTCCGACGCGGGCACCGCTTCGGCTTCATCGCCTGCTCCGACGGCCACGGCCTGCTCTTTCACCACGGCGTGGCCCGCAAGCGCGATCCCTTCCGGACCGGGCTCACGGCCGTGCAGGCCGAGGCGTGCACGCGCGAGGCCATCCTCGCCGCCATCCGCGAGCGCCGATGCTACGCGACCAGCGGCGCGCGCATCCTGCTCGACCTCCGCGCGGACGGCGCACCGATGGGCAGCGAGCTCCGGGCGGACGGACCCGTCGAGGTGCAGGCCGTCGCCCACGGCACCGCACCCATCGCGCGCCTCGATCTCGTCGGACGCGAGGGTCCCGTCGGCTCGGTCCAGGGGGCGGGCGAGCGCGCCGAGATCACGGCGTGGGTCGAGGACGCGTTCGTCTACGCCCGCGTGACCCAGACCGACGGCGAGATGGCCTGGTCGAGCCCGGTCTTCTTCAATTGACTCGGCGGGGAAGCTCCTCCGGCTCGGTCTCCGGGGCGGCGCTCGGGCGATCCACGGGCAGAACGACCTCCACGGTCGTCCCCGATCCGTAGCGGCTGTCGATCTGCAGCTCGCCGCCGTGCGCGCGGATCATTCGCTCGACGATGGCGAGCCCGAGCCCGGTGCCGGAGGGGCGGGTCGTGAAGAAGGGGTCGCGCGCCTTCGAGCGCACGAGCGTGTCCATACCTTCGCCGGTGTCGCGGAACTCGAGCGCCAGGGACGGAACGTCACGCCCGTCCACCTCCCGCGAGACGACCGAGAGGCTGCCGCCGCCCGGCATGGCCTGGAGCGCGTTCTCGACCACGTTGGCGAGGGCGCGCGACAGGAGGTCGCGGTCGCAGTGGAGCGTCTCCGGGCCGGCCGAGAGGTCGAGATCGAAGGTCACCTCTGCGTCTCCGGCCGTGCCCTTGCGCGCCGAATCGACGGCATCCCGGACCAACTCCGCCACCTCGACGCGGTCGCCGCGTGGCGCGACCGGCCGGGCGTAGGCCAAGAGGTCGTGGACGAGGCGGTTCAGCCGATCCGCCTCCTCGTCCAGGATCTCGAGCAACGTCGTGCGGTCGGAGTCGCCGAGCGTCGCACGCCGCAGGCCCGAGACCGCGTTCTTCATGATGGCGAGCGGGTTTCGGACCTCGTGGGCGATGACCGCCGACAGCTCGCCCACCGCCGCGAGCTGCTCCTTGCGCACGAGCTCTCGCTGCATCGCGCGCAGCTCCTCGTAGCTCCTGCCCAGCTCTCGCGTCCTGATCTCGAGCTCGTCCCCCGCGACCGCGAAGCGACGCAGGAGGAGGTAGCTGATCATGCAGCTCGTCAACACCGACGCGTGCTCGAGCGAGTAGAGGTGAGGAGCGCCGAGCACGTGCAGAACGACGTCGTGGACGGCGGCCGCGATCATCACGGCGACGGCGCCGAGCAGCAGGTACAGGTCTCGGTCGAGCCGCACGTGCTCGACCACTGCGACGAGCGCGAGCGCCGCGAGCAGGCACGCCCCCACCACCCAGAACAGACCGACGGGCTGGAGCTGCGGCTCGTGGTACAGGAACGCGCCGCTGGACGAGATCGGCTGGTTGGGATCGGCGAACAGGCCCGCGAGGTTCGCGCAGAGCCCGAGCGCGGCCCAGGCATAGGCTACCGACACCAGGCGCGACCAGCCCCTGCCGACGAGCAGCATGCACAGGTCGACGAGCGCCCCTGCCGTCGCGGCGATCCCGACGAAGGAGATGCGCGCGGCGTGAGTGCCCTCGGCGAGGTCTCCGGCATCCGTCCCGAGCGCCGCGCCCAAGCAGAAGAACGCGAGCCCGAAGCACAAGACCGCGAAGGCCAGGTACTCCCGCGCGCTCCTGCGGCGCAGGTGCAGGATCCCGTGGAAGAGGCCCACGTAGATCTGCACCGCGGCCCAGGCGAGGATCAGCGTCGCGAGGAACGACACGTCACACTCCCGATGCGGCCGGGCGCGGGCTCGGCGTCGTGAGCGGATTGGTGGCCGGGCGATCGACGGGCAGGATGACGGATACGGTCGTCCCGCGGCCGTGGCGGCTCTCGATCTCGACTCGACCGCCGTGCATGCGGACCACACGCTCGACGATGGCCAGCCCGAGCCCCGTCCCGGTGGGCCGCGTGGTGAAGAACGGGTCGAGCGCCTTCGACCGGACGACCGTGTCCATTCCCTCGCCGGTGTCGTGGAAGTCGATACGCACCGCGCTCTCACCGCCGAGCTGCGTCGGGCCGGCCTCCACCGAGAGCCTGCCGGTCCCGGGCATCGCCTGGATCGCGTTCTCGACGATGTTGACGAACGCGTGGCGTAAGAGGTCCGGGTCCCCGTGCACCGAGCCGGGTGCCGCGCCCAGCTCGACGTGCAGGTCGAAGTCCGCCGCCCGGGCGATTGCGCTCCGCGCGAGGTCGATCGAGCGCCGGATCAGATCCTCGAGCGGGACGACTCGACCCTGCAGGGAAACAGGCCGCGCGTAGGCGAGCAGATCGCTCACCAGTCGGTTCAGGCGGTCGAGCTCCTCGTCCAGGATCGACAGCAGCGTGCTCCGATCGCCCGGGTCGAGCTCGACCCGGCGGAGCCCCGACACCGAGTTCTTGATGATGGCGAGCGGGTTTCGGACTTCGTGGGCGATGACGGCCGACAGCTCGCCCACCGCCGCGAGCTGCTCCTTGTGCACGAGCTCCTCCTGCGTGTGCCGCAGCTCGTCGTAGCTCGAACGCAGCTCGAGCGTACGCGCCGTGAGCTGCTCGCTCGTCCGGACGTAGCGGTCGAGAAGGAGGTAGCTCATCGCGACGATCGACAGCATCGTGGAATGCTCGATCAGGTACAGCGAGCGCAGCGACGCGATGTGGATGAACACGTCGTGCGCCCCGGCCGCGACGTTCACGACGACGCTCCCGAGGATGACCCGCACGTCGCGGTCCCGAGGGGCCTGCGGGACGAGCAGGGCCACGCAGTAGCCGACGAGCGCCCAGGCGCTGATGACGAGGACGTGGCCGACGGGGGTGAGCGCCGGCTCGGGGTAGTCCGGCGCGCTCGCGAACCCCCAGGTGGGCACGGGCGCCGAGGCGGAGTCGGACAACGCGAGCCCCGAGACGACCAGGGCGAGGGCGACGAGCGCCCAGGCGTACGCGGCGCGCACCGCGCGCAGGTCCGTCCGGTTGACGAGGCGGTGGCAGAAGTCGACGGTGAAGGCCACCCCCGCCGTGAGCCCGACGCCCTTGACGCGCAGGGCCACGACACTCTGTTCGAACGACGCCGCTTCGTGGAGCAGGGCGGCGCCTACTGCGTAGACGGAGAGGCTGCCGGCGAGCAGGCCGAAGGACAGGTAGACCCGCGCCTTTCGCCGGCGCAGGTACAGGTTGCCGAAGTACACGCAAACGTACGCGTAGACGGCGGCCCAGGCGACGATCACCGTGCCGAGCGGTGACACGCGCGGAGGATAACCCGCGGCGGTGGCACCCGCTGCCCCTTCGGCGAGACGGTTTCTTTGCGGCGGGGTGGACCCGTCCGCTACGATCCCAACCGTGCGAAGACCCGCCTTCGTCGTGTTCGCCGTCGCCGCCGGGCTGGCCGGGGTGGCCCTGGCCCAGGACACCCCCGGTCCGGGCGAGGGCGTGACGCAGGAGCGCCCGGTCGGCTCCTACGCGGGGGTTGCGCCCGGCAGCGGCAACACCGCACCCCGGTCCCCGAGCCCCGGAGGCCAGGGTCCGCTGCTGATGACCTGGCCGGGCTTTCAGCAGCGGCCCGACGGGGCGTCGCGGTTCTTCCTGCAGACCACCGCGCCCGTGCAGGTCGAGCAGCGCACCGAGGAGGGCCGCTTCGTCCTGCTGATGAAGAACACGGGCTTGCACCTGCGCAACAACCGGCGCCCCCTCGAGACCCGCTACTTCAACACCCCGGTCTCCCGGGCGACCGTCGAGCGGCGCGGCCGCGACCTGGCGTTGGTGCTCGACCTGCGCGCGCCGGTCACGCCGATGGTCAGCCAGGAGCGGGCCGGCACCGGCTTCAACTTCGTCTTCCTCGAGTTCCCCGCCGGGAGCTACCTCCCGGAGGAGCTCCGCACCGAGGCCGCCCAGCCCCCCGCCGAGCAACCCGGCGGCGGCGAGACGACCGAGATCACCGTTTACTAGAACGCGAGGAGCTACTGCGGTCCGTCGACCTGGAACGGCACGTAGAAGAGCTGCGCCCTGGCGTACTCGCCCTGTCGCCGGTAGCCGACGAGCCCGTACAGGATGGACCACCAGTGGTCGCCGGGCCTCGGCTCGCCGTACGCGAACAGCGGGAAGAAGTGAAACTCCCAGCCCGGCACCCCGCCCTCGCGGTAGTGGTGGTAGTAGGTGTTGAGCGCGAGCTGGCTGACCGTGCTCCCGTTCCGGAAGCGCCAGAAGAGCGGGAACCCGATCGTCACGCGCGAGTCGTCCTCGTAGTCCTCGAAGTCCCAGTAGATCGGGGCGATGACGAGGTGACGGTGCGTGTCGGCGCTCGTCGAGTAGACGAGCGGGTGGAAGTTGAAGGTGCTGCTCGTCGGCGTGTGCGAGAACTGGATGTTCGGGAAGATCCAGGTGCCGGCGCTCTCCTCGGTGTGGCTCTCGTAGTGCGCCACGAGCGGCGTGGCCCAGGTCGTGTAGTCGCCGCGCTCGTGCCACCGCCCGAAGAACGGGAAAGCGATGGTCGTCGCCTCCGACGGGCTCGAGTACGTGTAGAGCACCGGTGGGATCACGAGCGCCGACGCGTACTGCTGTGGGTCGCGCCAGGACCAGAAGATCGGGAACACCGCGTCGAGCTCGGTCTCGCCGCGGTGTCGTTGGTACACCGGCGTGATCAGCGTCGACTCCCCGTCGACGTCGAAGTACCCGAAGAGCGGCGTCAAGAGCCGCGTGTCGTCGCCGTCCACCGAGTAGTGGAACAGGGCGGGAGGCACGGTCCACGCGAACCCGTCGTCGTCGTGGCTGTGGAGCAGGAGCGGCGCGAGCCCCCAGGCGGCGCTGTCCGGCGTGATGCGGTGGTAGAACGGCGGGATGATGGTGAGCGCCGAGCGCTCGAGCTGGTCGACGAACCGGAAGAAGAAGGGCGCGGCGATCGTGTTCTGGCTCACCTCGTCGTCGGTGACCCAGACGAGCGGGAAGATGCCCCACTTCTCGTCGTTCTCCCAGCGGATCCGCCAGAACGGCCCGGCGAACGTGTACGCGCGCTCGTCGTTCGCCCAGGCGACGGTGAGGAGCGGCGGGATCACCGTGTAGACGTCGTCCCCGCTCCGGCCGTCGAAGACGAAGGGCGCGACGCCCCAGTCGAAGCCGTCGGCGTCGCGGTTGTAGTACACGGGCGGCACCACCCAGGTCAGCGAGTCCACCGTACGGAACGACCAGAACACCGGGAAGGCGACGTCGACGTTCAGCTCGAGCCCGCGCCGGTAGTAGTACGGGCCGGCGAGGAGCTGGTAGTCGTCGGGCGCCGAGCGCTGGTAGAAGAACGGGAAGACCGCCGTCGTCCGGACGTCGCCGGTCCGGTCGAGGTAGAGCGGCGGCAGGATGAGCTCGAAGTCCTCGGGCTGCTCCTCGGGCTCTGCCTCGCCGGTGAGCCAGGTCGTCGTCCCGCCGGACGAGGGGCCCTCGGGCTCCGCGGCTTCTTGCTCTTGCTCCTCGGCTTCGGCCGGCTCCTCTGCCGGCTCGACCTCCGCGGGCTCCTCCTCGTCCCGCGGCTCGAGCCCCTCGTCCTCGTCGAGCGGCTCGATCTCCTCCTCGAGAGGCGGCGGCTCGGGCTGCTCCTCGGGCGGTGGCGGCTCGGCCTCCTCCTCGAGCGGCGCCGCTTCCTCGTCCTCGGATGGCTCTTGTGCGAGCGCCACCGCCGGCAGCGCAGCGAGGGCACAGACGACCGCCAGCGTCCGGAAGACGGGCCTCATGCCTGCCTCTCGAGCCGCCGCCGCACGTGCGCCACGACCTCGCCCCGCGCCACCTCGTGCTGCTCCTTGCCGGCGAGGTCCCGCGCCTGGACGACGCCGCGCGCGTGCTCGGCCTCGCCGACGATGAGCGCGACGCGCGCGCCGGACCTGTCGGCCCGGCGCATCTGGCTCTTGACCGACGTGCCCCGCAGGTCCGCGTCGGCCGTGATCCCGGCGGCCCTGAGATCCCGGAGCAGCACCGCGGCCTCGGTGCGGAGCGGCTCGCCCGCGGCCACCACGAACGCGTCCACGGCCGCCGGCCGCGCCTCGTCCTCCATGACCATCAAGAGCCGCTCGACGCCGATGGCGAACCCGATGGCCGGCGTCGCCGGTCCACCGAGCTCCTCGACGAGCAGGTCGTACCTCCCGCCGCCGCAGATGGTGTCCTGCGCGCCGAGCTGGCCGCCGCGCCCCTTCACCTCGAAGAGCGTCCGCGTGTAGTAGTCGAGGCCGCGCACGATGCGCGGGTCCACCGCGTAGGGGACCTCGAGCGCGTCGAGCGCCGCCTGGAGCCCCTCGAAGTGCGTGCGATCCTCGTCGCCGAGGAAGTCCAGGATCTCGGGGGCTCCCGCGGCGATCTTCGCGTCGCGCTCCACTTTGCAGTCGAGCACGCGGAGCGGGTTCACGTCGAGCCGCCGCTGGCAGTCGGCGCACAGCTCGCCGCGGTGCGGGTCGAAGTAGTCGACGAGCGCCGCGCGATAGCGCGGGCGCGTCTCGGGTCCGCCCAGCGAGTTCACCAGGACCTCCACGTCCTTCACGCCGAGCTCGCGCAGGAACGCCACCAGCATCTCGATGATCTCGGCGTCGACGAACGGCCCGGGGTCCCCGTAGATCTCGGCGCCGAGCTGGTAGAACTGCCGGTAGCGCCCCTTGGCCGGCCGCTCGCGCCGGTACATCGGCCCGAGGTAGATCCACTTGGTGACGGCCTCGCGGGCGTAGACCGTGTGCTGGACGTAGGCCCGCACGGTCGAGGCGGTGCCCTCGGGGCGGAGCGTCAACGACTGCTCGCCCTTGTCGACGAAGGTGTACATCTCCTTCTCGACGATGTCGGTCACCTCGCCGATCGAGCGGACGAAGAGCTGGGTCGGCTCGACGATGGGGGTCCGCACCTCGGCGTACCCGTAGCGCCTCGAGAGCCGGAGGAAAGTCTCCTCCACCCGATGCCACCGCGGCATCTCCTCGGGCAGGAGGTCGTTCATTCCCTTGACGGCGCGGAGGGGCTGCATGGGGCTGCGGCTACCTACCGCACGCCCCCCCATTCTGCAATCAAACCCCGCGGGATGAGCGGTGATACTCCGCGGTGAGCGCCCCCAGCCGGGCCCCGAGGGCGGCGCGGGCCTCGGGGTCGAGGTGGCCGTGCCGGTCGGGGTGCAGGGCGAAGGCGAGCCGCCGGAGGGCCTTGCGGTCGAGGGGGGCCGGGCGGGAGGGCGGCGTCCGGCGCGGGCGAGCGCCCGAGGCCCGAGGCGGCCGCTCCCTCGCCGGCGGGTCCCCGAGCACCTCGTCCACGGAGAGGCTCGTCACCGGCTCGGTGGGCCCGATCTCCCGCGGCTCGAGCCACCCGTCGCGCCCGTGCTCCGCCGCCCGCTCGAGCGCCGCCCGCACCGCCCGGCGCGTCTGCCGGTCGAGGGCGGCCCGGACGGCCGCGTGCGACGCGCCGACCTCGACGGCGAGCTGCCCCGCCGGCCGCTCCGACCGCCCGAGCGCCTCGAGCGCCCGCTGCCACTCCGACGGCGACAGCGCTCCGTCCCGTCGCATGGCATCGAGCAGCGGATCGAACCAGCCGGCGACGCGGGCCGCGACGATGCGTCCGGCCTTGAGCGTGATCCGGTGCTCGGCCCCGTCGCGCTCGCGCACCACCACGTCCCCCGTCACCCCTCGAGCCGCCGCGGCGCGCAGCAGCGCGGACAGGCTTCGGAGGGAGAGCGGGCCCCGCCGCCAAAGGCGGTGGGGTGCACAATCGGCAGACGCCGAAGGCGTGCTGCCGACGTCTGCAGAAGAACAGGGCATGGGCCGTCGCATTCCCCCACTTCGTGCACGGAGGCGCAGCCGGTCCAGTTTTCGGCAGGGGAGGGAGGCGCCCGACCGCCCGCCATCGGGTCGCACGAGGTTGCCCAGAACAGCGGAACAAACGATGCGTACTTGGACGCTGAGAGACGAGAGATCCCAGGGCATGCGTGATCAGTTAGCGGCACGCCGTGGCTTGCGGCCGCCGCCGCGGGAGGGCGCCGGTTGAACGATCCAGCCGCGGAGCTGATCGAGAACCGATGGCCGGCGTCGCCAGTTTGGGTCGGTGCCACGGTGGAAGAGGACGCCTGCGAGGCGGTCCCATTCGCTTTCGGCCTGTTGGCCCGTGAGCTCGAAGATGCCGGCGAGGAGAGAACGAGAGAACCGCCCGACGTGCGGGGCGTTGCAGGAGAGAACCGCCCGACGTGCGGGGCGTTGGACGGTGGAGAGAGAACCGCCCGACGTGCGGGGCGTTGGACGGTGGGCTTCGGGGCCTCGAGCGTGGTCACGACATCTGCGGAGACGACTTGCGCCGCGGCAGTGGCCGGCGCAGTGCTGCATTCGTCCGCTCGTGGCGG
>JBDIVX010000033.1:0-57698 GCA_039794305.1 Candidatus Neutrinellum sp.
CCGCCTCCTGTGTCTTTCCTTCCATCCGCTTCTTCCTCAGCAGCCTGACTTGCTCATCCGTGACCACCGGCTGGCCCTCCTGGGCCCGGCAGCCTCGCACGCGGTCAGGTCGCCCGCGGACCGGCAAAACTAGTTGTCGCTGACCGGCAAAAGTAATCGTCGCTGATCAACCGAGCGCGGATCCGCGGGTGCGTCATCGACTGGCGGCTCGAGGCGGGGGAGCCCGACGGGCTGTTCGTCGCAAGGTACGCACGGAACCTGGTCGACAGGCCGATCCTGCTCACCACCGGGCACGAGTCGGCGGAGCCGAGGGAGGGGGCCTCTCGTCTCGGGGTCTGGTTCGCGGCGAAGCCGCTCGACCGGGACGTGGTGCAGGATTTCATCGAGGCGTGCGAGCCGGCGCGGCGGCGGGAGCGAATCCTGCAAAGGCGGCTCGAGCTCGCGAGGGAGCTGGCCGCCCAGTGCGAGCTGCGTCCGAGCTACCGGCGAGTGCTGGAGGCCGCCGTGCGGAACGGCGGCGACGCGGCGCGTGCGTACGACGAGATTCGCCGGGAGCGGGCCGCCGAGGGCAGAGCGTACAGCAGGCGCGTGTTCAACAACGCCGTCTCGCTGATGCGCCAGCAGGTGCAGGCGAACCGGCGGGACGTCGAGGCTCAGAACCTCATCGAGCTCGTGATGTGGATCGTCCAACGAGCCGACGGGTGACCATCGGGCGGCCGCCGCCCGGAGACGTGAACCAGTTCACCTTGCGACGCCCGCCGGACCCGTCGATGGTCGGTCGATGCCCGCCGCCGACGGATCCGCCCCGACGCCGAGCCAGCGACGGATCCTGGTCGTGTGCCCGCGGCGGTCCGACCTCCCGCGGGTGGTCGCGAGCGCTTGCGAGGGCGTCGCGGAGACGGCGCGATCACCCCGCTCCGCCGAGCAGGTGATCGGCGTGGCCCTCGAGCCCGGCGCTCTCGAGCTCCACGCGGCGCTGGCTCTCCTCGGCCTCGCGCCGGGCACGCCAATCCTCGCGGTCACTCGTGCTCCGAAGGAGCATCGCGTGGTTCCGTGCGTCAGCCTGGACCACGCGGCGACCGCGCGACGGCGCATTCGGCGGTTCGCGCACGCCGCGTGGCGCCGCCCGGTCATGGACGACTTGCTCGCGGGCGTCTCGAAAGAGCGACGGCTCTCGCGGAACCAAACCAGGTGCGTTCGTCACCTGCTCTTCGGCGGCGTTCCGGGCGAGCTGCACGCGGTCGTCGGGACGAGCCCGTCGATGGGCAGGAAGTACTCGGAGCGCATCCGGCGGCGGCTCGGGATCGACATGCTCGCGGCGGTGCACGCGCCCCTGTGCCGGCAGGCGGAGGACATGCTCGGCGTGGACCACGACAGCGCGGTCGACTGCCTGCTGGCCCGCGCGGAGCTCGGAGCCCACGAGCGCGCCGCTGTGCGCTGGTTCCTCGCGGGCGTCCCCAGGAAGCGCCTCGCCGAGCACGTGCCGCTCAGCGAGCGGCGCATGACCACGGCCGCCTCCCGGGTCATCACCGCTTTCGACGTCGTCGGGTTCGCAGGGCTCTGGGAGTTGCTGCTGGCCGAGATCCTGGCGATGCACGACGCCGGTAGCGGCTGAAGGGAGCAGGGCGAGCATCCGACCCAGGTCGAAGTGTTCCCCGGGGGCAGCGGCGGCGCGGTCAGCTTGGGGGAGGGGGCTCGCAGCCAGCGGCGTGGACCACGTCGCGCTCACCGGCGCGCCAGCGCATGAGGGCCGCGCGGTACGCCTCCCGGAAGGCTCGCAGCCTCGTGACCGCTTCGCGCGCCGCTTCGGCGTCTCCGTCCGCTGCCAACGTCGGGTTGCGCGCGCCGAAGAGCTCCCACTTGCTTCCGCGGCGCGTGATGGGCACGCGCATCACGCGCTCGGCGCCGAGGAAGCTGTACCAGAAGAGCTGCTCCATCTTCCGGTCCTCGTCCGGGGCGGAACAGGAAGAGCTTCGGAAAGGAGGAGATGGGGCGGTCATGCTGGCTATCCGCCGACGTCGTGGAGCTGGACCGCGAGCATGGCGCTCAGCCGTTCGTCTCGGATCACACCGAGAGGTGAGGTCCATCACGCCGCGCGGCGCTTGTCGCGGCCGCGCACGACCATGAAGGGGTCGCGGCCGAAGACGAACGTGAGGCCGTGGGGCGCGTCGCCCGAGACGTGGAGTGAACGGAGCTCGTGGACGTTCTCGAGGTGGCACCGGTCACAGAGGCTGAGCAAATTGGTCCACCGATCGTCGCCGCCGAGCATGCGCCAGAGGACGTGGTGGAGGGTGCACAGGTGCTTGTCGCAGCCGGGGCTCGCGCAGCGGAAGCGGTCGCGGCGGTGGATGGGGTGCCACTTGGTCTGCTCCTCCCGGGCCTCGTGGATCCACGTCTTCCAGTACCAGACGCACAGGGCCATCAGGAGCGTGCTCGGGCGGCCCTCGTCGCGGTACTGCTTGCGCGCGGCGCGGTAGAAGCTGGCGACCTCTTCGTTGGTGCGGATGCGGAGGGTGACCTCGCCCTTCGATCGGCGCCGTCGGCGGGCGTGGACGGCGCGGGCGAGCTCGTCGGCGAGCTTGGCGAGGTCGCGGTCGGCGTTGTTGGCGGTGGCGGAGATCTGGATCGGGTCGGAGGGGGCATCGGTGGTGGCCTGCGCGTCGGTGGCTCTTGCCCCGTTTTCGTCGATCCAGATCTCCGCCTCGGCCTCGGCCTCGGCCGCGGTCTCGGCTGCGGTCTCGGCCTCGGCCTCGGTCTCGGCCTCGGTCTCGGCCGCGAGGCGGTCGAGGGTCTGGCCGATGGTGTCGCCCGAGAGCATGTCGCGCTCGAAGGCCTCTTCGTCCGCCATCTCCTCGTCGGTCGGCGGCCAGGGGTCGTCGGGGGTCTCGTTCAAGCGCACGGCCGCATCGACGACGCGGACCTCCTCGCGGAGGTGCTTGAAGGTGCGCTCCTTGGCGCGGCCCATCCACGCCTCGACGGTTCGGGGCGTGGCGATGCGGGCGATCTCCCTTGCCGCTTCGAAGCCGATCTCCATGGAGGAGAGGGCCTCGGCCAACGCGGGCAGCTTCTGACAGCGGCGCGCGAGGGTGATGCGGTTCCAGACGGCGCCGCGGCTCATGCCGAGCCGCTCCCGGCAGTACTGGGTGTCGGTGGCGTAGCCGAGCTCCTTCCACGCGCTCGAGCGGAAGAAGTCGCTCGCGATACGGCCGAAGACGACGTCGCGGCTCGTGAGCTGCATGCCGAGCCGCGCCATGACGGCGTCGAGGGCCTTCGCGTCGTCGGGCAGGGGCTCGGGGTTGGGGAAGTCGCCTCGCTCGACGGGATTGTGCGGAAGGTCGGGCTCGGCCCGCTCCTCGGCCTCGGCGCGGCGGGCCCGGCCCTCGGCGATGCGCTGCTGCGCGCGCTCGAGCTCGCGCTGGATGGGCCGGAGGTCGTCGACGACGAAGAGGTCGGGCTCGGTGGCCATGCCCTCGGCGAGGAGGTACTCGAACCAGTCGTGGTCGCGTCCGCCGAGCTGGTGCTCGATGAGCATGCGCGTGGCCTCGACGAGCACGGCCTGCTCGGCCGGCGCGGTCTCCTGGACCGTGCAGCGGCGGCGGAAGGGATCGCGCTCAGCCTTCTCCTCTGTTGTCTGCAGACGTCGCCAGCACGCCTTCGGCGTCTGTCGATTCTGCACCCCACCGCCTTCGGCGGCGGGGCCCGCGTCATCGCACTGCAGGTAGTCGCGCATGGCGTGCACGGTGACGCCGCGTGTGAGCGCGAGCAGCTCGGCCTCGGTGTCGGGCGTGGCCTTGCGCGCGAGGAGCTCGGCCATGGACCAGTGGAGGCGTCCCTCGAGGAGGGCGGCGCGGATGCGCGGGAGCTTGGCGAGTCGTCGCGCGAGCCGTGACGACTCGTCGACCCAGCGGCCGGTGCGGGAGAGGTTCTCGCGTGCGTGGCCGTCGCGCGAGGAGAAGCCGAAGGCGGACGGGCCGTCGAGGTCGGCGAACTTGGCGGCGGCTTCCCCGAGGGCGAGGCGGGCGCGGCCGATGCCGCGCGCGAGCCGGAAGAGCAGCTCGTCCTCGGCGCGAATGCACGCGGAGATCCCCCTCCCTGACGCCATCACAGACCGGCTTATCACGGGCTGAACGTCAGTCAAGATAAAAATGCCGAAACATCGGAGAATCAAGCGTGAGAATCACCGTCCAGGGATCCCCCAGGGAACGGCGTGGCGAGAGTCCGCACGAGGCCCGTCGCCGTCGCCCTCGAGACGATCACGTCTGCCGAGCGAGCCGCTGTGATCGACGCCTACTCGGCCGGCTCCAAGGTCCGCGCCATGACGTCGCGCACGCCGTCGGCGGTGCGGACGCGGAGCGCGCCGGTCGCCTTCTCGACGATCTGCTCCGCCTCCTCACGAACGCCTGCACCCGCCAACGAGAACTTCGATTGACTGCCAGTCCCGCGCTGCGCACGCGAACCCGCCGCGCGCGCCATCGAGTGGCTGGACGCCCTCGCTTGCTTCCCCCGAACGCCCTTCGCACTGCCGTGCACCCGCTCGTTCGGGCGGAAGGGCGTTCGGGGAAGGCGGGGATCTTGGGCGAGCGGCCTCGAGGGCGCATGGCGGGTTCGGGCGATGCGGGGTGCACTGCCGGCGAGTTGATGCTGTGCATGACACGCACAGGATGCGGGACCTGATGCGCGGGTCAGGCGGCGCGGCGCTTCTTGCGGCCGCGCACGACCATGAACGGCTCCTTGCCGAACACGAGCGTGAGGCCGTGTGGCGGCGCGCCCGAGACGGAGAGCGACCAGACCTCGTGGACGTTCTTCAAATGGCAGCATGAGCACAAGGTCACAAGATCCGTCCGCCGGTCGTCGCCGCCGAGCATGCGCCGGATGATGTGGTGCAGGGTGCAGAGGCGCCTGTCGCAGCCGGGGCTCGCGCAGTGGAAGCGGTCGCGGCGGTGGATGGGGTGCCACTTGGGCTTCGGTGGCTCTTGCCCCGTTTTCGTCGATCCAGATCTCGGTCTCGGTCTCGGTCTCGGTCTCGGCCTCGGCCTCGGCCTCGGCCGCGAAGCGGTCGGCGCCACGACACGCGCGCACGACGCCCATCGCCGTCGCCGGCGAGACGGTTTCATCTGGCAAGCGAGCGCCGTGATAGACGCCTACTCGGCCGGCTCCACGGTCCCCGCCATCACCTCGCGCACGCCGTCGGCGGTGCGGACGCGGAGCGCGCCGGTCGGGGCGACGCCGAGGAGCTCGCCCTGGACGCCGTCGACGCTCACCTGCTCGCCGCGCAGGGCGAGGCGGCGGTCGAGGGCGTCGATGATCGGGGTCGGGCCCTGCTCGACGAAGCGGTCGACCCACTGCTCGATGGCGAGGAGGGCGTCGGCGAGGACGTCGGCGCGGTCGAGCGCTTCGCCGCGCACCTCGGCGAGCGACGTCGCGATGGGCTGGAGATCCTCGGGCCACTCGCGGGCGCCGACGTTGAGGCCGACGCCGATGACGGCGAAGTCGGCGCGGTGGTTCTGCGTGCTCGTCTCGATGAGGATGCCGGCGACCTTCTTGCGGTCGATCCAGACGTCGTTCGGCCACTTGACGCGGGCGTGGCGGCCGGCGTGCTTCTCGGCGACCTCGGCGAGGGCGAGGCCGACGGCGAGGGTGAGCGGCGGGAGGTGCGCGGCGTCGAGGCCGGTGCGCGCGACGATCGAGAAGTAGAGGCCGCTGCCGGAGGGCGAGGACCAGGGGCGGCCGAGGCGGCCCCGGCCCGCGGTCTGCGTGTCGGCGACGACGGTGTGGCCGTCGACCGCGCCGCTGTCGGCGGCGGCGCGCGCGTCGTCGTTGGTCGAGCCGGTCGTGCCGCGCACGTCGAGCGAGCGGCCGTAGCGCTCGGTGTGAAGCCGTGCCGCGGCTTTCGTGATGTCTTCGGTGCTCATGTCACCTCCATCCAGTCGAGCGCGAGGTCGGCTGCCCGGGCCGAGTGCGTGAGCGCTCCGACGCTGATCGCGTCGACGCCGGCGGCCGCGATGGCCGGGATGCGCTCGAGCGTGACGCCGCCCGAGACCTCGATGAGGGCGCGGCCCGCGACGAGCGAGACGGCGTCGGCGAGCGCGGCGTCGTCGAAGTTGTCGAGCAGCACGATGTCGGCGCCGGCGTCGAGGGCCTCGGCGAGCTGCTCCTGGGTGTCCACCTCGCACTCGATGCGGCTCGTGTGCGGCGCGCGATCGCGTGCCCGCTCGATGGCGGCGCGCACCCCGCCGGCGGCGGCGATGTGGTTGTCCTTGATGAGGACGGCGCTCGAGAGGTCCTCGCGGTGGTTGTGCCCGCCGCCGCAGCGCACGGCCCAGCGCTCGAGGGCGCGCAGGCCCGGCGTGGTCTTGCGCGTGTCGGTGATGCGCGTGCGCGAGCCCGAGGGGAGGGCGTCGACGAAGCGGCGGGTGAGCGTCGCGGTCCCGCTCAGGCGCTGGGCGAAGTTGAGCGCCACCCGCTCGCCCCCGAGGATGCTGCCCGCCGGGCCGCCCACCTCGGCGACGACCTCGCCGGCGGCGACCTTCTGGCCGTCCTTGGCGCGCTCGCGCACGGTCACGTCCGGATCCACCTGGGCATACACCGCGCGTATAACCTCGATCCCGCACACGACCAGCTCCTGTCGCGCGACGAAGCACGCCTTGCCGCGCGTGCGCACCGGCACGCACGCCTCGGTGGTCACGTCTCCGCGTCCGAAGTCCTCGTCGAGGACAATGCGCACGATGCGCTCGATGGCGCCGCGCGGGGGCAAGAGCTCGCGAAGGGTCGTCATAGCCATCCTCTCACCAACAGGTCCGCGTACACGTTGCTCGCGGCGTGCAGCATGATGGACGCGCCGACCCCGCCGCGCCACGCCCGCACCCAGCCGAACAGGAGCCCCGGGAAGAACACCGCGAGCCGGGCCGGCGCGAAGTCCACCACGAAGTGGATCAGGGCGAAGAGCGCGGCCTGGGCGACCAGCGCGCCGACCGACACCTCCACACCGAGCAGCCGCCGCCTGCCCGGCCACGCGTCCGACAGCCTCGTCTGGAAGTAGCCGCGGAAGAGCGCCTCCTCCGGCAGGCCCACCACCACGAGCTGGGTGAGCGCGAAGGAGACGAGGTCGTCGGGCGCCCGCCAGACGAAGGGATGGGCCGGCTGGTGGTAGAGCTGAAAGCCGACGGCGAAGGGCGGGAAGATGACGAGCGCGAGCCCGAGGGCCACCGCCGACTCCCGGAGCGCCGCCGGCAGGGCCTGTCGGATCGCGCGCCCGAGCTCGAAGAGCCCGAGCGGTCCGCCGGCCTGTTGCTCCTCGTCATCCCGTTCCTCCGGTGGTGCGAGCAGCCCCGAGAGGTCGATGCCGTACCGGCGCATGCCTCCCGGCTCCCGCTGGGCGAGCTTCACCGCCACGAGCAGGAACAGGGCCGCGACCAGCAGGTGCACGTAGTCGGCGGCGGGCCCCACGTCCCGCAGGCGCGTGATCCCGAACGTCCCCACCGCCACCGCCCCGTAGACGACGGCCACCTCGCGGACCGGAGCGCGGGCAGGTGAGGTCATGTAGGCGGGGAGCATACGGCAAAGAAAGGCTGTTGCGAGCGGGTCGGGTCGGGGGCAAAACGTCGGCGCGGGGGCTCCGCGGCACGTGATCCCGGAAGACAAGATCGCAGAGATTCGCCAGCGGACGGACATCGTGGCGCTCGTCCAGGAGTACGTGCCGCTCAAGCGGTCGGGCGCGAGCTTCAAGGGGGTCTGCCCGTTCCACGCCGAGAAGACTCCGTCGTTCTACGTCCACCCGGGGCGACAGTACTTCCACTGCTTCGGCTGTCAGACGGGCGGCGACGCCGTCAGCTTCCTCATGAAGATCGAGGGGCGGAGCTTCCCCGAGGTCGTCCGCACGCTGGCCGAGCGCGCCGGGGTGGAGCTGCCGGTCCTCGACGACCGCGAGGAGGCGGCCTACCGCCGGGCGCGCGCACGCGAGGAGAAGCTCGCGGGCCTGATGGACGCGGCCGCGGGGTTCTACGTGCGCCAGCTCGAGGCGCACCCGCTCGGGCCCATGGCCCTCGAGGAGCTCGAGCGGCGCGGCGTGACGCTCGAGACGGCGAAGGCGTTCCGGCTCGGGTACGCGCCGCACGGGTGGGACTCGCTCGCGCGCTGGCTGCGCGAACACGACTGGTCGGCCGAGGACGCCGAGGAGGTCGGGCTCATCGTGCGCCGCCGGTCCGGCGACGGGTACTACGACCGCTTTCGTCACCGGTTGCTCTTCCCCGTCTCGGACTCGCAGGGTCGCATCGTCGCGTTCAGCGGGCGCATGCTCGATCCGCCTCCCGACGAGCCGCTCAGCGACCGCATGGAGGGCGCCAAGTACGTGAACAGCCCGGAGGGGCCGCTCTACAAGAAGGGCGAGGTCCTGTTCGGTCTGCACGAGGGGCGGGTTGCGGTCCGGCGCGAGGGGTGGTGCGTGCTGTGCGAGGGCAACTTCGACCTCGTGGCGCTGCACCAGGCGGGCTTCGAGAACTCGGCGGCGCCGATGGGAACGGCGCTCACCGAGGCGCAGGCGAAGCTCATGCGCCGGTTCGCCGAGCGCGTCGTGATCCTGTTCGACGGAGACCGGGCCGGACGCAAGGCGGCGAAGGCCGCCTGGCCGGTCCTGCGCGCGGCGGGGCTCTCCGCGCGCGTGGTGGTGCTCCCCCGGGGCGACGACCCGGACAGCTACCTGCGCGCGCACGGACCCGAGAGCCTGCGCGCGTTGATGGAGGCGGCGCCCGGCATCGTCGAGTTCCTCGTGGACGATGCCGCCGACCAGGCGGGGGGAGACGCGCGGGACAAGGCACAGGCCATCGAGGAGCTGGGTCCGGTCCTCGCGGCCGTCGAAAACCCCGTCGAGCGCCAGCTCTACGTCGAGAGGGTCGCGAGGAAATTCGGCATCGCGAACATTGATGCGGTGCGTCAACAGCTTCGACGCGGCGTACGGTCGTCGCGTTCATCCGGACGGCGCTCACACGCGCAGGGCCCCGAAACCACAGGTCAAGGTGCGGCGCCGCGACGTCGCCGCGCGCCCGAGCTTCCTGCGCTCGAAGCCGAGCTGCTGCACGCGATCCTGGATAACCCGGACCTGTTCGCGTCCGAGGACGCGAAAAAACTTGAGAAGCTTTTGACGAGCCCAGAACTTCGGGCCATCTTTCTGTCCGCGGCGCGCATGGTGGATATGCGTGGGGTGGTGGATGCAGCGGCGTTGTTGACCGAGTGTGCAGACAACGCGGCGCTCTCCTGGCTCGAGGACCGGTTGGCGATTCAGAAATATGACGCGGATGCAGCGGGGCGTGCGCTCCGTGACGGGGTCCCTCGACTCGCCAAGCAGGGCATCGAACGGGAGCTGGACCGCCTCGCCGGGCAGATTCACGCCGCACGACGTTCGGGTGACGAAAAACGTGCGCTCGATCTCACGCGACAGCGTGACGAGCTGCGAACGAGTGCCCACAGGCTGATGGCCAAGAGGTGAAGATGGCGTCGAAGGAAGCGGTGCGGAACGGGAAGGCGCGCAGCCAGAAGCCGCGCAAGGGGAGCGCGAGCGGCCCCAACAACGGGGCATCGGGCGCCAACGGAAAGGGGCGCGGCAAAGAGCGCAAGGAAGTTCAGCAGCTTCTGGACAGGGGGCGAGCGAAGGGCTTCTTGACTTACGACGAGGTCAACGACGCGTTGCCTCCGGAGATGGTGACCTCGGACCAGATCGACGACCTCATGATGCTGCTCGGTGACGCGGACATCGACGTCTGCGACTCGGGCTCACAGCAGGTACGCAAGAACGGCAACGGCAAGAAGGCGGCCGAAGAGGCAGCCGCCGACGCCGCCCCGCGCAAGAAGGACGACGACAAGAAGAGCCCGTCCATCCCGCCGGCGGCCATCGACGAGGCGTACCACACCAAGTCGAACGACCCCGTCCGCATGTATCTGCGGAAGATGGGGTCGGTGTCGCTCCTCACGCGCGAGGGCGAGGTCGAGATCGCCAAGCGCATCGAAGACGGCGAGAACCGCATCTTCGAGGTCATCCTCAATTCGCGCGTCGGCGTCTCCGAGATCATCGAGATCGGCGAGAGCCTGAAGAAGAGCAAGCTCCGCGTGAAGGACGTCGTCAAGGACGCGGATGGCGACGGCGCAGAGGACGGCGCCGAGCCCCTCGACGAGGAGCAGATCAAGCAGCGCGTCATCAAGCTCATCGAGAAGGTCAAGCGGTTCGAGGCGCAGAACGCCAAGATCCGCACCGAGCTCGAGTCCGGCAAGCGGATTGCCGAGCGCACCAAGAAGGGCCACCACTCGCAGCTCGACAAGAACCGGCGGGAGCGCATCCTGGCGTTGCGCGAGATCCGGCTCAGCAAGAAGCAGATCGACAAGGTGGTCGCGCGCATCAAGGGCTACGTGCGCCGCCTCGAGAAGGCCGAGAGCGCCATCGCCGAGGCGGAGCAGCGCGCCAACGCCCCGCACAAGGACATCAAGAAGCACATCCGCGATGCGTCGAAGAGCGCGGCGGCCGAGAAGCGCATCGCCAAGAAGCTCGGCATCTCCCTCGACGGGCTCAAGATGTGCGAGGAGGCGATCCGCGACGCCCAGAAGCAGATGAAGAAGGTGGAGGAGGACATGGGGCAGCCCATCGAGGTGCTGCGCCAGACCTACAAGGAGCTCCACCAGGGCGAGCGGCAGGCCGAGCGGGCGAAGGCAGAGCTCGTCGAGGCGAACCTCCGCCTCGTCGTCAGCATCGCGAAGAAGTACACGAACCGCGGCCTGCAGTTCCTGGACCTGATCCAGGAGGGCAACATCGGCCTCATGAAGGCGGTCGACAAGTTCGAGTACCGCCGCGGGTACAAGTTCTCGACGTACGCGACGTGGTGGATCCGGCAGGCGATCACCCGCGCCATCGCGGACCAGGCGCGGACCATCCGCATCCCGGTCCACATGATCGAGACCATCAACAAGCTCATCCGCACCTCGCGCTACCTCGTGCAGGAGCTCGGCCGCGAGCCGACCCCCGAGGAGATCGCCGAGAAGATGGAGATGCCCCTCGACAAGGTCCGCAAGGTCCTGAAGATCGCGAAGGAGCCCATCTCGCTCGAGACCCCGATCGGCGAGGAGGAGGACTCGCACCTCGGGGACTTCATCGAGGACAAGTCGATCCTGTCGCCGGTCGAGGCGGTGGTGAACGGGAACCTCGAGTCCCAGACCCGCCGGGTCCTCAAGACGCTCACGCCGCGCGAGGAGAAGGTCCTGCGCATGCGCTTCGGCATCGGCGAGAAGAGCGACCACACCCTCGAGGAGGTCGGGCAGGACTTCGAGGTGACCCGCGAGCGCATCCGGCAGATCGAGGCCAAGGCGCTCCGGAAGCTCCGCCACCCGAGCCGCTCGAAGCAGCTCCGCTCGTTCATCGACAACTGATGAGCTATGCTCCGCGCCCCGGCCGCCCTCGGGTGGTCCGGGGCGTCGTTTCGGGCCCATAGCTCAATCGGTCAGAGCCCCCGGCTCATAACCGGATCGTTCCAGGTTCGAGTCCTGGTGGGCCCACCCGCTGCGCCGTCGGGAGCGGTCGATTGTCGCCGGGCGACGGCCCGTGCTCGGCCCTCGACGTCTGGGCGTGCGCACAGGGCTTGCAAGTATCGGCCGAAGGGGCTACACGATGCCTCCCGTTTGGAGGCACAAGGCAGCGTGCGCGACCAGCTCAGGGCCCTCGTGAAGCTATCGGAGATCGACGCGTCGGCGAGCGACCTCGATCAGGAGCTGAAGGACATCCCCGCTCACATCGAAGAGATGCGGGCCGATGTCGACCGACTCGAGGCGATGCTCGCCCACGAGCGCCAGGAGCTCGAGGACGCCGAGCGCCTCGGGCGCCAGCACGAGGAGCAGCTCGGGACGAGCAACGAGATGCTCTCCCGCGCCAAGGCCAAGGGGGCCAAGGCACGCAACGCCCGTGAGGTCGAGGCGGCCGAGCGGGAGATGGAGGCGGTCCGCCGCACCGTGCGCGAGCGCGAGGAGGAGCAGGGCCGGCTCCGCGAGGTGATCCAGAAGGCGCGGACCCGGCTCGAGCAGCACGACAAGGAGCTCGCCGAGCTCCGGTCCGTCATCGAGGAGGACGAGAAGCAGGCGCGCGCCCGCCTCGAGGAGCTCGGGGCCCAGCGCCAGCAGGTCCTGGCCGGGCGCGACGAGGTCGTGGCCTCGCTCGACAAGGTGCTCGTCCGCCGCTACGAGCGTATCCGGGAGAAGCGGGGCACGGCCGTGGTCGAGGTCGTCGACGGGACGTGCCAGGGCTGCCAGGTGCAGCTCCCGCCCCAGCAGTTCATCGAGCTACAGCGCGCGGACGAGATCCAGCAGTGCCCGCAGTGCGTCCGGATCCTGTTCCACCGCAGCGTGCTCGAGGACTGAGGGCCTCTACACGACCGACAGCCACTCCGGGTGGGGCGTCTCCTGGCCCCGCACGACCTGGAAGTAGCGCTCCTGCACCCGCTGGGTGATCGGGCCCCGCGTGCCCTTGCCGACCGCGCGGTCGTCCACCTCGCGGACGGGCGTGACCTCCGCGGCCGTTCCGACCATGAACATCTCGTCGGCGATGTACATCTCGTCACGGGCGACGAGCCGCTCTTCGACCTCGATGCCGAGCTCGCGCGTCAGGGTGAGCACCGTGTCCCTCGTGATCCCGCCCAGGATGGAGCTGCCGAGCGGCGGCGTGACCACCTTGCCCCGCTTGACGACGAACACGTTCTCTCCGGAGGCCTCCGACACGTAGCCCTGGCCGTCGAGCAGGATCGCCTCCTCGTAGCCGGCCTTGAGCGCCTCGCGCTTGGCCAGGATCGAGCTCACGTAGTGGCCCACGATCTTACCCTTGGCCATCAGCATGTTGACGCCAGGGCGGGCGAAGCTGCTCACCTTGGCGCGGATCCCCTTCTCGAGCCCCTCGTCGCCGAGGTATGCACCCCAGCGCCACGCCACGACGGCCACGCGCGTCGGGTTGTTCGCCGCCGCGAGCCCCATGGTCCCGTCGCCCATGAAGACGAGCGGGCGGATGTAGCACTCGTCGAGCCCGTTCACGCGGACCGTCTCGAGGCAGGCTTCCACGATGTCGTCCACGCTCCACCGCAGGATCGGGATCGTGACGATGTGGGCGGAGGCGAACAGCCGCTCGATGTGCTCTCGAAGGCGGAAGACCGCGCTCCGCCCGTCGTGCAGCCGATAGCAGCGGATCCCCTCGAAGGTGCCGAGCCCGTAGTGCAGGGTGTGCGTCAGGACGTGGACGTTCGCCTGGTCCCACGGGACCAGCTCACCGTCGAACCAGATCTTGTCCACCTTGTCGACCATCGGGACCTCCTGAATGGACGAGCGAGGTTTGTATCACATCCGCCGGGCACTCAGCCCGCGGAGCCCCTCGAGCGCCTCGACGCAGTCGGGGTTCGCTGCCAGCGCTCGCTCGTACGCGTCGCGTGCCAGTCGCGTCTCACCCAGATCCTCGAGGACCCGCGCGAGGAGGAGGTGCGTGATGTCGAGCTTGGGCGCGAGGCGGCACGCTCGCTCGAGCTCCTGCATCGCGCGCTCGACGGCGTGCGTCTCGGCGTCCGCCGCCTGGTAGCGCGCGTAGCCCAGGTGGGCGATGAACTCCCCCTCTTCGGGGCAAAGAGCTACGGCGCGCTCGAACGCGTCCACGGCGTCGAGCACGCGGTGCCGCCCGAGCGCCTTCTCCCCTCGCCGGAAGTGGCGCTCGGCTCGGAACAGCTTGTCCACGCGCGCGTCGAGCGGGTCGGGCCCGGGTCGTTGCGGTTCGCTCGGGTCGAGCGCCGGCTCCGCCGACGCGGACGAGAGCGAGGCTTCGACCGAGATCGGCGGCGGCTCCGTCACGTCCGGGGTCGGCATGTCGTCGGCGTGGTCGACCGTGTTCTCCTCGTCGTCGAAGGCATCCGGGAACACCGGCGCGGGCGCGAGCCCCGCCTCCTCCTCGATCGGGAGGCGCGTCTCGACCTCGCTCCGGTCCATCTGGCGCGTCGGCCGGTCGTGGCCGGCACGCTCGCCCTCGTTCGTTCCCTTGCTCCTGCTCTTCTCGTCCTTGGTCGGCAGCTCCTCGTCGAAGGGCCCGCCCGGCGATCCCGTGCGGGCGGCGGGCTTCTCCACCGACGTGCCCGCCTGTGAGCCCGACGGCGAGCCGGCGAGCGCCTTCTGGGCATGGACGAGCCGCGCGCACACCTCGTAGGCGAGGGCGCGGAGGTCCCTCGGCGCCGCGCCGGGCTCCGTCACTCTCCGGAACCGGGCTGCGAGCCGCTCGCTCGCTCGGTAGGCGTCGGCCGCGTCGGTTCCGTCGACGCCCAGCGCCTCTGCGTAGCGCTCTTCGCGCAACAGGCGCCCGACGCGCGTCAGCTCCTCCCGGAGCGCCTGCACGTCCTTGCGCTCGGGTGTGTCCTTGCGGCGCTCCTGCAGCCGCGGTGTCGGGTACGGCTCGTCGTGGAAGACGACCGCCTGCGCGCACGACAGCGCGTAGATGAGCTGCGCGGCGGCGCCGGGACGGTTGCCGGCCGATCCGAGCAGCTCGCGCAGCCGCTGCATGCCGTCGAGCGACATGAGCACGCGCCGCGCGACGGGCGCCATCTCGATCGCGCGGAACTGCTCGAGCCGCGCGGGCACCGGCACGACGTAGCGCTCGAGCTCCGGCGCGAGCAGCTCGAGCAGGCGCTGGGGGGGCACGCGGTGGACCACGCCCTTGAGCACGATGTCCGCCATGCTCATCTCGAGCGTGACGGTCTCGGCGGGCGGATGGGCGCGCTCGTCGAAGCGGAAGCCCCCGCTCGTCCAAGCGAAGAGATCGAACAGCTTGACGCGGAGCTGGTCCTCGAGCGCCTCCCTCAGCTCGTGGGGCGACAGCACGCCCATCGCCACGAGCACGCCTCCCTGCCGCCCCTCGCCCGCGCGCATGCGCTGGACGGACTCCTCGAGGACGTGCTGCGAGATGTGCCCGCCCCGCGCGAGCACCTGCCCCAGGCACTCCTGCACGAGGTTCGACCGGACGTAGACCGGCACACCAGCGCGGAAGTAGACGACCTTCTTGGGCGACTCGCCCGTCGTGGTGCGGCGACCGTCGCTCGTCGCCGACACGATGAGCGCCCCGGTGGCCCGGTGATCGGCCAGGCGGTTCAGAAGGACGGGGAAGGGCGTCGCCGACAGGTCGCCGTGCAGCGCGTCGACCGTCTCGACCAGCCGCGCGTGGCGCTCTACCTCGGCGCCCTCCTGCTCGGCGTTCGGATCGTCGCCGATCTCCCAGTGGCCACTGAGCTCCTCGTCGGCGTACGTCTCGTCCTCGCCGGGGCGGCTCGGCGCCGCGCGCATCCCCTGGCTCGTCGTCGCGAGGAGCGAGACCTCGTGCTCGCGCGTGGTGACGAGCGAAGAGTCGATCTCGTCCGAGCGGGCGACCCGCGTCTCGCTCGTCTGCGGTCCGGCGATCCCGGCGAGCAGCGACTGGATCGCGCCCAGGTTCGGAGGGCCGGCCAGGGCCGCGAGCGCCCCGACCTGGCGGCTCACGGCGTCGAGGCGCTCGGCAGGCGTCCCTCGCGTCCCGAGGAGGATGACGGCGACGCCGTCTCCTCCAGGTGCCCACCGGATCGACTCGACGGTGGTGCCGCCGTCGCGCCCCGGGAGCACCATCTCCACGACGAGCGCGTCGGCGGGCTCCTGGATGAACCGATCGATCGCGCGCTCGCCGTCGGGGACGACGATGGCGCGGTGGCCCGCGCCGGCGACCGCCGAGGCGATGCTCTGCGCGAGGGCAGGCTCGGGGTGGACGATGACGACCGAGAGAGTCTTCACCGCGCGCCCCACGGAGGAGCCGTCCCGACCGGGGCGATCAGCCGCTCGAAGAGGCTCCTGAGCTCGGCGGCGTGCCGCTTCCACGTCGCGAGGAGCACGTCTCGGGCGCTCTGCCCGTCGCGGTCTCGGATGCCGACCCGCCGGGCGACCTGCGCCGCCACGCGGCCGCCGACCCAGAGCACCGGCTCGCGGGTCTCGTCGAGGAGCTTCATGGCCTGCTCGACGCCGCGGAAGAAGCGGTAGCCCTGCTCGAGCCCCTCGGCGTCGCCGGCCGAGAGATAGCCGCCGCCCCGAAGCGCCGCGAGCGCTTCGAGGGTGTTCGATGAGCGGACGCGGACGTCCTGCCCGTGCCGCATCTGCAGCGACTGCACGACGAATTCCACGTCCACCAGCCCGCCGTAGCCGAGCTTTGGATGGTATCGGTCGGCACTCTCACCAGCAAGCTCGGTCTCCATCCGCTGCCGGAGCCGCGCGACCTCCTCGGGCACAGGGGCGCCACGCTCGAAGGCCACGTGGGCGAAGCGCTCGGCGACCCGGGCGGCGAGGGCCGCGTCTCCGGCCACCGGCCGCGCCCGGACGAGGGCCTGCCGCTCCCAGTCGGCGGCGCGCTCGGTGTGGTACCGGTCGAAGGCCGCGAGGGAGACCACGAGCATGCCCTGCGAGCCGCTCGGGCGCAGCCGCGTGTCGGTCTCGTAGCCCGGCCCCTCGGCGTCCGGCTGGGAGAGCAAGCGCATGGTGCGCTGCGCGGCGCGCGTGCACAGCTCGGCGTGCGTGGCCGTGCGGCCGTCCGTGAAGGTGTGATCACCGTCCTCCCCGTAGAGGAAGACCAGGTCCAGGTCGCCGCCGAAGCCGAGCTCGCGGCCGCCGAGCTTGCCGAGGCCGGCGACGACCATCGGGGGCACGAAGCCCTGCTGAGCGACCGCCCAGCCGAGCGCCGCCCGCACCTGCTCCTCGGCCAGGCGCGACAAGAGGCGCGTCACGTCCTCGAGGTCGAGGTCGCCGGCCACGAGCCCGAGCCCCACCTGCAGGGTCAGCTCGCGCTTGGTCCGGCGCAGCGCCGCGACGACGTCCTCGGGGTCCGGCAGCTCCGCGGCTTCGCCGAGCGGCGGCTCGTGGTGCGCCCGCGCGATGTCCTCCTGCGCCGGAGGCGAGGCGCGGAGCAGGAGGTCGTCGGCGGCTTCCGGGTGGCGGATGAGCGCCGAAGACAGCGTCGCGCTCGCGCCGAACAGGCCGACGAGGCGGCGCATGAGGCGCGGCTCGTCGACGAGGAGCTTGTCATAGCCCCAGGGGCCGCCGAGCCGCGCGAAGAAGTCGGCCGTGAGGCGCAGGGCGTTGTCGGGGTCGGCGGTGGCCGCGATCTCGCGCAGCAGCATCGGGCCGAGCTCGGGCAGCCGCTCGCGGGTGACGGGGCCGAGCGGCGAGGTGGCGCGCCGGCCGAGCCGGACGAGGTGGGACGCGGCCTCGTCCGCGTCGAGCGTCGAAAGGACACCCTCGAGCTGCGCTGCGATCTCGCGTGCCGAAGCCCCCGAGGCGACCAGGTCCGCGAGCGCCACGAGCTCCGGCGATTCCACCTCGGACGGTCTCGCCAGCGACGCGAACAGGGCCGCGACGCGATCGCGCGCCGCGTCGATCTCGCGATCGAGCGCGGCGGCGTCGGTGAAGCCGAGCGAGCCTGCGAACCTCTCGCGGGGCGCTCCGGCGGGCGGGAGCTCGTGCGTCTGGTAGCCGGCCTGCACGTGGATGCGGTGCTCGACTCGCCGGAGCAGCGCCCAGCTCTCCTCGAGGTCGTGGGCCTCGCCGTCGCTGACGAGCCCGGCCGCCACCAGCCGCCGGACGGCCTCCACCGTGCCCGGGACCTGCAGCTCGGGGTGCCGGCCGCCCCAGACCAGTTGCAGCGTCTGGACGAAGAACTCGGCCTCGCGGATGCCGCCGCGCCCGAGCTTGACGTCCCGCTCCTCGTCCACGCCGAGCTCCCGGCGGGCCTTGCGGAGCATCTCCCCCATCTCCCGCGCGATCGACGGGTCGACCGCGCGCCGGAAGACGAACGGACGGAGCACTCCGAGGAGGCGCTCACCGAAGGCGAAGTCGCCCGCGACGGGCCGCGCGCGCAGGAGCGCCGCGCGCTCCCAGGTCCGCCCCCACGTCTCGTAGTAGCGCTCGGCGCTCGCGAGCGAGTTGACGAGCGGGCCGCGCGAGCCCTCCGGCCGGAGCCGGAGGTCGACCCGGAAGACGAAGCCGTCCTCGGTGATGTCGGCGAGGGCCTTCGCCGTGCGGGAGGCGATCTTCGCGTAGATCTCGTGAACGGTGGTGTTCGAGCTCGAGACCTCGGCCTCGTCGGTCTCGTAGAAGAAGACGAGGTCCACGTCGCTCCCGATGTTGAGCTCCGCGCCGCCGAGCTTGCCCATCCCGAGGACCACCAGCGGGACGCGCCGGCCGTCCGGCCCGAGGGGGGCGCCGTCCGCGGCGACGACAGTGCGCGTGCACGCTCTGAGCGCGGCGTCGATGGCGGCGCCCGCGAGCCAGGCCATCTCGGCGCTCGTCCGGTCGATGTCGGCGAGCCGGAGGATCTCGCGAAGGGCGATCCGGACGACCGCCCGGTGTCGGAGCCGCCGCAGAGCCCGCCGGAGCTCGTCTCCGTCCCCGAGGTCCGCCGTCGCTTCTCGGAAGGCGCGCCGGAAGGAGGCTTCGTCGTCGGGCCGGTCGAGCGGCCGGGCGAGGGCGTCCCGAAGCGCCCCAGGGTCCTTCTGGGTCAGCGGCAGGAGCGCCGCCGCGTGCGTTCGAAGGGCGGAAACAGCCTCGTTCTCGGTGACCTCGCTCATGGCTCGACGGGCGGCGGAGAGGGCAGGGTGCCACGGTTGACGGAGGGGGGGCCATGGAGTAGACCTGCGCGGCCTTTTCCCTGGAGCTCGCCGCGGGGGTACGTCTTCGTCCCCGAGAACACGGCGCTTTCGTCACCTCTTCCCCAGGTCCGATCCAGTGCTCTTCTCTCTCTACGAGTTTCTCACGTGGCTGTTCCAGCCCGAGGCCACGGGCGGTGGTGGCGGCAACGGGGGCGGCGAGGCGGTGGCCCCGACCGGTGGCTGCGCCACCCAGGCGGGGCTCCTGCTCGTCATGATGCTGATCTTCTACTTCATGCTCATCCGCCCGCAGCAGAAGCGGCAGAAGGAGCATGACGCGATGCTCAAGTCCCTGCGAAAGGGGGCGATCGTGCGGACGACGGGCGGGATCCGCGGCGAGATCTTCGACATCACGGACCGCGAGGTCACCCTCCTCGTGCACGACAAGGTCAAGCTGAACGTCCTGCGCTCGCACGTTGCGGGCGCCGAGCCCGACACCTCGAAGGAAAAGGAAGAGGACAAGGGCAAGGACGAGAAGAAGAAGGATTGAGGGCCGGCCGGCAATGGACAGAGGTTGGTACCTACGGTTTTCCCTCGTCGCGCTGATCACCGTTCTGGCGTGGCTCGCGCTCTGGCCGAGCCTGAACCAGTGGGTGCCGGCGCCCGAGTGGGTCAGGAATGCGTTCCCCGGGCGCATCAGCCCCGGCCTCGACATCAAGGGGGGCCTCCGCCTGATGTACGAGGTCGAGGTCGACGAGGCGATCCGCGACCGCCGCGACCGTCTGGCCGAGCGGATGCTCCGGCAGCTCGGCGAGCGCCTCGGCATCATCGAGGAGGGCGAGGCCGAGACGGCGTCCCGCGAGCAGATCGACGAGGTCCGCGAGCGCGTGCGAGTGCAGCGCGTCGGTGAGCGCCGCATCCGCGTGCTGTTCACCGACGCGAGCGACGCGCAGAAGCTCGACCGCGACTGGCTCGAGGATTGGTTCTCGGACCTGCGGATCGTCGAGACGAGCAACGAGGGCAAGACCGTCGACCTCGGCATCCGCGAGGAGCGGCTCGACACGCTTCGGGAGACGGCCGTCGAGCAGGCGGTCAAGACCATCAGCAACCGCATCGACGAGCTGCAGATCCGCGAGACCACCGTCCTCGGGCGCGACGAGGACATCATCGTCGAGATCCCAGGCGCCGACGAGGAGATGTTCGACTACATCCGCGGCATCATCACGCGGACGGCGAGCCTCGACTTCAAGGTCCTCGACGACGAGTCGGACTTCGTCGCCCAGATCCCGGAGTCCGAGCTGCCGGAGGGCATCACCAGGGACCGCGAGTCCGTGTCGGCGGGCGAGCAGGCGGGGACGGTCGTGTCGAGCTACCTCGTCGCGCGCGGACAGGACGCGCGGCAGCGCCTGTCCGACTTCGTCGAGGGCCTCGAGGTCCCGGACGACCACCAGCTCCTGCTCGGCGCGGTCGAGGAGGAGACCGAGGGCGAGGCGGAGGAGGCCTGGCGGACGTACTACCTGTTCCGGACCGCCGAGGTCACCGGTGAGGACGTCTCGGACGCCTTCGTCGGCTTCGACCCCCAGGACCAGCAGAAGCCGATGGTCATGCTCCAGTTCAACGCGGAGGGCGCCGAGGGCTTCGAGCGCCTGACCGGGCGGAACGTCAAGCGCCGGATGGCCATCGTCCTCGACGACCGGGTGGAGTCGGCGCCGGTCATCAACGAGCGCATCGGAGGAGGCCGGGCCCAGATCACGCTCGGCAGCTACCGCGGGTACGAGGAGCTGCTCCAGGAGGCGAACGAGCTCGTGATCGTGCTGAAGGCCGGCGCGCTACCTGCGCCGATCCGGCCGGCCAACGAGCAGCTCATCGGGCCCACGCTCGGGCAGGACTCGGTCGAGCGAGGCGCCGAGGGCGCGCTCATCGGGATCGGGCTCGTCCTGGTCTTCATGCTCTTCTACTACCATGTCGCCGGCATCGTCGCGGACACGATGGTGATCCTCAACGTCCTGTTCCTGCTGGCTGCGCTCGCGGCGTTCGAGGCGACGCTGACCTTGCCGGGGGTGGCCGGCATCGCGCTCACGGTCGGCATGGCCGTGGACGCCAACGTGCTCATCACCGAACGCATACGCGAGGAGCTCAGGCTGGGTAAATCGCCGAGATCCGCGGTCGATCAGGGCTACAGACGCGCATTCTGGAGCATCTTCGACAGCCAGGTCACCACGTTCATCGCGGGCGTCGTGCTCTTCCAGTACGGCACAGGTCCCATCAAGGGCTTCGCCGTGACGCTGATGATCGGGATCGCGACCTCGGTCTTCACCGGCGTGTTCTGCTCGAAGGTGTTCTTCGACTGGATCGTCCGCGGGCTCAGGGCGTCACGCCTGAGGGTGGGGTGAGGCCATGGCGGAGATCATCAAGCCCGGCACCTACATCGACTTCATGCGGCACCGCCGGCCGGTCATCGCGGTGTCGCTGCTGCTGGTCGTCGCCAGCATCGTCTCGGTCTTCGTGCCGGGACCCAACTACGGCATCGACTTCCGGGGCGGCACCGAGCTGCAGCTCGGGTTCACCGGCCCGGTGACCTCGGGCGAGCTCCGGCAGACCCTCGAGTCGCTCGGCTACGAGCGCCCGGACGTCGTCGCCGTGGAGGAGACGCCGAACGAGTTCATCATCCGGGTCCAGGAGGTCTCGGCCCTGCCGGAGGAGCAGGTCGCGGCCATCGAGGCGGCCGTCGAGGGCGCCCTCGGCGAGGTCGAGCTCAACGAGATGAAGGTGTCGCCCGGCGGCGACAAGATCACCTTCCGGTTCTCGGGCCCGGTGGACGCCGAGACGCTTCGCGGGGCGCTCGAAGAGCAGCACGTGGGCATCCGGGCGGTGAACCAGTTCGGCCAGCAGGAGGACAACCGCTACGAGGCGCACCTCACGGGCGTGGCCGACGAGATCGTGCGGGAGCTGCGCGAGGAGCTCTCGGACCGCGCGCCCGAGGATCCGCGCCGCGTGGAGTGGGTGGGCCCGAAGGCGGGGGCTCAGCTCCGTGACGCCGCGATCAAGGCGCTCCTGTACGCCATCGCGTTCATCATGGTGTACGTCGCGTTCCGGTTCGACCTGCGCTTCGCGCCGGGCGGCGTCCTCGCGCTCCTGCACGACGCGACCATCACGGTGGGCGTCTACGTGCTCGTCCAGAAGGAGGTGAACCTGACCACGGTCGCGGCCCTCCTGACGATCGTCGGCTATTCGATCAACGACACCATCGTCGTCTTCGATCGGATTCGCGAGAACATGGGACGCATGCGGGACAAGTCCCTGCCGGAGCTGATCAACATCAGCACCTCGCAGATGCTCTCTCGCACGATCGTGACCTCCGGCACGACGCTCCTGTCCGTGAGCGCCTTCTTCATCTGGGGCACCGCGGTCATCCAGGACATCGCGTTCGCGCTCTTCATCGGCATCCTCTTCGGCACGTACTCGTCGATCTACATGGCGGCGCCCGTGACCGACTGGATGGACAGGAAGTTCTTCTCGAAGAAGCGCTGAAGAGGTGTCCAGAAACGCCCGATAGCGGCTTACGTCCTCGCGCCGACCCTGCGAAATACGGGAGTATTCCTCGGGTCGGCGCTCCGGGCGCGCTCGCTCTCGGTCGATTCTGGACACCTCTCGAGCCGCGGCTTCTCCCGAGGCTCGCGATCGGGTACAACCGGCCGCGATGCAGTTCGAGCTTCGGACGCCCGATCCGGACGCGGCGCGCGAGCTCGGCAGAGCGTGCGGCGTCGGCCCGGCCGTGGCGCAGGTTCTCCTGCACCGCGGGTTCTCGGACGAAGCGCGGGCGCGCGACTTCCTCTCGCCCAAGCTCTCCGGGCTGACTCGGCCCGACGCGATGGTCGACCGCCCGGTCGCCGCCGAGCGGCTCGCGCGGGCGGTCCGGGCGCGGGAGCGGATCGCCGTGTTCGGCGACTACGACGTTGACGGGACGACGAGCGCCGCCATCCTGGCCGACATCCTCGAAGCGCTGGGCGGCGAGGTGACGGCGCTGGTCGCGAGTCGCTTCGACGGCGGCTATGGGTTCAGCGACCACGCGCTCGCGCGGTGCCTCGCGGCCGGCGCCACGCTGATCGTGACCTGCGACTGCGGCTCGAGCGACCACGAGCGGATCGCCGAGGCGCGGCGGAGGGGTGTCGACGTGGTGGTGGTCGACCACCACCTCGTCCCGGACGAGCCGCTGCCGGCGACGGCGTTCCTGAACCCGCACCGGCCCGATTGCGGCTTCCCGTACAAGGGGCTCGCGAGCGCGGGGCTGGCGCTGTCCGTCGGGGCGGCGGTACGGGCCGAGCTCGGCGCCGAGCTCGACGTGCGGCCGTGGCTCGACCTCGTGGCGCTCGGCACGATCGCCGACATTGCGCCGCTCGACGGTGACAACCGCCGGCTCGTCCGGGCGGGGCTCGAGAGGCTGAGCGATCCGCGTCGGCCGGGTGTCGTCGCGCTCCGTCAGACGGCATCCATCGGCCCGGGGCCGCTCGGCGCCGTCGACGTCGCCTTCCGGCTGGCGCCCCGGCTCAACGCCGCGGGCCGCCTCGGGGACCCGACCGTCACGCTCGATCTCCTGCGCTGCCGGAGCCTCGACGTCGCGCGCGGGCTCGCCGCCCGCATCGAGCAGCTCAACCAGGAGCGGAAGCAGACCGAGCGCAGCGTGACCGAGGAAGCTCGGGCCCAGGTCGCCGACATCTACGGCGGATGGCCGGAGGTGGGCGTGGTCGCGGCGGGGGACGGCTGGCACCGCGGCGTGGTCGGGATCACGGCGGCGCGGCTGGTCGACCGCTTCTCGGTCCCCGCGGTCGTCATCGCCCTCGACGGCGGCGTGGGGCACGGGAGCTGCCGCGGCCCCGACGGCTTTCCGCTGTACGACGCGCTCGCGCGCTGCGCCGAGCACCTCGAGGCCTTCGGAGGTCACCAGGCGGCGGCCGGGATGACCATCCGGGCCGAGCGCGTCGACGCGTTCCGCGCCGCCTTCGCCGACGCCTGCCGAGCCGTGGGCTCGAGCGTGCCCGGAGCCCGGCCGAGGGTCGCGGACGTGTGTCTCGACGGCAGCGTCTTCCCGGTGCCCCGCGCCGACGACGTGCTGTCCCTCGAGCCGCTCGGCGAGGCGAACGTCGAGCCGCTCTTCGCGCTGCGCGGCGCCCGAGTCGAAAAGGCGTCTGCCGTGGGTGCGGGCGATGCCCACCTGAAGCTCCGCCTGCGGGTCGGGCCCGAGCGCCTGTGGGCCTTCGGCTACGAGCTCGGCTCGAGGGCGGCGAGCCTCCCGGACGTCGTGGACGTGCTCGGCCACGTCCGCCTCGACACGTGGCGAGGCGGACAGGCCGTGGAGCTGCGGGTGATGGAGCTGGGCTGAGGGATCCCCCAGCCCGCGTGCTCACATGTCGACTTCGCGCTGGACGACGATCACGTCGCTCGGCTCGTTGGTCGTGTCGTCGGACTCGGCCGTGATCAGCACCGTGAATGCCCCGCCGGCCGGCGTCGTGGCGCGCATCGTCCCCGTCCGCTCGTCCTCGTCGTAGCCGAGGCGGCCGGCCTTCACGGGACCGCCGTCCTCGGGCTTGATCCAGACGACGTACGTGCTGGCGTCCTCGGAGACACGGTTGGGCGGCGGCAGGTGCTGGACTTCCACCAGCACGAGGTAGTTGCCGCCCTCGATCTCCTCGACCGTCACCGTCCCGTCGGTGCCTGCCGAGCGGGGGGTCCCGACCACGGGGAATTCGGACGGCCCGCCGCAGCCGGCCATGAGCGGCGCGGAACCCAGCGCGAGCACGAGGAGAATGGCTCGAAGTCGCATCGACAAGCTCCCTTCCGCGTCCATCGGAGGACGCGCTCCCAGGACGTCGAGTGTCTCACGAAATGTGCCCCTGCAAAGGGAAAAAAATGGAGGTACCATCCGCGGCCCATGACGGCGGGCCAGGGCCGGGTCCTCGAGAGGGTCCTGATCGGATGCGCGGAGATGGTGGACTTCCCCCTGTGGGGGATCCGCGAGGTTCCCGCCAAGATCGACACCGGTGCCCGCTCGAGCGCGCTGCACGTCGAGAGCCTCGAGCGCCGGCCCGGCAACAAGGTACGGTTCGAGGTCATCGCGGACCACGACGGCCGACATCGCGTCACGGTGACGGCGCCGATCCGCCGGGTGAGCGTGGTCCGGTCCAGCTCCGGCCACCCCGAGCGACGCTACTTCGTCGCCACGGAGGTCCGGGTCGGCCCGGTCACCAAGGAGATAGAGATCGGCCTGACCTCCAGACACCTCATGCGTTTCCGCATGTTGATCGGCAGGTTGGCGCTGGGGCACGACTTCGTGATCGATCCGGGCCGGCGTTACGTCGCGACGAAGCGGAAGAAGCGCAAGAGGAAGAAGGCCGCGACGGACGACCGATGAAGATCGGCATTCTCACCCGGGCTCCGCACGCATACAGCACGAAACGGCTCCGGGAGGCGGCCGTCGCGCGCGGGCACAAGGTGCGCCGCCTGGACACCATGAAGCTCTCGGTGGCCGTGCAGAGCGGCGAGCCGCGGCTGGCCTACCGGGGGCAGTGGGTGGGCCCGCTCGACGCGGTCATCCCGCGCGTTGGCCCTTCGATGACCTTCTACGGAGCCGCGGTCGTGCGCCAGTTCGAGCAGCAGGGCGTGTTCACGCTGAACACCTCGAACGCGATCACCGTGTCGCGCGACAAGCTGCGCTCGCTCCAGGTGCTCGGCAGGCACGCCATCGGCATCCCGGCGACGGCCTTCGTCCGCGACGCGAAGGACGTCCTGCCGGCCATCGAACGGCTGGGAGGCACGCCGGTCGTCATCAAGCTGCTCGAGGGGCCCGAGGGGTCGGGCGTCATCGAGGTCGACAGCCTGAAGGTCGCCCGCGCCATCATCGAGACCTTCCACAGCACCGATCAGAACGTGCTGATCCAGAAGGCGCACGCCAAGGGGCGCGCGCTCCGCGCGGTGGTCGTCGGCGGGCACGTGGTCGCGGCGATGCGCGGGCGCGCGAGGAAGAAGGCGGTTCAGCTCGACGTCGACTCGGAGCGCACGGCCATCCACGCTGCGCAGGTGCTCGGTCTGCGGGTGGCGGCCGTGGACCTGGTGCAGACCGACGACGGCACGCAGGTGCTGGAGGTCAGCTCGTCGCCCGGCCTGCGTCCGATCGAGCAGGAGACGGGGATCGACGTCGCCGACGCGATCATCCGCCACGTGGAGGACCAGGTGATCTTCCCCGAGGTGGACGTCAAGCAGCGGCTGACGCTCGAGAAGGGCTACGGCATCGCCGAGTTCACGATCGAGCGCGACAGCGAGCTGCTCGGCCGGACCGTCGCGGACTCGGGGCTCCGGCAGCGCGACGTGCAGGTCCTCAGCATCCGCCGCGCCACCGGCATCCTCCCGAGCCCGCGCGGCGACTGCCGCTTCGAGCGCGGCGACATCGTCCTGTGCTTCGGCAAGCTCATCACCCTGAAGAGCCTGATCCCCCTGAACCGCTCCGGCCAGCGCCGCAAGAGGTCGGGGGCTTAGTCGAGGCTGGCGACAGAGCGCGCGAGTTGCATTGGGGCGTGTCCCGAATGCAACTGCGCGCCGAAGGCGCGCCCGGCGCCGAGCGGAGCGAGGTGCCGAGGGGAGCGCGAGGGGTCCACCCTCGCGGGCCCCGCCGCCGAAGGCGGTGGGGTGCGCAGTTTCGGCGCGAAGGCGCCGAAACTGTGCAGACAACAAAGCCGAGTTGCATTGGGGCGTGTCCCCAATGCAACTGCGCGCCGGAGGGGCCCGCCTCAGTACGTGCTGTCGCCCGTGGTGATCAGGTAGCCGGTCGTCGACCCGTCGGGGTGGAGCGGGGTGAGCATGCAGTCGGTGGTGCCGGCGGCGGCGTCGACGTCCATCTCGATGTCGGCGACTCGCCACATGTCGCCGCCGTTCCGGCCGCCGCCCTCGTCGAAGCCCTCGACCCGGTCGGGCGCCGCGCCGTACGTCCCGCGCAGCTCGCCGCCGCAGTAGACGTTCACGAGCGGGCGGGTGAGGCGTGTCGTGGACGTGTAGTGATGCACCATCACCCGGAAGCGGTCGCCGTCGTTCGGGTTGTCGAGGTTGACGTTCTCCGGCACGTACTCGCTGGTCTGGCTGATGTTGTCGATGTCGAGCCGGGGGTTCGGGCACGAGCCCTCGAACGTCCCACGGGCTCCGGGGCCGGTGCAGTTGTCGAGGGACGTGTCCGCGTAGCCCCAGTCGACCCGCTCGAAGGAGTAGCCCTTGCAGGACAGGTAGTCGCAGTCCTGTCCGTCGAACCACGTGGACGTCGTTCCTTCCTTGCCGAGGTGGAGATCCAGGTCGACCGTGCCGCCGAACGAATCGGCCGTGGGCCCGGTCGCGTCCCAGCAAAGCTCGACGCGCAGACCGGGCGCGCGGACGTGCACGATCCAGGTGCACGTGAACTCGCTCCCGTCGGCGCGGGTCACGGTGAGCGTCACCTCGTAGTCGCCGCTCAGCGTGAAGTCGATGCTCGCGTCCTCGGTGGCCGCGCCGTGCAGCGTGTAGCTGAGCTGGCCGTTGTCGCTGGTCGCCGTGGACCCGGGGATCGCCTGGAACATCCGATCGCAGGGCGTCCCGACGACCTCCCACCGCCAGGCCACGGCGTCGGTCCCGGAGTAGAAGTCGGCGCCCCGCAGGGCGTAGCTGCTGAAGGGCGAGCCCTCCGGGACGCGCGGGTCGCCCGGCCCGGGGCACATGCCGTCGGGCACGCACCCCTCGAGCTCGTCCGTGCAGCCATTGCAGTCGTTGTCGAGCGCGTCACAGGCCTCGGCGGTCGGGGAGATGCCGCCTTCGCAGGCGCCCCACACCCCGAACTCGCCGGCCGCCACGCAGAGCTGCATGCCGTCCTCGCAGGCGCCGACGCCGCGGCGTCCGGGCGGCCCCCGGAAGCACCGCTGCACCTCGCCCGGCGTGCACGCGCAGTCCTCGTCGACCTCGCCGTCGCAGTCGTTGTCGGCCCCGTCGCACAGGCCGCTCTCGCCTTCGGAGAGCCCGGCGAGGCAGCCGGGCGCGACCACGTCCTCGGCCGCGCACAGCTCGGGGGCGGGGGCCGGCGAGCCGGTGTCGTAGACGCCCGTGCCCTCGACGGGCGTCGGGTCGTCCCCGCCGCCGCCCGCGTCGGCGCCGGCGTCGGAGCCCGGATCGACCGAGCCGTCGCCCGAGAGCCCGGGGCCGCCCCCCGTCTCGGTGCCGCGGCTGCAGGCGGCGAGGCTCAGGACGAAGAAGGCCGACCACACGCGCGACGGCGTGCCCATGGATCGATGCATGACGTGACTCCCGGCTGAAGGACGATGCACGACCGCAGCACAGCGCGTGCCACGGGAAAGGCCTGTGAGATCGCGGGAGCGTCCGGCTACGCCGCTAGCCGTCGGAAGTCCCAGTTGCCGCTCGGATGGGGTCGGTGGTCCGGGGTCGACGAGCGCCCCGTGGGCCGACGTCACGGCGCCGCGGGCGGGTGTCGGTCGTTCATGAGCTGCTCACCGACGTCGCTCTGGAACGACACGATTGGCCCGGGCAGAAGGCCCGTGCCGACGAGGAATACGGCGATCGCGCCGAAGACGAGCGCCTCGCGGCGGAGCAGCTCGAGGTGCCCGGCGTCGTCCCGCCGGCCGCAGAAGAGAGAGAAGTACATGCGCAGCACGGCCAGGCCGGTCAAGGCGCCGGCGACCACGACGAAGAAGCCGAGGACCGGCAGATCGGCCACGGCGCCGGCGACCAGCAGCTCGACTCCTATGAATCCGAGCGTGCCAGGGAACCCCGTGCACGCGAGACCCATCAGGAGGAAGCTCGTCGCGAGCAGCGGCATCTGCTCGTAGCCGCCGTGGTGCTCGGCGAGGTCGAGCCGCCCGCGTCGCGCCTCGAGCACGAGCACGGCGCGGGCGAGGCCCGCGAACGCGACGCCCGACGAGATCCAGAGGACGAGCGATCCGGTGAGCGCCTCGTGGCTGGTCGAATCGAGCCCGGCCATGACGAGCGCCGACTGGCTCACGAACAAGTACCCGCACGCGCGTCGCGCCTCCCGCTGGACGAGTGCGAGGGCGGCGCCGTATACGGCGGTGACGAGGGCGAGGATCGCGACGATGCGCAGGACTTCCGGCTCCGCGCGTGGGACGAGCAACACGACGGTGACGTACGCACCGACCTGCGGCGCGCTGAACAGCACCGACGGGCCGAGCCGACCGCGGTCGAAGACCTCGGGCACCCAGGCGTGGAACGGGACGATCCCCTTTCGGATGAGCGCGGCAGCCACGAGCAGCCACACACCGGCCTCCTCCATCGCCGTCCCCTGCGCGCCCGGCCACTCGACGAGCAGGACGCCGGCCGCCAGCGCGACGCACGAGACGCCGAGCACCCTCGCCGCGACCCGTCGCGCGTGCCGGTTCTCGGGCGCCGAGAGCGCGGCGAGGTAGATCACGACCGAACCGATCCACAGCGCCACGAGGAGCACGGGGTTGGCCGTCAGGAACGTGACCGTCGTCAGAAGCGTGGCGATCGCGGTGCGACGGATCGCCGCGCGATCGAGCATGGCTCGAGGGGTGACCGCCACGGTCAAGAGCCAGAGCGCGCTCGCCAGCGGGACGAGGAACGAGGAGAGAGCGTCGAGGCGCAACGCCGCGGAGCCGAACGTGGAGCCGAGCACGGAGAGCTCGGGGACGAGCGGGATCTCGCCCCCTTCGCCCAGCCAACCGAGCCACGCGGAGGCCGAGAGGGCGAAGAGCGTCGCGGCGGCTGCGAAGGAGAACCATCGCAGCCGCTCGAGCGGCATGTTGCCGCGCGACGCGAGTGCCACCGAGAGCGGGAGCGCGAGCAGACCGCCGAGCCACAGGGACCTCTCGATCATCACGAGGTCCCCGGGTCGGCGGGCCCGCGCTCCATCGTGCGGGCGGTGCCCGGCGCGGGGCGGTCGAGGAGCTCGCAGGTGACGCGGTCGGCGCGATCGAGGAGCCTCGCGGCTCGTGAGAACGGGCGCACCACGACGCGATCGAGCAGCTCGTCGACGAAGCCGCGCTCGAGCCGGACGAGATACCACGCGCGTGGCACGCGTGGTGAAGGAAGGCCGATCGGGGCGTGGCTCTCCCTCGCGAGCACGGCGTTCTCGAGCTCGTGCAGGTCGTGGAGGACGTTGGGCGCGCTGAGGAACTGAAGCAACCTCAAGCACGCGTGGCCCACCAGGTGAAGGAAGGCGAGCGTGTACAGACCTAGCGCGATCTCGGTAACGATGATCCCGACTTGCGTGAGCGACGCGTAGGCGAGAGAGGACTTCACGTCCACCTGCACGCGCGCCGTCGACGTGGCGTAGAGAGCGGTCGCGATGCCGGCGAGCCCGGTCAGAACCCGCGCCGGTACCGACTGCTCGAACAGCGGCGCCGCGCGCAACAGCAGGAAGCACCCCGCGTGGATCGAGAGCGAGCCGTAGTAAACGGCGCTCGACGGGGTCGGGCCTTCCATCGCGCGAGGGAGCCAGCCCGAGAAGGGAAGGAGCGCGCTCTTGCCGGCGACGGCCACGAGCAGCAGCAGCGCGATGATCGTGGCGCGCCCTGCGTCGAGCGTCGCGCCTCCGTCGAGCTCGTTCGAGAAGACGAGCGCGAGGCTCCCGCTTCCGGCCCAGTGGTGTACGAGGACCGCGGCGGCCAGCATGGCGGCGTCACTGGCGCGGTAGACGGCGAAGACCCGCAGCGCGCTCACCACCGGAGCCCTGCGCTCGTGGAAGAAGCCGACGAGCAACGCCGAGCTGAGCCCCAGCAGCTCCCAGCCCGCGAACAGGACCTCGACGCTGCCGGCGAGCGAGACGAGGGTCATCCCCAGCGCGAACGCCGCGAACAGCACGAAGTAGCGGTGGAACCCCGGCTCGCGGTGGAGGTAGCGCACCGAGAAGGCGCTCACCACGCCGCAGATCCCCGTCGAGAGCGCTCCGAAGGAGAGCGCGGCGCCGTCGACGAGGAAGTCGAACCTGAAGGCGCCCTCGTGCGCCCCGAGCCACGCGCCGTAGGACAGCACCTCCGGCTCGCCGCCGCCGCCAAGGTACAGCGCCAGGGCAGTGAGCTGCGCGGCGAAGCTCACGAGCATCGCCGACCGGGTGAGGAGGCCGACGCTCGTCTCGCGCAGCGGTCGGCCGAGCAGCGCCGGCAGGCCGAACGCCAAGAGGAGCGCGGCCGGAGCGAGGAGCGCGACGAGGATCGAGAGGCGCAGCGAGACTTCGATGATCACGGCGCGACCCGTACGAAGGGGAGGGGCCCGCGTCGGCCGCGGTAGGCGGCGACGCTGCCCCCCCGGACCGTGGCGGGCGGGCGCTCGGGCACGTACGGCTGGAAGCCCTTCGACCCATGGTGCCAAAGGGTCGAGCCGTCAGGGTCGAGGCACGCGAGGACGAACCAGCGGTTTTCGACCAGCCTCCTCAACGGAGCGCTCGTCTCGAGCAGCCGCGCGAGGCGCTCCGGCGTCTGTTCGACGACCAGGGTCAGGCGCACCGGCTCGTGGATCTCGAGCATCTGCCACGGAAGGCCCGTGCGCAGATCGCTCGCCGCCCCGTCCATCACGCCGAGCAGGCTCGTGACGTTGTGGGGCAGCTTCGTCCCGCAGCCGTAGCCGACCGGGTCGACGTAGCCGAAGAAGTACTCGAGGTTGATGCCGGCGACGACGGGGACCACCGCCGCGAGAGAGCGTTCGAGGATCGCGCCGCTCGGGTCGCGCGTGGGATCGTAGGAGACGAGGAACGCGCGGCGATCGAGGAAGAGCCCGCGCGTGCGGGCGCGGCGACCGACGACGCAGAAGGCGTTGGTGGCATGGCCGTACTCGGGCCGGGGTTGCGCGAGATCGGCGGCTCGCCCTTCGACGTGCATCGCGGCCGCCCTCGGTGGGAACCACGCCGGGACGATGTCGAACCTCCGGCAGCGCTCGTGAGCCTCCCTCTCTCGCGCCCGGTCGATCGATCGCCTCGCCCGAGCGAGGAGCGCCCGATGTGTCTCCGGGACCCCGTCGAGAACGAAGAGCGTGACCTCGTTGCTCGAGGTGTTTCGCTCGCCGCCCACGAACCACGTTCCCCCGTCGATGCTTCGCCCGCGCTCGGCGAGCAGGCGCCGCACGCGCGGATCGTTGGCCATCTGCGCGAAAGCGCGCGCGTTGGGCCCGCCGCGCCCGCCGCCGCAGGCGCCACAGTCGTGCGCCGACTCGTGCGGGTTGTTCAGGCTGACCGATCCGTGACCGAGGACGAGCACGAGCGGCGCGAGCCGGCCGACTCCGGCGTTCGAGAGCAGCGTGTCGACGATCGCCGCCTGCTCGTCGACCGTGAAGCCGGTGTGGCGTCCGATCGGGGGAGCGGTCTCGTCGCGGTCCACCGCGAGCCGAGTGGGCGGCTTCGGGAGCGGCGCGCGGGCGCGGCCGAGCTTCTGCGCGATCCACGGGAAGACCACGCGCAGGACGAGCGGCACGATCGACGCGACGCCGAGGAGCGCGACGAGCGAGCCGCGCACGAAGGTCCGGCTTCCGACGTGGATCGATTGGCCCACGAGGCCTGCGCCCCGGCGGCCGAGGCGCTCCCACCGAGCGATGCCCGAGTCGGCCGGCGTCTCGGCGACGTAGTGCTCGGGCCGGACGTTCACTGGGCAGAGCGGGCGCGGGTGCGCGTCGCCCTCGCCGCGGTAGTACATGGCCACCCCGTAGAAGCCGGCCGCGCCGAGCGTCTCGATGCCCTCGTCCACCTCCTCGAGGTGGCGGCGGAACGACTCCTCGCGCTCGTCCAGGCAGAAGAGCGCCTGGATCGCGGGCTCGCTCGGTCCGTGATCAGGCGCGTGGCCCGCGACCGCGTCGTAGAAGCGGTGTCGCAGGTGGCGCTCGTAGGCAAGGTGCAGGATGCGCCGCCGCTCCACTCCATCGTGCTCGCACAGCTCGCGCTCGAGCGCCTCGACTTCGGGCGTACCGAGATGCTCGAGCACCGCGGCGTCGAGGCCCGCGAGCTGCGCGAGGTGGAACAGCCTCCATGCTCGCTCGAGCTCGCTCGGCGGCGCGGGTGGCAGGCGCGAGCGGTGCAGGTGGTCTCGCAGCTCGGAGAGCGGGCCGCTGAACGACGCCTCGGTGCGCGCCACGTGCGCGAGCGCCGCGCGTTCGAACAACAGCCGCACGGCGACGAAGTCCTCGAGGCGCGCCGGCAGCTCGTGCGCCGGCACGCGATCCGGGCGCTTCTCGAGCTGGCGCACCATGCCCGCGAATCCCCGCAGAGCGAGGACCGTGTCCTCGAGCATCTCGCGCCATTCGCCGCTCGGGACGCCGAGGGCACCGAGCGAGGCCTCGATCGAGGCGAGGGCAGAGCGGGTCGAGCGCCGCTCGGAGCCGACGAGCGCGACGAGCTCGGGGCCCCACGAGCCGACCAGCCGCGCGGCGGGCGAGCCGTACAAATCGAGGAAGCACGTGTACATGCCGCGCTCTCGGCCCGGGAACGAGGTCTGTGCCAGGCCCTGGTCGAGGTAGGCGGCACAGAAGCGGATCAGCACGGGGTGCACGAGCTCGTCCACGTCGACCCCGTGGACCTCGAGGAGGAGGTCTCGGTGCCGCACGAGGCGCGGCGGCGTGGCGAGCGGGGGCGACGGCGCCCGTCGGATCGCCGCGAGCGATGCGTCGAACAGCACGCGCACCTCGGCCGGCTCCCGTGCCGCGAGCGCCGCGTCGGGCCGCAAGCGCTCGAGGCAGGGCGACTCGGCGAGGCGCCACGCGAGCGTCGCGCCCGACTCCTCGGGGATCCCGCCGAGCGTGACGAGGCGGCGCAGCTCGAGCCGGGAGATCAGCCCGGCCACGGTCTCCGGGCCGCGCTCGCCGAGGTCTTCCCCGAGCACCGCCGTGACGTCGGACGCGGTGAGCCGGCCGCGGGCGAGCTCGGTGCGATAGCGCTCTTCCGGGAGGAACGGGGCGCAGCCGAGGCGGCGGCCCGCGGCGACGACCGCCTCCTCGAACGGTCGGTCCTCGAAGGCGTGCAGCGTGTTGTGGTGGATGAACACGCTGATGGGTCCCTGGGCGGGAAGCAGGAGCGAGGCCCCGTCCAGGATGCGGGAGATCCGTGCCGGCCCTGACGACATTCGGCGCACTTTAGCGCACTTCTACGTCTTGTCTTGCCGGTCACGGAAATTCTCGGCATGGTCGCTCTCCGCTGTGGCCTCGAAGACCCAGGGCGAGCCGGGCGAGCTCCTGACGACCCGCGAGCTCGCGGACTACCTCCGGCTCAACGAGCGGACGGTCCTCAAGCTCGCTTCGCAGGGCGAGATCCCCGGGGTCCGGCTCGGCAACCAGTGGCGCTTCCGCCGGGCGGTGATCGACGCGTGGTTGGACGATCGGATGCTCGGGGTGCGAGCCCCGGCGCCGACGCCGAGCCGCGAGGTGCCGACCTTCGCGTTCGAGGAGGGCTTCGGCCCCGAGCACGTCCTCCTCGACCTGCGGGGGAAGACCGCGCCGCAGGTGCTGGATGAGCTGGCCGCGCACGCGCACGCGCTCGGGCTCGTGATGGACAAGACGTGGTTCCTCGGCGCGCTGGTCGAGCGCGAGAACGTGCTGTCCTCGGCCGTCGGGCACGGCGTCGCCTTTCCGCACACGCTGAAGCGGCACCCCGAGCAGGTGACGAGGCCGTTCTTGCTGCTCGGCCGTACGCATGCGGGCGTCGACTTCGCCGCGCGCGACGGGCCCGTGCACATCGTCGTGTTGATGGGCCTGCGCTACCAGGAGCTGCACCTGCCCTGGCTCAAGCGACTCAGCGAGGTGCTGCGCGACGATCTCGTTCGCGCCGCGCTGATGCGCGCGCCCGACGCGGAGGGCGTGTGCGCGGTGCTTCGCGAGCGCATGACACAGTGACGGGACGCCGCCCAGGCGAGGTGAGCCCCGGTCGCCGCGGTGGGGGTCGGCGGCCCGGGGTCGAGCGACGCGGCTCAGCTCGTGAGGCTCACGTCGATCGGGTCGTCCCTCAGGACCTCGGGATCGAGCAGCTCGCGATCTTCCCACACGAGGTCGTGCCGGAGCCGGTCGATCAGCGCGAGCACCTCCTCCGCGCAGCCGGCGAGGTCGCCCGGCTCTGCGCGGAGCCGCTCCACCGTCTCGGTCACGACCCCTCGCTGCTCGGCATGGAGCTCCAGGAGCTCCTCGACGCGCACCTGCCCGAAGCCCGGTGTCTCGCGCAGCGCCGGTAGGAGCTCTCGGTGCTCGAGCGCCAGGTGGTCGAGCAGCGCGTCGAGGAGCGACTCCGCGTGCGTGCGCAGTGGGGCGAGCGCCGCCCGCTCACCCTCGCGGAGCCGCTGGCACTGGTGGCGCATCGCGCCCAGGCGCGCGCGGATTCGCACGTGACCCGCGAGCGCGTCCTTGCGTATCTCGCTCGGCTTGCGCTCTACCACTCAATTTCCATGGGGCCGCGTTCGGACGAGGCAAGGTGCGGGTCAGGACGCCCCGGCTCGACGGCTGACGTGGAGGTTCTCGAGGTGGAAGCGTAGCGGCTCGGCCGCCCACTCCTCGGCGTAGGCGACGCCCACGCGCGGCGTCACGGTGATCTCGCGGGCCGGATGGGCCCGCTTGCGGAGCCGCTCGAAGAACAGACGGTCGCTTCGCACGAGGTCCTCGCCGTCGAGCGACTTGTCGATGCCCAGCGCCTGGCAGAGCTTGCCCGGTCCCGAGCACAGGTCGTGGTCGTTCCGGGCGGCGGGCCGCCGCGCGCGCATGACGTCGACGCCCTCGGTGGGCTCGAGCGCACGGATCAGCACCGCGACCGGATCGTGCTCGCGTCCGGCCACGACGTTCACGCACCAGTGCATGCCGTAGATGAAGTAGACGTAGGCGTGCCCGCCCTCGCGCCACATGGAGGCGTTGCGTGCCGTCCGGCCCCGGTACGAGTGGGCCGCCTTGTCGATCCGGCCGAGGTACGCCTCGGTCTCGACGACCACACCCGCGAGCCGCCGGCCCCCGTCGACGCGGACGAGCCGCTGCCCGAGGAGCGCGCGCGCCACCGCGACCGGGTCGCGGAGATAGAAGGCGCGGTCGAGCCGATCGGTCACGAGCTCACGTCCTCGGTCCCGGCCCTGGCCTCCTCGGCAGGAGCTCGGCTTCCCGCAGCAGCTCCACGACCTCGGGGAGGGGAAGACCCGGGGCGTGGTTCCCGTCGACGCCGGCCATGTCGTCGGCCATGAAGAGCGCGTTGAGGATCGCCTCTTCCGTGGCCTCGATGGCCGCCTGGTAGAGTGGGTCCATGCGCGTGTCGAGCAGGACGCGCACGCGGGCCACCATCCCCCGCGTCGTACGGGGGATCGTGTTCGCGGTCGAGAACCCCACGACGATCTCGCCCGAGCCGTGGGCCGCGTAGGACCCGACCCGTCCGATGCCGAGCGCCACGCGCTTCGACAGGCGTGCGATCTGGTGCGGCAGGAGCGGCGCGTCGGTCGCGACCACCGCGATGATGCTCCCGTAAATGGTCTCCCGGCGCCGCAGCTCGGCGTACCGCGGAGCGAGCATACGGCCGATGGGGTAGCCGTCGATGCGCAAGTCCTCCATGCGGCCGAAGTTGCTCATCACCAGGACGCCGACCGCGAACCCACCGAGGCTCGGCGGGAGCTTCCGCGAGGAGGTGCCGATGCCCCCCTTGAAGTCGCACGTCACCATCCCGGTCCCGCCGCCCACGTTCCCCTCGGGCACGCGCCCCGACCGGGCGGACTCGATCGCCTCGAAGACGTGCTCCTCGTGGACGTGGTGGCCGGCGATGTCGTTCAGCCACGAGTCGTCGCACTCGCCGACGACGGGGATGACCACGTCGTGCTCGCGGCCGATGCCGGGGAAGCGCCGGACGAGGTGGCGCACCGTCGCGGACGAGACCTGCCCGACGGACAGCGTGTTGGTGAGCAGGATGGGGGTCTCGATGAGCCCCCACTCGAGCACCTGGGTGAGCCCGCTCACCTCGCCCGCGCCGTTGAGGACGAACCCGCTCCCGACGACCCGGTCGTCGAAGATGTTGCCGGCGTTCGGCAGGATCGCCGTGACCCCCGTCCGTACGGGGCCCTCGCCGACGCGGAGCGGCCCGGCCTCGCCGCGGACGATCGTGCTGTGCCCGACCAGGACCCCGCTCACGTCGGTGATGGCGTTGCAGCGACCCGGCTTGTAGCGGCCGACGACGAGCCCCAGCTCCCGGGGGCGCACGCGCTTGCCCTTGTGCAGGGCGGCGAGGGCCTGGCTAGACACGGCTCGGCGCCACCTGCTCGCTCACCTGCGCGCGCTCGCGTTCCCGGTGCCGGAGCCGCCGGATCGCGGGCGCCAGGATCTCGCCGATCAAGGTGCGGTAGTCCATGCCGGCACCTTCGGCGACGAGGCAGAGGTCCGACCATGCCGGCGTCAGGCCGGGCAGGGGGTTGCACTCGATGAAGTGGACCCTCCCGCGCCCGTCGAGCCGCACGTCCACGCGCGCCACGTCCCGGCAGCCGAGCGCGACGAAGCAGCGCCGTCCGACGCGCTCGAGCTCCCGCAAGAGCACCTCGTCCACCTTCGCCGGCACCTCGTAGCGCACCTTCTGCCCGAGCTCGAGCTTGTCGTCGAAGGTGTACGTGGGGTGCTTCGTCCCTGGGTCGGTGAAGACGATCTCCATCGGCGGCAGCACGCGCGGCCGCCGCTCCCCGAGGAGCCCGAGCGTGAACTCGCGGCCTGGCAGGTACGTCTCGACGAGCGCCGGCTGCCGGTACTTGTCGATCATCTCCCGCGCGACCTCGCGCATCTCGGTTTCCGTCTCGACGACGCTCTTCGAGATGACCCCCTTGCTGCTCCCCTCCGCCACGGGTTTGACGATGGCGGGGAAGGCGAAGTCCCTGGGGACGCGCTCGCGCCCCGTGACGAGCGTCACGAAGGCCGGGGTGCTCACGCCGGCCTGTCGCACGACCCGCTTGGCGAGCCCCTTGTCGAGCGCGAGCGAGAGGGAGGTCGGGTCGGAGCCGGTGTAGGGGATGCCGAGGAGCTCGAGCAGCGCCGGCACCTGCGACTCCCGGCTCCGGCCCTGGATGCCCTCGGCGAGGTTGAACACGACGTCCACGCCCGAGGTCCCGATCTTCGTCGGCAGCTCCGTGTCGGCCTCGAGCTCCACGACCTCGTGTCCGAAGCTCTCGATCGCCTGGCGGATCGCGGCGATGGTGGCCGGCGGGTCGTACTCCGCCTCCTCGTCGGCGACGCCGCCCGGCAGCGGCTTCTGGCGCTTGAGGTTGAACGTGAGGCCCACGCTCAACGTGCCCCGCCGGCTCTTCGAGCGGGTGGGCCGCACGCGCTGGCGGCGCGCCGCGCTCTCGATGACCGCCTCGAGCACCCGGTCCACCCCGGCGAGCCCGGCGAGCCTCGCCGCGTCGTAGATGCCCGCGCCGGGCTCGAGGCTCGGGAGCGCGTTCACCTCCAGGAAGTAGGGTTCGCCTTGCGGTGTCACGCGGTAGTCGATGCGGCCGAGGTCCCGCACGCCGAGCGTCCGGAACGCGAGGAGCGAGAGCCTCTTGATCCGCATCGTCAGCTCGGGGCCGAGGTCGGCGGGGCAGCGCACGTGCACCGCCTGGTGCTCCTGCTGCTTGAGGCGGTAGTCGTAGATCCGCCAGCGCCTGTCCCTCATGGCCCGCTCGTCGAAGACGTACTCGGTGGCGTCGAGCACGCCGGAGACGGGGGTGTCGGCCGCCTCGAGGAAGGGGACGGCGACGTCCCGGCCCACGACGAGCTCCTCGACCAGGACGCCCGAGGGGTAGCGCTCGAGCACTTGGGTCACCTTGGCGTCGAGCCGCTTCGGGTCTTCGACGACGGAGTCCTCGGTGATGCCCTTCGAGCTGCCCTCGAAGTTCGGCTTCACGATGACCGGGAAGCGCAGCCCGTCGGCGCGGACCGGGCCCGGCTCCGCGACGAAGACGGACCGGGGCACCGGCACTCCGGCCGCCGCGACCACGGTCTTGGTGAGGTGCTTGTCCAGGGTCAGGGCGCACACGTAGGCGTCCGAGCCCGTGTACGGGATCGCCAGCTCGTCGAAGAGCGCGGGGTAGAAGGCCTCCCGGAACCGGCCGCGCCGGCCCTCGGCCGTGTTGAAGACGAGGTCCGGGCGCCAGGCCTCGAGGCGGGCGACCGTGCGGGAGGCGGGGCCGGACACCTCGACCGGCTCGACCGTGTGACCGAGGCGCTCGAGCGCCGTCCGGAGCGCGGCGATGGTCTCGGGTCGGTCGAACTCGGCCTCGTCCTCGCTCTCCGAGAGCTGGAGGTTGTGGGTCAGTGCGATGCGCATGGGGGCGCCCAAACATAGTGCGGCCGGGGGCGCCCGTCACGGCCCTCCCGGGCCTCTAGACGGGCATGACGCCGCGCTTGCGCCGAGGCCCCTCGACGCGCTTGCGCGCCGCCGCTCCGAGCCCCTCCGCGACCACCCGGCGGGTGTCCCGGGGGTCGATGACGTCGTCCACCAGGCCCCAGCCGGCGCTCTTGTAGACGTCGATGTTCTGCCGGATGAGGTCCAGCACCTGCTCGCGGACCTCGGGCGGCGGCTCCGCTCCTCCAAACATCTTGCGACCCGCGATGCTCAGCATGCCCTCGGCGCCCATCACGCTGATCTCCGCCGTCGGCCAGGCGACGATGAGGTCCGGCTCGAACGCGCGGCCGCACATCACGTAGTAGCCCGCGCCGTACGCCTTGCGCACGACGACGGTGATCTTCGGGACGGTCGCCGCGCTCATGGCGTGCAGCATCTTGGCTCCGTGCCGGATGATCCCGGCGTGCTCGACGTGCTTGCCGACCATGAAGCCCGGGACGTCCTGGAGGAAGACGAGGGGGACGTTGAACGCGTCGCAGATCTGCATGAACCGCGCGCCCTTGTCCGAGCTGTCCACGTCGAGGGCGCCGCTCATGTACTTGGGCTGGTTGGCGACGATGCCGACCGGTCTCCCGCCGATCCGGGCGAGGCACGTGATCAGGCTCCGCCCGAAGCGCGGCTTCACGTCGAGGAAGTCGCCGTGGTCCACGATCGTACGGATGAGGTCGTACATGTCGTACGCGCGGCGGTTCGACTCGGGGAGGAGCTCGAGCAGCGACTCGTCGCGCCTGTCGATCGGGTCGTCACACGGGATCACCGGCGGCTGCTCGTCGCAGCACGACGGAAGGAACGAGAGGTACTTGCGGACCACCGCGATGCACTCGCTGTCGTCCTCGACCTCGAGGTCCCCGCAGCCGCTCACCTCGCAGTGCACCTTCGAGCCGCCGAGCTCCTGCTCGTCGATCTCCTGGCCCGTCGCCGCCTTCACGAGCGCCGGGCCGGCGAGGGCCATCGAGCCGATGCCCTTCACCATCGGCACGAAGTCCGCGAGGCCGGGCACGTAGGCCGTGCCCGCCGCGCCCGGGCCCATCATGGCCGCCACCTGCGGGACCACGCCGCTCAGCCGGACCTGCTCGTGGAAGAGCGCCCCGGTTCCCGCGAAGAGCGAGATCATGTCGGGGTGCGCGCCCTGCGGATCGATGCGCGCGCCCGCCGAGTCGACCAGCCAGACGATGGGCCAGCGCCCGTGCAGCGCCATCTCGCGCATCCGCGCGACCTTCGTCTCGCCGACGAAGCCCATCGAGCCGCCCTTGACCGTGAAGTCGTAGGCGACCGCGCAGACGGTGCGCCCGTCGATCTCTCCGATCGCGCAGATCACACCGTCCGCCGGCGGCTTGCCCGCCGCGTCGCCTCCGTGCATGCCCATCGCGGTCCCGTGCATCCCGATCTCTCGGTACCTGCTCTCGTCGAAGAGCAGGGCGAGCCGCTCGCGGGCCGTGAGCTTGCCGCGGGAGTGCTGGCGCTCGATGCGCTCGGGGCCGCCCATGCCGCGGATCCGCTCGCGTCGGGCTTCGAGGTCGTCGACGAGCTCGCGCATCTTAGACATGGGCCGCCGTCCAGCAGGGGGAGCAGGCCCTGCGGTAGGTGAACGCGAGCGGAGCGAGCCCGGCGTCGAGCCCCGCGAGACGCCGGGGGGAGTCCGAGGGGGGCTCCCCTCGGGGAGGGGGGGAGGGGTGGGTGGGTCGATACATCTCAGCGTCCCGTCCAGCGGGGTTCGCGCTTCTTGAAGAACGCACGCAGCCCCTCCTGAGCGTCCTCGGTCCCGAGCAGGGCGAAGAGCTGATCTCGCAGATGGGGGAGCGACTCCTCCATGGACCGGTCGGTCTGGTAGTGGAAGGCGCGCAGGCCCATCCGCATCGCCGTCGGCGACTGCCGGGCGAGCTTGCCCGCGAGCTCGGCCACCGCCCGGTCGAGCTCGTCGTCGGGGACCACGTGCGAGACGAGCTCGACGTCGAGGGCCTCGCGCGCGGTCATCTTCTCCCCGAGGAGCATCATCTGCAGGAGCTTGCGGCGCGAGACCACGCGCGCGAGCACCGCCATGATCATCATCGGGAACAGGCCCCGCCGGATCTCGGGGGTCCCGAGCACGGCGCTCTCGCATGCGACGGCGAAGTCGCACGAGGCCACGAGGCCGAGACCGCCGCCCATCGCGATGCCCGGGATGCGCGCCACGGTGGGCTTCGTGAGCTCGCGGAACCGGAGCAAGAGGTCGACGTAGTCGCCCTTCGGCTCGAGCTTGGGACCGTCGGCGCCGCCGCTCATCTGCTTGAGGTCGCCGCCCGCGCTGAACGCCTGCCCCGCGCCGGTCAGGACGACGACGCGGATCTCGTCGTCCTCCCGCGCGTCGTCGAGCGCCCAGAGCAGCTCGTTGACCATCTGCGGCCCGAGCGGGTTCTTCCGCTCCGGCACGCTCATCGTGATCGTCGCGACCGGTCCGTCGGTCGCCACGGTGATCGTCTCGTACGGACGCTCTTCCATCGCTTCGCCTCCCGCTAGAGCATGATGCAGGATCGAGGGAAGGATGATCGCGACGGACCTCGCTCGCGTCGCAAGGAGGCCGACCGATGAACATGCTCGAGCATATTCGAGGTCGGCCGACGCCGCGGCGCGGGCGAGGAACGAGCGAGGGCCTTTCTTCGATCCCGCATCATGCTCTATGCCTGCGCTCCGGCGTGACCCACCTCGGCGGCCGCCTGCCTGCCTGCCTCGACCTCGTCGAGCCGCAGGATCTTCCTCGCCTCCTCGACGGTGGCGGGCTCGCGGCCCGTGTGCCGCGTCAGGGTGACCGCCGCGTCGACCATGTCGCCGTTGCTCCCGGCCATCTCACCGTTCGGCAGGTACAGATGATCCTCGAGCCCGGTGCGGATGTTGCCACCGAGGACGAGCGCGCTCGCGAGCATGCGCCAGTGGCAGTGGGAGATGCCGATGACCTCCCAGTCGAAGCCGCCGCCGGGCAGCATCTGGCGGGCGATCTGGCGCTGGAGCTGCAGCGACTCGACCTCGGCCGGGATCCCGCCGAGCACGTTCACGATGAAGCTGAACTGCATGGGCGGCTTCAGGATGCCCATGTCGAGCAAGGGCCAGATGCCGTTCGTGTGCCCGCTGTCGAAGCACTCGAGCTCGGGCTTCACGCCCGCCTCGTTCATGGCCTCGAGCAGCTTGATGATCTTGGCGTACGTGTTCGGGAAGACCATGTCGAAGACGAACTGCTTCCGGCTCCTCGAGTACTTCGAGTAGTTCATCGTGCCCATGTTGAGGGCGGCGATCTCGGGCCGGCTCTCCCCGACGTACTGCGTCTGCTGGCTGACGTCGTCGAGGATGGTGCCCGTCGAGAAGTTGAGGATGATCGGGCAGCGCTTGCGGATCTCCTCCTTGATCCGCGCGAACACGGCCGGCTCGAACGTCGGCGACCCGTCGTCGTTGCGCGCGTGGAGGTGCACGACCGTGGCGCCCGCGTCATACGCGCGTTTCGCCTCGTCCGCGATCTCCTCGGGCGTGTACGGGATGGCGGGGCATTGCCTGCGGTTCGCCAGCACGCCGGTCAGCGCGCACGTGATCACGACCTTGTCCTCAGATGCCATGGCTCTCCCTCGTGGGTGTGGCGTTGTCGACGTCGAGCTGCTCGACGTCCTTTCGTATGTGATCGGTCAGCTTGCGAAGCAGCCCCCGGAGCTGATCGCGTTCGCGTGCATCGAGTGAACACAGGGCGCGGGCGAACATCTCCATCGAGGTGACGGGGATCTGCCCGGCGAGCTTCCGTCCGGCCGGGGTCAGTCGGATCAGGGTGACCCGCCGGTCCTCGGTGGAGCGGGCGCGCGTCACCATCCCGTCCCGCTCCAGCCGATCGACCAGGCCCGTGATGGTCGAGTTCTTGGCGCTCATCCGTTCGGAGAGCGCGCTCAGGGACAGGTCGCCGAAGCCCTCGAGGAGCTTGATGGCGGTGACCTGGGGGCCCGTCATCCCGAGGGACCGGGCGACCTCCTTCGTGACGCGCCGGCTCTCGGTGTAGAGGTAGATGACGGCCTCCACGATCCGGTCGGTGTCTTCTTTGGCGGGAGCAGTCACTTCGTTCTCGGAAATTCAGCGTGCTAAATATTCGGGTCTCTCCTCGTCGTCAAGGGGGCCGGTGAACCCCCCGGCCCGGCGCCGCATCCCACCGGAAAGACGTGTTGCCCCGAGCCATGGACCAGAATATGGTCGGGGACCCGAGAGGGCTGAGGAGGGAGGCCTACTTGAAGCGACTCGGACTGACGGCTGCGCTCGCGGCGATCCTGTCGGTGGCGTTCTCCACGTGGGACACCGCCCCGGCGCAGGCCCAGACGACCTTTGAGCAGGTCGAGCCCGGGTTCAAGGGCGTCATCGGCCTCGGCCTGGTGGGCGCCGAGCTGGGCTTCATCATCCCCGCCGTCGCGGGCTTGCACGAGACCTGGGCGTTCATCGTCTTTCCGGTCGTCGGCGCGGCCGGGGGCGCCGTGGGCGGCTACTTCCTCTTCGAGCAACCGGGTGAGACCGAGCTGTCGGTGGCCGCCCTCGCCGTGGGGATGGCGATGATCATCCCGACCATGGTCATCACCCTCTCTTCCACCGCCTACGATCCGGATGACGAGGGCGTCGAGACCGACGCGGAATTCTCAGGCGAATTCGAAGAAGGAGTCGAGCTCGAGGGCGGCGGAAGCGGCGGCGGCGAGTCGGAGCCGCCGCCCGAAGCCGGGGCCGAGCGGGCGCGCCGCGTCGCTCGGGCGGGCGCCGGCCTCCTGCGCTGGGCGGACGACGGCGACCTGATGCTCGGCGTCCCCGGGCTCGCGCTCGCCCCGTCCTACAGCGGCACCGAGCTCCAGCGCTACGGCGGCGAGCAGCGCACCGAGCTGCACGTCCCGATCGTCAGCGGCGCGTTCTGATCGCCACGGCAGGGGCTGCCGCGATCTCTTGCATGCGCGATCGGCTGACGTCATGGGCGTTCGATTTGGGTCCGAGGGCGAGCGCGCCCGCAGGCGCCGACCGAGGAATACCAAAGGTATTTCGCAGGGAGGCGCCGAGGACGTAAGCCGGCCTCGGGCCCAAAGCGGACGCCCATGGGATCTCTTGAAACCCCGAGGCGATTGCCTATGGGGCAGGAGTGACCGAGCAGGCGGGCTTCCCCTCGACGACGCACGGTCTGCGGCGCGCCGAACGCGCGGTGCGCGGCGCGCAGGAGTACCCCCTCCACCCGCTGCAGCGGGAGATGCTCCTCGGAGGCGCCGCCGAGCCGCGCCCGGGGTCGGATTGCCGGCAGGTCGTCTGCACCCTCGCGCCCGGGCTCGACGTCGAGGGTCTTCGCCACGCGTGGCAGCGCGTGATCGATCGCCACTGCATCCTCCGGACCTCGTTTCACCGGGACGAGGGCCGTGAGCCGTGGCAGCGCGTCCATCGCCGGGTCGAGACGCCATTCGAGCTCGTCGACTGGTCGCACGTGCCTGAGAGCGAGCTACTGGAGCACCGCCGGAGGTGGCTGCTCGCCGACCGGCGCATCGGCTTCGACGTCACGCGCGCTCCCTGCATGCGCCTGACGATCGCCCGCCTGCCACACGACCGTCACGTCGTCCTGTGGTCCTTCCACCGCCTGCTCGTCGAGGGACGCGCGCTCCTCGCCGTCCTCACCGACCTCTTCTCGTTCTACGAGGGGGTCCGGTCCGGACGGGAGCCGGAGCTCCCCGAGGCGCGGCCGTTCTCGGAGTACGTCGAGCACTCTCGAGGGCGCGATCACGGCCCGGCGCGTGAGATCTGGCGCCGCATCCTCGCCGGCGCGAGCCCGACTCCGATCGCCGTGGCTCGCCCTCGGCTGCGGGACCTCGCCGACGACGAGAGCCCCTCGGGCCGCTCGGAGACCCGCCTGTCGAGGGAGATCGGCGACCGCCTTCGGGAGGTTGCCGTGCATCACGACGTCACGCCGAGCACGCTGCTCATGACGGCCTGGGCGATCGTCCTGTCGCGCTACGGAGGCGGCCGGGACGTGGTGTTCGGCGCGAATCGATCGGGGTGGCACTCGGACGTACCGGACGCCGACCCGGTCGTCGGCGCGCCGGCCAACACCTTGCCGATCCGCGCCAGGCTCGCCCCGGACGACGTCGTCGCTCGCGTCGCCGGGCAACTCCGCGACCTCTCGGTGGCGACGCGCCCCTTCGCTCACACGCCGCTCACGCAGGCGCTCGAGGCCGCGGGCCGGAGCGGAGGCGCTCCGCTCTTCGAGTCGGTCGTGGTGGCCGAGCGCGGCGACCTCGGGTCGGTCCTGCGCGAGCGCGCAGGGGGGCTGCTCGAGCCGGGCTTCGAGGTCGTCGAGTGGACCGACCACCCCATGACCGTCATGGCCGACCTCCGGTCGGAGATCGCGCTCTCGCTGGAGTACGACCGACGGCGGTTCGACGACGCCGCCCCGGCGCGCATGCTCGGGCACCTCGCGACGGTCCTCGAGAGCTTGGCTGGCGGGCTCGAGCGCGCGGTGCGGGACGTGCCGATGATGCGCCCGGAGGAGCGACGAGAGCTGCTCGCCGAGCGCAACGCGACCGATGCGCCCTTCGACGAGGCTGCGTGCATCCACCAGCTCTTCGAGCGCCAGGCCGCCATGCGTCCGGACGCGCCGGCCGTCTCGTCCGGTGGGCAGGACGTCACCTTCGCGGAGCTCTGGGCCCGAGCCGGGCGAATCGCCGTCGAGCTGCGCGCGCACGGCGTCGGGTCGAACGTCCCGGTGGGCTTGTGCCTCGAGCGCGGCGCCGACCTCGTGGCCGCGGTCCTCGGCATCCTCCGGGCCGGGGGCGCCTACGTGCCGCTCGACCCCGATCGCCCCGAGGAGCGACTGCGGCAGATGATCGAGGAGACGGCGGTGCGCGTCGTCCTCACCGACGAGCGCAGCGGGTCGGCGCTGCCGGACGGCGACTTCACGCGGCTCGCCGTCGGACGGGAGGGCGCGGGGGTCGCCCCGTCCGCTCCGGACCCGGGCGTCCGCCCGGACGACGCCGCGTGCATCCTCCATCCCTCGGGAGCGACCGACAGGCCGAAGGGGGTCGTGGTCACGCACGGCGGCCTGGTCAACCACGCGACGCACATGGTGAAAGCGCTCGGGCTCGGACCGGGCGACCGGGTGGCGCAGTCGGCGTCGATGAGCTCCGACCTGGCGCTCCTCGAGCTGTTCGCCACCTGGGCCGCCGGTGCGACGGTGGTGATGAGGCCCGGCGGCGGGCTCGCGAGCTCCCGCCTCGGTCCGTGGCTCGGGCGCGAGAAGATCACGGTGGCGCACCTGCCGACGGCGCTCTGGCAGAGGTGGGTGAGCGACCTCGTGAAGGAGGGCAGGGGCCTGCCGCCCACGCTGCGGTTGGTGCTCGTCAAGGGGGAGAGCGCCTCGTCGGCCGCGGTGGACGCCTTTCGCGAGCTCGGTGAAGGGCGCGTCCGGTGGGTCCAGCTCTACGGTCCGACCGAGTGCACGGTGAACGCCACGCTGTACGAGCCGGACCTCGGCGCCGGCCCGGACGCCGTGAGCGAGGACGTGATCCCGGTCGGTCGGCCGATCGCGAACACGCGCGTGTACGTCCTCGACGAACGTCTCGAGCCGGTGCCGGTGGGGGTGCCCGGCCGGGTGTACATCGGCGGGCGCGGCGTCGCCCGCGGGTACCACGGCTCGCCCGAGGCCACCGCCGAGCGGTTCCTCCCCGACCCCTTCGTCGGGCGCGCGGGGATGCGGATGGTCCGCACCACCGATCTGGCGCGCTGGCGCGAGGGCGGCCACCTCGAGCTCGTGGGGCGCGCGGACCGTCAGGTCGAGGCGTCTCACGCGGCGCGGTACGTCGCGCCGCGCGGCCCCGTCGAGGAGACGCTCGCCGGGATCTTCGCGCGCGTCCTCGGTGCTCCGCGCGTCGGGATCCACGACAGCTTCTTCGACCTCGGCGGCCAGTCTCTGCTCGCGCTCCGGATCCTGGACGAGCTCGGGCGGGCGGGACTGAGCCTGACGGTCGAGGACCTCTTCGAGCATCCGACCGTGGCCGAGCTGGCCCCTCTCGTCTCGGTCCGCAGCACCGGGCCGGGTCGTTGGTCGTCCCTCGTCGCCCTGCGGCGCACCGGTGAGCGCCGGCCGCTGTTCCTGCTCCACGCCGCTCCAGGGGATCTCCTCGGCTACGCGGACCTGGTTCGCGCGCTCGGGCCGAGCCAGCCGTGTTTCGGCTTCCAGTCTCTCGGGCTCTACGAGCTCGCGCAGGCACACATCCACATCGAGGAGATGGCGGCCCACTACGCCGAGCTGCTGACACGGCACCAGGCGCAGGGGCCGTACGACCTCGCCGGCTGGGGCCAAGGGGGCGTCGTCGCCTTCGAGATGGCCCGGCAGCTCGTGCGTGCGGGCCGGCGCGTGGGGCTGCTCGCGCTCGTCGATTCGCCGGCGCCCCGCGCCGGGCTCGGCCGGATCGGCTGGTGGGCCGATCGGGCACGAGCCGTCGCGAGGCTCGACAAGAGGACGCTCGCCCGGCGCGTGGCCGGCCGCGTGCGCGCGCGGATGCCTGAGCGGATGCGCGGCGCGCAGGAGCGCGACGCCTTGCCGGTGGAGAACGACGTCGTGCTCGGGCCCTTCGCGAACCGCGGCCTCGTCTCCGAGTCGAACCTGCAGGCGCTCCGCGCCTACCGTCCCCGCTTCTACTCGGGCGAGCTCACGCTCATCCGCTGCGCCGAGCCGCCACGCGACGGGGTCTCCGATCCGTGGCTCGGTTGGCGGACGCTGGCCGCGCACATGGAAGCACACACGGTGGACGCGCCCACGCACGAGGCCATCTTGTCTACACCGCACGTGGACGAGGTCGCCTCGATCATCCGGAGCCGGATCGGAAGCGCCGGACCGTGATCACTCGGTCCCGTCCCCGATGATCGAGTCACTCCGGGCTCGGGTCGACGAGGTCGGCGCGGCCGGAGAGAAGGGCGGTGGCTCGGTCGTCCTCGGTCCAGTCGTGGGGGACGGTGGCGATGACGCGCAGGCCCGTCTCGGCGCGCAGGGACCAGGCGGACCGTGCGGGGACGTGCAGCGCGGCGACGTGGCGGGCGAGGCGGCGCGCGAGCGCGAGGCCGTTCGGAGCGTCCCAGCGGACGATGACGGGGCCGTGGGCACGCCAGGCCTCGCGCACGGTCTCGAGGACGTCGAGCTGGGGGCCAGCGTCGGCGCTCGGCATCATCCACATCTCCAGCGCGTCGAAACCGCTGGCGGCGGCGGCCCGGACGGCCTCCACGAGCGCGACGCCCGTCAGGCTGCCCGTCGCGTCGATGCGCGCGGCCACCTTCGCGCCCGACGAGCGCAGGAACGCCGTGCGCTCGACGGCGGGCAGCTCCGCGACGTTCCGCACCGGCACGATCCACAGGTCGGCGGCGTCGGGCGAGACCGCCGTGCCGTGCGCCGTGCGCACGGTGCGCCCCGCGAGCGAGAGCCCGCCGACCTCGACGGGGACCGCGTGAGGCGGCGTCCAGGGCGCCGCACCGTACCGGGTGGCGAACCACCGTTCGGTCGCTGCCACGTAGGCGTCGTCGCGTGCCTTCAGCTTCCTTCGCGTGACGCACGGAGTGCGCGTGAAGACGGAGAAGGCGAGCTGGCGAGCCGGCAATCGGGACAGAGCGTCGGTCGACTCGAACCAGCGACGGCTCTCGTCCGCGGCCGCCTGCATGCGCTCGACGCGTGGCTTGCGCACCCGTTCGTACGCCTCGATCGCGGCTCGCGTGTCCCGGTGCTCTCGGAGCGCCCGCGCGAGCGCGGCGGCGCCGTCGAGCGCGAGCCGGGGCCCCCCGCAGACGGAGAAGTGCGCCGTGTGCGCGGCGTCTCCGAGCAGCACCACGTTCTCGTGATGCCAGCGCTCGTTCCGGAGCGTGTCGAAGCGGGTCCAGCGGCTCCCGTCGCCGAGCAGCCGGTGCCCGTCGAGCTCGTCCGCGAACAGCTCCTCGCAGTAGGCCGCCGTGTATGCTGCGCCCGCGCGGTCGAGGCCGGCCCGGCGCCACGTGTCCTCGTGGCACTCCACGACGAAGGAGCTCATCCGCTCCGAGAACGGATGGGCGTGCACCTGGAAGACGCCGTGGACGCTCTCGCGGAACGAGAACATGAAGCCGTCGAACCGCTTGTCGGTGACGAGCTGGATGAACCGGCAGTCCCCCACCTCGTGCGTCGTCCCGAACGCGTCCTGCCACCGCCGGCGGCACACGCTCGCCCTGCCGTCGGCGCCCACCAGCAGATCGCAGTCGCGGAGCTGTTCCGGGTCGTCGACCGCGAGGTCGAAGAGGATTCGCACGCCAGCCGACTCGGCGCGCTCGGCGAGCCGCCGGAGCAAGCGATTCCGCCCGACCCCGAAGAACCCGTGCCCCGCCATGCGCACGCGCTCGCCGCGTGCGTGCACGTCGATCGTGTCCCACCCGACCAGCTCGGGTCGCAGGCGGACGTACATCTCGGGATCCGAGCGGGCGAGCCCGCGGCACGTACCGGCCGAAAGCGCCACGCCCGAGCCCCCGGCGTCGTGAGAGCGGCTTCGCGCGAAGACGGTGATCTCGTGCCCCGGGTCGGCGATCTTCACGACCGCCGCGAAGTACAGCCCCGCGGGTCCGCCCCCCACGCAGTGTATCTTCACGAAGATCCCTATGGGATCAGCCGCCTCCCGCGCAACCCAGGAGCACTCCGAGATCGGAGCCTGTCATCGCGCTCAGCGTCCCGAGCACGCCCACCGCGCCTTCCGAGTCGGCGACGGAGACGCGCGTGACGTCGATTCCGGACCGACCGAGGTCCACGCCCCCGCCCTCGTACGTGGCGAGGTCGCCGCGCAGGGCCTGCACGTTCGTGCGCAGCACGTCGGTGCGCGCCATCAAGACGAGACCGGCGGCCGAGGCGATCCGCACGACGTCGCTCGCGTCGCCGAAGGGCGCCGGGTGCGCCGATCCGAGGCCGCCCGCCAGATCGAGGTGCGCGAGGACGAAGTCGAAGTCGTCCGGCAAGGCGACGACGACCGATCCGTCCCACGACGCGAGCGGCCGCCCTGGAAGCGTGGCCGCCACGGCGTGCCGGCCCACCTCTGCGCCGTCGCCGTCGAAGAACACCACGTTGCCGCCGTCGTCGCTGACCACGACGTGCGTCCCGTCGGTCGCGAGGCCGAAGGAATCGGCGGGGTGGGCGGCCAGAGGCACGCGGATCACCGGGTCCGACGACGGGTCGAGCGTGACGAGGCGCTCGGCGCCGAAAGGCGTGGTCGCGTCGAACCCGATCGCCCACCCGCCGTCGAAGGCGATCGCCTCGACGACGCTCACGTCCTCGGGGGTCGGCATCGTCCCGGGGCCGGCGAGCCGCCGGGCGTCGCCCGTGGTCTCGTCGCGCTCGAGCTCGACCCAGCGGGCGACGCCGAGGTCGGTCAGCGTCACCACGAGCACGCGCCCATCCGGCTGCGCGGCGCCGGCGACCGCGGCGAAGCGCGTGCCCATGGTGAGGCGCGCGACCTCGACGGGCGCGCCGACGGTCCCGTCGAGCCCCACGGGCAGGCCCCACAGCACGCTCGAGGACAGCTCCGTCACCAGGAAGCCGCCGCCCCAGGGGAGCACGAGCGACGTCGGGTCGCCCACCGACAGCGGGAAGGTCGCGTCGAGGCGCGGCGCCCCGTCGTCGATCTCGCCGTCGCAGTCGTTGTCGCGCCCGTCGCACCGCTCGCGCGCTCCGGTGTACGTGTCGGGGCTCGCGTCGTCGCAGTCGTCGCCGCAGGGGGGCGGTGCGCGCCCGTCGCCGTCCCCGTCCCTGAGCGGCCCCACCGAGACGCACGCGCCCGCGAGACACCGGACGTCCATGCAGCCGTCCGCGTCGCAGTCGGAGTCCCGGAGGCAGCCCTCCTCGCGTGGGAGCGGCGTCCCGTCGGCGGGCTCGTCGCCGCCCCCACAGCCGCGGAACGCGGGCGGGGCGCCGAGGAGAGCCATGGCGGCTGCGATACCGGCGAAGGCCAAGCGCACGGGGCGAGGGTACCAAGGGCTGCCGGGTATCGGGTACTGGGAGTACCTTGGTCGTGTGCTGCTGGCGCGCGTACGACGGACGGTCCGGGAGCGGCGGCTGTGGAGGCAGGGCGACCACCTGGTCGTCGCGTGCTCGGGCGGCCCGGACTCGGTGGCGATGGCGCACGTGCTCGGGTCGCTGTCCCGCGAGCTCGGGGTGACGCTGGTCGTCGCGGCGGTCGACCACGGCCTGCGCCCCGGGGCGGCCGCCGAGGTCGAGGGGGTGGCGAGGCTCGCCGACGCGCTCGGGCTGCCGTTCCGGCCGCTCCGGGTCGTGGTCCCGACGGCAGGGCCGTCGGTCCAGGCCGCGGCGCGGCGGGCCCGGTACGAGGCCCTGCGCTCGGTCGCCGACGCCGAGGGGGCGCGGCGCATCGCGGTCGGGCACACGATGGACGACCAGGCCGAGACGGTCCTCGACCGGCTGCTCAGGGGCAGCGGGGTCGAGGGGCTGTCCGGGATCGCCCCGCGGAGGAAGGACGGCGTGGTCCGTCCCCTCATCGACTGCAGGCGGGAAGACGTCCGGCGCTACGTGGCCCACCACGGCCTCTGGACCGTCACCGACCCGTCGAACGAGGACCGGCGGTTTTCGCGGGTGCGGATCCGCCTCGATCTGGTGCCGGCGCTGGCCGCCGAAGACCCCGCCGTGGTGCCTCACCTGGCGCGGCTGGCGGACGACGCGCGCGCGGCGTCGCGCCTCGTCGCGGCTCGAGGCCGCCGGTTGCTCGCCCGGAGCGGCTTCCCCGCGTCGGACCCCGACGTCTCGGTCCTGCGGGGGGGGGCCGAGGCCGCGCGGCGGTTCGCCCTTCGGGCGTGGATCGTAGAGTTCACGGGCATCCGCGCCCGGCGGGCCCACGTCGAGGCCCTCGAGCGGTTGCTCGACGGCGGCGCGGGCGAGGTGCTGCTCGGCGAGGAGTGGGGCGCACGCGTGCGGCAGGACAGGCTGGTCGCCGAGCGGCGCGCTCGACGCACCCGAAGCAGCCGAAACGATGGCTGAATGGAAGATCGACACAACGAGTTGCCGATGGGCCGGAACAGCCCCAAATCATTGAAGCCCTGGCAGCCGTGTGCTAGCTAAGGGAGGCTCCCCCCAAAGCCCCGGGAGGAGCCGTCGCGGAAGGAAGAAGTGAAGCAAAGCCACAAGACCCTCCTGCTCTGGGTCCTGCTCATCCTCATGTTCGTCGCCATCTACAACCTGGTGGCGGAGGGCGAGCAACCCCGGAGCGTCGCGTTCAGCGACTTCATCACGGACGTTCAGAACGACCGTGTCGACAAGGTCGAGATCCGGCCGCACGACAACAGCGCAGAGATCACCTTCTGGGTGCAGCCGGGCAACGAGAGCGGCCCGCGGGAGAAGAAGGTGACGATCGGCGTGGTCGGCGAGCAGCTCAACAAGGAGCTGTTCGACCACGACGTCAACGTCCAGTTCCTGCCGGAGGATCAGAACGGCCTGTGGACCAGCGTGCTCATCACCTGGCTCCCGATGATCTTCCTCATCGCGATCTTCTTCTTCTTCATGCGCCACCTGCAGGCCTCGGGCGGCAAGGCGATGAGCTTCGGCAAGTCGCGCGCCCGGCTCCTGAACGAGTCGCAGAACAAGGTGACCTTCGCCGACGTCGCGGGCATCGACGAAGCGAAGGACGAGTGCGAAGAGATCATCGCCTTCCTGAAAGACCCGAAGAAGTTCCAGCGGCTCGGCGGGCGCATCCCGAAGGGCGTGCTCCTCGTCGGCGCACCCGGCACCGGCAAGACCCTCCTGGCGCGCGCCATCGCCGGCGAGGCGGGCGTGCCCTTCTTCAGCATCTCGGGCTCCGACTTCGTCGAGATGTTCGTCGGCGTGGGCGCCTCGCGCGTTCGGGACCTCTTCGAACAGGGCAAGAAGCACGCCCCCTGCATCATCTTCATCGACGAGATCGACGCGGTGGGCCGCCACCGCGGCTCGGGGCTCGGCGGAGGTCACGACGAGCGCGAGCAGACGCTGAACCAGCTCCTCGTCGAGATGGACGGCTTCGAGTCGACCGACGGCGTGATCATCATCGCCGCGACCAACCGGCCCGACGTCCTCGACCCGGCCATCCTGCGCCCGGGCCGCTTCGACCGCCGGATCACGGTGCCCCGGCCCGACCTGAAGGGCCGGCTCGGCATCCTGATGGTGCACACGAAGAAGGTGCCGCTCGCGCCCGACGTGGACCTCGAGATCATCTCGCGCGGTACGCCCGGGTTCTCCGGGGCCGACCTCGAGAACCTGGTGAACGAGGGAGCGCTCCTCGCCGCCCGGCTCGACAAGGACTTCGTCAGCATGAGCGACTTCGAGATGGCCAAGGACAAGGTCCTGATGGGCTCGGAGCGCCGCTCGATGATGATCAGCGAGCGTGAGAAGCAGACGACCGCCTGGCACGAGGCCGGCCACACGTTGGTCGCCGAGATGCTCCCGAACCACGACCCGATCCACAAGGTGACCATCATCCCGCGCGGCCCGGCGCTGGGCGTGACGATGGCCCTGCCCGAGGAGGACCGGCTCGGCTACTCGAAGAGCTGGATCGAGGATCGCATCGCGATGGCCCTCGGCGGCCGCATCGCCGAGGAGATCAAGTTCGCGCAGCTCACGACCGGAGCCGCCGACGACTTCCGCAAGGCGACCCAGCTCGCGAGGGCGATGGTCACCGAGTGGGGCATGAGCCAGCGGATGGGTCCGCTGGCGTACGGCGAGAGGGAGGACTCCCCGTTCCTCGGCCTCGCCGCGCAGCGGCAGAAGGACTACTCGGAGGAGACGGCGCGCGAGATCGACAACGAGGTGCGCCGCATCATCAGCGAGCAGTACGGGCGAGCCCGCGAGATCCTCGAGGCCAACCTGGACAAGCTCGACTCCATCGCCAATGCGCTCCTCGAGCGCGAGACCCTGGACGGAGAGGAGCTCCGCGCCATCATGGAGGGGCAGCCCATGCCGGAGCGCGAGCGCGTCGTGATCCCGACCTACGCCGAGAAGCAGCGCAAGGCGCGCGAGGCGAAGGACAGGAAGGGCTCCATCTTCCAGCCGCGGCCGCGCGAGGTACCGCAGGGGAGCTGACGAGTGGGGCGGGGGGAGCTCCGAGACTCCGACGTCGCCCCGAGGGCGGCGCGGGAGCCCACGCTCCACTGCCAGGTGTGGGGCGTGCTCAACGTCACGCCCGACTCGTTCAGCGACGGTGGCTCGTGGAACGCGCCCGAGGCGGCGGTGTCCCACGCCGAGCGGATGCTGGCCGAGGGCGCCGACGTGATCGACGTGGGGGGCGAGTCCTCCCGGCCGGCCGGCCGGACCTACGGGGCCGGCGCGAGCCTCGTCTCGGCGGAGGAGGAGGCTGCCCGGGTGGTGCCGGTCGTCGAGCGGCTGGTCCGGGACCTCGGCGCACGCGTCTCGGTCGACACGGTCAAGGGGGAGGTGGCCCGCCGGGCGCTCGACGCCGGCGCGGCCGTCATCAACGACGTCTCCGGGGGCGAGGACCCGGAGCTGCTCCGGGCGGTGGCGGGCGGGAGCGCCGACCTCGTGTTGATGCACAACCGCCGGCGGGGCGAGGTCACCGAGGACAACACCTGCTATGAGGACCTCGTGGGTGACGTCCTGTCGGAGCTGCTCCGGGCGGTCGCCCGGGCGGCCGAGGCCGGGGTCCGGCCGGAGCGCATCTGGATCGATCCCGGGCTCGGCTTCGCCAAGACGGCCGCGCAGTCGCTGGAATTGCTCGCTCGCACGCGCGAGCTGGTAGAAACGGGCCACCCCGTGCTCGTCGGAAGCTCACGCAAGTCGTTCCTCGCCGAGATCGCGCCCTCGCCCGGGGGCGAGCGGCCGGGGCCCCGCGAGCGGCTCGGCGGCACTGCGGCGAGCGTGACGGTGGCGGTCCTCGGCGGCGCGCGTGCGGTCCGCGTGCACGACGTCGCGCCGATGCGCCAGGCCGTGCTCCTCGCCGAGGCCGTCCGGGCGACCCTCGAGGGGAGGGCGCCGTGATGGAGGAAGTCCTCCTCAACGTCCAGAGCTTCTTCATGCGGGAGCCGCTGCTCGTCCTGCTCGACCTCGCGGACATTCTACTCGTCGCCTACCTGATCTACCGCGTGCTCGTGCTCCTCAGGGGCACGCGCGCGATGCAGATGGGCATCGGCCTCGTGGCGGTGTTCGTCGTCTACAACCTCGCCGGGCGGTTCGGGCTCATCACCGTCTGGGCCATCCTCGACGCGCTGCTCACGTACGTCGTCCTGATCATCGTCATCCTGTTCCAGAACGACATCCGCCGGGCGCTCATGCGCATGGGCCGGAGACCGTTCCTGAGGACCCGCTCGGCACGGGACACGCACGTGTTCGAGGAGGTCATCAAGGCCGCGACCGCGCTCGCACAGAAGCGGATCGGGGCGCTCATGGTCTTCGAACGCGACGCTTCCCTGGACGAGTTCATCGAGCCGGGCACCGACCTCGACGCGGCGGTGACCAAGGAGCTCCTGTACAGCATCTTCATCCCGAGCTTCGAGAACCCGATGCACGACGGTGCCGTGATCATCCGGGAGGGACGCATCGCGCAGGCCGGCGCCTTCCTGCCGCTGACGGCGAGCCCCAAGCTCGACCGCGCATTCGGTACGCGCCACCGCGCCGCCATCGGCATCAGCGAGGAGACCGACGCGGTCGTCGTGGTGGTGAGCGAGGAGCGCGGGGCGGTGAGCCTCTGCTTCAACGGGAACATCATCCGCGACCTCGACGCGTCCTCGCTGCGGGAGGCCCTGCTCGGCCTGTTCTATCGGCGCCCGCGCAAGAAGCCGAAGCGCGAGGCCTCTCAGAAGGTCAAGACGGAAATGCCGGCGGAGGAGAAGAAGAAGCCGGAGGGACGCCGCTCCATCCCGACCCCCGCGACCGTCGATAAGGTCGAGAAGATCTCCTGATCCATGGCCGCACGTAGCCCCATCACCGCCGCTCTACGGCGCGCCTTCCAGGAGAACCTGACGCTCAAGATCATGTCGCTGATCGCGGCGATCGTGCTGTTCTCCCTGGTGCGCGGGGCCGAGGACGCCCAGCGTTCGATGTTCGTCGACGTCGTGGCCATCCTGCCCTCCGCCGACAGCGGGAAGATCCTGATCAGCGAGATCCCCGATCGCGTGAAGCTCACGCTGCAGGGGAGCCGGTCGCTCCTCAACTCGATCCGGCGCGAGGATCTCGAGATCCAGGTCGACCTGACCGACACGCAGCTCCGCTACTACTACTTCGACCCGGCTTCGCTCGATCTGCCGGCCGGCGTCCAGATCGTGCAGATGGCGCCGGCGTCCATTCCGCTCACCTGGGCCGATCGGATCGAGCGGCGCGTGCCGGTCGAGCCGCAGCTCGTGGGGACGCCGCGGCCCGGTCTGTCCGTCGCCGGCCCGACCTCCATCGAGCCCGACCGTGTGCTCCTGCGCGGTCCGCAGAACGAGGTCGACCCCCTCGCCGCCCTCGAGACGGAACCCATCGACGTGTCCGGGCTCGACCCGGGCGAGCACGTCCGGCGCGTGCGGCTCGAGCGTCCGCCGCCGCACTCGAGCTACGTCGGAGAGCCGATCATCGACGTGCGCTTCGAGGTCGTGCGAGAGCTCGAGGAGCGGACGCTCGAGGATCTCGCGGTCGCCACCATCGGGCCCGGGCGCGTGGTCGTGCGGCCTGCGGAGGCCGACGTCGTGCTGCGCGGCTCTCAGGCGGTGCTCGACGCCATCGATCCCGGGGCCGTCGTGCCCTGGGTCGACGTGGACGATCCGGCTCTGTCGGGGACGGTCGTTCGGCCCATCCAGGTACGCGGCCTGCCTCCGGGCGTCGAGGTGGTGCGCGTGGATCCGGGCGAGGCGATCGTCACGCTCCGCTGATCGCCCCCGGTGGGCTACCATGGGCGCATGTTCGTTCGGCGCTCACGCGTTCTCGGCTTGCTCTTGCTCCTCTTCGCCGGCTGTGCATCGGGCGAGGACGGGGGCGGCACCCCCGATGCGGGCCTCGTTCCTCGCGATTCGGGCCGGCCGGAGGACTCGGGCTCGAGCGGCCTGTGCGGAGAAGTGGGCGAGGAGTGCTGCGAGGGATCGGCGTGCGAGACGGGGCTGCGGTGCGGCCGCGGCGCGCTGTGTTGCGCTCCGCCGGCGGGGATCTGCTCACGCGCGGACGACTGCTGCGACGGGGACTGCGTGGGGAGCCGGTGCTGCGCGCCGCGCGGGACGGCCTGCCGGACCGCCGGGGACTGCTGCAGCGACCTGATCTGCGAGTCGGGTAGCTGCACCATGCCGGCCGGCGACTGCGGCCGCGAGGGGACCGAGTGCTGCACGGGAGACGAGTGCCGCAGCGGGCTCGTCTGTGCGGGGGGCTCGTGTGTGCCCTGCGGCGGCGACGGCGAGGTGTGCTGCAAGCCCCCCGGCGAGTGCGACGCGGAGCTCGTTTGCGCGTCGGGGCGCTGCACGGAGGGCGCGGGCTGCGGCGCCGAGGGGGAGCCGTGCTGCACGGGCGAGTCCTGCTCGGGAGATCTCGTGTGCACCGACGGCACGTGCGAGGCGCCGAGCGGCGAGTGCGACTACGCGGACTGCGGTGAGTGCACGCTCCACTACTGCCACCGTTCACCCTCATGGGGCCGACCGATTTTCAGGGTCATGGGGCCGGGGAAGGTGTTGCGACCGGGTCGGATGATGGCCCGTCGCCGAGCCCGTGTCGAGCGTGATCGGAGGGCTCGCGT
>JBDIVX010000034.1:0-57123 GCA_039794305.1 Candidatus Neutrinellum sp.
TGTCGACTCGTGGCGCGACCCGCGCGACCCCGCGTTTCCGGTGCAGCTCGGCGGTGGGTTCAACTACGTCGTCTCGAACGACGACGTGCTCTCGACGCGGTTCGAGGACATGCCGGTGGGCGAGGCGCTCTCGCGGCAGACCCGGCGGTTCGGGGTCGGCTACGTCGAGACCGTCACCGACCTCGATGTCGTGCGCGTGCGACGACGGGTCTACGCGCCGGCCGGCGACGCTCGCGCGCTGATCGCGGACGTCACCGTCGAGAACCTCTCGGGACGCGAGGCGCGGATCGGGCTGGTCGAGGTGTGGGATCCCAACCTGCACCAGGTGCAGGTGGAGCTCGCCACGAGCGATCTGCTCGCTCCCAACATCACCGAGGAGATCGACCGACGGCGCCGGAGGCTCGCGGCCGAGCTCGACCAGCGCGCCTGGTGGGATCCGGACTCACGCCTCGCGGTGGTCGAGAGCGAGGCGCGCGCGCTGCCGGCGGGGATCTCCGACCGGCTCGATCCCTCGGACGTCGACTGGTTCCCCGCGCCCGTGTACCTGGCGGTCCTCGACGAGTCGGCGCCGCCCGACGCGGTCTGGCTCGAGGACGCCGAGCTGTGGGACGGACCGGAGCGGCCGGTTCCGGCCGGCGTGGCCTCGACGGGCGCCGTCGGTGCGCGGGCGGTGGAGCTGTCCGGGCGGGGCCAGCCGGCCCTGCTGGCGGTGCGAGTGCCCCTGTCGCTCGCGGCCGGCGGGAGCCGGAGGGTGCGGTTCGCGTTCGGCTACGCTCCCGAGGGCCGGACTCCGGCCGGCGACGCGGCCGAGCTTCGAGCGGGGCTGGCCAGCCTGCGCGCGGACGCGGTCTCGTCCTGGAAGGACCGGCTGGTGTACGCGGCGTTTCCGGGTCTCGAGGACGCAGGCGCCGTACAGCGAGAGGTCGCGTGGGCGGCCTACAACGCGCTCGCGCACGTGACGTACGACGAGTACCACGGGGTCCGGCTGCTCGGACAAGGCGGCAGCTACAAGTACATCCACGGCCTCGACGGGGCGATCGGGGACCTGTGCCTCTTCGCCGACTCGGTGCTCCTCGTGGACCCCGAGGTCGCGCGGGATACGCTCGTGTACGCGCTCTCGACGCAGCACGCCGGGAGCGACGCGACGCCGTGGCGCTTCCCATATGCGACCACCGGCGTGGGCTCGTTCAGCGACGTGGGGCTCTACGACATGCGCTCCGACGCGTACTGGCTCGTCCCGGCGAGCGTCGCGAGGTACGTCGGTCTGACGCGGGACGAGGCGTTCCTCGATCGCGACGTGCGTTACTGGCCGCGCACCGCAGGCGAGTCGAGCACGGTGGTCGCGCACCTCGATCGCGCGATGCAGTACGCGACCGAGACGCTGGGGATCGGGGCGCGTGGGCTGGTGGCGATGGGTACGGGCGACTACGCGGACGGCGTCACCATGCTGAGCGAGGAAGAGACGACGCCGACCGGGAGCTCGTCGACGTACAACGCCGCCATCCTGGTGGGGGGGCTGCCGCTCGCGGCGGACGTCGTGGAGTCGCGGGACGCGGCGCTGGCCTCGACGATGCGAGACCTCGTCGCCTCCCAGACCGCCGCGCTCGAGGACGAGGCCTGGGACGGGACGCGGTACCACCGCGGCTTCGTGGACAGCGGCAACCCGCTCGCCGATCACCTGCTGTTCCTCGAGCCTCAGGTGCTGCCCATCCTCGCGGGCATCGTCGACGAGTCGCGGCGCGACGCGCTCCTCGAGCTGGTGCAGGCGCGGCTCGAGACGCCGATCGGCCAGGTCAGCACGGTGAGCCTCGGCGACGGCGGCACCGGAGGCGGCGTGGACGAGCCACAGATCGGCGGCGTGTGGCCCGTGGCGAACGCGTGGGTCACCGAGGCGTACGCCATGGGCGATCCGGCGGACGGGTGGGACAGCTTCGTTCGGAACACGCTCGCACGGCACGCGGTCGAGCTCCCGCACCTGTGGTACGGCATCTGGACGGGGCCCGACTCGTTCTACGGGCCCGACGCGGAGCGGCCGGGTGAGGCCGACGCGCACCTCGCCACCGCGCTCACGGACTATCCGGCCCTCAACTCCCACGTCCACACCAGCCCGCTGCGCGCGCTGATGGGCCTGCTCGCCGTCGTGCCGACGGCTGACGGCCTCCGCATCACCCCGCGCCTCCCCACCGAGACCTGGACCGTCGCCTTCCCGCGCCTGACCCTCCGGAGCACCCGAGGCTCCTTCGAGATCACACTCACCGTCGCCGCCGACGGCCCTGTCGTCCTGCGGGTCGCCCCCCCGAGCGGCCTCGACCCGACCACGCTGGCGGTCACCGTCGACGCAACCCCCGTCCCGCACACCGTCGAGGACGCCCTGGTGACCTTCACCCTCGACGCCACCGCCGACACCCCCCACTCCCTATCCCTAACCCCCTAACCAGGCACACCCCCCACTTAGGGGACGGACCTTAGTTTCTTAGTTGTTGCTACGAAACTTCAGCGTTTTCCTCGGAGGGAAACTAAGAAACTAAGGTCCGTCCCCTATCCCTCCCCTATCCGGTCCCCTATGCGATGTCTCTGGACCCCTAGCCGGGGACTTCTTATCGGATGACTACTCGGCGGCGCTGGCCGGCGGTCACGGTCACGGTGGTCCGGCGGGTCGGGGCGCCGTCGCCGGTGGCGACGACGTGGCGGCCGGCGGGCACCTCGAGGGTGACCGGTGAGGTGCCGACCATGCGGCCGTCGACCCAGACGTCGCCGAACGGGACGACGATGACGTTGATCGTGCCGAGCCCGCCGGGCGCCCGCGCAGGCCGCTCGGCGGGGGGCTCGCGTGAAGGAGGAGGGTCCGGCTCGGCCGGGGCCGGCGGCGCGGCCCGCCCGCTCGCCTCTCCGCCACTTTGGGGGCGGGGGGGCTCGACCGCCGGCTCCTCGTCGGCCGGCGGCTCGGGCGCGCGCTCCGTTGCGCTCGGCGAGGCTCCTTCGCCCGCCACGGTCACCTCGGGCGTCGGCTCCATCGGCGAGCCGGCCGCCGCGGGCACCTCCCGAGGCGCGCCGTCCTGCGAGGCCGCGGCTTCCGCAGGCCCGCCGCCGCTCGCAGCGAGCCACGCCGCGCCGCCGCCGCCCACGACCAGCACGCCGGCGAGCGCCGCCCATACCCAGGCCGGCGTCGCCCGCCGGGGGGTCGCGACAGGAACGGTGGCGACCGGCTCAGCCGGAGAGCCACCCGCCGCGAGCGGCCGCGTCTCGGCGTCCGCGACGGAGCGCGCGTGCGCCACCTCGGCGTCGAGCTCCGTGCGCGCCGTGAGCTCGTCGGTCTCGACGTCGTCGCCCGCCCGCGTCGTGACGACCTGACCGCTCGGCGTGGGGAGACGGGTTCGCGTCTCGGCGTCCGGCGCGGCGCTCTGCACCTCGGCGGCCGCGAGAGGTGCGGCGCGGCCGAGCACGGCCGTGCCCTTCGGCGTGCCGTGCATCGTGGCCGCGTACCCGATCTCCTCCGCCGCCGGGGGCGCGGTCGAGACCGGCCGGGAAGCCTCCTTGCGCGCCGCACACCGGCGCACGAGCTCGCCCAGGATGCGGCGGGAGGTCGGGGGCGGGGCCACGTCCACGAGGGCGTCGAGGAGCTCGGCGGCGTTGCCGAAACGGGCGCCCGCGTCCGGCGAGATGAGCCGCTCGATCGCGTCGACGAGCGCGCGCGGAGCGGATGGGACCACCTCGGCGAGCGGCGTGTGCTCGCCGTCCTGGATACGGCGCAGCGTGTCGAGCTCCGTGACGCCGTCGAACGGACGCTTTCCGGCAAGCGCCTCGTAGAGCGTGACGCCGAGCGCGAACAGGTCACTGCGCGCGTCGAACTGCATGGCGAGCGCGTACTCCGGCGCCATGTACGGCACCTTGCCCTTGATGACGCCGCTCTTGGTGACGTGGGTCTTGTTCATCGCCTTGGCGATGCCGAAGTCGGTGAGCTTGACCTCGCCCGCGTTGCTGAGGAGCACGTTCGACGGCGAGATGTCGCGGTGGACCACGCCGTGCACGACTCCATCCGGTCCCGCCGCATGCGCGAAGTCGAGCGCTGCCCCGAGCTCGAACGCGAGGTAGGAGACGAGCCCCGACGTCATCGCCTCGCCCTGGCCCTTGAGCTGGTCGAGGAGGTCTCGCATGTCGAGCCCCTCGACGAGCTCGAGCGCGAGGAAGTGCGACCCCTCGACGACTCCGAAGTCGAGCACCTGCACGACGTTGGTGTGCCGGAGACGTGCGGCGATCCGCGCCTCCTCGAGGAACAGGCGGACGAACTCGGCGTCCTCCTCGAAGGCCGGCAGGATGCGCTTGAGGCAGACGCGCTGCTCGAACCCGCCCGGGCCCCTCCGCAAGGCGAGGAAGGTCTCGGCCATGCCACCGGCCCCGAGCCGCCGCTGCAGCTCGTAGGGCCCGAATCGCGAGAGCGCCTTCGACATGGACGGGTCCGAGGGTAGCACGCACCGCGCCGCCGCCGGGCTATCCTCCGCCCCATGACGAAGCCCCACCCTGCGACCGTCGCGGTCCACGCCGGAGACGAGCCCGACCCTGCGACCGGCGCGATCGAGCCGCCGCTCGTCCTGTCGAGCGCGTATGCCTTCGAGGACGCCGCCCGGACCGCGGCGCGGTTCGCAGGCACCGAGGAGGGCTTCATCTACACGCGCTGGGGGAACCCCACGGTGGAGAGCTTCGAAAGGAAGATCGCAGCCCTCGAGGGCGCCGAGGCCGCCGTCGCTCTAGCGAGCGGCATGGCCGCCGTCCACGGCGCGATCACGGTCGACCTTCGCGCCGGCGACCACGTCGTCGCCTCGGCGAGTCTGTACGCCGAGACGGCGCGCATGATGCGAGACCGCCTCTCGCGCTTCGGGATCGAAGTGACGTACGCCGACACCGCCGACCTCGACGCCGTGGGCTCCGCCGTGCGCGAGCACACCCGCGTCGTCTGGGTCGAGACGCCGGCCAACCCCGTGCTCACCATCACGGACATCCGGGCGGTCGCGGAGCTCGCGCACGCGCGCGGTGCCTCTGTCGCCGTCGACTCCACCTTCGCGACGCCCTACCACCAGCAGCCGCTCGCGCTCGGGGCCGACCTCGTCGTGCATTCGGCGACCAAGGGCATCTGCGGGCACGGCGACGCCATCGGCGGCGTCGTGGCGGGGAGCATCGATGCGTGCAGGCGGCTGCGCGCAGACGCCGTGCGCGCCTCGGGCGCCGCCATGTCGCCCTTCACCGCGTGGGTGCTCGCCCGCGGCGCGCGGACGCTCCCGCTCCGGGCGGAGCGAGCGAGCACGACGGCCCTCGAGCTCGCCCGCCGGCTCGAGGCGGATCCGCGCATCGACCGCGTCTGGTACCCGGGCCTCTCGTCGCATCCGGGCCACGAGGTCGCGCGCCGCCAGATGCGCAACGGGTTCGGGGCGCTGATCGCGTTCGAGGTCCGGGGCGGCGTCGAGGCCGGGCAACGCCTCTACGATCGCGTGCGGCTCGTGGCCCGGGCCGTGAGCCTGGGCGACGTCCGAACCCTGCTCACCCACCCGGCCAGCACCACCCACGTGTCGATGCCCCCCGAGCAGCGCCGCGCCGCCGGCATCTCCGACGGCCTGATGCGCCTGAGCGTGGGCATCGAGCACGTCGAGGACCTCTGGTCCGACCTGGACGAAGGGCTCTGCCGCTAGCGCAATGAGCGGGGTCCGTACCCTCTCGGGGTACTCGGTGTGCTCAATCCTCAGTGCTCGTGCGAGTGCTCGGGATGTGCCGCCGGCTCCACCGGCTGCAGGTCGAACCGCGTGGCGACGAAGTGGGTGTCGTGGAGCCTGCCCGACACGATCGCGTCCCGCGTCACGTTGCACATTCCGTCGGGGGCGTGGTCCTCGTGGTCCCGTGGTAGGGCGTCCCCGCTCACCGGGACGACCTTGCCGTCGAAGTCCGCCGCCCAGTAGCAACCCTCGTGGCCCTCGAGGTGGAAGCGGCAGGCGCCGCAGCCCACCTGCACGGTGCGATCGCGCACCTCGGCGCCCGAGGGCTCGCAGCCCACGAAGGCCACCGACAGGAGGAAGAACGGGCCGATCCAGCGTCGAAAGAGCACGGCCCAGGCGTAGCGCGGCCGCTCTCTCTCGTCGAGGCGCCAACGGCATTGAAGCAAACCGCCCTCTCGGTCGTACCATGGGTGGCCATGCGGACGCTGCCCACCCTCGCCCTCGTGCTCCTCGCCACCGCTCCCGCCGCCGCCCAAGAGGACTCTGCGGCTGCCCAGGCTCAGCTCGTCATCGACGTCAGCGCCGCCGGCGAGGAGGCGGGGGAGCCCCTCGGCAGCGTCCAGGCGGGCCAGCTCCGGCAGGGCCAGACCCGGAGGTTCTCGGCGCGTCTCGCGGCGGGCACCTGCTACCTGTTCGTCGGGCGGGCGGGCGCGGGCATCGAGAACCTGGACCTCGCGGTCTCGCGGGGCCGCACGGCGCTCACGAGAGACGGGGCCACAGGGCCGCGGGCCGAGGTGCGCCACTGCACGGGTGAGCAGCCCGAACGCGTCCGTTGGTCGGTGACCGCGTTTCGAGGCGCCGGACCGTTTGCGGCGGGCGTCTACGTGCTCCCGGGCCGCGACGCCTCCGGTCCCGGGCCGGAGCAGGCGACGGCCGCGGGCACGGCGCTCGAGCGCCTCGACGCCCTCGCCGGCGCGCACGCGGGGGACATGCGGGCCGTGACACCGCCGCGCCGGGAGACCCTTGCCGAGGGAGCGCGCGTCGAGCGCGACGTCACCCTCGCGCCCGGGCGCTGCTACCGCGTTCTCGCCGCCGGAGAGGAGTCGATCGAGGATCTCGACGTCGCGCTGCTCGGCCCCGACGGCGGTGCGCTGCAGAGCGACGCCAACGACGCGCCGAGCGCTCACCTCGGCGTGCTCCGGCCGCTCTGCCCCGGCCGATCCGGCCAGTACCGTGTCGCGGTGCGCGTCCATCACGGCAGCGGGAGCTTCGCGTGGCAGGTGTTCGGATCGGTGCCGGGTTCCTCCGTGGGCGCGGGGCGCGATGCGCGCGCGGCCCGCTTCCGCGTCGGTGGGGCCGGCTCGGGGTTCCTGCCGGAGCGCGTGCGGGCCCGACACCGCGTGGTCGGCGACGGCAAGCAACCGGTCACCGATCTGCTCGCCGGCAGCCTCCGCACCAGCGACTCCCACCGCATCCCCCTCGAGGTGGAGGGCGGACGGTGTTATGTCGTGATCGCCGCGGGCGTCCCGTCGGTCCGCGAGCTCGATCTCCGCGTGCTCGATCCGTACGGAAACGAGCGCGCAACCGACGGGACGCGTGACGCGTTCCCGGCAGCGAGCTTCTGTCCGTCCGTGAGCGGCCGCTGGACGGTGGAGGTCCGCATGTTCAACGGCTACGGCCAGTGGGCCGCGCAGGCCTTCGCCCGCTAGTACCCTCGGTCCGAAGTCCGTTCCGGGTTTGCGCCGGTCCCGGCGGCCGCTCGCTGCGTTGGGCCTCCTCGACGTACCGACGGGTACGCCTTCGTCGGCCCGCCTTGCGAGCGACCGCCGGTCCTCGCCGGTATCCCGGATCGAACTTCGGACCGAGGGTACTGCTCCGCAGCTCCTACCGAAGCTCGTCGGTCAGGTCGATGACGGTCGGGGTCTCCTCGCGCTCGCGCACGACGACGCGGCGCCGCGCACGCTCACCGTCGGCCGTCTCGAGCTCGACCACGAGGACTCCTGCCGGCACGCGGACGCGGCGCAGAGGCGTCTCGCCGATCGGCTCACCGAAGAGGAACACCTTCGTCGGCGGCTGCGTCTCGAGCGTGAGGAACCCCTTGGGCGCGTCCTCCGGAGGCGTCTCCGGCAGCAGCACGGCCTCGACCGAGCGCGTGCCGCCGGGCTCGAGCTCGACGTCGGCCGTCCAGGGCTGGTAGCCCTCGAGGGCCACCGAGACGGCGTGCTTGCCCGCCTCGAGATCCCCGAGCCGCACGGGCGTGCGGCCTGCCTCTCGGCCGGCGACGCTCACGACCGCGCCCGGAGGATCGGACTCGACGAGCAACGAGGTCGAGCCCGGCGGCCCCATCACGTCGATCGTCGGAGTCGCGTCTTGCCCGAGCGCGTCCCGGTCGCCGACGAGCCGCGGTACCAGCGCCCACGCGGCCGCGCCGAGGGAAGCCAGCAGGCCTAGAGCGACGGCGCCCTTCACCCATCCAGGCAGCCCTGTGTCGCCGGTTGCCGCCCGGGTCGCCGCCGCGGCGCGCGCTGCGGCGGGGCGCCTGCGTGCCGGGCCGGCGGCCGCCGAGGTGTCGACGTCGGCGGGGCGCGGCGGCAGCCCGAGCCCCAGCTCCACCGGAGCGCCCGGCGAGGGGTCGAGGTCGATCTCGCGCGTGCCCGAGACCCCCCGTGCCCCGCCCGAGGGGGCCGGCAGCGCGCTCACGTCCAGGCTCGGCTCGAGGCGACCCGGTCCGGGATACGGCTGGGATGCCCGCTCGCGCCGGGCGGCGAGCTCCTTGTCGAGCTGCAGCTCCTCCACGTCGGCATGGTAGCTCGAGCCGAAGGGCGTGGTGTCGACCGAAGGCCCCCGCTCGATCTCCGACTGGAAGAGCTTGCGCATCATCTCGGTGACGTGCCCCGCGTTCACCACGTGCTGCGAGCGGGTGAGGTAGCGGTCGAGCGCCTCCTGCATCTCGCGTGCGGTGCGGTAGCGCTCCGCCGGTGCCTTCGCGAGCGCCCGCTGCACGATGGCCTCGAGCTCCGGGGCGAACGGGCGCCCTCCACGCAGGCGCGGCACCGGCTCGAGGGCGATCGCGCGCATCGTCTCCACCTCGGACTTGCGGTGGTAGAGCGGCTTGCCGGTCAGAGCCTCGTAGAGACACACGCCGAGCGCGAAGATGTCGACACGGCGATCGATGTCGCTGCCCTCGATCTGCTCGGGGGCCATGTACGCGAACTTCCCCTTGATGACGCCGGCTTGGGTCCTGTGCGCCGAGCTCTCCGACTTGGCGATCCCGAAGTCGAGCAGCTTCACGCTGCCGTCGTAGCTCACCATGATGTTGTGCGGCGTCACGTCTCGGTGCACCAGCTCGAGCGGCCGGCCGTTTTCGTCCACCGCGTCGTGCGCGCCGTGGAGCGCCTCGGCCACGCGCCCGACGACGTGGCACACGATCGGGATCGGGATCCCGCCGTGCTCGCGTGCCCGGCGGATGAGGCGTCCGAGGGCCTCTCCGTTCACCCACTCCAGGGCGATGTACGGGGTGCCGTCCTGCTGGCCGAACTTGTAGATGTGGCAGATGTTCGGGTGCGTCACCCGGATGCCGACCCGCGCCTCGTCGAAGAACATGTCGACGAAGTCCGGCTCGTTCTCGTACTGCTGGAGGATGCGCTTGACGACGAGGTATCGGGAGCCCGCGCCCTCGATGCTCTCCCGGGCCAGCAGGATCTCGGCCATGCCCCCGAGGGCGAGGCGGCCGGCGATCTCGTAGGGGCCGAACCGGCCGATGGTCGGCAGGTGGACCGACGGCCGATCGCTCGGCGCCTCGTTCGCTCGATCACCGCGCCCCGGCGGACGAAGCGTGCTGCCGTCGGGTGACGAGGTCATGCGCGCCCAGGATACATCCGTCCGCTCCGGCTTCGCGTGGGAGTAGGCGGCACCGCTCAGCCTCGGACGTCGATTGTGATCCGGCTCACTTCCGCCCGAGGCGTGCACGTGCGGCGGCCAACGCGTCGCCTCGAGGGGTGAAGCCCTGGGCATGCAGCGCGTCCGCGAGGGCTGCCAGGCACAGGGTGACGTGGCGTGTGGTGGCGGAGCTCCCCATGAGGCCGATCCGCCAGGCCTTGCCCTTCAGCTCTCCGAGCCCACCACCGATCTCCAGGCCGAACTGCTCGAGCAGATGGCGTCGCACCGCGGCCTCGTCGACTCCGTCGGGCGCCTGCACGAGCGTGAGGGGAGGCAGGCGACTACCCTCCGGCACCGGCAGGACGAGGCCCATCGCCTCGAGCCCTCTGGCCAGGGCATCGGCGTGATCTCGGTGACGCCGGTAGCGCTGCTCGAGCCCTTCGTCGAGCACGAGGCGGAGCGCCTCGTGCAGCGCGTAGATCATGTTGACCGGGGCGGTGTGGTGGTACGCGCGCTCACCGCCCCAGTAACGCGCGATGAGGTTCAGGTCGAGGTACCAGCTCCGTACCGGGGACCGCCGCGACGCGAGCTTCTGCCTGGCGCGGTCGGACAGCGTGATCGGCGAGAGCCCGGGCGGGCACGAGAGACACTTCTGCGTGCCCGAGTACACCGCGTCGAGCCCGTGCCGGTCCGCCTCCACCGGCACGCCGCCGAGCGACGTCACCGCGTCGACGAGCAGGAGCGCGTCCGTCTCGCGCGCGATGGCGGCGAAGGGTGCCAGATCCGTGAGCACGCCCGTCGACGTCTCGGCGTGCACGACGCACAGGACGTCGTACCCCGCCTTCGCAACGCGTCGAAAGTCATCCGGGTCGAGCGGCCGTCCCCACGGCGCCTCGACCGTCTCCACCTCGGCACCCGCCCGTCGGGCGACCTCGGCGAGCCGGGTCCCGAAGACCCCGTGCACGCCGACCAGAACGCGGTCGCCCGGCTCGACGAGGTTGACGACGCACGTCTCCATGCCGGCCGACCCGGTGCCGCTCATCGGCATGGTCAGCTCGTTGGCGGTGCCGAAGACCGTCCTCAGCATCTCGCGCACCTCGTCCATGACGGAGAGGAACGCGGGGTCGAGGTGCCCGACGGTCGGCGCCGACAGCGCGCGCAGCACCGAAGGCGGCACGTCGGACGGCCCGGGGCCCATCAGCACGCGCGACGGCGGCGCGACGGGGGGGAAGGTCATGGCTGCCCGGGTGGCGCGGTCGGGAGCCCGGCCGGCGGCTCGCTCAGGCGCGCCGCGCAGCGCCCCTCGTGGCACACGCAGGCACCACCACAGTCGAGGGTGCCGTACTGGCAGTCCTGCGTGCAGATCGCGTCGCCGCAGTCGGGCGCGTTCTCGCGCGTCACGCAGGCGGACGCGTGGCAGCACTCCGCGGGCACGCAGTCCCCGTCGGTCGTGCACGGATCGTCTCCGACGACGAGGTTGTCGCCTCCGCCGGACGTGGGCGCGGGAGTGTCGGCGGTCGGCTGGTCCGCCGGCGGCTCGTCGGCGGGAGGCTCCACCACGATGGGCTGCCCCACGTCCTCGCGCGGACCGCACGCGGCGGCGAGGAGCGGCAGACAGAGCACGAGAGCGATGGGATGCTTGGTCATGGGTGGCGTGCACCGTAGCCGACCGCGTGCACCTTGTGAACGGGCCCACGTGGCGTCGGTGCCGGGGAGCGCTTAAGGACGGGGGGTATGGACCGCAAGACGCTGAGGAAGTTGGTCCAACGCCTCTCCATGGGGCGCGTCGCCCGTGGCGAAGAGGCGGCGGCCCGCAGGAGGGTGCTCGACGACCTCTACGCGGCGGGCGTCCCGACCGAGGACGCCGTCTCGCTCTCGCAGGACGAGCTCGCGACGATGCCCGGCCACAGCCTGCTCGCATGGGCGCGTGACGGCGATCTCGCCGTCGATCTCTACGCCATTGCGGATGCCGACATCGACGACCGGATGCGTAACGCGCTCGACGCCGTCAACGGGCTCGAGCTCGAGACACCCTGGGACTGCAGCCTGTACCAGTACGGCGCGGCGATGCGGATCCTCGCCGCGACGGGGCTCGAGGGGGACGACGGGGAGGCCTTCTACGAGGCGCGCATCCCGCCGGTCCTCGAGGAGATGGGGGGGGAGCGCGACCTCGAGTACCTTCCGTCCCTCGCCGAGATCGACGGCCTGTTCGGCCGCTTCCGCGCCTCTCACGCAGGGCGCAACGCGTTCGCGCGCAACAGCCTCGACCGACGCTTCACGCACGTGTACGGCGTGCGCCAGAGCGGCTGATCACTTGAGCCGTCGGTAGACGCCGACGACCACGCCCAGAATCTGGGTCGTCCTCCAGTCGTTCTTGGGGATGAGGATCGGAGCCATCGAGTCGTTCGCGGGCTGAAGCCGGATGTGCTCGCGCTCGGGGAAGTAGTGCTTGCACGTGGCCTCTTCGCCGACCAGGGCCACGATGATCTCGCCTCGCTCGGCGGTGAGCTGCTTCCGGACGAAGACGTAGTCGCCGTCGTGGATGCCCGCGTCGACCATCGAGTCGCCGCGGATGCGCAAGCCGAAGACGTCACGGCCGCCTCCGATGAGCATCCGATCGATGCGGACCGAGTCCTCGGGCGTCTGGAACGCTTCCTGGAGCGCACCTGCCGCGACGCTGCCCACGATCGGGATCTCGACGAGGCCCACGTCGTTGGCCGGTGGGGTCCGGCCGATCTCGGAGTAGGCCAGATCGGTCGGGCGCAGCGTCCGGGACTTCATGTCCTCGCGCGTGAGATAGCCCTTCCGTTCGAGAGCCCGGAGGTGGTCGTTCACTCCGTTCGTGCTCTTGATGCCGAGGTGGTTGCCGATCTCGCGCAGGGTGGGGGGGTAGCCCCGCCGATCGATGGAAACGGTGATGAAATCGAGAACCGCCTTCTGCCGCGCCGTGAGCTTGTGCATGCCAATCCACCCCTTCCCCTCGAGACCCTGCACGGATGGGCCCTGATTTCCTGAGCAGGTGTGGAAAACGATTACGTAGGGAGAAGGCACTTGTCAAATTTTCAGGAGATCCTTTTGGAACCTGGCGCGTCGTAGCCCCTCGCTGGAGGGAAGATGCGCCGCTCGATACCGCTTTTCGTGCTGCTCGGAGCCGTCGTGGGAGCGATCTCCGCCCCCGGGCAGGCCCGGGCGATCGGTCTCCTGGTCCCGACGGACCAAGAGGTCGAGCCCCTGATGATCCGCTACCACCGCGTCAACGTGACGGTCCGGGAGCGGATGGCCGAGACCCGGGTCGAGCAGACGTTCCGGAACCACACGTCCCAGACCCTCGAAGCGACCTACGTCTTCCCGGTGCCCGAGGGAGCGACCGTCAGCGGGTTCGCCATGTGGGTCAACGGCCGGCGTCAGGAAGGCGAGCTGCTCGACGCCGGACGCGCCCGGCAGATCTACGAGCAGATCGTCGCGCGCATGCGTGACCCCGGCCTCGTCGAGTACATGGGCGGGAACCTCTTCCGCGCGCGCGTCTTCCCGATCCCGCCGAACGCGGAGCAGCGGATCGAAATCCGCTTCACGCAGACGCTCGACTACCAGTCCGGGCTCGTCCACTACCGCTACCCGCTGCGCACGGGTGGCCGCGCCGCCCGGACGCTCGAGGACATGACCATCGAGGCGAACATCGTCTCGCGCACGCCGATCGGCGCCGTGTACTCGCCGTCGCACCAGATCGGCGTCTCTCGCCCCGACGAGCACCACGCGCGCGTCGGGTTCGAGGAGGGCCGCGCGTCGCTCGATCGCGACTTCGATCTCTACTACTCGGTGCGCGACCGGGACGTGGGCCTGTCGCTGCTAACTCATCGGACGGCGGCGGAGGACGGCTACTTCCTCGCCATGATCTCACCGCGTACGGAGGTCACCGAGCGCGAGATCGCGGCCAAGGAGGTGCTCTTCGTCTTCGACACCTCGGGGTCGATGGCCGGGGAGAAGATCGACCGGGCACGCTCGGCGCTCGACTACATGCTCCAGAGGCTGAACCCCTCCGACCACTTCCAGGTCGTCCGCTTCAGCACGGACGTCGAGCTCCTCTTCGACCGTGGGCGCTCGGTCCCCGCCACGCCGGCGAACGTCGCCACGGCGCGGGACTTCGCGCGCCGCTTCGTGGCCGCGGGCGGCACGGCGATCGACGACGCGCTCGGCGAGGCGCTCCGCACCGGTGCCCCGACGGGAGACCTGCCGCGCACCGTGATCTTCCTGACCGACGGCATGCCCACCATCGGCGAGACGCAGCCGCAGCGGATCCTCGAGAACGTCAGCCGGCGCTCCGGTGACGCGCAGCTCTTCGTGTTCGGCGTCGGGGACGACGTGAACACGACGTTCCTCGACCAGCTCGCCCGGGACAACCGCGGTGTCGGCGACTACTTCCGCGACGGCGCCGAGATGGAGCGCCGCATGAGCGCCTTCTACGATCGCGTCGCCTTCCCGGTCCTGACCGACCTGCGCCTGCTCGTCCCGGGGCTGCGCACGTTCGACGTTTATCCCCGCGACCTCGGGCACCTCTACCGCGGCGAGCAACTCCTCGTCGTCGGCCGGTACCGCGGCCAAGGAGGAAGCCGCGTGCAGCTCGAGGGGCGCCCGTCGAACGAGGCTCAGCCGCGGGCGTTCGCCTTCGACGTCGCTTTCCCGCAGGCCGAGCCGCAGAACGACTTCCTGCCGCGCCTGTGGGCGACGCGGAAGATCGGCTACCTGCTCGACGAGATCCGGCTGCACGGCGAGAGGCCGGAGCTCCGGGACGAGGTGGTCCAGCTCGCGCGGCAGTACGGGATCGTGACCCCCTACACGAGCTACCTCGTCGTGGAGGACGAGGCCGCGCCGCCCGAGCCGACGCCCCGCGTCGACGCCCGGTTCGGCGGGCCGCCCGCGACCGGCGCGGCCCGGCCTGCACCTCGCCCGGCCGAAGCGCAGGCCGCGCGTGACTTCGGCGGCTTCGACGAGGCGATAGCCGCGGAGGAGCCGGAGTCCGAGGGCGACGTCGGTCGCAACCGACCGCGTCAACGTGCCGCCGGGGCCCCGGCCGGCGGGGCGGGGCAGGGCGGTCGGGCGCTGTCGCGTCGGCTCCGGTCGATGCGGGAGGCCGAGCGCTCCCACGACGCATCGACGAGCCGGACGCGGTTCGTCCAGGGGCGCGCCTTCCACGAGACGGACGGTGCGTGGGTCGACTCGCGGTTCCAGAGGAACATGCGCGTCTTGCGCGTCCGCTACGGCAGCCAGGCCTACTTCGCGCTCCTGCGCGAACGACCCGAGCTCCGTTCGGTACTCGCGCTCGGCCAACGCGTGACGGTCAGCCTGGACGCGCGGCGCGCAGTGAGCATCGAGCCGGACGGTCCGGCGGGTGTAAGCGAGTCCGAGCTGAGGCGTTTCCTTGGTCGGTGACGCACCGGCCCCGGAGGGAGATACGAACATGCAGGCAAAGGTTTCGTGGATGATCGCGGCGGCCGTGCTCTCGGGAGCGCTGCTCGTGGGAGCGCCGGGCGAGGCCCACGCGGTGGAGCTCTACTGGGACGCCCACGGACGGGTGGTGACCCGGCAGGGGACGCCGGTTCGGTACGTCGTCCGGACGCCCGTGCGGCACCCGCAGCGCTACTACGTCGGCGTCGCACCGCCCGTGCGCGTCATCCAGTCGTCGCCGCCACCGACGCGCGTGCGTGTCCAGGTGCATTCGGCGCCGCCGCCCGCGAACGTCGTGGTGGACCGAGGCGGTGACGACGACCGGTGGGACGATCCCTACGACACCGACGGGCTCGTCATCGCAGGCGCCGGCGCGGGCGGAGTGTTCTTCCTCGGCGACGGCATCACGCACGCGGCCGTCGGGTACAAGCTGCACCTGGGCCTGGCCGTCGGGCCCGCCGAGTTCGGGCTGCGGTTCGACCTGGTGCCCGACGCGATGGACGTGGGCACGAACGCGGGCGGGACGACGCCGGCGGCGCTCTACACGGCCGGGGCGAGCTTCAACTACCGGTTCCTGAGCCGCGCGACCGTCCACCCCGTCTTCGGGATCGGCCTCGAGGGCGTCATCCTCGACCCGCACGAGGGCGACACGGGGACTGCCTTCGCGGTCACCGGGCGAGCCGGCCTCGAGCTCGCCTATCCGCTCGCCGACGGCGCCCTCGCGCTCGGCATCGATCTCACCGGGCATCACCCCTTCGGCGCCACCGAGGAGTACGCCACCGACGTCGTCGACATGCTGACCTTCGGGGCCTTTGCGGACTATCGGTTCTGAGGATCTATAATCTCCCGCATGAAGCCACCGAAGCTGTCGGGGCGTGCCCTCTCGAGCCTCGGGCGCGCCGTGCGCAACGCCGGGGCCCTTCGAGGCGAGGCGATCGGCGCGCAACTGCGGGAGACGGTCATCCTGCACGTCTCGGCCGTGAATAGCTGCGCCGTGTGCTCCGCGGCCCACGGCGTCGCCGGGCGCAAGGCGGGCCTGTCGGACGGCGACATCGCCGCTGCGCGCGCGTGCGAGCCGCCGGAGAGCCTGGACGAGCGCACCCGCGCCGCGCTTCGCTATGCAGAGCTGAGGACGCGCGGCGAGGAGGCGGAGCACCCGGAGGACGTCCGTCGGTTCGAGGGGCTGTTCTCGAACGCCGAGCAACGCGAGGTGCGAGCCATCGTGGACCTCTTCACCTTCAACAATCGCTTCAGCAACACGTGGGAGAGCGTCTTGCCCGGGGCCGCCCGCCGCCGCCGCAAGCTGGGGATCCCTTGCTGACTCGTGCCGTGACCACCTGACCGGCCCCCGCCTCCTCCGGACGACCTCGCGGACCTCGACCCCATGCGGGGGCGTCTACGGACCGGCATCAGAGCGTGCTCTCGAACCCGAGGCGTGCCGAGAACACTTCGTCGAGGTACGGGTTGCCGGCGACCCAGCCGGTGGTCTTGGCCTCGACCTCCAGGTTCGGGCGGAACCAGGGAGCCAGACGCCAGGCGAGCCTCGCGCCCGCGAGGCCGCCGAAGCTCCCTCCGGTCGTGCGGAACGCCTGATCGTCGGGCTGCTCCCAGAGCATCAGGCGCGAGGACAGGTGGAGCCAGTCGGTCAGCGGCCGGTCGAGCACCTGAGCCTCGAGCCCGACGTAGGGGCGCTCGTAGTTGTAGTAGGTGTGCAGGACGAAGAAGACGTTCCCGAGGACGCCCGACGAGAGGAACAGGTTCACGTCGACCGCGTTGCCGAAGGACGTCAGGTGATGACGGAGGGTCGCGTTCCACCGCACGTCCTCGCCGGCGATGGGCGTCGTGAAGTCCGTCACGCCGAGCAGGAAAGGGTCGACGAAGTTCAGGAGCGAGAGCCCCGCCTGGAGCGTGACGTAGCGGCGCTGGGCGTCGGTCAGGTCGTCGCGGCTGATGGATCGGTCGACGCCGGCGCCGCCCGGATGGGTCCCGCGATCTTCGTAGGCCTGGTCGGAGCGGAAGAGGTCGTAGGCCCAGGACGTGACGTCGTGACCGACGAAGTCCTTGTCCTCCTCGGTGAGCTCGGTCTCGTACGACTCCTGCTCGAAGTCGTCCGGCGTGCTGCCCAGGCTCGAGAACATGTAGGCCGACCCCTCGACGGCGTCGAGCCACAGGAGGAACGTGTTGAACACGTTGGTCCCGCGGAAGAACGCGTCCCTCTCGAGAGCGGTGTTGAGCTCGTAGTGGCTCTCGATGCCGGCGGCCGCGAGCCGCACCAGATCGGGGTTGTGATCGCGCTTGAGCGCCGCCAGATCGGCGTCCGTGACGTGGGAGACCTTGAGGATCCCGCCGAACCCCTCGAAGTCCCACACCTCGTTGTAGCTGTCGATCCCGCGGACCGTCATGACCGCGCGGTGCCACTCCTCGTGGTTCCACCCGATGCCGAAAGGGCGCCCCGGCATCAGCAGGTCGAAGACGACGACGCCGAGCTGGCCCCAGATCGGAGGGTCGGCGAGCAGGCCGATCCCTTCCTGGATGCCCAGGTGACCGAGCTGATAGACGCACTTCGACAGGGACTGCGCCTGCCCCATGCTCGGCCACTCGAGCGAGCCCGCGCCCCAGCCGCCCGCGTTGAACGGCACGTCGACGAGCGCGTACTCGCACTCGATGCGCAGGGGCTCGTCGTCATCGTCCTCCGGCGCGGCTCCGTCGGCGGCGTCCGGCGGGGGCGTGCCCTCTTCCGACGCGACGTTCGGCGGATCGACCGCCTCTCGCGCGGCCGCGCCCTCGGCAGGCTCACCCTCCGGGGGGTCGGCCGCTGCCGGCGGAACGCTCACGAGCAATGAGATGACCAGGCCCCCCACGAACGCCACCACGAGCATCCGGGCCGAGTACATGGATGTAAGCTCCTACCAAGGTGCCAAACGTTGAGGCTCGCACTCCGAGCTGTCAAACGCCTTCGTGGCGCCGATTGATCGGACGACCTCCCCCCCGGGGCCCTCACGGTGAACGAAGCCGGCCCCCGCAACCGAACCTCGCGTGAAGCGCTACTCCGGATCGAGGGCGTCCTCGTCGGGTTCTTCCTCCTCGCGGCGTCGCAGCGCAGCGAGGGCTCTGAGCGGATTGAAGCCGAGGGTCTGCGTGACGCTCGCCACCTCGACCACGCGCGCCCTGATGAGCGTCGCGATCGGAGTGAACGCCGACAGGGCGTCGATGCCGCCGAGCATCCGGGCGGTCCGGGACGCGACGCCGCGGACCGCGTCCGCGCCGAGCGCCACCGCCACGTAGGGCGGCGTCGGGTGGACGATGACGTCCCGCACCGCGACGGCGGCCGCCCAGGCGCCCGGATCGGCTTTCGCGAGCAGCCCCTCGATCGTCGAAGCCTCGCCGAACACTCCGAGGTGCACGGGGGCGACGTGACGCGAGACGGCGTCGACCACGACGCGCTGATCGCGTCGCCAGTCCCCGCCGAGCGGCCCGGTCCACCGCGAGACCAGATCGGGGCCCGCGACGTAGTCGATGGAGCCGCTGCGGCGCCGTAGAGCAGCCGCCGTCCAGCACTGTCCTCTCTCCCAGAGCATCACGACGGCGCTGTGATCGTCCGGCAGCACGACGTCGAGCGCGCGCCGGACCGTCCCCGGCGAGGGGATGGGCACGTTCGCGAGCGGGCGCGGCCAGACGCGGAGCAGCCCCGCCTCCTGCATCTCCCGCAGGATCCGCGCGAGCCCAAGCCACTGCGTGACGTAGTCGTCTCCCCGCGAGAGGCGCATCGCGAGCCGCTCGCCGATCTCCTCCATCACCCCTTCGCGCAGCACCAGGCAGCGCCGAGCGGCGTAGTCCTCGCAGACCTGCGCGAGGTCGAGGAGGCTGCCGTAGTCGAGGTCGGTGACCCGCCCGCGGGACGAGTGGAAGGCCTTGAGCACGCGCTCGTCGGCGTCGATCACGACCACCAGGTTGCCGCGGCGCCCGCGCGCGCGCGCTCCGCGCCTGAGCTCGGGGTCGTCGCTCGCGGCGGGAGGACTGCCGAGCCGCTCCCCGAGCCCGGGCGAGAAGAGCGAGACGAGGTTGGTCCAGGACCGCGAGTCGAACCCCTCGAACTTGAGGTCCGCGCTGATCACGAAGCGCTCCTCCTGGCGCGCGGGACGCTGTTGCCCGCTCGCAGCGCGTCGTCCTCCTCGGGCTCCACGAGCAGCATCCGGACCGACTGCGGCCGCATCGGGATCTCGACGCGGCTCGTGCCGGACAGGCGCTCCCTGCTCATGAGGTCCACCAGCGTCATCGGCGCGGGCAGCTCCACGGTCGCGGTGACGGGACGACGGTCCGGATGGATGACGAAGAGCACACGCGGGCCCACCGCGTCCTCGTGGACGGCGGTCTCGACCGGCGCCGGCGTGACACGGAAGGGGCGCGCGAGGTCGAGCTCCTCCACGAGATCGTCGACCAGGCGTTCGGCGTCCTCGGGGACGTCGAGCAGCACGCGTCGGCCTCCCCTGGGCACTTCGAAGGGGTGGGGTCGCATCTCGAGGTCGAGCTCGGGCATGGCCGGTCCGTACACGAGCGTCGCGTGCTTGGCGGCGGCACAGAGCCGCTTCCACCGCTCGGGCGAGGCGAACTCGTAGGACGGCGCCACCACGACGCGCATGCCCGCGAGCCGCTCGGAGGGCGCGTCGCCGTCGACGTAGACGTAGGGGACGCCGGCGCGCGTGAGCGCGTCGGACATCTTGGCGAGCATGCGCCACCAGAGCACCTGGATCGGCCCCTTGAACCCGAGGTCGTCCTCGCGGCAGGCGTCGACGGGCGTGCCGCCGAGCGCCTCCATCGCAGAAGGGCTGACGATCCCGCCGAGCAGGTGGGTCGCGCGGGAGAGCCGCCGGTACTCCGGGGGCACCACCAGGGCGACCTCCACCCGCCGCTCGAGCTCGTGGAACCGGACGGCCGACAGCTCGGACAAGAGGTGCTTCCAGACGCCGGCCTCGACCCGGGGCGTTCCGTCCGCCTCGATCGGGGCGCCGTACCAGCGGTCCCGATCGACCGCCATGTACAGGTTCATGCCGCGCAGGCCGTAGGCGCACGCGCTCATCGCGCAGAACAGCGAGTCGTCGTGCGAGAGCGGCGTGAACCACGGGGGCGCGCCGACGCCCATCTCCGGCGAGTAGGGCAGCTCGAACGTGCCGGCGAGGTACAGCGTCCGCCGCTTGATGGTCCGGTGCTCGCGGGCCGCGTGGTAGTAGTCGAGACCGGTCAGGTCCACGACCTTCGCGATGTCGGTCATGCTGAGCGGGAGGCCGCCCTCGCCGAGCGGGACGTTGTGGACGACCGGCAGCCCCTTGATCCCGGCGCGGGCCATTCGCCGCTTCATCCGCCCGAGCGCCTGCGTGACGAGGTGCTCGTGGAACCGCGCCCAGTCGAGGTGGACCACGAGCTCCGCGGGCGTCCGTGCCTCGAACCGCTCGGGCGGCAGCACGTCGTCCCACGTCGCGTACTTCTGGCGGTGCACCTTGGCGAGCTGCGCGAGCGATCCGTACCGTTCCTCGAGGTGCTTCCGGTAGAGCGCGATCGCGTCGGGGTGGTAGTCCTGGTCGTACGGACCGTTTCGGAAGTAGTAGGCGGCCTCGTTGTCGACCTGCACCAAGACCACCGGGCCCTTGGGCCACAGGCGGGGGGCGACGACCGACGCGACCGCGTCGTACCAGCGTCCCGTCTCCCGGTGGTAGTTGCTGCTCGCGTAGCTCGGCACGGGGAACATGCGCGGAGGGAAGGGGAGGATGACCGCGTTCTGTCGAGGGGAGCGCGCCTGGCACGCCTTGTCGTAGACGACGCGCTCCGGCAGCCCGAAGTACGTCATCTCGGCGTTGATGTGCGGACCAGGCCGCACGAACGCCAAGAGGCCCGCCTCCCTCGCCAGGTCGAGGAAGCGCCCCACGTCCTTCTGCGGATCACGCTCGCCGAAGTCGAACTCGCCCGGACCCGTCTCGTGCACGCCCCACGGGACGTAGGTCTCCACGATGGGCAAGCCGAGGTTGTGCACCTCCCCGAGCGCGCGTCCCCAGTCGTCGGGGTCGAGCCGCCAGTAGTGGACGGCGCCCGAGTAGAGCGGCACGCGGCGATTGCCCACCGCGAGCACGCGCCCGCGTATCCGGGGCTGCCCCTTCGTGCGCGCGGGCTTCCGGCGCGCGGCGGACTTCTTCGTGTGACTCACGGCTGTCGAAAACCCGCGTGGACGCGGAGCGTAGGCGCTCGACGCCGGCCGCTCAAGTGGGTACAAGACCGGGCTGGTGAGCTGGTTGCTGATCGGACTGGGTGGCGCCGCCGGGACGCTCCTGCGCTGGGGGCTCAGCCTGCTCCTGGCCGATCACACGCTCGAGAGCGGGTGGCCGCTCGGCACGCTCGTGGCGAACGCGCTCGGCTCGCTCCTGCTCGGCGTCGTCGTCCAGCTCGCCGAGGGCGCCGAGCTTCTCGGCGGGGACCTGCGGCTCGTGCTCGGCGTCGGCGTGATGGGAGGCTTCACGACCTACTCGAGCTTCAACCTCGAGACGATCCGCCTGGCCGAGCAGGGACACCTCGGCCGCGCGGCCCTGTACGTCTCCGTCACGCTCGTCGTGTGCCTCGTCGCGGGCCTCGGAGGCCTCGCCCTCGCCCGGCTCGCCCGCTAGCCCGCTGGGGGAGCGGCTTCGAGGAGGCACGCGAGGATCGAGTCGAGGCTCGTCACGCCCTCGATGAACCGGGCCGTCGAGTCCCACGTCGCGTTGATGCTCTCGGCGTACCCGGCCCGCGAGGGCTCCTTGCCGACGAGGAGCTCGCGCAGGAACTCCGGCGCGTCATGGTCCTGATAGAAGTCCCCCGCGACGCGGACGTCGGCGACGAGCCCTTCGGCGTCGAGCCGCGCGCCGGCCGAGACGAAGCCGATGGGGACGGCGCGAGGATTGGACCAGGCGAGCCCGTCCTCCTCCTCCGGCCGCCAGAGGAAGTCGACCGCGTCGTCCTTCGCGGCCTGTCGCTCCTGGTCGGTGAGGGACGACTGATCGGCCACCACCTCGCTACCGAACCGCGACCGATGGCCTTCGGCGATCCAGCGGACGATCCGTTCGACGGAGCGGAGCTCGCTCCACGCTTCGGCCAGCGTGATCGGTTCCTTCCCGAGGAAGGGCGGCTCCTCGCGCTCGGGATAGCCGTCGAGGACCGAACCCGGTACGAACGACCTCTCTCGCGCGATGAAGAGCTCGAGCAGGACCCGACCGTCGCGCAGCCGGTCCCACCCGACCAGCGCGACCGGCCGCCGGGCGACGCTCAGCCACTCGCGGCCGAAGTAGTGCGCCGGGCTGCCCGAGAGGCCGAGCCCCCCGAGCACGCCGCGCACGTTGCGGTTGAGGACGCGATCGGGCGGACAGCTCGTGAACACCGACGCGTGGCGCAGGCACAGCGCGACGTACACGACCCCGTCACCCGCCCATGCCGTCGGCCCACCCGTGCTCCGCCGGAGCACCCGGACGCCGGCGCCCTCGGCTGCCTCGCCGTTCACTGCGTCGGCGCCCCGCTGCCACAGCCCGAGCGCCACCGCATCGCCCACCAGACCCGCCCCGTAGAGGACCGCCGGTGCGGAGCCCGCCTCCGTCACCGCCTCGAGCAGGACCGCGCCGGTCGACAGGGCGCGCTCGGGCTCGACCTCGTCCTCCCAGATCCACCGGAGCTGCATTGCCCCTGCATGGTAGTCACAACTGTCGCTTCTTGCGACCGAGCCACGCGATCACGACCGAGTGCAGGGACGCCCAGGACACGGCCCCGGCGACGAACAGGGCGCCGACCCACGGCTCGCGCTGCGCGATCAGCAACGCGCCGCCTATCAGGAGCCCGCTCACGACGAGACCGCTGAAGATCCTCCGTCCCACCTGATCGGCGGTCGCCCGCAGGGCCGGCTCGTGCACCTGCAGGCTGAGCGAGCCCTTGCGGAGATCATCGAGGATCTCCTGCATCTGCATGGGCATGTCGCTGGCGGCGCCGCTCAGGCGAATGGCCGTCGACAGGAGATCCTGCGAGATGCGCTCGGGGGAGTACCGCTGCTTGAGCAGCTCGAGGAAGTAGGGCTTGACCTCCTCGAAGACGTCGAGCTCCGGGTAGATCTCCTTGCCGACCCCCTCGACGGTCATGAGGGTCTTTCCGACCATCAGGAAGTCGGGCGGGATCTCGATCCCGTACTTCGTCGCTCCGTAGACGAGGTCGCGGATCATCGCGCTGAGCTCGATGTCGGCGATCCTCTTGCCCAGGTACTTGTCGGCCAGGAAGGCGACCTCGGCTTCGTACGCGTCGCGGTCGATCTTCTTCGTGGGCTTGCCGATCGCGTACAGCGCGTCGGCCACGCCTCGATGGTCCTTCCGGACGGCGGCGACCATCAGGTCGATCGTCCGATCGCGCATCTTCGGCGTGAGCCGGCCCACGAGACCAAGATCGATCATGCCGATGACGGGCGCGTCCGCCGGACCGAGGATGAGCACGTTGCCGGGGTGAGGGTCGGCGTGGAAGAACCCGTCCTCGAAGATCTGCTTGATGATGACCTTGACGGCGTTCTTGGCGATGACCTCGCCGCTCGCGCCGGCGTCGACGGCGTCGTAGACCTTCTTGCCGTCCAGGTACTCGAGCGTGAGCACTCGCTTCGAGCTCGCCTGACGGTGCACCTTCGGGAAGCGCACCGAGCCCCACTGCGCGAAGTTCTCGGTGAACCGGTCGGCGTTGTCGGCCTCGAGGACGAAGTCGAGCTCGGCCTGGATGGCGCGGTCGAACTCGCCGACGAGCTTGGCCGGAGAGTAGATGCGCGACTCCGGGATCGAGCGCTCGACCGCGCGCGCGAGCCAGTACAAGAGATCGATGTCCCGGTCGATGACGCCCTTGATCTTGGGGCGTTGGATCTTGACCACGACGTCGACGGGGCCGTCGTTCGTGCGGAGCTTCGCGCGGTGGACCTGCCCGATGGACGCCGACGCGAGCGGGGCCTCGTCGAACTCCTCGTACACCTCCGAGACCGGCGCGCCGAGCTCCTTCTCGACGTGCTCGCGCAGCTCGTCGAAGGGGACCGGGGGCACGGAGTCCTGCAGCTTCTTGAGCTCGCGGATGATGTCTGCCGGGATGATGTCGGGCCGCGTGGAGACGATCTGCCCGAGCTTGACGAACGAGGGGCCGAGGTCCTGGACGACGAGCCGGATGCGCTCGCCGACCTCCACCCTCGGAGGCGGATCCTCACCCTCGACCTTCTTCGGTCCGAGCAGCGAGCCGAGCCCCGTCCGCTGGACGATCTCGCCGAACCCGTGCCGGGCGAGCACGAGCACGATCTGCCGCAGCCGCTCGAGGTCCCGGACCGTCGTGAGGAGGGAGGCCATGTTCCCCGCATTGGATAGGGGAATTGCGACCCGGAGCGCAAACGAAAAGGGGGCGCGGCCCGGCCGCGCCCCCTTCCGAGCGAAGCGAGAAGCCCTCGGGCCTACTCGGCGCTCTGCTCGGCCGGCTCCTCGGCCTCGGGTTGCGCCTCCTCCGCCTCCGGCCCGTGTGCCTCTGCGCCCGGGCACTGTCCGGCGGCGACCGTGATGGTGCGGGTCGTCTGGTTGAACGGCCCCGCGACGGGCTCGCCGTCTGGTCCGAGCAGGCTCAGCTCGACCTGGTGCTCGCCCGGCTGGAGGTTCTCGATCCAGTGCGGGGCCCACTCGGTGATCTCGCCCGTGACCTCGCCGTCGATGGCGTACCGCACGCGATGGCCCTCCGCGGACAGCTCGTCGACGTTGGTCAGGTAGAAGTCGAGCAGCACCCGCTCGCCCGCCGGGTAGCAGCCCTTGGGGCGGCTGTACGTGAGGAGCGGCGCGTCGGTGTCGAATTCGAAGCCCTCCGTGCGCTCCTGGTAGGAGAAGACCGTCATCGCGAACGGCGTTCCCTGCTTGACCGACTCGTGGTGGCCGCGGCTCGGGAACATGCGGATCACGTGGGTGCCCGGCGCGAGATCGTGGCCGAGGTGCTCCTCGGCGAGCTCGTTCAGGTCGAGCGTGCCCGACACGTCGCGGAGCGCGATGTAGGGCTCGTTGTCGAGGATGATGTGGACGTGCTTGCCCGGGTCCGGGGCCAGGTCCCAGTTCCGGAGCTGCACTCGCACGTTGACGTCGCCGCGGCGGATGAGCTGGTTCTCGCGCGGCTGGCGGATGCGGAGGCTCGGCGGCTCGCCCTCGAGCGGCGTCCGCTCGCCCGCGACGACCTGGACGGGCGGCGGCGGCGGTGGCTCGGGCTCCGCCGGCTCCGGCTCCTCTTCGACGGTGACCGTCGTCGTGGGCTCGGGTTGCTCGACGGGCGGATACTCGGGCGGAGGCTCCGACGTCCCCCCGCCGCAGGCGGCAAACGGCAACAACAACGCAGCCGCGCTGCAAATCTTCAGCACAGAACGCATGCATCCCCTCCTTGGTCTGATGAAGGGTCCTTCTATACATCCGGGGACGGTGCTGCAACCTCGCGCGGCTCGACCGTGTGCAGGCCGGTCGTCTACTCAGCAGCCGCCGGACACGTCCTCGCCCGCCCGCGCGACGGCGTGGGTCATGGTGCGCGTGTTCCAGGCCATGCCGGGCCGTCCGAGCCGGTCGACGACGACGATGCCACCGCTCCCTGCGAAGCGCTCCGCGAAGACCGCGACGGCGCGCCGGGCGGCCTCGTCGGCCGGCATCCCCGCGGCCATGAGATCCACCGCGGCGCGGGCGAGGCAGGCGCGCATGATGGTCTCTCCGATCCCCGTCGCCGAGCATGCACCGCCGGCGTCGTCCGCGTACGTACCGGCGCCGAGGATGGGCGTGTCGCCGACGCGTCCGCTGCGCTTGCCCACGGTGCCGCCGGTGCTCGTCGCCGCCGCCACGCGGCCGTCCGCGTCGCAGGCCACCGCGCCGACGGTTCCACCCGCCCAGCCTTCGCCCACCTGGCCCTCGAGGTGCTTCCTCAGCCGTTCGCGCGAGCGTGCGGTGATCATGCGCTCCGGATCGACCGGCTCGAACCCGCGCTCCCGCGCGAAGGCGGCGGCGCCCTCGGCCGCGTAGAGCACGTGCTTGCCTTCGCGCATGACCTCGAGGGCGATGCGCACGGGGTTCAGGAACGGCGGGAGCACGGTCACTGCGCCGGCGCGCCGCGCCGTGCCCTCCATCACCGAGGCGTCGAGCTCGAGCGTCCCGTCGCGGGTGAGGCAGCCCCCCGTCCCCGCGTTGAACAGGGGGTCGTCCTCCATCACCTCAACCGCGCGCGCCGCGGCTTCGAGCGCCGATCCACCGGCGATGAGGACGGCGAGGCCCTCGGCCGCCGCGCGCTTGGCGCCTTCGACGTGCGCGGGCCGTCGCTCCTCGTCGACGTCGCCCGCGCCCCCGTGGACCACGACGACCGGCGCGTTCATCGGGGCCGGAAGCTCCGGAGCATCTTCAGGAGGTCGGCTCGGAGGTGGAAGCGGAGGATGGCGCGGCCGAGCTCGCGGTCGTCGCGGAAGATGGTCCCGGGCAGGGTGGTCATGGTCGAGACCAGGCGAGCCGCCTCGAGCTCCTTCTCGCCGTGGAATCGGCAGTCCTTGCCGTCGTTGTCGGTGAAGCGGAAGTCGTACACCAGCCGACGCTTGAGGAGGGGGTTGATCTCGAGCGTACCCCGCAGGGCGCGATGATCGGCGAGGCCCTGCGCGTCGACCTCGCCGCGGATCTCGGCGGTGGGATCGAGAAGGAAGCGCTTCATGTCGTGCACCTCGGCGCGCACGGTGATGCTCATCGGCAGCTCGTCCGCCGGACGGTCGAGCGTGTGGTAGGTGCCGCTCATCGTCTCGCTGAATTCGAATCCGACCGCCATCACTTCCCTCGCTTCTCCGGAGGAACGAGCTCCTCGTCCGGCACGACCAACCTCGTCACGACCGTACCCCGCTCGAGCGAATCGAGGATCTCGGGGACGTCCTCGAGGCGGACCCTACCGTAGAACACGCCGTCCGGCATGACCGCGATGGCCGGGCCCACCCAGCACAGGTCGAGGCAGCCCGAGGACATGACCCGGAAGCGGCGGTGGAGCCCGCGCTCGGCGAGCCCGGACTTGAGCCGGTCCAGGATGGGGCCCGCGCCCCTCTCCATGCAGCAACCCTTGGGGTGGCCCGGCGGCCGTTCGTTCTGGCAGACCCACAGGTATCGTTCGCGCTTCGGCATCTCGTCGAAACCTCCGGATGCGTATTTACTGCTCCGAAACCAGCCGGAAACAATCCCCCGCTACACCACCGCTACGACGGCCGCAGCCCATCGGAGGATGAATGAAGAAGGTCGAAGCCATCATCAAGCCGTTCAAGCTCGACGAGGTGAAGGACGCCCTCGGTGAGGTCGGCGTGCAAGGCATGACGGTCACGGAGGTCAAGGGCTTCGGGCGCACCGGCGGCAAGCGGGAGGTCTACCGGGGCTCTGCGTACGTCGTCGACTTCGTGCCCAAGGTGAAGATCGAGGTCGTAGTCCCGGACGCGTTGGTCGTACAGGTCCTCGACGCGATCGAGAAGTCCGCCAAGACCGGGCGGATCGGCGACGGCAAGATCTTCGTCTCGCCCGTCGAGGAGGCGGTCCGGATCCGCACGGGCGAGCGCGGCGAGGACGCCATCTGAGGCGCCCGTCCCGCCGCCTCAACTTCTTACGAACAGGAAACGTGCCGGAAACACGCGCGCGGTAACCCATCCGGCGTCCACCCCGGCACACGGAGAAAGCCACCCATGAGCCAGAAGCGCACATCCAAGGAAGTCCTCGAGTACGCGAAGGAAAACGGTGCGGTCATGGTCGATCTGCGGTTCATCGACCTGCCCGGTGTCTGGCAGCACACGAGCGTCCCGATTCATCGTCTCGAAGAGTCCTCCTTCGAGGAGGGGTTCGGGTTCGACGGCTCGTCCATCCGCGGATACCAGCCGATCAACGCGTCCGACATGCTCATCGTGCCGGACGCGTCGAGCGCCAAGATGGACCCGTTCACGCAGCGCCCGACGCTCGTCCTGATCTGCGACATCGTCGACCCGATCACGAAGGAGCCCTATCCGCGCGACCCGCGGTTCATCGCCAAGAAGGCCGAGGCGTACGTCCGCCAGACGGGGCTCGCGGACACCGCGTTCTTCGGTCCGGAGGCGGAGTTCTTCATCTTCGACGACATCCGCTATGGCTCGGAGCCGAGCGGAGCGTTCTACGCCATCGACTCGGTCGAGGGCGCTTGGAACACGGCGTCCGACGAGGGGCCGAACCTCGGCTACAAGGTCCGCCACAAGGGCGGCTACTTCCCGGTCATGCCGACCGACACGCTCATGGATATCCGGACCGAGATCTGCGAGATCCTGCTCGAGCTCGGCTACGACGTGGAGGTGAGCCACCACGAGGTCGCGACGGCGGGGCAGTGCGAGATCGACATGAAGTACGACTCGCTGACCGTGTGCGCCGACCAGCTCATGTGGTTCAAGTACGTCGTCAAGAACGTGGCCCGCCGCCACGGCAAGACGGCCACCTTCATGCCCAAGCCGATGTACGGCGACAACGGCAGCGGGATGCACACGCACATGTCCCTCTGGAAGGAGGGCAAGCCGCTGTTCGCCGGTGACGGCTACGCGGGCTTCAGCGAGATGGGCCTCCACTACATCGCGGGCGTGCTGAAGCACGCGCCGTCGCTCTGCGCGCTGACGAACCCGACCCTGAACAGCTACCGGCGGCTCGTCCCGGGCTACGAGGCGCCCGTGAACCTGGCCTACAGCTCCCGCAACCGCTCGGCCGCCGTCCGCATCCCGATGTACTCGCCGTCGCCGGCCGCCCGCCGCATGGAGGCGCGGTTCCCCGACTCGTCGGGCAACCCCTACCTCGCCTTCGCGGCCATGCTCATGGCGGGGCTCGACGGCATCCAGCGCAAGCTCGAGCCCGGCGATCCGCTCGACAAGGACATCTACTCCCTCAGCCCCGAGGAGCTGAAGGACGTCCCCACCGTCCCCTACACGCTCGACCACAGCGTCGACTCGCTCGAGCGCGACCACGAGTACATGCTCCAGGGGGACGTGTTCACCAAGGACATCATCCACGAGTGGATCACCCTCAAGCGCGAGCACGAGATCGCGCCGTCGCGCCTGCGCCCGACGCCGCTCGAGTTCGAGCTGTACTACGACATCTAGGTCTCGGCGGACCGGGCGCCCGCGCGGCCCCTCCGGCCGCCGGCGCCCGGCGCCCCGGCGAGTTCGCTGGATCACCGAACCCTGCGAAAAAACTTTCGTTTGACCACTCCTCACCCCCTCGCATAACATTCGCCGAGCCCCCACCCGGTTCGGGGACGTTCTCCCCCGACAGGAGGCTCATGGCCGTCCGCGCATCCAGGCTCGCTGCAGAATCCTTGCGTATTTTGCCGCGCAAGCGACTGAGCCGGATGATGGGCAGGCTGGCCGACCTCTCGGGGCCCCCGCCGCTCGTGCAGCGAGCCGTGGAGACCTTCGTCCGGGTCTACGGCGTGGACCTCGCGGAGTACGACGTCCCGGCGGAGGGCTGGGAGAGCTTCGACGCCTTCTTCACCCGCCCCATCCGGACGGGCGCCCGTCCCGTGGACCCCGACCCGAACGTCGCCGTGAGCCCGGCCGACGGCCGCCTCGAGGACGCGGGCCCCATCGACCGCGGCGCCACCCTTCGGGTCAAGGGCAAGCTCTACGAGGTCGGCGAGCTCTTGGGCGACGAGTCGGCCGCCGGGCGGTTCGACGGCGGCACGTTCGCGGTCGTCTATCTCGCGCCGCCCGACTACCACCGGGTGCACGCCGCGGTGGCGGGGCCGGTCACGACGGTGCGGCACGTGCCGGGCACCCTCTATCCGGTCAACGCGATCGGCACCGAGCACATCCCCCGTCTGTTCGCGCGCAACGAGCGCGTGGCCGTGACGCAGCGGAGCGTGGTGCACGGCGAGGTGGCGACGATCCTGGTGGGTGCCATCGGCGTCGGGCGCATCAGCGTGAGCTTCGAGGACTTCCTGACCAACACGGGCGTCGACGCCGGTGTCCGGACGTACGCGAACGGCGCGGCGCCGGAGCTCGATCGGGGCGACGAGCTGGGCATGTTCCACCTCGGCTCGACCGTGATCGTCTTCTTTCCGCCGAGCCATCCCGTCGATATCCTGAAGCGACCCGGCGACCGCGTCTGCGTGGGTGAGGGCGTGGCCCGCAGGGTAGGGGCATGAACGACGACGACGCGCCGAAGGACGGGGAGGTGACCAGCTTCCGCGCCCGCCGCCGCACCCGCCGCGGCAGGCGTCGATCGCTTCGCGTGCCGGTGGACGAGGTGCCGCGCCGGAGCGCGGCCGACGACGTCTCGGCGCCGACCTCCGACGCGCCGATGCCGCTGCATTCGCAGCATCCGCCCGCGGCCGAGGATCCCGGGGAGCAAGCCGACGCTGCCGCGGACACGGCTCGGACCGTGCCCGGCTCGATCCCGGCGCCGCCCCCCGAGCCCGAGCCCGAGATCGAGCCCGAGGCGACCGATCTCGACGCGGACGTCGAGGGGGATGCGGCGGGTGCGGAGGAAGGGCTCGCGGGCGCGCCGGACGTGCCTCCGCCGCCGGGCCTGCCGTCCGACGTCACGTTGCCGGCTCCGTCGCCGCCTCCGCCCCCCTCCGAGCCGGCGGGCGAGGCCGCCGAGCCCGAGGGGGCACGGCGGGACTCGGTCGTGGTGCGGGGGACGGTGCGGGTCAGCGACTATCCCGACGCGCGCGAGGGGCGCTCGGAGCCGCGCGCGGACGAGACGCCCGCGCCCGAGGCCCCCGACGACGGGGCGCACGCCGAGCGCGCCGGCGCGGACCCGACCGGCGGCGAGCCGCCTCCGCACGAAGCGCCGGGCGTCGAGGCGGCCGGCGACGCGGAACCGGGGGCGCCGGACGAGGCTCCGGCGGCCGTCGCGCAGGAGGCCCACGGCGAGGCTGCCGCCGAGGAGCCGGAAGAGGAGCTCGACGTCGAGCTCGACGACGACGACTCGCTGCGCGGAGATCCGACGGTCGTCATGCGGGTGCCGGAGGACGAAAGTGCCGCCGAGGACGCCTTCGCCGCCGAAGACGCCGGTGCCGCCGAGGACGCCGGTGCCGCCGAGGACGCCTTCGCCGCCGAGACCGTCGGCGCAGCCGAGGACGCCGGCGCGGCCGAACACGCCGCGGCCGCCGAAGACGCCGCGACCGCCGAGGCGGAGGGCGACGAGGGGGAGTCGGCGGAGATCACCATCGAGGAGGCGTCGGAGGAGGAGATCGCCGCCTTCGGGATCGGTACCGACGAGCTCGAGGTGGACTTCGAGGACGACGAGCCCGAGGTCGACGACGACGAGCCCGAGGAGCTCGAACTCGCCGAGGACGACGAGGTCGACGAGATCCCGCTGGCGAGCAGGCCGCGATCGCAGCCGCCGCCCACCCCTGCGGAGCCCCTGGCCCCGCACTCCGAACCGCCGGCCGCGGTCCCACCGTCCGAGACGCCGGCTCCGCCGGCTGCGGCCGCATCCGCGCCGGTCGAGCCTCCCCCACCCGAGCCGGACCGGGGTGCGGCCCCGCCGGCCGAGGCCCAGCGTCCCGCCGAGCCCGCTCCCGCCGAGCCGCGTCCGCGGCGGCGGCGCAAGCCCTGGTGGGAGGACTTCTTCAACGACGACTACCTCCGCACGGTCCGCCCGTACTCTCAGCGGTACATTCGCAGGCAGTGCGACTTCATCGAGCAACAGCTCGGGCTCGAGCGTGGCGCAACCATCCTGGACGTGGGGTGCGGCCTCGGGCTGCACGCCGTGGAGCTGGCCTCGCGCGGGTACCTGGTGGTCGGCCTCGACCTCTCCCTGCCCATGCTCTCGCGCGCCGCCGACGAGGCCCAGGACCGCGGGCTGAAGATCAACTTCCTGCACGGCGACATGCGCGACATGACCTTCGACGGTGCGTTCGACGCCGTGCTGTGCTGGGGCACTACGCTCGGTTATTTCGACGAAGAGACGAACAAGAAGGTCATCGAGCGTCTCTACCGCGCGCTCAAGCCGATGGGCTGCCTGCTCATCGACGCGGTCAACCGCGACCACGTCATCCGCTACCAGCCGAACCTCGTCTGGTTCGAGGGTGACGGCTGCGTCTGCATGGAAGAGACGCAGTTCAACTACATCACCTCCCGGCTCGAGGTGAAGAGGACCGTGATCCTCGACGACGGCCGCCAGCGGGAGAACGTCTACTCCATCCGCCTCTACTCGTTGAACGAGATCGGCTCCTTCTTACACCTTCAGGGATTCCGCGTCGCGTCGGTGTCGGGCCACGAGGCTCACCCGGGCGTGTTCTTCGGCGCCGATTCGCCGCGCATGATCATCATGGCCGAGCGGCGGCTCGGGTCGACCACGCGCGACACGCACAAGGACGGCACGCCGCGCACGGCCGACAGGCCACCGCCGCCCCCGCAGGCCAAGAAGGAGGGGGCGGAGGCCGAGCCAGCAGCCGAAGTGGCGAGCGACGCGGAGGTCGAACAGGTCGAGGCCGAGCTCGTCGAAGCCGACACCGGCGAGCACGAGCTGCCGCCCGGGGGCTGATCCGCGCAGGATCCGCCCCGTCACAGAGCGTCGGCGGGCTCGCCCTCGAACGAGTAGCCCACGCGGCAGGGGAGGGCGAGGAAGGGGCCGCCCGCCACCACGAGCGCGGGCGTGCAGTCCGAGCCGGGCTCGGGGACGAGATCGATGACGTTGGCGCCGGTGAGCACCGATGCGTTGCCGGCAGCCGACTCGCCCGCGTCCGGTACGCCGCCGTCGGCCCGGCCGGCCGCGGCCACGGTCACGTCGACGACCTCCGTCTGCCGGAGCGCACAGCCGGCGTGCCCGAAGTCGGGGTCGGGGTCGGGGGCGATCAGCGGGACCAGGGTCTCGGTCCGAAAACGGAACGACCCGTCGCCACGCGCCGTGCCGGAGACCACCCCGCGTTCGGGCCGCCGCCAGAAAGCCTCGCCGCTGCGCTCGCGGATCTCGACCGCGAACCGCAGCGGGTCGATCGCCGGCACGGCCAGCTCGCCGCACGAGTTCTCTTCGAGGTGACCGGTGACATCGAACGTGCCCACCGGGTCGCCCGGGTAGACCGGATCGCAACCCATCACGAGCAGGAGCGCGCACGCAGTCCGCGACGGAGCCATCCCCCGAGCTAGCCGCTCCCGGCGCGCCTGGTCAAAGTTTCGACGAGCCAGGGGGCGCGCTAGTGCCCGGCCACGAAGACGACGTCGTCCTCGCCGGTGCTCGTCGCCGTCCGCAGACGATCGGCGCCGATGCCCTCCTCGCCCAGGCGCGCCACGATGGCCTCGGCGCGCCCCTGGGCGATCTCCTCGCTCGACGCGGTCACGCGGACGGTCACGCGCGCGAGCTGCGGAAAGCCCTTCATGGCGAACGCGACCGCAGATAGCTGGCGCCGCGCGGCCGGGGTCAGGTTCGTCCGGCGGCGCCACTGCATCGGCTCGGTGAGCGTGACGCGATCCTCGGCGAGGGCGACCGCGTCGGGGCCGTCGGGGCAACCGTCCTCGTCGTCGACGCCGTTGATGTTCTCGGCTCGGCCCTCGCACTGGTCCATCGAGTCGACCACGCCGTCCGAGTCGGAGTCCTGCTCCGGACAGCCGTCCTCGTCCTCGACGCCGTTGATGTTCTCGGCCTGGTCCGGGCACTCGTCGCGGTCGTCGGGGATGCCGTCGCTGTCGAAGTCCGTCTCCGGACACCCGTCCTCGTCGCCGAACCCATCGGTGTCCTCGGGCTCGTTCGGGCACTGATCGTCGACGTCCTCGATGCCGTCGCGATCGGTGTCGGCGTCCGGGCAGCCGTCCTCGTCCCGATCCCCGTCCATGTCCTCCGGATCGTTCGGGCACGAGTCGTAGCCGTCCAGCACGCCGTCGCCATCGTTGTCCGGATCGGGGCAGCCGTCCTCGTCCTCGTGCTCGTCACGATCCTCTGGGTCGTTCGGGCACTGATCGTCGGCGTCGAGGAACCCGTCGTCGTCGTTGTCCTCCTCGGGACAGCCGTCGTCGTCGATCCAGCCGTCGAGGTCCTCGGCCTCCGAGGGGCAGGCGTCGTCGCGGTCGTCGATGCCGTCGCCGTCCGCGTCCCCGCGGACGGGCGCGTATTGCGCCTGGCCGATCGCGCGGAACACGGGGATGCCGACCCCGCTGATCAGCCCTGCTCCGGCTCCGAGCGTGAACGAGAGATCGCCGACGCGGTAGCGGCCGGCGATGCGTCCTTCGAGCGGGTTCTCGTCGACCTGTGCGCTGAAGGACGAGGCGCCCTGGAGCTCGCCGAAGACCAGGACGAGCGGGGTCACGTCGTAGCCGAACGCGACGGCGTAGGTGATCTGGCTCCCGACCTCGGTGCTGAAGAGGGTGCGCTCGGGCCGGTAGACCCCACCGACGTTCCCGGCGACGTGGAAGCCGCGCTGCGAGAACTCTCCGATGAAGTGCCCGCCCGCGGTGACGCTATCCTCTCCGAGGAAGCTGTCCTCGGTCGTGAGCTGGCCGATGGGCGCGGTGACGAAGGCGCTCGCCGCGAAGTGCAGCCCGTCGGTGCCCTCGCCGAAGATGCGCGCCTTGACGCTGAGCCTCGGGTCCCCGAGCCCGAAGCTGCGGCCACCCTCGATGGCGACGAAGTCGCTACCGTCCGCGAGGGTGTAGGAGAAGTCGTCGTTCCGCACGTAGGCGAGCGGCAGCACCAGCCCGACCTGCACGCGCTCGGCGATGCTGATCGCGCCCGTCAGGTGTCCGGCCGCGTAGTACCGCACGAGGTGCGTGTTGACGTCCTCGACCTCGCAGTCGGTCTCGTCGTCCGGTGCGCAGCTCGCGTCGTAGAGCGTGAACGGCCGGTAGGCATAGTCGAGGGTCAGGCCCCCGCTCGGCACGAGGTGACCGCTCACGCGCGCACCCTCGACCGCGAGGAAGTTGCCCGGACCGGGGGCCGGGCTGAACCGCATGGCCGAGAACTCCTCGAGCGGGGGGCGCTCGGCGTCCTGGGCGAAGGCGGTGCCCGAACCGAGACATGCGAACGTGAGCACGACGGATGCGACGAGCCGGCGCATAGTTTCTCCCTGGTGCCGAGCGGCGATCGGGCCTCTCGCGTGCCTCCCGTCCCCGATCTCCGCCGGCCGAGTTCGAGTATCACATCGGCGCGACATGGCCGCAATGCAAATGGAATTTTTTACCGGTCGAGGGCGGGCGGGGCTAGTACAGCTCGAACTCGCACGTGTAGTGGCTACGCACGCCGACCGCTTGGCCCGACTCGTCCTGCGGGGCTCGCCAGCGGCCGCCCTGACGTAGCGTGCGCTCGCACGCAGCGCCGAAGCCCGCCCACGTCTCGGAGATCGTCCCGAGCAGCGTGAGCGTGCCGTCGGGGTTGATCTGGATGCGGACCCGCGCGACGCCCTCGATGCTCTGCTGCCGCGCCTCGGCGGGGTAATTGCGGCGCAGGATGTCGCGCATGTTGGGAGGAGGCTCCGGGCGTCGCGACACGTCGGCCATGGCGACGATCCGAGGCCCGCGCGGGGCGTCCGCGCTACCGGTGCCGCCGGGGGTCCCGCCCGCGACGCCGCGCTGCCGCCGCCCGGTGGGCTCGCCGGGTGGACCGATGGGCCCCTCGCGCTCGACGCCGCTCCCGGGCGCGACCGCGAAGGACGAGTCGCCCTGATCGTTCGTGAGCACGATGTTGTCGAACGCCACGGGCGTCTCCTCCGCCGGGGGAGGCGGCTCGGGCGGAGTGTCGGGAGGCGGCTCGGGCGGTGGCTCGCGCGGCGGCGGGGGACGCGGCGGAGGCTCGATCTCCGGCTCGGCCTCCGGCTCGGGCTCCGGCGCCTCCTCCGGCTCTTCGGGCTCGGGCGTGGGCTCCGGCTCCTCCTCGACCACCTCGAGATCCACCGCGGACAGGGCCAGCGCGACCTCGCCCGGGGAGCTCAGCAGGCCGAGCACGAGGAAGGTCGCAAGGTGAGCGAGCGCGCTCAGCACCAGCACGCCGCCGAGCACCAGCCCCCACGAATCCTCGTCCCCGTCCCTCACGTTCAGCGGCTCAGCGTTGGACCTCGCTCGGGCGCACGTTGATGGCGAACTTGGTGACCCGCTCCTGGCGAAGCAGGTCGATGACCTGCACCACGCGGCGGTGAGGGATCCTCCCGTCGGCGGCGATCACCGCCCGCACCTCGGCGTCCGCCTCCCGGGCGGCTCGGATCTGCGCCCGGAGCTCCTCCTCGTTCACCGGCCGCGCGTCGAGGAAGAGCGCACCCTCCTCGTCGATCGAGACCGCGAGCGTCGTGGGCGTGGCCTCCCCGGTCGCGGCCTCGGGCAGCTCCATCGGGATGGTCTTCGAGACGATCGCCGTCGCCGTGACCATCAGGATGATCAGGAGGACGAGGACGACGTCGACCAGCGGCGTGACGTTGATCGCCGTGATCAGCTCGTCGTCGTCGCCCTGCGGTGCACCGCCTCCCATCGGCTACTCCGCGGCCGCGGCCTGCTCGGCAGGGGGCGGCGATCCCGAGCGCTGTGACTTGAGGTATGCCATCAAATCGCGGCCGAGCGCGTCGGCGCGCGCCAACCTGCCCTTGATGACGCGGTTGAAGAGGTTGAAGAACGCCACCGCCGGCAGCGCGACCAGGATCCCGATCGCGGTCGCGACCAGCGCCTCGCCGATCTCGGTCATCAGCCCTGCGGTGACCTGTCCGGCGCCCGCGTCGAGCGCGTGGAACGCGCGGATGACGCCGATGACCGTACCGAGCAGACCGACGAAGGGAGCGTTGTTGCCGACCGTGCCGAGGAAGGCGAGGTTGCGCTCCATGTGCAGCTTGGCCAGTGACGACTCCCCCGCCATGCGCTCCTCGGCCGACTCGGCCCCGTCGCCCGTCGCGTCGAGCCCGGCGTGGACGATGCGAGCCTCGAAGCTCTTCGACCGCGACAGGCGTTTCTTCGCCCCGTCGAGATCGCCGTCACGCAGGCGCTTGAGGAGGTCGTTCTTCAACGACCCGACGTCGTCGCGCGTGGACAGCATGTAGTACGCGCGCTCGAGCACGATGGCGATGGCGATGACCGAGAGCAGCACCAGCAGCCACATCACCCAGCCGGCGCCCAGCATCGCGAATGCAGTCAGTCTTTCCTGGATGTCCATGGTCCTCGTGCCGGCCGGGCCGGCGGTGGCACAACCTAGGGGAGCCGCGCCGGCCCGACAAGGCGGGGTTCGGCTCGGCCGCAACACGGCGGGGCAAGAGTGTATTGCGGATCCGGTGCTCACGCTGCCGGCAACTTCAAGATCTCCCGTGTCACGCAGGTGGCGTAGGCCCCGGAGGGCAGCTCGAAGGCGAGGCGCAGATCCGGTCCCTCGGCCGAGAGGACTACCGATTCCGGCCGGACCCGCAGGGGCCTGCGGGTCCCCTCGCCCAGGCGTCCGAACCGGCGGAGGTCTGCCTCGGTCACTCCCTGGCGTTCGAGCAGGTCCCGCTCCCGGCGCGCCGCCTCGTCGAGCGGCCACCGCATCCGCGCGCCGTACATGGGACCGGTGGGGCTGACCTCCCACGCCTCCACACGCCGGACGGCCTCGGACGCGTCCTCGGTGGTGAACAGGCCCCCCGTGTCCTCCTTGCGAAGGAGATCGCCCGGGACCGGCCGCTCGAAGAGGCCGTCCCGGATCCGCTCGGCGAGCGCCGCGTTGAACAGCGAGGCCTGCAGCGCCGAGACCAGCATCTTGCGCTCGAAGCGACCGCGGGGCGGCCGGCCGCCCTCGAGCAGCCATTTCCGGGCCCGCGGGACGTTCTCGCCCCCGCGCCCGAACCGCTGCTCGCCGAAGTAGTTGGGGACGCCGACGCGTCCGAGCCGGGCGAGCACGGCCCGGGCCACCTCGGCGTGGGCCGCGGCGTCCCGAAGGAGGAGCACGAAGCGATTGCCGCGCACGTGACCCGGCTTGAGCTTGTGGGGGTGCAGAGCCGCCTCGAGGATTTCGAGGTCTTCGAGCGCGATCTCGCGGGCGCGCTCGGCCGACGCTCCGAGGAAGCTCGCCCACTGCGTGGTGACGGCGTGGCGGTCCTTCAGGCCGGCCCAGCCGGCCGCGCGGGCGTCGACGCCGAGCGCCTCGGCGAGCCGGCGGACCGCCTCCGGTGTGGTCAGGCCCCGCTTCCGGAAGCGCACGAACAGGTGCTCCCCCCGGCCGGCGGGCGCGTAGGCCGGGATCTCCTCGACGACGAAGTCCTCGGGCTGCGCCCGTATCCGTCCGGAGACGGCGGGAAGCTCCGAGGTGATGAACGGGAGCGGCGGGTCACAAAGCAACACTGGATTCACATTCTGATAGACCGGCGCCACAGCGTCCGGTACTTACACTGGTTAGTGCGTCGCACACGGAAGGACCGCGTCCAGCGCGAGGCACAGCGTCTCCTGGAAGCGGGGGTGGCGGGGCAGGTCTTCCCCGGTGGGGCGACCTGCATCGGCTGGCGGGAGTCCGACGAGCCGGTGTACAGCGCGGCGCATGCGGGCAGGTTGTCCTACACCGCCCCGACTCCCACACGGGAAGACACTTCGTACGACCTGGCGTCGCTCACCAAGCCCTTCGTGGCCATGGCCGCGCTCCGGCAGGTCGCGCGAGGCGCGATCGAGCTCGACGCCCGGGCCGACTCGATCCTCAGCGACGTCCGAGGGGGCGGGGCCGCGGGGGCGACGCTCGAGCAGCTCCTGACGCACCGGGCCGGGCTCGCGCCGTGGGGCGGTCTCTACCTGGACGTTCCGCACGAGCCCGGGACGTCGGCGGCGCGTCGCTGGATCCTGAGCGAGGCCTCGCGCCGGATGGAGGAGGGCGCGGAAGGCCGCTCGGTCTACAGCGATCTCGGCTACATCATCGTCGGCGAGATGATGGCCCGCGTGGCGGGGGAGTCGCTCGACCGGGTCGTGCGACACGAAGTGACCGAGCCGATCGGCATCGCCGACGAGGTCTTCTTCGCGGGCGCGCTTCCGTCCGACCGGCGCGCCGACCTCGTGCGGCGGGCCGCACCGACCGAGCGCTGCGAGTGGCGTGGACGAATCGTCCGCGGCGAGGTCCACGACGAGAACTGCGCGGCCCTCGGCGGCGTCTCCGGTCATGCCGGCCTGTTCGGCTCCGCCCGCGCGGTGGCGACCTTCGGCCGGCAGATGCTCGACTGCTATTCCGGCCGGTCGGAGCTCCTCTCGGCCGAGGTGATGCACGCCGCGCTGGCCGAGCGTCCGGGTGGCACCCACCGGCTCGGGTGGGACGTGAAGAGCGGCGAGCCGAGCGCGGCGGGACGGCGCCTGGGTCCTCTCACGTTCGGTCATCTGGGCTTCACGGGGACGAGCATCTGGTGTGATCCGTACCGCGATCTGGTGGTGGTGCTCCTCACGAACCGCGTCCACCCGAGCCGCGCGAACGAGAAGATCAAGGGCTTCCGGCCGGCGTTCCACGACGGAGTAGTCGCCGCCTTCGACGAGGGCTAGTACTTCTTCAGCCTCTCTACCAGCTTGGACCACGAGCGGTAGGTCTCGGCGTTGCGGGCGGCGCGGGCGACGGCGCGCGGGTCGCCCACCAGCACGACCAGCTTCTTGGCGCGCGTCACGGCCGTGTAGAGGAGCGCGCGAGACAAGAGGACGTAGTGGGAAGAGTGGAGCACCACGACGACGGCGGGGAACTCGCTCCCCTGCACCTTGTGGACGGTCGAGGCGTAGGCGAGGACGAGCGCGTCGAGCTGCTCCGACGTGTACTGGACCTCCCGGCCGTCCACGTCCACGTACGTGACGCCGCCCTCTGCGCGACGCACCTCCCCGAGGTCGCCGTTGTACACGTCCCGGTCGTAGTCGTTGCGGAGCTGCATGACCTTGTCGCCGGGGCGCAGGCCGCCGGCCGGTCCGGGGCCCGGGTTGAGCTCGGCCTGGAGGATCTCGTTGAGGCGCGCGGTGCCGGCCGGGCCGCGCCGCATGGGCGACAGCACCTGGACGTCGCGCTTCGGATCGAAGCCGTACGCCTCGGGCAGTCGGCGCAGCACTTCCACGAGCCTTCTCGCGAGCGCATCCGGGTCCGTCGCGCGCACGAAGAACAGATCTCCCTCGCCCTTGGTGCCGGCCGGGGTCTGCTCGGGGACCCGGCCGCCGAGGATGGCGTGGGCGCCGCGTACGATGGCGCTCCGCTGTGCCTGCCGGAAGATCTCGCGGAGCCTGACGACGGGCGCTACCTCGCTGCGGATGACCTCTCGGAGCACCTGCCCCGGGCCGACCGGAGGGAGCTGATCGACGTCGCCCACGAGCACGAGCGTCGCTCCCGGCGCGACGGCCGCGAGCAGGCTGTCGGCCAGTCGGACGTCGAGCATCGACGACTCGTCGACCAACACGAGGTCCGCCTCGAGCGGCGCGCGCTCGTCGCGGCGGAACCGGGCCGTGCCCGGGTTCCACTCGAGGGTCCGGTGGATCGTCCGCGCCTCGCGTCCGGTGGCCTCGGCCATCCGCTTGGCGGCGCGGCCCGTGGGCGCGCACAGCAGCACCCGCCGGCCCAGCGCTTCGTGCGCGTCCACCACGGCGCGCACCGTCGTGGTCTTGCCCGTGCCGGGTCCACCGGTCAGCACGACCAGCCCGTGCTCGAGCGACGTCACCACCACCGAGCGCTGCGTCTCGGTGAGCGAGCTCGGCACGGTCCGCGCGATCCTCGCGCGCTCCGCCTCGCCGAGCGGGCGCGGGCGGCGCTCCGCGAGCGCGCGCAGGAATCCCGCGACCCTGACCTCGGCGGAGTGCAGGGGGGGCGCGTACACGGCGTCGTCCTCGACCACGACCAGATCGCGCGCCGCGAGGTCCGAGACGGCGGGCGCGATGCGCTCCTCCGGAACCGACAGCTCCACCGCGCCGCGGACCAGCACCGAGAGCGGCACGTACACGTGACCGTCCTCGGCCCCGCGTCCGAGCAGGTGCAGCACGGCCCCGGCGGCGCGCCGCGGATCGTCGTCCGCGATCCCGGCGGCGCGACCGATCCGGTCCGCGGTGCGGAAGCCGATCCCCGCGATCTGCTCGGCGGCCAGGTAGGGATCTTCTTGCATCACGCGGGCCGCGCTCTCGCCGTAGCGCTTCAGGATGCGCTGCGCCGTAGCCGGGCCTAGCCCGAGACCGTGCAGGTAGGAGAGCGTCTCGGCCTCGTCCCGCCGTTCGCGGACCGCCCGCGCGATGGCCGCCGCCCGCTTCTTGCCGATCCCCTCCACCTCCCGCAGGCGCGCGGACTGGCTGGTGATCACGTCGAGCGTGCGGTCGCCGAACCGCGCGACGAGCCGCTCGGCGAGCGCGGGCCCGACGCCGGGCACGAGCCCGGAGCCGAGGTAGCGCGTCACGCCCTTTCCCGTCGTCGGCAGGACGGGAGTGAAGGCGCTCGCCGAGAAGCGCCGGCCGTAGCTCGGATGGCTGGTCCAGCGGCCGCGCACCCGGAGCGCCTCGCCGGGCACGACGCGGCCGAGGTCGCCCACCACGGTGACGGAGCTCTCGTGCGCAGACGCGGCCCCGGCGGTGGTCGGTGCGCCCTCGGCCGTCCCGCGCACCACGGCGAAGCGCCCGTCGTCGCTGCGGAACACGACGTCCTCCACCGTGACGTGGAGCACCTCCTCGTTCCGCCGGTCCGGCTCTCCCACAGAAGGACGTGTATCACGGCGTCCGGTCGGGCCGCCCCGGGGTGCACCCGCCGGCCGGGTCCGCGGCGAACGCCGCCTCGTCGCCCGAGCGCGGGTCGGCTCCGACGCGGACGATGCACGCGCCGGACGCCGTTGCGGCGAGGGCGGGCGCGGCCGACAGCCGCCGCCCGTCCGCGTCGCGGAGGAACAGGGGCTCTCCCGCGTTCTTGAGCCCACCCGAGCCGAGGGAGGTGCCGACCCGGATCAGGCCGACGCCGGGCGGAGCCAGGTCGTCCTCCGGGTGGCTGGGATCGAACGCGTCCGCGACGAACAGCACCCGAGCGCCCGCCGGGAGGACGAACGGATGCGCCACGAGGTCACCCTCCCTGCCGGCGTCGTCGGAGAGCGAGAAGCCTCCGAGGTCGACGGGGTCGCGGCCCACGTTCGCCACCTCGACGTATTCCTGCTGCGGCTCCGGGCCGCGAGGGTCCGCGCGCACCTCCGTGATCGACAGGGGCGCGAGGTCGGCCTCCGTCGCGAGCGCGAGCGTGACCTCATGCTCGCGGCCGCTCAGGTCCACGGCACGAAGCGCCACCTCGTAGGGGGTGCCCGCGGCGAGCCCGTCGAGCCGGAGCGTGGCCTCGCCCCGCGGCGCGACGGCCGAGTCGGCTGCGTGATCCGTGATCGCCCACAGGCGCAGCGGCGAGTCGGCCCGCACGCGGATCGTGAGCGAGCGGTCGTCCGCCAGCACACACGTCGTCCGGGCCGCCTCCTCGTCGAGAGCGCAAGGATGCTCGAGCCACTCGAACGGCCGCGTCGCCGTTGCGGCCCCCGTCACGAACCTCGCCTCCCAAGGCCCGACGGAGGCCCCGGTCCGATCGGTGACGGCGTCGCCTACGACGACGCGGTGCTCGGTGTGCGTGGCGAGCCGTGTGTCGGGCCGGAGCACCACGCACACTCCGTCCCGCCACCCGACGAGCGCGCAGGACACGAGCTGCCTGCGGACGGGGACCTCCCGGCCGCCGGCCGTCTCCAGGCGGACCCCATCGAGCCCGTCGACGTCTGCATCGAACCGGACGGCCAGCATGGGGAGCGCCGTCGGGACGCCCGAGGTCCCGTCGGCTGGCCACGCTGCGGTCGCGACCGCTCCGGCCGCGCCGGCCTCTGCCACGCGGAGAGTCACGACGAACGGATCGCCGAGCGGCTGGCCGGCCGCGTCGGCCGCCCAACCGCCGAGGGCCACCAGGTACGGTTCGCCCGGCGAGAGCGCCTCGCTCGGGGCGATGGCGATCGAGGTGCCCCACCGCTCCACGACGGCGTCCACGATGCGCTCCTCGCTCGCGCTCCGGAGCGGAGGCCGCTCGAGGTCCGCCTCGAGCGCGTCGTCTGCGAGGCCCCGGAGCACGACCGCGGGCTCGGGCTCTCCGACCACCGGAGCGCTCACCTCGAGCACGATCAGCGGCCGGCGCGGCGTGGCTTCGGGCGGATGGACGCGCCCGTCGGCGTCCCGGACGGCGAACGAGCGGACCACCGGTGCGGTCGGTCCGGCGTCGGGCTCCGTCTCGTCCGGGGCGTCTGGGGCCACAGGGGGCTCGCCGAGGCAGCCGCCGAGGACGAGCGCGATCAGGAGGGGTGATTTCGAGGAGGGCATGGCCCCCCTTCATCGGCCGCTCGCGGCGCCGGTTGCGCCGCCGCCTGCGCCGCCTCGCTGGGCTCGGGGCGCCCATGCGCTAGACTGAGCGCGATGTCGGTCCCTTACAGCCCCGGTGCCAGTGGGGATTCGCCCGCGCCACCGGCGAACCTGATGGGCGCCGCCATCGGCGGCGAGTACCGTATCGAGCGCCTCTTGGGCCGAGGGGGGATGGGCAGCGTCTACGAGGCCGAGAGCACGGCCCTCGGCCGGACCGTGGCGGTCAAGGTCCTGCACGGCCACCTCGCCGACGACGGTGTCACCATCGCGCGTTTCCAGCGGGAGGCACGAGCCGCCGCCTCGGTGCGCCACCCGCACGTCGTCGAGGTGCTCGACGTGGGCGTCGGGCCGAGCGGCGCGCCCTACCTCGTCATGGAGTACGTCCGCGGCAGGTCCCTGGCCGAGACGCTGCGCGACGGGGGGCCGTTCGAGCCGTCTCGCGCCGCCGACGTCGCCGGCCAGATCCTCGACGGCCTCGGTGCCCTGCACGCGCGCGGCGTCGTCCATCGCGACCTCAAGCCGGACAACGTACTGCTCACGGCTCGTCAGGGCCGGAGCGACTTCGTGAAGCTGTTCGACTTCGGCGTCGCCACGTACGTGGAGGGCGTTCACGAGGCGACGCGCGCGCAGGATCTCACTCCGTCCGGACGCACGATGGGCACCCCCTACTATGCGAGCCCGGAGCAGATCGGCGGCAGCGGCGGCCGCGATCCGCGCGTGGACATCTACGCCGTGGGCGTGCTCGCGTACGAGATGCTCACGGGGCACCGCCCCTTCGTCGCCGGCAACTTCGCGGATCTGTGCGAGGCGATCCTCTGCCAAGAGCCGCCGCCCATGCGTGCCTTCCGCAAGGACGTGCCGGCGGGTCTCGAAGCCGTGGTCCGGCTCGCGCTCTCGAAGGACCCCGAGGCGCGCTACGGGGACGCGGACGAGATGCTGGCGGCGCTCGTCCCTTTCGGGGCGGGCATGCCGGCCGAGGAAGGTCGAGCCGAGCAGCCATGAGCTACGGCCTGTCCGCACCTGTCCTGGTCCTGAACCGAAGCTACTCGCCGGTGCGAGTCACGACCGCGCGCCAGGCGTTCGAGATGCTGTACCAGGGGCGCGCCTGGGCGCTCTCCCGCGTCTTCGAGTCGCACGACTTCGAGCAGTGGTCGTCGCTCGAGCCGGCGGACGACGACGAGCACGTGGGCACGCCGTCCGGGCGGTTGCTGGTGCCGCGGCTGGTGCTCTTGGCGACCTTCAACCGGGTGCCTCAGGCGCCCGTGCGGCTGTCCCGCCGCAACGTCTTCCTGCGCGACGGCTACCAATGCCAGTACTGCGGCCGACGTCCGCCGGTGCGCGACCTGAACCTCGACCACGTGACGCCGCGGTCGCGGGGCGGCCGCAGCACCTGGGACAACCTCGTCACCTCCTGCCGCGAGTGCAACCTGAAGAAGGGCCGCGCGCTGCCCCACGAGTGTGGGATGGTCCTCTCGTCGCGGCCGGTGCGGCCCCGCTGGAGCGCCGCGGTGCAGCTCGAGGCCGCGCCGCGCCGATTCGAGGAGTGGGAGCCGTTCCTCACGGGCAACCATCCTCTGGCGCCGGTGGCCGCCGAGTAGCGCCGCATTGCGTCGGGGTGTCGGGCCTGGTACATCGCCCGGCCGCTGGGACCGATGAGCGACGAGGACGACGAGCTCGAGCTGTTCCGCGAGCCGGACGAGGAGGACGCCACGGAGGGGCCCGTCCGCCCGGTCACCGGTCCACCTCCAGGCTTCCGCCCGCGCCCCGACCGGCGCGTGCTGGTCGTCTCCGGCGCCAAGGGAGGGGTCGGCAAGACGATCCTCGCGACGAACCTCGCGCTGTACCTCGCGACCATCGGCCGGCGGGTCGTGCTCGTCGACGCGGAGCAGGAGGGCGCGAGCGTGCACACCTGCCTCGGGGTGCAGCGGCCGGGCTCGACCGCCCGGTCTCCCTTCCTCGACCCCCACGGCGGAGCCGCGACGGATCCGGACGAGCTGCCGATCACGGACACGCAGATACCGAACCTCCGCCTGATGCACGGCGGGGTCGACGAGCCGGCTCGTGGGGCGCGGCGTCGGACGACTCGCGCGCGGCTCCGGCGCGTCCTGTCGGCGGTCGACGCCGAGTACTTCGTCGTAGACCTCGGCGCCGGCACGAGCAGGTCGCTCCTCGACTTCTTCCTCCGCTCGGACGTGGCGCTCTTCGTCTCGGCGCCGGAGCCGACGGCCATCGACAACACCTATCGCTTCGTGCGCGCGGCCTTCTCGCGCCACCTGCGCGACCAGGCGCCGGATCGGGAGACACGCCGCAGGCTCGTCGAGCGGCTGCGCGCGATGGGCAACACGCCGGCGCCACTCGACCTCGCCCGCCGGCTCGAGGCCGCGGGGGACCCGCTCGCCGACCTCGTGCGTGCTGCGATGGACGGATTCACGTTCCGGTTCGTGTTGAACCAGACCCGCCTGCGCGCGGACCTCGAGCTCGGCGACGCCATGCGGAGCGCCGTCCGCCGCCGCTTCGGCGTGGAGATCGACTACCTCGGCCATGTCGACTACGACGACACCGTCTGGTCCTGCGTCCGGATGCGGCGTCCCTTGCTCGTCGAGAGCCCCGGTACGAAGTCTGCCAAGAGCGTCGAGAAGATCGCCCGGCGCCTGCTCGCGATCGACTCCGGCAAGGGCGCACCGGCGACGGCGCGGACGGTGCCGCCCGAGAGCCACCACGACCTGCTCGAGGTCGAGCGGGGCGCGACGGACGAGGAGATCCGCCGAGCGTACAAGCGCGCCAAGGACATCTACGCGACCGACGCGCTGTCCTGCTACGGGCTCTTCGATCACGCGGCCATGGAGTCGCTGCGGGCGCGGCTCGAGGAGGCCTACGACGTGCTGCTCGACCCGGCGCGCCGCCGGCCGTACGAGCTCTCCGTCTTCCCTCCGGACCCCGAGCCCGTGGCCGTGCCCGCGACGGACGACGAGGACGAGCCCAAGCCTCCGCCGCCGGTGATCACCCCGGACACCGAGTTCACCGGTGCGCTCCTGCGCGCCGTCCGCGAGTCGCAGGGGGTCGACCTCGGCGAGATCAGCCAGCGGACCAAGGTGGGCCGCGCCTACCTGCAGGCCATCGAGGAGGACGACTTCGGCTCGCTCCCGGCTCCGGTCTACGTGCGTGGTTTCGTGACCGAGGTGGCCAAGTTCCTGCGCCTCGACGAGGCCCAGGTGAGCCGGACCTACGTCCGCCGCTACAAGCGCCACCTCGAGGAACGCGAGAAGCATCTGTGACCGTCTCGCAGCCTGCCCCCCTGGTGCTCGCGTCCGCGTCGCCGCGACGGCGGGAGATCCTCGCGACGCTCGGCCTGTCCTTCCGCGTCGTCCCGAGCGGGGCCGACGAGTCGCGCCGCGGAGGCGAGGACGCGCTCGGCTGGGTGCGCAGGGCGGCGCGAGACAAGGCCGAGGAGGTCTCGGCGCGCGTCACGGGACCCGCCTTCGTCCTCGGAGCGGACACGGTCGTGGTGGTCGACGGCGAGCCGCTCGGCAAGCCGGCCGACGACGGGGAGGGCCGGGTGATGTTGCGACGCCTCTCCGGCCGCTGGCACGAGGTGGCGACGGCGCTGGCGGTCGCGCGTGCGGGCCAGGGCGTGGAGGACGAGGAGACGGTGGTGACGCGCGTCCGGTTCCGCGAGCTGTCGGACGCCGAGATCGATGGCTACGTGGCGTCCGGCGAGGGGCGGGACAAGGCTGGCGGCTACGCCGTCCAGGGCCTGGGCTCTGGGCTCGTGGCCGAGATCGGCGGGAGCTACCACAACGTGGTGGGGTTGCCCGCGGCCGAGGTGCTGCTCCTGCTCCGGCGCGCGGGCGCGCTCGAGGCCTGGCCATGAGCGACCCGGCGCAGGTGGCGGGCGGGCTCCGGGCGGCGCGCGAGACCATCGCGCGTGCGTGCGATCGGGTGGGACGCGATCCGGCGTCGGTGCGGCTCGTCGCCGTCTCGAAGATGCACGGACCCGAGATGGTGCGCGCTGCGTACGAGGCGGGGCAGCGCGAGTTCGGCGAGAACTACGTGCAGGAGATGTGCGCCAAGGCCGACGCGCTCGGCGACCTCCCGGGCCTCCGGTGGCGCTTCATCGGACACCTGCAGCGCAACAAGGCCAAGCAGGTCGTCCCGGTCGCGTCGGTCGTCGAGACCGTCGACAGCATCCGCCTCGCCGAGGAGCTCGACAGGCGGGCCGCCGATCGCGGTGTCCGCCTCGAGGTCCTCCTGCAGGTGAACGTCGGAGGCGAGGCGCAGAAGTCCGGGTGCGACCCTTCCGAGCTCGCGGCCCTCGCCGGCGCCGCGCGCGGCCTGCCCTCGCTGGATCTCCGCGGCCTCATGACCGTCCCCCCGTACACCGAGGACCCCGAGGGCGCGCGCCCCTGCTTCCGCCGCCTCTTCGAGCTGGCCCGAGAGCACTCCTTGCCCGATCTCAGCATGGGCATGACCCACGACCTCGAGGTCGCGATCGAAGAGGGCGCGACGATCGTCCGCGTGGGCACGATGATCTTCGGAGAGAGGGTCGCCCCTCGGCGCCGAGCGGGGTGATGCGGGAGCTCAGCTCCTGCGCAGCTTTCGGGCGGTCTCCTCGCCGAGCTCGCGCGCCCGGTTCGTCGCGGACTCGACGGCGTTGATGAGCGTGGTGCGAAGGCCGCCCGCTTCGAGGGTGTGCAGGCCGGCGATGGCGGTGCCGCCCGGGCTCGTGACCATGTCCTTGAGGCGGCCCGGGTGCTCGCCCGTCTCGAGGAGCAGCTTGGCCGAGCCGAGGACGGTCTGCGCGGCGAGCTTCTGCGCCGACTCGCGGTGGAGGCCCACTTTCACGCCCGCGTCGGCGAGCGCCTCGATGATCAGGAAGATGTAGGCAGGGCCCGAGCCGCTCAGGCCCGTGACCGCGTCGAGGAGCGACTCGTCGAGCACGACCGTGACGCCCACGCTCTCGAAGATGCGGCAGGCGAGCGCCACGTCGTCGTCGGTGGCGTGGGTGCCCGCCGCGAGGGCCGTCGCGCCCGCGTCCACGAGGGCCGGGGTGTTGGGCATGGCGCGGACCACGCGCGTGTGCGCGGGCAGACGGGCCTCCATCGCGTCGATGGGCACGCCGGCGGCGATCGAGATCACGAGCGCGTCGCCGACGGCGTGCTCGACCTGCGCGAGCAGTCGGTCGAACACCTGCGGCTTGGTCGCGAGCACGACCACGTCCGCCCAGCGCGCGGCCGCCGCGTTGTCCTGCCCGGTCCGGATGCCGTGCTTCGACTGCAGCTCGGCGAGCCTCTCGGCGCGAACGTCGGTCGCCCAGACGGCGTCGGGCTCGCACGCGCCGGCCGAGAGCAGCCCCTTGATCAGGGCACCGGCCATGTTGCCCGCCCCGACGAATGCGATCCGCTTGTCGATGGTCATCGTGTCTCCATGGCCGCGGCCGCGTCCGGCACGAGGCGGACGTCGAGCGTGAATGGCCCCCCGGTTCCGGGATTGTAGCTGTCCACGATCAGGTAATACGTGCCCGGCTCGAGGTACGAGGTGATGGCGGTGCTCCGGACGTCGGGTGCGTCGTCCACGCAGGCGACGACCCGGTGCCCCTCCGAGCAGCCCGATCGGAGCTCGAGGATGGCGTCGATCTCGGAGTGCTCCTGCACCTGCAGGGTCGACGCGGTGGCGACCTCCACGCGATAGACCACGTCCCCGCCGCGCCCGGCGCCGCCGCAGCTCGTGGTGGCCGTCGCGATCTCGGGCGACAGCTCGCCCTGCGACGTGCCCTCCGGCAGGAGCGGCGCGTCGGCGCACCGCTGCTCCATCGCGCCGACGTCCTCGACGGGCGCCGGGTCGAAGGGCGGCGGCGGATCGGTGGGGGCGAGCTGCTGGATCTCCCGGTCGACGAGGAGCTGGTAGGCACCCTCGCGGCCCTGGTAGCCGTCGACGACGATGGCGTAGGTCTCGCCCGCTTCGAGGAGCACGACGAGCTGCGACACGTTGGTGCCCTCGAAGTCGTCGTTGCACGCGATCTCCTCTCCGCTCGGCCCGCCTCGCCGCACGGCGACCACGGAGTCGTACTGCGCCTCCACACGCACGCGGTACTGCCCGCGGGTCTCGGGGACGAAGACCCAGGTCTCGTCGCCTCCGCCGGCCGGCGCGCCGCAGTCGGGCTCCCAGTGGTCCTCGTCGTCCGCCGTCGTGGACGAGACGATCTGCCCCAGCCCGATGCGGCCGACCTCTCCGTCCCCTCCGCCGACGAACACGTACAGGAGCGGGGAGCATCCCCCCAGGACGGCGAGGAGGGGCACGACGGCAGTTCGCAGCCCAGGCATGGCGTTGGGCTCAGGCTAGATAGCCGGAAGCGATTCGGCAACGGGCGTCGCTCGTGGGGCGGGCCCGGTCGACGGCACCGCAGCGCCGGCCCCGCGCTTGAGGTAGGCTTGGCCGCATGCGCCGATGGGCCCCGATCGCCGCGTGCCTCGCGGCGCTCCTCTTCTCCGGTGACGCGCACGCGCGTGAGCCTCGCATCGCCAGCGACGCGTTCTACGTGGGCGCGCGGATCGATCCCGGCGTCGCGCTCTTGGCAGGCTGGGACCTCGACGTCTACCTGAGCCGCGACCGCTCCTGGTCGCTCGGGCCCGGCTTGATGCTGTCGGTGCTCGGCACCGGCGAGCGCGCCGGCATGGAGCAGGATCTCATGATCAGCGCGGACATCCTGCGCCTCAAGGTGCAGGTGAACGAGGCCGGGGGCGAGTGGCGGCCCTACCTGATGGTCGGCGGCGGCTTCTCCTACGTGCAGCTCCCCGAGCAGACCGAAGACGAGGTGACCTTCGCCGAGCTCGAGAAGTTCACGCCGATGCTGACCGTCGGGTTCGGGGGCGACCTGTTCGCGGGCGGAAGCTGGGGGCTCGCCATGCTCCTCGCGACCCACTTCCACCTGTCGGGCGAAGAGCGTCTTCCGCTCGCCTGGGCGGAGGTCGCCCTCGGCATCCGTTTCGGCATCTGAGGGCCGTGACCTCCCCGGTCGACGCGCTCCGGTCCGCTCTCGAGGCGTACGCCCGCGACGAGGCGCGCGAGCGCCTGTGGCGCTGGCGCGGCGCCCGGGAGGCGTCGCCCGCGGCCGAGGTGGTCGAGCGGCACCGCTGGCTCGCGTCGCAGGCGGCGCTCGACGCGCTCGGCGAGGCCGTCGATCTCGGGCTCGTGTCGGAGGCGGAGCGCGGGGCCCTGCGCGCGCACCTGGCCCGCGCGGCCGCGGCGGCTCCGCTCGCGGCCGCGCGCGACGCGCTCGGCGCCCTCGCGTCGCGGCGCGCCGAGCTCGAAGGCGAGTCGACGACCGTGCGCGAGGCCGCCGGAGCGATGGTCGCCTGCGACGATCCGCGGCGGCGCGATCGGCTCGCGCGGGCGCTCGTGCGCTCGGTCGAGGAGGTGCTGCCGAGGCTCGTCGACGCCCGCGCGGCGGCGGACGAGGCTCTCTCGGCCGTGCTCGGCGGGACGGCCTCCGACCCCGACGCCGGGCCCGATGCGGACGTGCTCGACGGGCACGCGGCGGCGCTGCTCGATCGCACCGAGGACGCCGCGGGCGAGGCGGTTCACGCCGTCCTCTCGACGGCGGGCCGGGTCGGGGCGCCCGGCTGGGCCGACCTCGCGCGGGCGCTGCGGCAGCCGGCGCTCGACGGGCTCGCGCCGCGCCGTGGTCGCTGGCGAAGGCTCGCCTCGGGGATCGCCGGCCTCGGCTTCGACCGGGAGCTGTCGGCGCGCGTGCGGGTCGAGGCCCATCACGGCGGCCTCGATCCCCGCGCGCGCATCGCGGTCCCCGATGTACCGACCGACGTTCGCGTCGCCGAGTCGCCGCTCGAGCTCGGGCTCTGCTCCGAGCTGTCCGCGGCCGACGTGCTCGGACGCGCGCTCGGGGCGGCGCTCGCGTCGCCGGGCCTGCCGGTCGAGCTGCGCCGTCCCGCCTCGGGGACCGCGTCGCGGGCGATCGGCACGCTGCTCGCCCAGCTCCAGGCGGACCCGGTCTACCTCCGTCGCGCGCGCGACCTCGGCGCCGCGGACCGGGAGCGCGTCGGACGGCACGCGGGCCGCATCGTGCTCTTCGAGCTGCGTCTGCACGCCGCCGCGTGGCTCGCGAGCCGCGAAGCGTCGACGTCCCGCGCGCGCGCCGAAGCTGCCGCGGCGCGCCTGCGCGACGCCCTCGGCGTGGAGGTGCCCGAGGCGCTCGCGGCGCTCGTCGCCGCTGCGCCGGCAGTGACGGGGCCGATGCTCCGCGGACGGCTCGCGGGGCTCGCCGCGGCAGCCGCGCTCCGCGATCGGTACGACGAGGACTGGTTCGCCAACCCGAGGGCCGACGAGCCGCTGCGCGCCGTCGCGGCGAGGGCGGGCGCGGTGTCCGCCGAGCGCTGGTGCACCGACGAGCTGGGCGTCGATCTCGCTCCGGCCGCTGCGGCGCGGTTGATCGAGATCGCCGCATGAGACACAGTGCCGTTCGCATGTACAGAGAGCGCCGTGAGCGGCTCCTCACCGAGATGGGCCCGGGAGCCGCCGTCCTGCCGGCCGCCCCCGTCGCCATCCGGAACAACGACGTGGAGCACGAATACCGGCAGGACAGCGACCTCTTCTACCTGACCGGGTTCGAGGAGCCCGAGAGCGTGCTCGTGTTGACCAACCGTCACAAAGAGCACCGCGCCGTGCTGTTCTGCCGGACGCGTGATCCGTCGCGCGAGGTCTGGGACGGGCCGCGTCTCGGCGTGGATCGCGCGGTCGAGGCGCTCGGAGTGGACGCCGCCTTCCCGATCGAGGAGCTCCCGGACAAGCTCCCCGACTACCTTGCGGACGTCGATCGCCTGCACTACCGCCTGGGCCGCGACCGCGCGTTCGACGCGACGATGCTCGACGCGCTGAACGCCGTCCGAGGACGGGCGCGAACGGGAGTGCGCCCGCCCACGGAGATCGTCGATCCCGTCAAGACGCTGCACGAGATGCGCCTGCGCAAGCGCCCGGAGGAGATCGAAGGGATGCGCCGCGCCGCCGCGGTCACCCGCGAAGCGCATGTTCGGGCCATGCGGGTCGCGAAGCCCGGCTGCTACGAGTACGAGGTGGAAGCCGAGATCCTGCGCACCTTCCGCGCGCACGGGAGCCCACGTCCGGCCTACGGGACCATCGTGGGCTCCGGGCCGAACGCGACGGTGCTCCACCATCGCCGGAACGACCGCCGCATGGAGGACGGAGACCTCGTCCTCATCGACGCCGGTTGCGAGCTCGGCTACCTGGCGAGCGACATCACCCGCACGTTCCCGGTCGGCGGGCGGTTCACCTCCGAGCAACGCGCGCTCTACGACGTGGTGCTCGCGGCCCAGCGCGCCGCGATCGACTCGGTGCGGCCGGGGGTTTCGCTGGACGCAGTCCACGAGGTCGCGGTGCGGCTGCTCAGCGAGGGGCTCGTCGACCTCGGCCTGGTCTCGGGCAGCGTCGACGAGGTCGTGTCCGAGACCAAGTACAAGCCCTTCTACATGCACCGCACGTCTCACTGGCTCGGGATGGACGTGCACGACGTCGGTGCCTACCACCTGTCGGCCGAACCGCGCCCGCTCGAGGCCGGGTTCGTGCTCACCGTGGAGCCGGGCCTGTACGTCGCGGTAGACGCCGACGTGGACCCCAAGTGGCGCGGGATCGGCATCCGGATCGAGGACGACGTCGTCGTCACCGCCGACGGCCACGAGAACCTCACGTCGGACACCCCGAAGGACCCCGACGAGATCGAGCGGCTGCTCGCCGATCGGTGAACATGGGCTCGACCGAACGCCCGGCCCGGGTATAATCGAATGCCATGCGCGGGTATCGGGACGGGGAACCCACCTGCCACGTCTGTGACGAGCCCATCGGCGGCGAGCCGGGAGGAAAGGGGCTCCTGGTGTTCCCGCGAGGCGACACCGCCGTCTACGAGGAGCCGCTCCTGTGTGGGCGCTGCGCGCACGCCATCGGCATGACCGCGCTCTGGCGCTTTGCGGCGGAAGAGGAAGAGGGGTAGCTCGTCCCGATCACCGCCAGCGCAACGAGGTGACCGTCCGCTCCTCGCCGCGGCCTCGTGACGACAGGAGCGCGACGCGGACGTCGCGGGCGCCGGCGAGCTCGAGGAGCTTCTGATAGAAGCCGCACATCGCCATCGCGTGCAGGTAGGTCTCGGGCGAGAGATCGCGAACCTCGAGCCGCCAGCCGCCCGCGGGGACCTGTGAGATCAGCACCTCGCCGCGGCTGTGGTACGTGCGCCAGAGCTGCGGGATCCGCGTCAGGGCCATCGCGGGCGTGGCGCTCTGCATGAAGAGACGGTGCGTGGTCGGCAGGTCGCGAGCCGCGGTCGCCGCGCCGATCTCGAGCGCGAGCGTCCCGTCCCCTCCTCCGAGCGTCCTCTCCGCGGCATCGAGCAAGCGGTCGTACACGTCGAGCGGGAACCATGCGACGGGCAAGACCACACCCGTCAAGCGTGAGCGGACGTCGGTCGACAGGGCGCCGAGCACCCTGCCGAGCCCCGCGCCGCCGTGCGCCTGCTCGAGGTGCTCCATGCACGCGACCAGGAACGTCCCCTTCACGTGCGCCTCGCCGGGCACGAGGCTCCGGCTCTCCGCCTCTCTCGACGAGATCGACGGCCGCCCGGGCACCGAGCGGTCGGGCCTGCTCCGAGCGTCGAACCCGGTGAAGACCGAGCCCGAGGGCTCGCGGGCGAACCGCGACGCCCGAACGAGGCTCTCCGATGGGTACGGAGTGACTGCCTCGCGTACGCCGGCCGACGTGGAGAAGGCGAGGGGGGTCGAGGGCGTCCCCGACCCGATCCAGTCCTCGGACGTCGCGGCGAAGCGACGCGGTGGGCCGTCGAGCCGTTTGGGGCGGGGGAGCCGTGCCAAGAGGAACTCGACCTCGTCGTCCGCCTCGGGCGAGCGGCCCCCCCCGACCGGCGTCGTCGTCGTCGGCCTGTCATGAGGCGTGACGGGAGTGGTCGTCGGCGCGCCTGCGCTCGGTCGCTCGGCGCGGTCCCGGAGCTGCTCCGGTGACATGGGGGTGGTCTCGAGCAGCGCCTGCGCCGGCTCGCTCGCGGTCCCGTCGTTCCCGTCGGGCTCCTCCGGCCCGACGTCGATGGCCCCGAACGGGACGAGCGTCGACAGCATCTCTCTCGCGTACTGATGTCGAGCGGCCGGATCGCGCGCGATCGCCTTGTCCACGACGGCGCACAGGCTCGGGTCGAGCTCGGGGACGAGCGAGGTCAGCTTCGGAGGCTGCCCCGCGAGGATGGCCTGGAGCAGCGCGTGGTAGTTCTGTCCGTCGAAGGGCAGCTTGCCGCTCAGACACTCGTACAGGATGACGCCGCAGGCATACAGGTCGACGCGGTGGTCGAGCGTCTTGACGCCTCGCGCCTGCTCGGGGCTCATGTAGAAGGGCGTCCCGAGCATGACCCCCGTGCGCGTGAGGTCCATCGCCTCGTCCTCGTCGCGCCGCATCTTGGAGATGCCGAAGTCGAGGACCTTCACGTAGTCGGCGTGCCCCGAACGTCGGGTGAGGAAGATGTTGTCGGGCTTGAGGTCGCGGTGGACGATCTGCTCGCGGTGCACCGCCGAGAGCGCTGCCAGCACCTGGCCCAGGATGTGACAGGCGCGCGCGGGCGCGAGCCGCCCCTCGCGGCGAAGCGTCGTCGCGAGGCTCCGTCCCTTGAGGTACTCCATCACGAGGAACGGGGCTCCGTCCTCCGCGAAGCCGAGGTCGAGGATCTCGACGATGTTCTCGTGCCCGGTCGCGGCGGCCGCCCGCGCCTCGCGCTGGAATCGTGCGACCGACTTGGCGTCGGCGGCCAGCTCCGGGTGGAGCCGTTTGAGCGCGACCTTCCTGCCGATGAGCGTGTGCTCGGCGACGTAGACTGCTCCCATCCCGCCCTCGCCGAGCAACCCGACCACCCTGTACCGGTCCGCGATCAGGCGGCCGATGAGGGCCTTGCCGCTGTGGAGCGCGCGGCCCGTCTTCGGGCAATGCGTGTAGCTCGCCGGGTGCGTCTCACCGCAGTGGGCGCAGGGGACGTCGGGTCGTTCCGACCGTGAGGGAGCCTCGGGCATCGGCTGGGCGGGTCCGATCTTGTGGGCGGCGCTCCGAGCGCGTCAAGGCGGAGCGCCGCCGACACGTGTCAGTTTCGCTGCATCTCGCCGCGCCTGAGCCTCCCCCAGTAGTCGTTGAGGGCACGAGAGACTCTGTTGCTGAGCAAGAACAGCCCCAGGATGTTGGGGAGCGCCATCCCGAGGATCATGAGGTCCGAGAAGCCGATGACGTTGCCGAGCTCCAGGATCGAGCCGAGGACGACGAAGACCAGGAAGATGATCCGGTAGATCATCGACATGTTGCCGCTCGAGCCGAAGATGAAGGCCCAGCACCGCTCCCCGTAGTAGCTCCAGGAGATCATCGTCGAGAAGGCGAACATGAAGGCCGCGAAGCTGAGGATCTGCGGGAACCACGTCAGCTCCTGTCCGAAGGCCCAGGAAGTCATGACGATGCCTTCCCCCGCCTCCGGGCTCTCGTAGGCCCGCGTGATGACGACCACCAAGGCGGTCATCGTGCACACGATGATCGTGTCGATGAAGGGCTCGAGCAGCGCCACGATGCCCTCGCGGACGGGCTCGTCGGTCGCCGCGGCGGAATGGGCGATGGACGCCGACCCGATCCCCGCCTCGTTGGAGAAGGCCGCCCGCTGGAACCCGACGACCAGGACGCCGGCCAGGCCCCCGAGCCCGGCCTCGGGCGTGAACGCGTCGCCGACGATGTGACCGAAGGCCCAGCCGATGTGCTCGGCGTTCATGGCGAGGATCACCAGGCCGGAGAGCACGTAGATCGCGCACATGATGGGGACGATGTAGCCGGCCACCGCCCCGATGCGGCGGATGCCCCCGATGATGACCAGCCCGACCAGCGCAGCGAGCAGGACGCCGTAGACGAGCCGCCCGACGTCGGTCTTGAAGAAGCCTATGATCTCGCCAACCTGAGCGGCGGATTGGTTGGCCTGGAACATGTTCCCGCCGCCGAGGCTGCCGCCGATGCACATGATGGCGAAGGCGTAGGCGAGCACCACGCCGACGGGCTTGAGCTTCATCTCGGCCAGGCCCTTCGAGAGGTACCGCATGGGCCCCCCGGACACCTTCCCCTCGGCGTCGACCTGGCGGTAGAGCTGACCGAGCGTGCACTCGGTGAACTTGGAGGTCATCCCGAGGAAGCCCGCGACGATCATCCAGAAGGTGGCGCCCGGCCCGCCCAGCCCGATCGCCACCGCGACCCCCGCGATGTTCCCGAGCCCGACGGTGGCGGACAGCGCCGACGAGAGGGCCTGGAAGTGGCTGACCTCGCCCGGGTCGTTCGGATCGTCGTAGACGCCGCGAGTGACCAGGATGGCGTGCTTGAACCCGCGGATGTTGATGAAGGCGAAGCGGATCGTGAAGAACGTCGCGCCCGCCACGAGCCACAGGACGATGATGGGCAGCGACAGGCCCTTCAGCGCGTCCTCGGCCTGCCCGGCCGAGAGCCCGTGAGAGACGCCGTACGCGATCTTCGGGTCGGCGGGGAGGTCGCGGAGCGCACGGGCCCGGTCGCTGTCGAGGCCCGCCGCACACGCCCGCGCGACGAGCTGCGGCTTGGAGGGCGCGCCCAGGATCTCCGCGCACTGCTCCTCGGTGAGGTCCATCTCCGTGCAGGCGCCGAGGCGCGGCTCGCCCTCGGCGGCGAGCATCTCGCGGGCCTCGGCCTCGGTGAGCACCGCCGCCGTCGCTCGCCGGACGGACGCCGCCTAGCCGTCGTCCCAGAAGCTCACGTCCCAGAAGA
>JBDIVX010000035.1:0-53070 GCA_039794305.1 Candidatus Neutrinellum sp.
GGATCCGCCCCGGCATGCGCGTCGCGGACGTCGGGACCGGCTCCGGGTACTTCCTGCCCTGGCTCGACGAGGCGGTCGGGCCGGACGGCGAGGTCGTCGCGCAGGACATCGATCCGGACCTCGTCGCCCACGTGCGCGAGCGCGTCGAGCGCGAGGGCCTCGAGCGCGTCGTCCCGCGGCTCGGCCGAGCCGACGACCCCGGCCTCGAGCCCGGCGCCTACGACGTGGTGCTCCTCGTCGACGTCTTCCACCACGTCGCCGACCCCGTGAGCTTCCTCGGCCACCTGCGCCGCGCGCTCGCACCCGGCGGGCGCGTGTTCGTCGTCGACTTCCCGCCCGGCGACTCCGTCCCCGAGTCCGTCAGCGGCCACGAGCACCGCATCGCCCCCGAGGCCGTCCTCGACGCCGCCCGAGCCGCGGGCCTGCGCCTCGTCCGCGAGCACCACGTCCCGCGCTACCAGTTCATGCTAGAGCTGGGTCCCGACGCCGATCCGTAGGCCCCACACCTTGGCCTCGGCGAACGAGAAGCCGTAGGGGGCCATCAGGTTGACGTGGAACCCGGCGGACAGGAACGCGGCCTCGCCGAGCGCCACCCGGCCGTACGGCATCACCGAGAGCTGGAAGCTCTTCCGGTCGGGCAACACCTCGTCGGCCAGAACGGCGGCGAGGCGGCCGCCGATCGCGATCGAGTCGAGCCGGTACTCGACGTTGCCGGCGAGCTGCGCCGCGAAGACGGTCTCGCCGCCGCGGTCTCCTGCGTAGAAGAGGACGCCGGCGCCCGCGTCCGCCGCCGCCACCACGCGCTCGCCGAGGTCCGTCTCGACGCTCCCGGTCGCGATCAGCGAGAGCCGCTCGGGCGCCCACAGCCAGACGTCCCACGCGCCGCGCATCCCGGCCGCGAGGTAGAGCGCGCCGAGCTCCGAGACGGAGTCGGTGGACGCGAAGGGCAGGGTGACCCCGAGCCCCACCCGGTGCCGGAGCGCGTCGGTGCGCCCGACGAGCTCCGCTTCGAGGAGCGCGTTGCCGAGGCCGAAGGCCGCGCCTCCGTCCTCCATCACCGTCCCCTCGATGGCGGAGTGGGCGACCATCGAGAGCCCCCACTCGGCGCCGACCCGGATCCAGTCGGTGACGTACCAGCCGCCACCGACGACCGGCGAGAGGGCGAACCCGTCGAGCCGCCCGGTGGCGGTCTCCGCCTGCACGTCGAAGGTGCCGAAGAACGTCGCGACCTCGCCCCACACCACGAAGGTGCCGGCGAGCCCCGTCGGCTCCTCCGTGGCTTCCTCTTGCTCGGGGGCGGGCTCCTCGGCCTCCGCCGCCTCCACGGTCTCCTCCTCGGCCCGCGGCGAGCTCTCCATCGACTCCTCGGCCGCCTCCCAGTCCTCGTACTGCGCCTGCGCCTCGAGCGGGAACAGGAGCGCGAAGAGCCCCGACCAACCGAGCTTCGTGATCACCCTCGACCCCCGACCCGACCCAACCGGTCGTCTCTCCGGGACGCCCGAGCGCTCCGGGCGCGCCCGCGCTCCTTCGCACGATACAACGCCTGGTCCGCCGCCGTGAGGAGCCGCGCGCTCCTCGAAGGCCCGCCGCGCGCTTGGCGGCTGCCCAGCGATCCCCGCAGCGTGGCGATCCCGATGGAGACGCTCAGCGCGGGCAGCCTGCCGCCGTGCCTCATGGGACCTCGCGTCGCGAGCCGCACCGCCTCGTGCACCCCGGCCGCGATGTCCTCGGCGGCGCGCATGTCGGTGTCGGGACAGACCACGACGAGCTCGTCCCCGCCGAACCGGAAGGGCACGCCGCGATCGGCGACCGCGGCCGTGACGGCGGCCCCGATCCGGCGCAGCGCCTCGCTGCCGACGCGGTGTCCGAGCCGGTCGTTGATCCGCTTGAGCCGGTCGACGTCGATGAAGAGGACCGCGACGTCGCCGCCTCGCCGCCGCGCGCGGTCGATCGCGCGCGCGAGGTGCGGCTCGAGACCGCGCACGTTGTAGAGGCCCGTCAGGGAATCGCGGCGCGCGAGCTCGTTCTGCTTGAGCACGTCGACGGCGTTCAGGATGGCGCGTGACACGTACTGCGCGATCAGCTCGGCCAGCTCGACGTCGCGCTCGGAGAAGGTCGCGCGGCCGCGCCGGTTCACGAGCTCGAAGACGCCGCACACCGTCTGCTCGAGCCGGACCGGCGTCGCGAGCAGCGAGCGCGTCCGGAACGTGGCCATGTGATCGACGCCCGAGAAGAAGTGCGGGTCCTCTCCGGCCCGAGCGGTGCGGTAGGTCCGGCCGGTCCGGTACACGTGGCCGACGACCCCCCGGCCCGACGGGACCTCGACGCCGATCAGCCGCTCGACCGAGGGGCCGAAGGCCGCGACGAACGTGAGCGGCGAGCGCCGCCGGAGCCGCGTGGGGTCGTCGAGCAGGAGGGAGCCGGCCCGCGAGGGCACGAGCCGCGCCGCGAGGTCGAGCGTCTCGGCGAGGAAGCGCCCGAGCGGGGGCGGCTCCACCTCGCCCTCGTTCCGGCGGCGGCGTCGGAGGAAGACGTGCAGGTCGGCTTCGGGCAGGGCGCTCGCCACGATCGCGTCATCGTAGGGAAAGGCCAGCGATCGCAACTAATTTCGCGCAGCGTTACGGTTCTTACGCCCCGCTCGGACGCCCGATCCACGTGGAATCCCGAGTGATCCGCTTCTCGGGACCGGAACGCTCTTGCAGGTGTGACACTGTGTCGCGAGGTACCCACGGTCGGGCGGTCCGGCCGCGCCCACGTGCAAACGGTGCGATCCCGGTGACTTGGGGTCGCGACGGGGACGGTGGCACATCCGTTGCCCTGGGGGGGCCGCCGTGGTGGTGGAGCGTTCACCGTCCGACTCCGTCGCGTCTTCGGTCCGTGGGGCCGTTGACAAGGCGGGATCGTTCCGGCGACAAACGCGCTCCGTTTTCGGACGGCGCCGGTTCAACGCCACGCGGTGGGGGTTCATTCCCCGACTTCGGCGCATGGAGAGTCACCCGTGAAGCAGACTTGTTTCCTTCTGGCGTTCGCGCTGCTCGTGCCGACCACGGCCCTCGCCCAGGCGGGCGGCGACGCCGAGGACGAGCCCGGCGAGGCGCAGCCCGACCAGACCGGCGACGAGCCCGGCGCCTCCGACGAGGGCGAAGAGGCGACCGAGGGCGAAGAGGCGGCCGAGGGCGAAGAGGCCGCCGAGGGCGAAGAGGCGGAGCCGCAGGCCGAGGAGCAGCCGGCCGCCGAGCCCGAGCCCGAGGTGAGCGCCACGGCCGCCGCCGAGACCGAGGCAGAGGCCGAGCTGTCGACCCCCGATCGGCCGTCGCTCGCCGCCGACCTGAGCGCGGCCGAGACCGAGGGAGAGGCCGCTGCCGAGGAGGAAGAAGAGGAGGTCGCCGAGGACGAGGGCCCGAAGCTCCCCTGGCGCAACTCCCAGTTCCTCTACGACAACGAGGTCAGCACGTACACGCTCGACGGCGGTGCGTCCGGCATCTCGCCCAACCCGTACTGGGCGATGGCCTTCAGCTTCCGGCCGCGCTGGTACTTCACGGACGAGATCTCGCTGCGCCTCCGCCAGGACCTGTCGGTGGAGCTGACCGACACGGACAGCGAGGTGAAGAACCGCCGCCCCGTGCTCGCCGACACGATCATCGACGTGGTGCACGGCAACCTCCTCGAGGTCGAGGGCGCCCGCCTCACCGCCGGCGGCCGAGTCAGCTTCCCGACCTCGATCGCGAGCCGGGCCTACTCGAAGTACTTCACGGTCGGCGGGAACTTCGCCGTGAGCCGCCCCTTCGAGGACGTGCTCGAGGGCTTCGACGTCGGCCTGAACGGCAGCTACAGCTACACCTTCGCGGGCTCGAACGTCCGCACGATCGAGGGTGACGAGGGCGACTACGCGCAGAGCCGCGCGGCCGCCAACCCCTCCGGTCTCGACGTGGCGGGGCCCGGCGAGCTGCCGGCACCCCAGGCGAGCGGCGTGACCGTGGCGGACCACGCCTGGACCCTGGGCCTCTCGGCGTCGCTGATGCCCATCGAGAACCTCTCCTTCGAGACGTCGTTCACCTGGTGGTGGACCCACGGCCGCGACGCGACGACGGGCTGCGTCCCCACCCTCACCTCGCCCGAGGGCTGCGAGGTCATCGAGGACACGAGCGACACGCACACCCGGCTGAGCACGTGGTTCACCCTCGGCGCCAGCTACCAGGTGCTCGACTGGCTCGGCGCCTCGCTCACCTACAGCCACCTGACGGGTGAGTTCGATCCCGACGCCTCGCGTCGCAACCCCTTCTGGAGCGTCGACAGCACCGTGTCCCTCACGGCCGCCGTCACGCTCGACAAGCTGTACCAGAACTTCAGCGGCACCGGCTCCTCGCCCGGCGAGGTCGTGGAGGACGAGTCGCAGGACAACGATGCGGCGCGCGCGTCGGCCCAGAGCATGGCGGTGGCGTGGTGACCGGCAACGAGCGCAACGGTTTCGATTTCGGAAATGGATACGCGGAGGCCCGTGTGAAGCGGTATCACGTTGGTTTGGCATTCCTTGGCGCCGTGCTGGCGTCGACCGTGTTCGGCTGCGCGGACGACGCGCCGCCGATCGACCGCGTCGGCGTGAACGTCGTCGACAAGTCGGTGTTCACCGGCTCCTGGTACATGTCGTCGGTCGTGATCGACGTGGACCACGAGGCGTCGTTCATGGGCACCTACCCCGGCGACGCCGCCACGGACTTCAACGGCACGGGCTACACGACCATGCCGCGGATCCGCTGGGTGATCGACGAGGACTACCTCTACGCCTACCGCGACTACGAGATCATCGCGGGCATCGACGGCGAGCCGGTCGAGCCGGGCGAGCACCTCGGCCACCCGGTCGCGGCGTGGCCGGTCGAGAGCCACTTCGACATCAAGCGGGCCTACAACCCGGTCACCGGCGAAGAGCAGAACGTGATCTACGAGGACACGCAGGACCGCCGCTGGTACGAGCGGGAGTTCATGCGCGTGGACTGGTCGCAGAACGTCCTGCCCCGGTACTACGGGCAGGTCCACGACCTGTACGCCATCATCGGCTACTACCAGCGCGAGCCCTCGACCCTCTACGTCCAGGACGCCTCGGACTTCCCGGATAGCTGGCGCCCGCAGTTCCACTTCATGAGCTGCGACGGCCCCGACGACACCAGCGCCGACTGCAATGCCAACGACCGCGACTGGGCCGCCGACTACGACGAGGGCGAGCTCTACAGCTTCAGCTTCGTGAACCAGGACATCCTGTCGCCCGGCATGGTGCCCGATCCCTTCACCGGCCAGCCGACCCCCTGGTGCACGTCGATCTACGCCGACGCGCCGCTCTGCACGACCTACGCGGTGTACGTCCGGCACAGCTTCCTCAAGATCAGCGAGCGCCGCCAGTACGAGGCGCTCAACTACCACGAGGAGCTGATGGACCAGCACGGCTACTTCCGGCTGGAGCAGCCCACGTACGACCGGGCGACGGGCCCGGAGGACGTCCGCTACGGCAGCACGGACTTCCTCAACTACGCCGCCAACCGCCACAACATCTGGGCGCAGTGGCACGACGACGCGGGTGAGCCCATCCCCTACGACGAGCGCGAGGTGCGCCAGATCGTCTGGTACTCGAGCCCCGAGATGCCGGCCCACCTGATGCGCCCGAGCTTCGACGCCGTCTCGCAGTGGAACGAGACCTACATGGGCACGGTCCGCGAGCTCCGCGGGCAGGACGTGCCCCGCTACGCCGACCAGGAGTGCCAGACGGACGATCCGGACGGGTACTGCTTCTGCGTGACCGACCCCGCCACGGGCGAGCGCCTGAACCCGACCTGCCCCGGCGTCTACGACCCCTACGAGACGCCCGACGAGGCGCGGGCCCGGCTCGAGAGCGGCGAGCCCTTCGACTGCTACGTCGAGGTGCCGGACGGCGCCGAGCCCTCGGGCGACGCGTGGCGCACGGCGACCGACGAGAGCTTCTACGGCTGGTTCGACGGTGCGTTCGTGGGTGACGAGTGCGTGATGATCCTGCGCACCAACACCTGCAACAAGAAGGCGGTCGCCGAGAACGGCGGGACCACTGACGGCCTCGACTGCCAGGAGCGAGGTGACACCCGCTTCAAGCTGGTGAGCTACGTCGACATGGGCGAGACGCCCTTCCTCGGCGTGGCCATGCTCCGCGGCGATCCCGTCACGGGCGAGATCATCACCGGCGACGCCAACATCGGCGGCGGCGCCCTCGACAGCTACCGGACGAGCGCCCTGCAGATCTACGACGTCCTGCACGGCGACGTCTCGCAGGACGAGGTGATCTACGGTGAGGACGTCCGAGCGTACCTCGCCAACCTGAACCAGGTGAACCTGCCGGCGCCGCCGCGGATCGACTTCGCGACGGCGCTCCGGCTCGGGACGGCCTCGCCGACCGACCTCGCGGCGGTCAACCGGCACATGGACAACGCCATGGGCCGGATCGAGCGGCTGCAGGGCCCGGAGGGCCGGCGCAACATCTTCAGCGACCTCCGCCAGAACCTGGTCGGGACCGACGTCGAGCGGCGCCTGACCGAGAACATGGAGACGCTGTGGATGGCAGGCTTCGAGTGGCTGCCCGCGGACGTCGACCCGTCCGACATCCCCGAGAACGTCCTCGACATGGCGTCGCCGCTCCGGAACGACGCCCGGACGCTCATGCAGAGCTTCCAGGACGAGCAGCTCGAGATCGCCTCCCGGAACTTCCTGGTCCCGAACGAGTACACCGACTGGGGCGCCTACAACTACGTGCAGCGTCGCGACGGATGGCCGCGGCCCCAGCTCGAGTTCAACCTGAACCGCGTCCTCTACGGCAACGCCCAGGCGCACGAGCTCGGCCACTGCATGGGCCTGCGGCACGACTTCGGCGGCAACGCCGACCGTCACAACTACTTCGAGGACTACTACGTCATCGACGAGAACATCCCGCTGCCGAACCCGTCGGACTACGACGAGGACGGCACCCCCGGGCTGAGCCCGGAGGAGCAGCGTGACTTCCTAAACGACTACGAGCAGGCGCGGGAGGACCGCGAGCTCGCCGGCATCGACGAGACCATGAACTCGTCGATCATGGAGTACACCGGCCAGTTCTACGCCCGGGCCCGGACTCGGCTCGGCTACTACGACCACGCCGCGATCCGGTTCGCCTACGGCGGCCTCGAGGTGGTCGGCGACAACCAGGCCGGCCTCGACGTCGGCGACATCAACACCTGGAACACCCGCCGCACGTCGATGACGTACTACCACGGCGGCGAGGTCTGCTCGACCGACGCGGACTGCCCGTACAGCGCGGGCGGCTCGCGGTCGAGCCTCCTCCACCAGAACAACATCGACGGGGGCATCACCCAGCGCTGCCTCCCGAACCCGCGGGGCGACGAGCTGGGCGGGGTCTGCTCGAACGTCACCGAGGACCTGAAGGCGGTCGCGGCGACCGACTCGGCGCCGCGCTTCACCCCGGTGGAGTTCCGGTACTGCACGGACGACCGCACCTCGCGCGGCCTCACGCCCGGCACCCTCGGCTGGTGCAACCTCTTCGACGAGGGCGACAGCTACCGCGAGATCGTGCGCAACTTCATGGAGGCCTACGAGCGGAGCTACATCTTCGCGGCCTTCCGGCGCTACCGCGCGGGCTTCGGCATCGGCAGCTACCTGCAGGGGCCCTTCTTCCGGTACACGGGCCCGCTCATCAACATCTACCAGAACATGATCTACGAGTATCACCGGAACCCCGAGTACCGGACCGATACCGAGCCCTTCGGCTTCTACGATCAGTTCCTGGCCTCCGCGGACATCCTGAACTTCTACGCGAAGATCCTGGCGACGCCGGACGTCGGCACCTACCGGTGGGACTCGGCCTGGGAGCGATACCGCCGGCAGAACGTCGACCCGGATACGCCGGGCGCGCAGGTCCGGGTGAACATCGGCCTCGGCCGGTACTTCAGCTCGGTGTACCAGAGCGGCCTGTCGGGCATCTACCGCGTGGAGCGCGTCGGCGCCTTCTACGACAAGCTCTACATCGTCCAGATGATGGCCCTGCGCGGCTGGCAGACGGCCTACACCCCCGACGTCCCGTTCTTCACGAACTTCTACGACGTCTTCCCGCTCGAGATGCAGCAGATCTTCAGCGGCATGATCCGGGAGCGCCCGGAGTCGTACATGCCGCGGCTGCACTGCGACAGCGACGACACCTTCCCGGTCTGCTCGGCACCCCGCATCCAGTACATGGACTTCTACCGGGGTGACTGCTCGGCGGGCTCCACCACCTGCCGGCCCGACCCGGCGGAGGTCACGTACCGCGACATGCCGGTGGTCGACGGCGGCGCGAGCATCCTCCTGCAGATCTACGCCGCGCTGTTCGGCCTGAGCGAGTTCTCGGTCTACTTCGACACCACGTTCCAGCAGCAGCTCTTCGTGTGCGTCGAGGGCGCGGCCGACTGCTTCGCGCCGGCGGAGGGCGCGGTCGACGACGTCGACTACGTCCGGTTCGAGTCCGACCGCTACGGCAAGTCCTTCCTCGCCTGGCAGGTCGAGCCGACCCGGCACGTGGCGAACCAGACGTCCATCGGCTTCGCGATGGTCAAGGAGGCCAAGGACACGCAGTTCATCCTCCGCATGCTGCAGAAGTACCGCGGCGACGAGGACATCTGTGGCACGGGCTGCACCCCCTACGACGAGGGCAACCTCACCGCCGAGGAGCTCGCCCGGCTCGACGCCCTCGACTACGACCTCCCGACGGACGAGACGACCCTCGGCTCGGAGGAGACGCGGTTGGACGGGCACCTGTTCGGCCTCGAGTCCTTCTTCAACCAGCTCATCCAGCTTCAGCGGCAGATCGGCATCGCCGACATCATCGGGTTCTGAGGAGGGCGGCGATGACTCGAACCAACACCCTGAATTCTCTTGTGCACAAGGACGCGGTCATGAAGCGGTTCTCGATTGCAGCCACCCTCCTCGGGTCGTTCCTGGCGGTCGCCGGGTGCAACGAGGCGGGGCCCGACGTCGATCGGGTCCAGACCAGCCTGGTCGACAAGTCCCTCTTCGAAGGCGAGTGGTGGTACACGCAGGCCATCGTCGACGTGGACGGAGACGAGTCGGCGACCGCCTACGGGTACACCTGGGAGGGCGCCAACGCCTACCAGGACCTCGGGCTCGACAGCTTCGCCGTGCCGCGGATCCGGTGGGTCATCGACGAGGACTACCTCTTCGCGTACCGGTCCTACGAGCTGATCTCGGGCGGCAACGACGACGGGCGCGACGAGGACTTCCGCGGCCAGCCGCTCGCGGTCTTCGCCATCGAGCGCCACGTCGACGTGCGCCAGGACTACAACCCGGTCACCGGTGAGCGGAGCAACGTCCGCGTCGAGGACGGCTCGGACCGCCGGTGGTACGAGCGGCAGTACATGTACGTCGACTGGTCCCAGAACCTGGTGTCCAGCTACTACGGCGTGCAGACGGCGGTCGACGGGCTCATGCGGTTCGAGTCGGCGCCCTTCTTCTTCGAGGAGGGCGCGCACGAGGGCTTCCCCGCGAGCTACGCGCCGCAGTTCGTCCGCATCGGCGACGACGCGGAGTACCGCTACGCGGACGAGTGGCCGGCGGACGACGCGGACACCGTCCACTACCTGAGCGTCGTGACGCAGAACATCGTCTCGCCCGGCGCCAACTGCCTCTTCTACGGCGGCTTCTGCCAGGCGCTCGGTGCGACGATCCGCCACTCCTTCCTGCGCATCCCGCCGAACCACGAGTACCCGACCGAGCTCGAGACGCACCAGGAGTTCGACCGCTTCGGCCTGTTCCGCGCCGAGGGTCGCACGTTCATCCGTGGAAACCGGCCGAACGACGAGCTGCACCGCCGGTGCGTCGAGGACGCCGACTGCGGCACGGCCGGTACGTGTGACACCGGCCGGGGCATCTGCGTGGGCGGCCTCGCGCGCGACTACGGCTACACGGACTACCTCAACTTCTTCCGGCCCCGCTTCAACATCTGGCGGGACTCGCTCCGCGAGGACAACCCCTGCGTCGCGGACTGGGAGTGCTCCGACCTGGAGGGGTCGAAGTGCGACGTGGTCGCCGGCCTGTGCACGGTCCCGGCGAAGGACCGTGAGATCCGGCAGGTCACCTACCACCTGAACGCCGGCTACCCCGCCCACCTCGTCAAGATGGCCGCCGAGGCGGTCGGCAACTGGAACGAGGTGTTCATGCGCGGCCAGCGCGCCGTCACGAACCGCGCCCTGCCGACGAGCGAGCGCGTGGCCTGCCAGAGCGACAACCCCGTCGCGTACTGCCACTGCGACTCCCCCGAGGCCGTCGACGGAACGTGCGCCTACAAGTACGACCCGTTCCAGTCGCGGGACGACGCCCTGGCGGCCGGGGTCGTCGATCCCTACGACTGCTACGTCGAGCTCACGGGCCCCGACCCGGAGCACCCGACCACCTACGAGGAGTACACGGACGACGTGTACGACTTCGAGTTCGTCGGCGACGAGTGCGTCATGGTCCTCGAGGCCAACTCGTGCGACCGGGACCCGGAGCTGCCCTGCGAGGAGCAGGGCGACCTCCGCTACCAGTTCTTCAACTACATCCAGCACGGCGGGATCGCCTTCGGCGGCGTCGCCGAGCCGCTGCTCGACCCGAAGACCGGTGAGCTGATCATCTCGGACGCGAACATGGGCGGCACCTCGATCGAGGCCGGCAACTACCTCGCCGTCGAGCTCTTCCCCGTCCTTCGCTGCCAGAACCCGGACCTCGGCTGCGCGCCGGGCGAGGAGGGCGCGGACATCGAGTTCACCGAGGGTGAGAGCGTCCGCCGGTACTTCTCGAACACGGGGCAGACGTGGCACCCCCAGACGGTCCAGGCGAGCGGCACCGACGGGCACAGCCTGCCCCGCGACGGCGGGCGACCCGCGCTGCCCACGGAGCTCCACGAGCACATCGCCGCCCGGATGGAGCAGGTCCTCCCGCGCCTCGAGCGCCTTCAGGGAGCGGAAGGCCGCGCCAGCATCTTCAGCGGTCGGATGGAGAACCTGAAGGGCACCGACATGGAGGCGCGCCTGATGGCCTCCCTCGGCGTCGACGGCCTCGAGGCGATGCTCGGCACCCAGGACCGGATGCGGATGGACCCCACCGCCCGCATCATGGACGACGCGATCGCGAACCAGGTCTCACCGTTCCGCGGCGCCAACATGATGGAGCTCGGGCCGCCCGACGCCCGCAAGTGGCGCGAGCTCGGCCGCTACAACGTCGACCCGCCCTTCGACGTGGAGCTGTCGGCGCAGCGCTCGCGCTACTACGAGTACTGGGCCGAGCGGTTCCGCGGCGTGCCGCTGGCCGAGGCGAGCATCCGGATGCAGCAGATGCTGCTGCGCTCGGTCATGCACCACGAGCTCGGCCACTGCATGGGCATGCGCCACAACTTCGGCAGCAGCTTCGACCGCGACCAGTACTACGACGGCGCGCTCAACGTGATGTACGAGCACCCGCTGCCGAGCCTCAACGACTACGACGACCCGGCTCACGGCGGCAACGCCAACGGCTTCGTCGAGGGCGAGGAGGTCAACAACTACTACCGGGACCTCCGCGAGGTGCGGAACCTCCGCGCCGAGGCGGGGATGCACAACTTCACCAGCGGCTCCGTCATGGAGTACGCGGGTGACCTCTCGGACTTCAACGCGGCGCTCGGCCGGTACGACGCGGCCACGGTCATCTGGAACCAGTTCGACCTCGTCGAGGGCTACGTCGGCGACCCGACGAACCACTCGGACGACTCGCTCGACCTGGCGCTCCGCTCGCACGAGCACGATCGCACGTGGTTCCAGAGCTACCGCGGCGGCGAGCGCTGCTACGCCGACTCGGACTGCCCCTACAGCACCGCGACGTCCGTGCTCGACGGTCAGCCGATCACCCAGCGTTGCATCTTGAACCCGCGCGACTCGCGCCTGCCCGCTCCCTGTGCCGGCGCGGACAACTGCGTCTGCTCGAGCTTCGACGAGGACTTCCTCGACTACGCCGCAAGGGTCGCCTACGAGTGGGACCGCGACGGCGACGAAGAGCTCGACCACTTCCCCGTCCGGTACCTCTTCTGCGGCGACGAGCGCCTGAACGACATCTCCTGGTGCAGCGTCTTCGACGCGGGCGAGTCCTTCCAGGAGGCGGTCGACCACTGGCGCCGCGTCTGGGAGGAAGGCTACCCCCGGAACTACTACCGGCGGTTCCGCCGCGGCGGCCCGTCGACCGGCGGGAGCTGGGGCTCGATCATCGACGCCGCGAAGATCTACCAGCACTTCATCTTCCGGTACTTCTACGAGCCCGGCTATCGCTCGGACCCGGGCCCGCTCGGGGCCGACTCGCAGTACCTCGCCTCGGTGGACGTGATGAACTGGCTCGCCGAGATCGTGAATCTGCCCGACACCGGCTCCTACGCGCTCGACCCGACCGCCAACACGTACCGGCGGCTGGGCGATGACACCGACATGCCGGGCGCCGACATCAGCCTCGGAGTCGGCCAGGGCTACCCGATGTGGTCCGAGTACCAGGACGGTTACAGCGGGTTCTTCCGGATGGAGCGGGGCGGCGTGTTCTGGGACAAGTTCCTGGCCATGTACGCCCTCGCCATTCGTGACTGGGGCCTGAGCTTCACGATCGACGAGCGCTTCTACATCAACTTCTACGACCTGTTCCCCGTGGAGATGACCGAGTTCTTCGGCGGCATCCTCGTCGGCGACCCCCGGTGGTACGCCCCGCGCGTCCAGACAGAAGGGGACGACGTCGCCATCCAGCACCTGAGCTGGTGGCGGGGCTCCTGCAACCGTGGCGGGTACTACGTGCCGTGCCGCGGGAGCCAGGACGAGGTGTACCCCGGCCCCGCCCTCGACGGGACGCTGAACCCCATCCTGCGCGACTGGGCGAGCATGCTCGCGCTGGCGCAGTTCCCGGTCTACTACGACACCACGTTCGAGCAGCGCGTCCAGATCTTCAAGCTCGAGAGCGGGGAAGGCTGGGAGATCCCGAACGAGCAGCCCGACGGCAGCCCCACCTGCGCCTACGGCGACGTCACGGTGGACGCCTCGCACGACTCGGGCTGCGCCTCCGAGGACGCGGACTACGTCGTCTTCGAGTCGGACCGCTTCCACACGCCGTACATGGCCGTCAAGGTCCGCTCTCGCCTCGAGTACAACCTCGAGGAGGAGCAGATCGGGTACCAGCTCCTCCGCCGCGCGGTGGACCTGCAGGCGAACGTCCGCACCCTCGCGGCCATCACGGACCCCACCGACGAGGAGCTGGCCGAGCTGTACGCCGCCGAGGACCAGCTCCACGAGACCGAGTCGTTCCTCGAGTACCTCATCGACCTGCAGCGGCGGTACGGCATCAGCGCGTACTTCCTCTGACGCAACAGAGCCTGATCCTCTGATCAGGCAGCACCGACGGGAGCCCGGTCACCGACGTGGCCGGGCTCCGGCCGTTTAAACGGGCGCCAGCCGTTTGACCCGCCGCGCGGCGACACTAGAGTCCCGCTTCCCATGGCGTCCGTACGCGAAGAGCTCGAGCCGCTGTACCGGCGGATGATCCTCATCCGCCGCTTCGAGGAGGAGGCAGCCCGCGCCTACGCGCAGGGCAAGATCGGCGGCTTCCTCCACCTCTACATCGGCCAGGAGTCCATCGCCGTGGGCGCCGAGGCGGCGCTCCGGAGGGACGACTACGTCTTTCAGACCTACCGGGACCACGGCACCGCGCTCGCCCGCGGCATGAGCCCGAAGAACGCCCTGGCGGAGCTCTTCGGCAAGGACACGGGCTGCGTCCGAGGGCTCGGCGGCTCGATGCACTTCTTCGACCGCGAGCACAACTTCCTCGGCGGCTACGGCATCGTGGGCGGCCACGTGGCGGTCGCCGCGGGGGCGGCGTTCAAGTCGAAGTACGTCGGCGAGGACCGGGTCACCGTGTGCTTCCTCGGCGAGGGCGCCACGAACATCGGCGGCTTCCACGAGGGGTGCAGCCTGGCGGGGCTCTGGCAGCTCCCGCTGGTCCTGGTCATCGAGAACAACTCCTACGCCATGGGCACGGCGTTCAGCCGCTCGTCACCCGTCGAGGACATCACGAGCAAGGCCGCCGGGTACGGCATGGCGGCCGACCGCTTCGAAGGGTACGAGGTGCTCGAGGTGCGCGACCGGATCGGGGCGGCCGTCCGGCGCGCGCGCGAGGGCGGCGGGCCGACGCTCGTCGAGGTCCTGACCTACCGCTTCCGCGGCCACTCCATGAGCGACCCCGGCAAGTACCGCTCCAAGGAGGAGCTCGAGGAGCGCAAGAAGAAGGACCCGGTGCGGCTCGCCCGCGAGCGGCTGCGGTCGGAGGGCGCGACCGAGGACGATCTCGCGGCGATCGAGGACTCGGTGGAGGACGAGATCGCCGAGGCGGTCCGGTTCGCCGACGAGAGCGAGCCGGCCAAGGAAGAGGTCATGTGGGACGCGGTCGTCGCGCCGGCCGAGGGAGGCGAGTGACCGTGCCCGCCATGCGCTACCGCGAGGCCATCCGCGCCGCCATCGCCGAGGAGATGGAGCGCGACGAGCGCGTCTTCATCCTGGGCGAGGAGGTCGGGCAGTACCAGGGCGCCTACAAGGTGACCGAGGGGCTCCTCGATCGCTTCGGCGACCAGCGCGTGGTCGACACGCCGATCGCCGAGGCGGGCTTCGCCGGGGTCGGCATCGGCGCCGCCATGGTGGGGCTCCGGCCGATCGTGGAGTTCATGACGTGGAACTTCTCGTTCGTCGCCTTCGACCAGATCATCCAGAACGCGGCGAAGATCTACCAGATGAGCGCGGGGCAGTACCGGATGCCCATCGTCTTCCGGGGCCCGAACGGCGCCGCCCGGCAGGTGTCGTCTCAGCACAGCCACGCCGTCGAGCCCTTCTACGCGAGCGTCCCCGGGCTCGTGGTGATCGCGCCCTCGACGCCGCGCGACGTCAAGGGCCTCCTCAAGGCGGCGATCCGCGACGACAACCCCGTGGTCTTCCTCGAGGGCGAGACGATCTACAACGTCAAGGGCGAGGTCCCCGAGGAAGAGGAGGTGATCCCCATCGGCCGCGGGAGGATCGCGCGCGAGGGCGACGGCGCGACCGTCGTCGCCTGGGGTCGCCCCTACTACACGGCCATGGAGGCCGCGGAGAAGCTCGCGGCCGAGGGCATCGAGTGCGAGGTCGTCGACCCGCGCACCCTGCGGCCGCTCGACACCGACACGATCGTCGAGAGCGTCCGCAAGACGAACCGTTGCGTCATCGTCCACGAGCACTGGCCCTACGGCGGCCCGGGCGCCGAGATGGTCGACCGGATCCAGCGGGAGGCTTTCGATCACCTCGACGCGCCCGTGCTCCGCGTGTCGAGCTACGACGTGCCCATGCCCTACGCGTCGAACCTCGAGGAGCGCGTGCTGCCGACCGTGGAGCGAGTGGTCGCGGCGGTGAAGAAGGTCAGTTACGTCGACTGACGCCGGAGAGCGGCCATGGCGAAGATCATCGGACTTCCGAAGCTGTCCCCCACCATGGAGGAGGGCACGCTCGTCTCCTGGGAGAAGAAGGAGGGGGACGCGGTCGACGTGGACGACCTGCTCGCCGAGGTCGAGACCGACAAGGCGACCATGGAGTTCCGCTCCTTCGACAAGGGCGTGCTCCTCAAGATCCTCGTCGCCGAGGGGGAGACCCTCGCGCCCGACGCGCCGGTCGCCATCATCGGCGAGGAGGGCGAGGATGTCTCGGCGCTGGTCGAGCAGGCGAAGGCGGCAGCGCCGCGGGAGGCGGCCGCCGAGCCCGGCGCGCCGGTGAAGGAGACCGAGCGCGAGCCCGAGGCGCGGCGCGAGGAGCCGGCGCCCGCGCGCCCGACCGACGGGCGCGTCCTGGCGTCGCCGCTGGTGCGTCGGCTCGCCCGGGAGAAGGACATCGAGCTCGCCGGGGTGCGGGGCTCGGGGCCGCACGGTCGCGTGATCAAGCGGGACCTCGAGGAGATCGCCGCTCGCGGGCCGGCACCGGCCCCGGCGCGCCCCGCGGTCCCGACCCGCGAGACCCGGGTCGAGCGCGTCAGCCAGATGCGCAAGACCATCGCGCGGCGTCTCACCGAGTCGAAGCGCGACGTCCCCCACTACTACCTGACGATCGACGTGGACGCCGAGCCGCTCCTCGCGTTCCGGGCCGACATCAACGCCGAGCTCGAGCGCGACGGCGAGAAGGTCTCGGTCAACGACTTGTTGATCAAGGCGTGCGCCGTCGCGCTCCGGCGTTATCCGGCGGTGAACGCCTCGTTCATGGGCGCCGAGATCCACTACCACGGCGCGGTGAACGTCTCGGTCGCCGTGGCCATCCCCGACGGGCTGATCACGCCGGTCGTCCGCGACGCGGACCTCAAGGGGGTGGCGGAGATCGCGCGCGAGGTCCGCGACCTCGCCGAGCGTGCCCGGGACAAGAAGCTCCAGCCCGAGGAGTACACGGGCGGCACCTTCTCGATCTCGAACCTCGGCATGTACGGCATCGAGCACTTCACGGCGGTCATCAACCCCCCCGAGGGCGCCATCCTCGCCGTCGGCGCCATCCGCGACGAGCCGGTCGTGAAGGACGGAGCCGTCGTCCCCGGCAAGCGCCTGCGCATGACCATGAGCTGCGATCACCGCGTCATCGACGGCGCCGTGGGGGCCGAGTTCCTCGCCCTGCTCCGCCGCCTCGTCGAGCGCCCCGCGAGCCTGCTGATCTGACGGGCTGCCTCGACGCCGAGGTGCGTCAGCAGGGCCCGTGGCTGGTGGGGAAGAGCTTGCCGGGGTTGAGGATGTCGTTCGGGTCGAAGGTCGCCTTGAGGCGGCGCTGGAGCTGGATGAGCTCGCGGGGCTGTTCGAGCGGCAGGTAGGGGGCCTTCAGCTCACCGAGCCCGTGCTCGCCGGTGAGCGTGCCGCCCATGGCCACCACCTCCTCGAAGAGGCGGCCGATGCTCTTCTCGACGAGGGGCGCCTCCGACTCGTCGTCCCAGAGGAAGTTGACGTGGATGTTGCCGTCGCCCGCGTGACCGTAGGCCGGCATGCGGATGCCCGTCTCCTCCGAGATCCGCCGGCAGCGTGTGAGAAGCTCCGCCAGGCGGGTGCGCGGCACCACCACGTCCTCGCTCATCTTGTTCCGCGCGAGCTTGCGGAGCGACGGTGACATCTCGCGGCGCGCCGACCAGAGCCGCTCGCGGTCGCCGCCGTGGCGCGCGACCAGCACGTCGAGCGCGCCCGCGTCCTGCATGGCGTTGCCGCACCGCTCGACCTCTCGGTCGAGGCTCTCCGCCACGCCGTCGAGCTCGACGATGAGCATGGCGCGCGCGGCCGCCGGGATGGGCACCGAGGCCGTGGGCCGGACCACCGCGAGGGTCTGCTCGTCGAGCAGCTCGACGCAGCGGGGCATCGGCTGCCGGGCGATCGCGGCGCTCACCGCGCGCTCGATACCCGCCTCGTCCGGCAGGAGCACGAGGAGCGTCGCCACCGCCTCGGGTGCCGGGATCAGCTTCAGGGTCACCTCGGTCACGACCGCCAGCGTGCCCTCGCTCCCCACCACCAGCGCCGTGAGGTCGTAGCCGGTCACGCCCTTGCGGGTGCGGCGCCCGAGCCGGAGCACGTCGCCCGACGCCGTGACGACCTCGAGCCCCAGCACATACTCGCGCGTCACGCCGTACTTGAACGCCCGCGGCCCGCCCGCGTTGGTCCCGACGTTCCCGCCGATGGTGCAGCTCGCGCGCGAGTTCGGATCGGGCGGGTAGAAGAGCCCCACCTCCTCCGCGGCCGCCTGGACCGCCAGGGTCCTCGCCCCCGGCTGGACGACCGCGACCATCTCCCCGCGATCGATCTCCCGGATCGCGGCCATCCGTTCGAACGCGAGGACGAGGCCGCCCCGGGCCGGTACGGCGCCCCCCACCCGGCCGGTCCCGCCGCCCCGCGCCGTGACCGGGACGCGGCGCTCGCTCGCGACCCGCATCACGGCCGCCACCTCGGCCGCGGACGAGACGCGCACGGCCGCCCCGGGCATCCGCGGCGCCACCTCGCTCTCGTCCCCCGCGTACTGGGCCACGACGTCGCGGTCGGTGATGACCGCCCCATCCGGTAGGTTCCGCGCGATCTCAACGAGGGCTCGGTCGTCGACCGTCACACCGGCACCCTTTCCCCGACCGTCGGCCGCGTCAAGCCCGGGACCCCGCGAAGGTGCGCTCACGCCAGCGAACGAGTAGCATGGAGTGCCATGCTCCGGCGTAGCTTGCTTGGCTCGATGGCTCTCGTCGCCGCCCTGCTCGGCGCCTGCGGCGACGACGAGGGTAGGCCGCCTCCTCCGGGCACCGACGCCGGTCCACGGATCGACTCGGGGCCGCGGACCGACTCGGGTCCCCGCGACGGCGGTCCGGACGGGGCCCTCGACGCGGGTGACGGTGGGGGCACGGGCTTCGACGCAGGGTCGGGCCCGACCTGCGTCCTCGGCCCCGCCGACGTCTGGGACCTGGCCGAGGAGGTCGGGGTGCAGCCGCGCACGGTCCCGGTCGCCGCACGGGCCGTCGGGTTCGGGGTGGCCTGGACCGCGAGCCAGGATGGCGCAAACAACGTGTGGTTCCGTGCTGTTCCGCTCGCCGGCGACCCGTCGGACGCGGTGCAGATCACCGACGACTACGCGCTGTCGCGCGGTCCCGCGCTGCTCTCGCTCGGCGACTCGTTCCTGGTCGCCTGGTACGACAACTCGAGCGGCAACTTCGACGTGTGGGCGCGCCCGATCGGGACCGACGGCGCGGCCACCGGTTCGGCGCAGCAGATCACCACCTCGACGCTGCGGGACGACAACCCGGCGCTGGTCCGCTCCGGATCGGGCGTCCTGGCGGCGTGGGTCGAGGACGACATGGTGGGCGGCACGCGGATCGCGCGCTCGCGGATGCTATCGGCGGCGGGCGCGCCATCGGGCTCGCCCAGCACCGTCTCGGCGCCGCCGCTCTCGCCGGCCGAGCCGATCCTCACCCCACGGTCGGGCGGCTACGCCCTCACCTGGGCGGAGACCCGCGCCGGCGCGTCCCACGTGATCGTCGTCCCGCTCGACGCGACCGGCGCGAGCGCCGGCGACCCCGTCACGGTCGACACGGAGGGCAACTCGGACGGCACCGTCGACGCGCACCTCGGCGAGAGCGGCGGCGCGGTGGTGTTCGGCGTCATGGTGAGCGGAGTGCGCCCCGAGGTTCGCTTCCGGGCCGTCACGCCGACCGGGTCGGTGTCCGACACGCTGCCCGAGCGGTCGCTCACGATCGGCGCCGACGAGCGAGGCACCGACCCGTCGATCGACGCGCTCGGTCCCGGATACGTCGTGGCCTACCGGGCCCTGCCCGCCGGCGAGCGGACGACGCCGATGATCCGCCTGCTCGTCGTCGACTCGATCGGCGACGTGGTGGTCGACGGCGACATCGCCGAGGCGGCCTCGACGGGAGGTCGGACCAGCGTCGCCGTCGCGCCGGACGCGACCGTCCTCATCACGTGGTCCGACATCGAGGGGACGACCACCACGCTCCGCGCCGCGAGGGTGGCATGCGACTGAGCCCGAGCGGATGGATCCCGCTGCTCTTCGTGGCGCTCCTCTCGGCGGCCTGCGGCGATGACGAGAGGGCCCCGCCCGCGGGGTTCGACGCCGGCCCGCGTCCCGACGCGGGGCCTCGGCCGGACGCCGGTGAAGAGGGCGACGGCGGACCGGTGGACGCCGGCGAGGACGGGGGCGCTCGCGAGGACGGCGGCGGCTCGGCCGACGGCGGCGGAATGGACGCGGGCACCATGGACGCGGGCGGCGGCACCGACGCCGGCCCCTTCGACGACGGTTCGAGCACCTTGCCGGATGCGACGACCGACCTCGACGCGGCCGCCTTCGATCCCTGTGCGATGGACTCGGGGGTGGCGGGCTGCACGTCGGGGAGCTGCCCCGATGGCGAGTCCTGCCTCTCGAACGGGTGCGGCGGGATGACGTGCCAGCCCGCTGGAGCGAGGTGCGCTTCGGACGCCGACTGTCCCGTGACCAGCAACTGCACCGGCGGCGCCTGCGTGCCGGCGCTCGGCGGCTGCGCCGACTCGAGGGACTGCCCCCTCGGCTTCGCGTGCGAGGGCGATCCGAGCTCCAAGGCGTGCGTCGATCGGCGCATCGGGTGCGGTCCCGGCACCGACTGTCCGCACGGCTTCTTCTGTCACTGGACGGCCGCCACCGTGCCCTTCTGCGTCTACATCGGCAAGGCGTGCTCCGAGGGCGGCGACGGCTGCTTCGGGTTCGGCCGCTGCGTCGACGTGGACGGCGACGGGGAGCGGCAGTGCTCGATGGAAGGCCCCGCGTGCACCACCAACGCCGACTGCCCCGCCTCCGGCGAGGTCTGCGGTGTACACCCCACCTTCCTCACGCCCGCCTGTGGGCGATACGGTCCGTGCGCCTCGGCGGGCGACTGCGACTCGGGCTTCGAGTGCCTCGACACGTGGGGCGACGGGAACGCCGAGTGCGTGCCGGCGGGCGGCTCCTGCAGCGCCACCTCGGAGTGCTCCGGTCGCGGCCTGTGCGCGAGCCCGCCGGGCGGCGGCGCCCCCCGCTGCATCGAGCGCCCGCTCGGCTGAGGTCCGCAAGTTTTTCGTATTCCCGCAACGATACAGGGCGTGGGTACGTTCGAAACCGCACGAAATAGAGTGATTCCGTCACCTCCGAGAGAGGCCCGGACCTTGCACGTCTGGCGGCCGGTCGTGTCCTCTGAGGAGAGGGGTGGCATGAGAAGGCTGTACGTCCTCATCGGCGTGGTCGCCCTCGCGGGTTGCGGGGAGGCCGGTGGGGAAGGCGCGGACCTCGGCGGGTCGCGGTGGGCCGCCGGCCCGGACGGGGGGGGCTGTGCGCGGCCCGAGGAGGGCTGCCCGTGCGAGCCCGGCGCCGAGCCCGTCACGTGTTACGGGAACCCGGAGCCGGCCGGCGGAGGTGATCTCCTCTGCCACGAAGGGGCGATGTACTGCCGGGGCGGTGCGTGGAGCGCCTGCGAGACGCTGCGCGACTACACGATCAGCCTGCCCACCGCGCTCGTCGACGGACCCTCCCCGTGCAACCCGTGCAACCCGGACTGCTCGGTCGCCCGCGACTACCCGACGACGACCGATCTGACCTCCGGCAACTCGACGGGGGTCGTCTACGATCCGAGCGAGGCGGGGATCACGCTGGAGGACACCGGCACGTCGTCGACGATCCCCGACGGCGACGGCGACGGAGTCCCGGACGCCGGCGACGAGTGTCCCGGGACCGGGTGGCGCGCTCCGTGCGACGGGAGCGCGACCGACGACGGCTTCTATCACACGCTCGCCTATGGGGGCCCGACGGAGATCGACCCGCTCGAGTTCTCCGTCCGCGTGCGGACCGCCGACGTCTACTTCCTCATGGACACGACCGGGTCCATGGGAGGCGAGATCTCGAACCTGAAGAGCGGTCTCCGAACCGGAACCTACATCGCCGGTTGTCCGGGCGGCATCATCGGGGCCATCCGCTGCACCATCCCCGACGCCTGGTTCGGGGTCGGCTACCACGACGACTACCCCGTGAACCCGTACGGCTACTACTACTACGACCGCGTCTACTGGAACCTCCAGGACATCACCTCGAGCGTGACCGCCACCCAGACCGCGGTGAACGCGCTGGCGCTGCACGCCGGATCCGACGGTCCCGAGAGCCAGAGCCAGGCGCTGTACGCCATCGCCTCGGGGAACGGCCTGGGCAGCTACCTCGGCGCTCGCACCGGCTGTCCGGCCGGGCATTGGGGCTATCCCTGCTTCCGCCCGGGGACCATCCCGATCGTCATCCTGTTCACCGACGCTCCCTTCCACAACGGGCCGTACGGATACGGCTACAGCAGCTCCACCCTCGGCTTCACGGCTCCCTCCTGGGCCGCGTCGGTCGGCGCTCTGACAGCGGCCGGTGTGCGGGTGATCACCGTGCACTCGGGCGGAAGCTACGGCCACTCCGACGCCGTCGCGCTCGCCAACGTCACGGGCTCGGTGTCGAGCTCGGGCTCGCCCTACGTCTTCTCGATCAGCTCGAGCGGGACCGGGCTGTCGGACGCCGTCGTCGACGCCGTGGTCGACCTCGCCAACTACTCGCGGATGGACGTCAGCGCGCGCGCCGTGGACAACACCGCCACCGCGATCGACGAGCGCGGGTTCGTCGAAGCCATCGCGGCCGTCTCTTTCCCGACGGGCCGCTGCACCGGGATCAGCGGCAGCACGTTCCTCCAGTGCCTCCCCGGCACGATGGTCGACTTCCGCGTGTCGTTCCGGAACGACTTCGTGATGCCGACCACGGTCCCCCAGGTCTTCGACTTCTGGATCGAGGTCGTCGGCGACGGCACCTACGTGCTCGACACCATCCCGGTCCGGATCGTCGTCCCGCCCGAGGTGCCGACGTACCCACCGTCGGGCTCTTACTGGCGGGACTACGACTCCACCACGCGCTGCGAGATCCCCCCGCAGCGGCCCGACTGGGGAGAGCTCTCCTGGACGGCGTCCACGCCGCCGGACTCGCGCATCCGGTTCGAGTTCCGCACTTCCGACACGCTGGCGGGCCTTCCGAGCGCGACCCCGGCGACGGTCACCGTCCCGCCCTCCACCTCGCCCATCGACGTCGGGAGCCTGCTCGTCTCGAGCGGGCTGACGAACTTCAAGCCGTACCTGCGCGTGACCGCCGTGCTGCTCGCGTCGACCGACCGGACCGTCAGCCCGACCCTCACCGGCTTCGAGCTGCAGTTCACCTGCACCTCGTACGAGTAGCCGCCGCCTTGACGGGGGCCATTCGAGGCCAGATGCTCCGCCTCCCATGGCCGGATCCGAAGCCGACGAGCCGACCCCGTCGTCCGGCGAGTCTCCGCCGGCCGAGACGACGCGCCGTGTCCCGGCGGCCCTCTTTTGGCTCGCCCTGCTCGTCCTGGCCGTGGTGGAGCTCGTGGGGCACTTCGTCGTCCGGGCGCGTGTCCCCGCGGACGAGGACTGGGAGGCCGCCGCGGCGTTCGTCCGCGCCGACGACCGGCCCGAGGACCTGATCGCGGTCGCGCCGCGCTGGGCCGACCCCCTGCTCCGCGCGCACCTCGGCGATCGGATCTCGTTCCGAGAGGCGGGGCGGAGTGACACGGCCGGCTTCGAGCGCCTCTGGGTGCTTTCGATCCGCGGCCACGACGCGGCCGAGCAGCCGCCCGAGCCGCCGGCGCTGGACCGCCCCTTCGGCCGCGTGCGCGTCCGGCGGTGGGACCTCGGGCCGAGCCCGGTGCTCTACGACTTCACCGAGCACGTCCGGGAGGCCGAGGTCGTCCTCGTCCAGAACGGCGCGGACGTCCCGTGCCGCTGGCAGGCCCGTGGCAGGGCGAGCGGCGGCGGGCTCGGGGCCGGGGCCATGACGCCCGCCGAGCGGCACCAGTGCGACCTCCGGCGCCCCTGGCTCTGGGTCGGCGAGACGGTGACCGAGGACCTGGACCTCCGGCCGCGCCACTGCATCTGGCAGCACCCCGCGGGGCTCGAGCCGGTCCGCGCGACCTTCCGCGACGTGCCCCTCGGCGAGCGGCTCATCTTCTACGGGGGCGTCTACTACGAGCACGAGCGCATGCGCGAGCACGGCGAGGTGTACGTCACCGTGCGCGTGAACGGCGTCGAGGCGGGCCGGATGATCCACCGCGACGGCGACGGCTGGAAGCGGATGGAGGTCGACCCGAGATCGGCGCTCGGCCCCGGGGCGCCGCCCGACGCGCGCGGGGACGTGACCGTCGACGTCATGGCGCCGGAGCCGCACCTGCGCACCTTCTGTTGGTCCGGGACGACGCGCAGGGGCCCGCGGCGGGAGGCGCCATGATGCGCCGGCTCGGCACCCGGGACCACCTCGTCGGGTTGATGCTGGCCACGACCTACGTCGCGCTCCTGATGGCGACGTCGCTCGACCTCGCGATGTCCCGCGACGAGAGCTTCTACGTCGTGGCGGCCGAGCGGTACGCCGGCTGGTTCCGGCACGCGGCGGAGGACTTCGGCGCCGCGAGCGAGCAGGAGGCCATCGACGGGCCGTGGAGCTACAACCACGAGCACCCCTCGCTCGTGAAGACGGCCTTCGCGCTGTCGCTCATGGCGCACGAGAAGTGGGACGTCTTCACCACGCGGGGCATGGCCGTCCGGTTCCCCGGGATGGTCGCGGCCGGGCTCCTCCTCTGGGTGATCTACGTCTTCGGAGCCCGCGTGTACGGCCGGCAGGCCGGGGCCTTCGCGGCGGCCGCGTTCGCGCTCCTGCCCCGGCCCTTCTACCACGCGCACCTGGACTGCTTCGACATCCCGATCGTCCTGATGATCGTGCTCGTCACGTACTGCTACTGGCGCTCGCTGGCGAGCCGGCGCTGGGCGCTCGCGACGGGCCTGGTCTACGGGCTCGCGCTCGCGACGAAGCACAACGCGTGGATCCTCCCGGGCGTGTTCCTGGTCCACTGGGGCTGGGCCGCCGTCGCCGAGGTCCGCGCGCGCCGCGGCGGCGCACCGAAGCGCCTGAGCCTCGTCCCGTGGTGGCTCCCGTCGATGCTGCTGCTCGGCCCGCCGATCTTCGTGGGGCTGTGGCCCTGGCTGTGGAACGACACGGTCGCGCGCATCGAGGAGTACGTGCGCTTCCACGTGCACCACGACTACTACAACATGGCCTACTTCGGGGTGAACTACTTCCAGCCCCCGTTCCCCGTCTCCTTCCCGTGGGTCATGACGGCGTACACCGTGCCCATGACCACGCTCGCGCTCGCGCTCGTGGGCATCGGCCTGCGCGCCCGCGCGCTGCTTCCGCCGGGCCTCGAGACGCGCCTTTGGCCGCGCGGCCGCGTGAAGCCGGGTCGCGCGCGCACCGACGTGCTCCTCTTCGGGTCCATGCTGGCGCCGCTCGTCGTGATCTCCCTTCCGTCCTCCCCGATCTTCGGCGGCACCAAGCACTGGTTCCCGGCCTATCCCTTCCTGTGCATGTTCGCGGGCCTCGCCTTCTGCCACGTGACGCGCGCCGTGCGCCGCCTCGTCCGCGGCCGGATCCCCCTCGCCCGCTGGACCGTCCGCAGCCTGTGCGCCGCGCTGCTCCTCGCTCCCGCCGCCGCCGAGACGGCCCATAGCCATCCCTTCGGGCTCTCGCACTACGGCTACCTCGCCGGCGGCGTCCCCGGCGCGGCCGACGACGGCATGAACCGCCAGTTCTGGGGCTTCACCCACGGCGCGCTCGCCGACTGGTTCCGCGAGCAGATGCCGGACGGCGGGACGGTGTGGATCTGCGACGCGACCCACCAGTCGTGGGTAATGACGCAGCGAGACGGGATGATCCCGCCGAACATCCGCGCGACCGGGAACATGGCGTCGGCCGACTTCGTGCTCGTCCACCACGAGCACCACTTCGCCGAGGTGGACTTCCAGGCGTGGGTGGCCTTCGGCACCGTCCGGCCCGCCAAGGTCCTCGCCTACGACGGCGTCCCCATCGTCAGCGTGTACGAGAACCCGCGCCGCCGCTGACCCCGGGACGGGCTCGGCTCAGATCCCCGCGTCGGGCTCCCAGCGCTCGCCCGTGGTGTACTCGATCTCCGCAGCCTCGCCGACGCACGAGCCGAGGCGCGGCTCGAAGCGGAGGTCGAAGGTGCGGCTCTCCGGGAGCTCGAAGAACGGGTTCGGCACCGTCACGTCCACGACGCCGTCCCGCGCCGTGTCATCCCCGAAGGTAGAGCCGTCGTCGCGGAGCTCCTCGAGCGCGATCACCATCAGAGACTCACCCCCGTCCGAGAGGCCCGCGCGCGAGGTGCGCGCGAGCATGGCGATGCGGTGGGCCCCCGGGGCGTCCGCGCCGCAGGAGTCGTACTCGACGCGCACGTGCGCCCGGCCCTCCGGCGTGGGATCGCCCACGCGGATCATCGCCGGCTCCACCGTCGCGCTCCGCACGACGGCGTAGGCGTACGGATCGCACCCGCGGACGCGCTCGCCGTCACAGCTCTCCTCGAGCGGCTCGCCTCCGCAGCCCCACGCGAGGAGCGCGCCGGCCGCGCAGGCGCCGACGATCCGCCTCATGAGCCCTGGATGCGCGTCTCGGGCTCGACTTCCTCTTCGTCGGAGACCCGAACGCGGCTTGCCAGGCGGCGTCCGCGGCTCAGGCCACGGCGCGACAGGTTCAGCACGGCCTCGAGGAGCCCGATCAGGATGTAGCTCGTGAGCAGCCAGACCAGGGCGAAGGAGACGTGGAAGCGGATCGCGACGGCCGCGCTGCTCCCGATGGCGAGCGCCACGAACGTCACCGCCCGCCAGGAGAGCTTCAGGTCCTTGAACGACCGGAACTTGATCGAGCTCACCATGAAGAACGCGAGCGCGGTGACGACGCCGGTCATCAGCAGCGGCGAGCCCGGCAGCTCGCCGGCCACCGCGTGGTTCGCGACGACCAGGGAGACGAGGATGCCGGCCGCGCCGGGGATGGGCAGCCCGAGGATGTACTTCCCCGGCTTCTTGGGAGCGCCCGACTCGCCCATCGCGAGCACGTTGAAGCGCGCGAGTCGGATCGCGCCGGCCGCCACGTACGCGAAGCACACGAACACGCCGAGCACCTCGAGCTCGTGCAGCGACCAGCGGTAGACCAGGACCGCGGGCGCGACGCCGAACGAGACGACGTCGGCGAGCGAGTCGAGCTGGACGCCGAAGGCGCTCTGCGTCTTGGTGAGCCGCGCCACGCGCCCGTCGATCGTGTCGAAGAACATCCCGAACACGATCAGCAGGGCGGCGCGGTAGAAGTCGTCCCCGCCGGGCTCGGCCGCGCAGATGAGGATGGCGTAGAAGCCACAGAAGATGCTGGAGCAGGTGAACAGGTTCGGAAGGATGAACAGACTCTTCCGCAGGTTGATCTTCACCCGAGCATCCCCACCGGTTGGCGGCACACCTTACCACTCGGCCGAGGCCGTCGAAAGCGCTGCCAGCGCGAGATTACGTAGCCGAAGCGTCCCTTCTTCCCCGTAGGCCCGCTCGAACGCCTCCGCGGCGGCGATCGGCCGGCCCGCGCGGTACAGGAGCGCCCCCCGGGCCTCCTCCGCCCGCTCGCCGCCGGCCGCCTCGTAGCCTTCGAGGGCGGCGAGGCGCCGATCGAGCGGGGCGTCCTCGACCTCGAGGGCGAGCCAGCCCCAGTAGGCGCGCAGCTCGGCCGGCTCCATGCCCTCGGTGAGCGGGAGGCCGTGAGCGGCGTTCCAGCGGGCGACGAACAAGGTCCGCACGACGAAGTCGGGCGCGGCTTCCGTCCCGCCGTACCGGCCGAGCACGCGCTCGAAAGTCCCCAGCAGAGCCTGCCGCTCCTCGCCGTCCTCGGCGGCCAGCGCCGCCGGGAGCGCGCGCACGGCCTCGGCGCGAAGCGCCCAAAGCGCGCCGTCTCCGCGCGCCTCCCGGAAGCTCCGCGTGGCCGCTGCGAGGCCGCCGGCCCGCCGGCGCGCCGAGCTCTGCGTCTCGCCGTGGATCTCGGCGCGGCCGTGCTCGCGGTACATCCGGCGGAGCGCGTCGGCCTCCGCGAAACGAGGTGCGTCTCGGGCGAGGCGCGCGTCTCGCCCGTTCACGGCCGCGACGTCCCGTGGCGCGAGGTGCAGGCCCGGTGTCTCGACCGGTGCCACCGGCCGCGGGACGGCCAGGATCGCGACCCCCGCGACCACCGCGAGCACGAAGAGGAGGGCCGCCGCGCCGCCCTCCGAGAGCCGCCCGAGCGCGCCGCGACGGCCCTGCTTGACTCTTTCGTTCGCCAAACCTAGCTTCCTCGCCCCAGCATGTCGCAGGACGAATCCGGCCGCCGAGTACACGAGCGCTACGACCGTCAGATCCCCGTGGTCATCGTCCACGGCGACCGCGAGCTCGAGGGTACCACCCGGAACATCAGCCTGGGCGGCATGTTCGTCGACGCCTCCGGCACGATGCCCGCCGTGGGCAGCGAGGCGCGGGTCCGGATGCGCCTGCCCGCGCTCAAGGAGCAGACGGAGGTGCCCGTCGTGGTGCGGTGGGTGACGAGCGAGGGCGTCGGCGTCCAGTTCGGGAGCCTGCGGGCCCTCGAGGTCTGGGCCCTGAACCAGCTCTTCAAGAAGGCGTAGCCTCGTCGCTCTCCGGGTCGAGCGACTCGAGGCCGTCGCGCTCCATGCGCACGGCGCGAGCCCCGGTGATCGCCGCCATGTGGACGATCGACGAGACGCTCGTGTTCTGCTGGAGCACGTTCACGGGCCTGCGCATGCCGAGCACGAGCGGCCCGATCACCTCTCCGCCGGTCGCCGAGAGCAGCTTGTAGGCGATGTTGCCCGCGTCCAGGTTCGGGAAGATCAACACGTTGGCCGACCCCGAGAGCGTGCTGAACGGGTAGGGCGCGCGCAGCTCCGGCGAGAGCGCGACGTCCGCTTGCATCTCCCCGTCCACGACGATGTCCGGCCGCCGCTTCTTCACGATGGCGGTGGCGCGCGCCATCTTCTTCGAGGAAGGGTGCGGCGCGTCGCCGAAGTTCGAGAACGACAGCATGGCGACCCGCGGCTCGATGGCCAGCTCGCGGACGAGATCGGCGGCGAGGATCGCGATCTCCGCCACGGTCTCCGCGTCGGGCTCGATGTTGATGGTCGTGTCCGCGAGGAACTTCACGTCGTCCTTCGTGATGACCATGTAGAGCCCGGCGGCGTGTCGGAGGCCGCTCCGCACGCCGATGATCTGGAGCGCGGGGCGGATGGTGTCGGGGTAGTTTCCCGTGAGCCCGGAGACGAGCCCGTCGGCGTCGCCCCGGTGGACCATCATCATCCCGTAGTACGTGCGGCTCCGCTCGAGGTTCTTGCGGGCCTGCACCCGCGTGAGGCCCTTGCGCCGCCGCTTCTGCCAGAGGGTCTCCACGTAGTCGTGCAGACGCGGGAGGTTCGTGCGGTCGACGATCTCGACTCCATCGAGGCTCACTCCGAGCTGGGCGCTCCGCTCGGCGACGACCCTCGGCCGGCCGATCAAGATGGGCCGGGCGATCCCTCCGTCCACGATGATCTGCGCCGCGCGCAGGATCTTGTCCTCCTCGCCCTCGGGGAAGACGATCCGCTTCGGCGTCGAGCGCGCGACCCCGGTGATCTTCCACATCACGCGCCGGGTCGGCGACAGCTTGCGCGAGAGCTCCTCCCGGTAGCCGTCCACGTCGAGCTCGTAGCGGTTGACGCCCGTCTCGATCGCCGCCTCCGCGACGGCCGGGGCCACCCAGTAGAGCGCGCGCTCGTCCACGGGCTTCGGGATGATGTACTCGGGCCCGAACTTCAGCGTCTCGCCGCCGTACGCGCTCAGGACCGACTCGGGCACCTCTTCGCGGGCCAGCCCGGCGAGCGCCCGCGCCGCCGCGAGCTTCATCTCCTCGTTGATGGTGCGGGCGCCGGCGTCGAGCGCGCCTCGGAAGATGTACGGGAAGCCGAGGACGTTGTTCACCTGGTTCGGGTAGTCGCTCCGGCCGGTCCCGACGATCGCGTCCGGGCGGGCGCTCATCGCGTCCTCGTAGGCGATCTCCGGGTCCGGGTTGGCGAGCGCGAAGATGATCGGGCGCTCGGCCATCCGCCGGACCATGTCCTTTGTCACGAGCCCCCCGCTGGCGAGGCCGATCATCACGTCCATCCCGTCGAACGCGTCCTCGAGCGCGCTCCGCGGATCGTCGGCGGGGCGGGCGAACCGGGCCCTCCACTCGTCCATGTCCTCCCGGTCCGCCTTGACGACCCCTCGGCGGTCCACCATGACGATGTGGTCCCGCCGTACGCCGAGCAGCCCCCAGAGCTCCATGCACGCGATGGCGGCTGCGCCCGCCCCGATGCAGACGACGCGCAGGTCCTCGAGCCGCTTGTCCTGCAGCTCCGCCGCGTTCAGGAGCGCCGCGGCGCTGATGATGGCCGTCCCGTGCTGGTCGTCGTGGAAGACGGGGATCTGCATGCGCCGGCGCAGCTCCCGCTCGATGACGAAGCAGTCGGGTGCGCGGATGTCCTCGAGGTTGATGCCGCCGAAGGTGGGCTCGAGCGCCGCGACGACGTCGACGAAGCGGTCCGGGTCGGTCTCGTCCACCTCGATGTCGAAGACGTCGATGTCGGCGAACCGCTTGAAGAGCACTCCCTTGCCCTCCATCACGGGCTTCGCGGCGTAGGGCCCGATGTGGCCGAGACCGAGCACCGCGGTCCCGTTGCTCACGACGCCGACCAGGTTGCGGCGCGACGTGTAGAGGGAGACCTTCTCCCGGTCCTCGGCGATCTCCCGGCACGGCTCGGCCACGCCGGGCGAGTAGGCCAGCGACAGGTCGCGCTGCGTCGTGACCGGCTTCGTCGGTACGACCTCGATCTTCCCGGGTCGGCCTTCCCGGTGGTAGGCGAGCGCCTCTTCTCTTCGGACGCGGATGGACATCACTGGTTCCTTCGGACGCGGCATCGGCGATGCCAAGCAGGGCGCGTGCAGTATAGGGGAAGGCCCAGGCCGTGGTCTCTTGCAGCGCCAAGTGGTCTCACCCGCCCCACTGACGATTCGCCACAGGTTGGCTTCTCGGCTCGCTCCGCGTGCGGCTGGCGTCGTCTCCCCGTGCGACGTACGATTCTCTTGGTGACCGACGCGGCGAAGAGGCTCCTCGAGCAATTCGACAAGCTCTCGGAAGACGATCAGCGCTGGCTCGCGGAGGTGCTCGTCGAGCGCATGCGCGACGCTGACGACGACGAGGAGCTCAGCGAGGAATGGCAGGCCGAGCTCGCAGAGCGCATCGGGGAGGTCGAGCGCGGTGAGGTCGAGCTCGTCGACGCGGACGCTATAGCGGACGAGCTGCGCGAGCGCTACGGCTGATGCCGCGGCGCAAGATCGACGCCCACCCCGCGGCGCGGCAAGAGCTCCTCGAGGAGGTCGCGAAGGTCGAAGCGGCCCGTCCCGGTTGGGGCAAGAAGCTCCGGCAGGCGTACGAGCGGAAGCTCGCCCAGATCCGTCGATTCCCCCGGAGCGGTACCGACATCGTCATGCCCGGTGGCCACGACCTTCAGCGCTTCAGGATCCGCAAGTTCGGCTTCTCCCTCATCGTCCTGACCCACGACGCCAAGCTCACGATCCTCGCCTTCGCGGCCAAAGGGCGAGAGCCTTGCTATTGGAAAGAGCGCCTCGAGAAGTAGGCACGACCGTGCAGTCCACCAGGCGCACCGTAGCCGGTGTTGCTCACGGCACGAGGGTCAGCGCTTGGCGGTAGGCGCGTCCGATACGGAGGGCCGCGAAGTCGCGACGGTCGGTGGTGAGCACGGTGTACGCACGGCGCCGCTCCGCCACCGCGGCGACGAGGCAGTCGACCAGACCGAGCCGGAGATCGGCGAGCTCGAGCTCGTACGTGGACAGGGGAATGCCCCACGCGGGGTGTGGCGGTCTTGCCGCGACAGGCGGTCTCTCTGCGACGATCGTCCACGTGACGTCTCGCCACGCCCGGGCCGGCTGCCGTGGCTTCCGTGGTGGAACGACCGATGCAATCGCGCGCCGTGTGAGGAACGCGCCTCGCGAACGCCCCCCCCGAATTCCACCGATGCCCCGCCTCGGAGACCGGATCGGGGAGAGCTACGTGATCACCGGCGTGCTCGGCGAAGGCGGGATGGGCGTCGTCTTCCGCGCGCACGACGACCGCCTCCTGCGGGACGTGGCGATCAAGATGGTGCGGCCGCGGTGGGTGGAACGCGCCCACCTGCTCGACCGCTTCGCGAGCGAGGCGCGGGCCCTCGCGCGCGTGCGGCACCCGAACGTGCTCGACGTGTACGCCTTCGGCGTGCACGTCGATCTGCCGTACTTCGTGACGGAGCACGTCCCCGGCCGCACCCTCGACGACGTGGCGTGGGAGGGCGGGCTCGGCGCGACGCGCGCGCTCGACGTGGTGGAGCGCCTCTGCCGCGGGCTCGACGCCGTCCACCGGGCGGGGCTCGTCCACGGCGACGTCAAGCCCAGCAACGTGATGCTGGCCGACGGCGGCCGCGTCGCGCTGATGGACCTGGGCCTCGCGCGGCTCCTCGACGGCAACGAGGTCCGGGTCCCCGGCCTCTGGGGGACGCCGGCCTACATCGCCCCGGAGCTCGCCACCGGGCGGCCGGTGCCACCGGCGATGCTCCCCCTCGCCGACGTGTACTCGGCCGCGGTCGTCGCCTACGAGCTGCTCTGCGGCAGGCCGCCGTTCGTGACGAAGGACATCGACGAGATGCTCGGCCTCCACGCGTCCGCGCCCGTCCCGCCGCCGCGCGAGCTCGCGCCCGATATCCCACCCCGGCTCGAGAACGCGCTCCTGCGGGCGCTCGACAAGGACCCGGTGCGCCGCCCGCAGAGCGCCGGGGAGCTCGGCCGAACCCTGCGCGTCGCGGCGGAGACGGCGCGGCGGATCCCGCGGCGGCTCCGGGTCCTCGTGGTCGACGACGACGCCGACCATCGCGCGCTGGTGTCGAGGCTGCTCGCCCGCGCGTTCCCGGGGGCGGTCGTCGAGACCTGCTCGGACGGCGCCGGCGCCCTCGCCGTCGTCCGCCGCCGGCTGCCGCACCTGGCGATCGTGGACCTCGACATGCCCGGCATGAACGGCGTGGAGCTGACCGCGACGCTCAAGTCCGACCCTCGCACGGACGCGATGCCCATCATCGTCCTCAGCGGGCGCGGGAGCGCGGACGACTGGCGGCTCCTCTCCCGCCTCGGGGCCGACCGGTTCGCGGTCAAGCCGCTCTTCGGCGACGCGTTCGTCGCCACCGTCCGCGGCCTCCTCGAAGTACCCGGCGAGGAGGACACCGAAGAGGACTGATCAGAGCGGCTCGAGCCGGACCCCCGTACCGCGCGGCGAATGGACCGTCGCCGCTGCCCGAGCGAGCCCGGCGTTTGCTCGGCCCATGTCCCGACGTTAGATTGCAGCCCCCCGGGAGCACGCCGGTGCATGGCCTCGCATGAAGAGTGTCTTCTTCATACCCGTCTTCAACCAGGCGCGGGAGCTCCCGAGGGTGCTCGCCGAGCTCGGGAGCCTCGAGCTTCCGTGCGAGACGATGCTGCTCGTCGACAACGGATCCGACGACGGGTCCGAGCGGATGGTCCGGGAGAGCGGGTACCCGTCCGTTCGTCTCCCACGGAACATGGGCGTCGGGCGCGCGATCATGGTGGCCGCCGACTGGGCGCTCGAGCGGGGGTACGACGTCCTCGGAGGCCTCGCGGCCAACGGCAAGATGCTGCCTGCCGAGATGCACCGCGTGCTCGATCCCATCCTCTCCGGCGAGGCCGACTACGTGACCGGCAGCCGGTTCCTCCCGGGCGGAGCCTCCCCGAATCTTCCGTGGTTTCGCCAGCGGGCGATCCCGTTGACCAACCACATGGTCCGCGCCCTCACGGGCGCGACCCTCACCGACATGACCTGCGGGTACCGTGCGTTCAGGCTCGATATCCTACAGCGGGCGGAGTTCGACTGGCGGGCGGAGTGGTTGAACACCTACTCTTTCGAGTACTACCTCTACGCCAAGGTGATCCTCGACGGCACCATCCGCTGGAAGGAAGTGCCCATCACGATGCGATATCCGGAACGAGGGGCGTATACGAAGATGAAGCCGGTGCTGAGCTGGTGGGAGATGATCCGCCCGTGGCTCGTCGCGCGGGTCGACGGGAAGGGCTTCGCTGCGGCGGGAGCAGTCCGCACATGACCGGCGCCGTCGTCTCGGACGAGGCTCGCATCGGCCGCAACGTCACGATCGGCCCGGGCACCATCGTGTACGACAACGTGGTGCTCGAAGACGACGTCCAGGTCGGTCCGTTCTGCTCGATCGGGCAGCCGGCCGGCGGCCCCTACGCGGGAGAGCCACTGGTCCTCGGACGGGGCAGCGTCATTCGAAGCCATACCGTGCTGTACGAGGGCTCACGGTTCGAGGCTGGGCTCGAGACCGGACACCACACGCTCGTACGCGAGGGAACGACCGCCGGCGCCCGCCTGCGGCTCGGATCGTTCTGCGACGTCGAGGGCCGATGCGAATTCGGCGATCACGTCCGATGCCACGGCTACGTGCACGTGGGGGTGGGCTCCCGGATCGGGAGCTTCGTCTGGCTCTACTCGCTGGTCACGCTCACGAATGATCCCTTGCCGCCGTCGAACATCGAGCGTCCGGTCACCCTCGAGGACGGGGTCGTGGTCTGTGTCAATGCGACGGTCATGCCCGGCACGGTGATGCGCAAGGGCTCCTTCGCAGCGGCGGGCACGCTCGTCCAGGGCGAGATCCCCATGGGAGCGATCGTCGCGGGTCCCGACAGCCGAGTGAGCGGACACGTGAGCGCGCTGATGGACCTCGCGACCGGTACGCGTCACCCGTGGATGCGGCACTTCCACGTGCGGTACCCCGAAGACCAACACGAGCGCCTGGCCCGGCTCGGCGAGGAGATCGCCCGCTCGCGCCACGATGGGAGGACGAAGTGACCCGAACCGAGATCGTCGAGACGATGCGTCTCATCCTGGAGAAGCAGGGCAAGCCTCCGGGGAGCCTCGACGAGTCCACGACCCTTCGCGAGATCGGCTTCCGCAGCCTCGACTTCTCGGAGCTCTGCCTGCGCGTCGAGGACGCGATCGGCAGGGAGCTCAACTTCGACGCAGCGAGACTTCGGCGAATCGAGACCGTCGCCGACGTGTGTGCGTTCCTCGAAGGCGCTACGGGCTGAATGACCCAGCTCAGGGAGCAAAACCGAATCTGGATCGACGGCGTGGCGCGCACCGTCGAGTCGCTCGGACGTGTCTCTCTCATGGGAGGCGACAGCGCGAAGGTGGCGGTCATCGGGGACGCCGGTAGGCTGGTCGATGCCGCGGTCGGGTTCTTCCGCCAGCGACGCGACGGCGTGCTGTTGCCGATCGGGGCCGATACGGCCGAGCTCCTCGACGCGCTCCGCGGTGCAGGCTACGCGCTCCTCTGGCCCGACCGCGCACAGGCCGCCGATCCGCACGAGCCCGCCGTGCCCGGTCGCGTCTGCGTCCTCACGTCGGGATCGACGGGGACGCCGAAGCTCGTTCCTCACACGTGGGAGAGCCTGTTCACCGCGACACGGGTCGACGCACGGGCCAGGCGATGGCTGGCGACCTACCAGCCGGGGACCTACGCGTGGTATCAGCTCCTCACCTTGTCGATGTTCGTGCCGGGACAGGAGCTCGTCGTGCCGGCGGCGCCCGATCCCGAGGCCGTGCTGGCGGCGGGCATCGACGCGGGCGCCGACGCGGTCAGCGCTACGCCGACGTTCTGGCAGTACCTCCACGTGAGAGTGGGGACCGACGGGCTCGCCGCGCTGGCGCCCGAGCAGGTGACGCTCGGAGGCGAGCCCGTACGTCAGCCGGTCCTCGACATGCTGCGGACCGTCTACCCCGACGCGCGCATCTCCCACATCTACGCGTCCTCGGAAGCGGGCGTCGGCGTCGTCGTCCACGACGGGAAGGAGGGTTTTCCAGCGAGCTGGCTGTCTCCGTCCCGCAGCTCGACGGATGCTCCCGCCGGACGGCCGGGCCTGCACGTGGAGGACGACGAGCTCTGGATCCGATCCAGGCACGCCTCGGTCGGCGTCGAAGGCTGGATCCGCTCGGGCGACGAGGTCGTCGTGCGTGGTGATCGGGTCGTCGTCGTGGGGCGGAAGAACGACGACCGCCTCATCGTCGGCGGGCAGAAGGTGAGCCGAGCGCGCGTCACCTCGGCGGTCGGTGACCACCCGCTCGTGCGCTGGTGCCGTGTTTCCACGCGGCGCTCGCCGGTCGGGGCCGCCGTCGCGGCGGAGGTGGTGGCCGACCCGGCGATGCTCCGGGACGGCACGGCGGCGGCGGAGATCGAGCTGACGCGGTTCGCGCGGGAGCACGGGGTGCCCGACTGGGCGGTCCCCCGCATCTGGCGATTCCTCGAGCAGGTACCCATTGAGCAGAATCGAAAGACACGCTGATCGAGCGCACGGTCCGCCCGCACCGACCGGGTGCGTCGTCGTCACCGGTGGCAGCCGCGGCCTCGGCCTGACACTGGTCCGACGCTTGCTCGGGAGGGGAGCGCACGTGGCCACGTTCGCGCGGCGCCTCAGCGACGAGATCGAAGGGCTCCGCGGCGACTACCCGGATCGTCTCCGATTCGTCGAGCTGGACGCCGGGGACGACCAGGGCGTGGCCGACTTCGTCCTCGCGAGCGAGCGCTGGGCCGGTGGCATCTGGGGCCTCGTCAACAACGCCGCGGTCGGTCAGGATCACCTTCTGGCCCACACGGACGCCGACACGATCGACCGGCTGCTGTCCCTCAACCTGAGGGCGCCCATCGTGATCAGCAAGGCGGTCGTGAAGCGCATGATCCTCGCGGGACGTGGCGGCCGCATCGTCAACGTCACGTCGATCTGCGGGCTGCGGGGGTATCAGGGCCTCACCGTCTACTCGGCGACGAAGGGCGGTCTCGACGCGTTCACCCGGTCGCTCGCGCGCGAAGTGGGCGCGCGCGGGATCCTCGTGAATTCCGTCGCGCCGGGGTTCTTCTCGTCGGAGATGTCCGCGGTGCTGAGCGAGGAGCAGCTCGAGACGATCCGGCGCCGCACGGCGACCGGCGAGCTGACCGATCCCGAAGACGTGGTCGAGGTCGTCGACATGCTGCTGTTCGGGCGAGCCAACATGACCGGGCAGGTGATCGTGGTCGACGGCGGGATCACATCGTGACGGCGTGTGCCACCGGGTGTTCCGAGGTCCCGCTGCCTGCGGGGTGGGGGCATGCGGTCCTCCATGCGCGGTCGCACGGGGCCGAGGCAGGTGTCACCCGTTCGTACGACGCCCACGGCCGCGTCCTCGCGTGGCGGCCGCCGTCGCTCGACGGTGGGTGGGCGTGCGACGTCGAGGCCAGCACGACCGAGGCGCCGGCGCTCGCGGCTCGGTTCGGTTGCTCGGGTGGCAGCCTGCTCCAGCGGTGGGTGCTCACCGAGACCGTGGCCAAGCTGCTCGATGTCCCGGTGCTCGCGTTCTCTCGCCAGCACGGGCTGCTGCCGGAGAGCCCCGTCGGCGTCCCCTTCGAGGCGCCGGGGTTCGGTCGGAGGATTCGCCTCCTGGCGCTGAGGCCGGCAGCGCTCGGCGCGTACTGCGCGTTCGGAGTGGCTGGCTAGAGCGCCTCTCGCAAGGCCGCGACGACCCGCTCCTGCTGCTCGGGCGTGATCTCCGGGAACAGCGGGAGCGAGAGGATCTCGTCGGCGGCGCGCTCGGCGACCGGGAAGTCGCCGCGCGAGTGGCCGAGGTGGGCGAAGGCCCCCTGCAGGTGGATGGGGACCGGGTAGTGGATGCCTGCGCCGATGCCCGCGGACTGTAGCTTCTCGAGGACGCGGTCGCGGTCCGGGACCCGGATCACGTAGAGGTGCCAGATGTGCTCGTTGCCCGCGAGCGTCCCCGGCCGCGTCACACCCGAGAGGCCGCCGAGGAGCTCGCCGTACCGGGCCGCTGCCTCTCGCCGCTGCTCGTTCCAGCGGGCGAGGCGCTTCAGCTTCGCGAGCAGGACGACCGCCTGCAGCGTGTCGAGGCGCGAGTTGAAGCCGGTCTCGGGGTGGTGGTACTTCACCTCGCTCCCGTAGTTGCGGAGCGCGCGGACGCGCCGCGCGAGGTCGGCGTCGTTCGTGAGGACGGCCCCGCCGTCGCCGAAGGCGCCGAGGTTCTTGCCGGGGTAGAAGCTCGTCCCGGCGACGCGCCCGAACCCGCCGGCGGTCGTGCCGTTGCGCCCGGCCCCCTGCGCCTGCGCGGCGTCCTCGACCACCGCGAGGCCGTGCCGCTCGGCGATCGCCAGGACCCGCTCCATCGGGGCGCACTGGCCGTAGAGGTGGACGGGCATGACGGCCTTGGTGCGCGCCCCGACGCGCGCCTCGACCTGGTCGAGGTCCAGAAGGTGGTGCTCGGGCTCCGAGTCCACGAGCACCGGCCGGAGCCCGGCGCGCTCGATGGCGAGCGCGCTCGCGATGAAGGTGTTGGCCGGCACGATGACCTCGTCGCCGGGCGCGAGGCCGAGGGCGCGGAGCGCGATCTCGAGCGCGTCGGTGCCGTTGCCGACGCCGATGCACTCCGAGACGCCCGAGAACCGCGCGAATTCCTCCTCGAACTGCTTCACGTGCGGCCCGAGGACGAACGCCGTTTTCGAGAGCACCTCGTCGAAGCCGACGAGCACCTCCTCTCGGATCTCGGCGAGCTGGACCTTCAGGTCGACCAGGGGGACGTGGTTGCTCATCTAGACCTCCTCCTCCCGCCCCTTGTTCGCGATCGAGCGAGTCACGGCCTCGAGCGCCTTGACCACCCCGAGCCCGAACCGGCCGTCGGAGAGCGGCCGAGCCCCCTCGGCCACGCAGCGCAGGAACTCCGTACACTCGGCCTTGAGCGGCTCGCCGAGCGTGACCGCGGGGATGGTGATGTCGCCGTTGCGGACGCTGGCGCGGAACGACGCGATCGAGTCGATGAAGCTCGGCCGCACGCGCTCGTCGAGCACCTGCTTGTCGTAGATCCGGATGGGCTCGAGGCCGTTCATGTCGTCGAAGGTGAGCATCCGCTCGTCCCCGACGACCGTGATGTCGCGGGCCTTGCGCGGGTTGAGCCACGAGGCGTGGAGGTTCACGAGGACGTCGTTCGGGTAGCGCAGCGTGGCGAACACGGCGTCCTCGACTCCCCGGTTGATCCAGTCGTGGCCCACCGCCGACACGGTGGTCGGCTCGGCGCCGAGCCAGTAGCTCACGATCGAGACGTCGTGGGACGCCAGATCCCACGCCGCGTTCACGTCCATGCGGATGGGACCCAGGTTGGTCCGCACCATCGACACGTAGTACGCCCGCCCGAGCTCACCGGCGTCGAGGTACTCCTTCACGCGCTGGACCGCGGAGTTGTAGACGAAGACGTGCCCCACCATCAGGACCACGCCCGCCCGGTCGGCGAGCTCGCACAGCTCCTCGGCCTGAGACGAGTCGGTCGTGATCGGCTTCTCGACGAGCACGTGCTTCCCGCGCTCGAGGGCCATCCGCACGACCTCGTAGTGCGTGACGGTCGGCGTGGCCACGACGACGGCGTCGACGTCGTCCGCGATCGCCTCCTCGGCCCGAGCCGTCGTGCGCACCCCGGGGAAGCGGCTGCGCACCTGCTCGAGCCGCCCCTCGGCGGCGTCGGCGACCCAGCGCACCTCGCTCCCTCGCGCGTCGTGGAAGTTGCGGATGAGGTTCGGACCCCAGTGTCCCGCGCCGATGACGGCTACCCTGATCATGCTTCTCCTGTCTGGCCTTCGTCGGTGGCCGCTGCGAAACCGAGCCTGCCCGCGGCCGTTCGGGCGGCAAAGCTTGGGAGGAGGCCCGGGGCGGGTCAAGAGCGCGCCGGCGGAAACGACCCGCGGGCCACGGGCGGCTCAGGCACCGAGCGGGTTCGCGTACAGCGCGTCGACGGGCACGGAGACGTCGAGGGAGGCCAGGTGCACGGCGCCCCCGGGGCCGTGCTCCGTCGGCCGCCAGGCGTCGCCGTCTCGCCGCCACACTTCCACCAGCGGCTCGTCTTGCGAGATGAGCACGTACTCCTGGAGGCTCGGGAGGCGCCGGTAGTGGCGGAACTTCTCGCCCCGGTCATAGGCCTCGGTCGACTCCGACAGCACCTCCACGATGACGACGGGGTTCGTGACGGCTTCCGGATCGTCCCGGGAGCGCTCGAGCCGGCCGCACACGACCGAGAGATCGGCGTAGGTCGTCCGGTTCGACGCATCGATCCGTAGCTTGGTGTCGGACGAGAAGACCTCGCACGGACGTTCTCCGAGCGCGCTCCGTACGAGGTGATCGAAGCGCGAGGCCAGACGGCCGTGCTCGATGGTCCCTCCCGCCATGGCACGCACCCGCCCGTCGAGGAACTCGTGCTTCAGCCTGCTCTCGCGCTCGAGCTGCAGGTACTCCGCGTACGGGACGCCTGCGGCAGCCGCTTCGCCCATCGGTTGCGAAGTATAGCACCCCGCGCGACACGCCCCGCGGCTCGGGACGGCGCCGAAAAGGCGACCGCGGCTCGCCCGTCTCGTAGCATGGTCGTGCCATGGCGGGCGGGGAGCCGACGGGCCGGCGCCGGCAGGCGACGGAGGCCGACCGGGGAGAGGCGCTGCGCCTCGCCGGCTACGGCGACGCGCCCGGCTTCCTCGCCGTTCTCTACTCGCTCCGGTGCTGGCCGCGGCGGCGCAAGAACGAGCGGCTGCTCCGCCGGGCCGTCAAGAGCCGGCAACAGGCCTACGAGGACACCGAGGCGGCCTTCCTCGAGCTCGGGCGCCGCATCCACCAGAAGTCGCACGAGGTCGATCTCTCGGCGATCCAGATGTACCTCCACAAGGTCGACCACGCCGTTCTCCACGCCGACCAGGTGAGCCGCGGCAAGCGCACGAAGCAGGAGAAGGCGCTCGCCGGCAACCGAGCCGACCAGGTGCTGCGCGAGCTCGCCGAGCGGGCGCTCGAGGCGGGGCTCGGCGACGTCGATCGAGACGGGGCCTCGCGAGTCGCGAAAGCGGTGGACCGCTACCAGAAGCTCGACCGCGAGGTCCACCTCCGCGAGCTCGGCATCGACGAGTACGACGAGGACGCCGTCCAGCGCGGCGCCATCCAGCTCATCGTGATCGTGGCGCTCGGCGTGGTGGCGGCGTTCTACGCCGCGTTGAGGTGAGCGGGCGCGGGGGGCTCACGGACCGTGCGCGAGCGCGCGGGGGGCGGTCGCCCTGCTGCTCGTCGCGCTCCCGGCCGTGCGTATGCACGTGCGCGTGCGGCGGCGCAAGCGCGAGGGCGAGCTCGTCCTGCGCCTACCGGCCGGCGCGACCGCGCTCGACGCGATCACCTGCGCCGGCTGCCTGACCGCGACGTCCCAGCCGGTCGTGTGCGACGACGAGCTGCACGCCCTGTGCGAACGGTGCGTCCCCCGCGCCGAGGGCCGTCCCCGCTGTCCGCGCTGCACGTGCGGGCGATCGGCACACACGGCCGGCCCCACTCGGTGAATCGACTGGATCGTCGCCGGTCCACCGTTCCGCAAGGCAACATGTGCAGGCGCACTACCGGGCGCCCGAGCACGCATGGGAGGATGGCGACCGCTTCGATCAATCCCTGAGGGCTACTCGACGCGGCCGAGCCAGTAGCCGGGCTTCTTCCTGCCGGGAGCGACGGCGACGATGGTCCGCTCGCCACAAACGAGCGCCACTTGGCGGCGTCGGTCACGGTCAGATCATGCGTCCGCGCTCGCTTCGACGCCAGCGCACGCCAAGGGTCGCCTGCTGCTCGCTGCGGGTACTCCGCGTAGGGGACGCCTGCGGCAGCCGCTTCGCTGATTCAGGCGAGGAGCCGACGGGCCGGGCAACCGAGCCGACCAGGCGCTGCGCGAGCTCGCCGAGCGGGCGCTCGAGGCGGGGCTCGGCGACGTCGATCGGGACGGTGCGTCGCGGGTGTTGAGTCCATCGCGCGAGCTGCGCGCCAACACGCCGCGTACTTCAATGGGGCCGCCGCGCGGACGCGGCGGTGAGGCGTTCGGCGTGCAGAACATATTGAACCCCGAGGGCTCGCTTCAATGGGGCCGCCGCGCGGACGCGGCGGTGAGACGCTTGTGTCCGACGGCATCCTGCTGTCTTTTCCTGCTTCAATGGGGCCGCCGCGCGGACGCGGCGGTGAGGATCCTCAAGGCGCTTGACGGCATCGCAGCGCTACAGGCTTCAATGGGGCCGCCGCGCGGACGCGGCGGTGAGCGGATGATCCATGGCTTGTGCATGTCAATCCTCCCCGCTTCAATGGGGCCGCCGCGCGGACGCGGCGGTGAGTCCGCGAGATGACGGACGTCGAGGTGGTCGAGGCGCAGCTCGTCGAGCTTCAATGGGGCCGCCGCGCGGACGCGGCGGTGAGCGGTCACGATCTCGGGGCGGCCCTTGAGCACGCCGGAGCTTCAATGGGGCCGCCGCGCGGACGCGGCGGTGAGGGGTCGACGGGGACCGGTGGCCGCGTGCTGTGGGAGTGGCTTCAATGGGGCCGCCGCGCGGACGCGGCGGTGAGCCACGCTCACCATCACGGCCGGCGACGCGAGCGCGATGCTTCAATGGGGCCGCCGCGCGGACGCGGCGGTGAGGGGTCGCTCCGGAAGGGCGCGATTCTGGCGACTTGCACGGCGGATTGCGAGCGGTTTGTGTTGGACCGGGGTTCGACGGGCCGAAGGAGGCGCCGTCGCCGGCGGCGCCTCCCGATTCTTCTTCAGTTATCAAAGAGCTGCGCCATGCGCGAGAGGTGCCCGGGGTTTCGGCGCCACCGAACCTCTCGCACCCGCCGGCACGATCGGTCTCAGACGACGACGGCACTGCGCTCGGGCTCCGTGTAGACACGACCTATCGCGCTGATCGACGTGCTGCCCCGGCCGAGCACGGGGCCCACGTCGACGAATAGTACCTGATCCTCCGTGTGGTGGATGATGGCGGCGAGCTTCGTCCGCACCTCCACGAGCTCGCGCTTGCTCAGCTCGCACCGGAACACCGAGAGCTGCAGGTGGTCGCCGTAGCCGCGCATCGTCTTGAACACCCTCCGCAGCCTCTTCGGGTCGCTGATGTCGTAGCTCACGATGTACGTCTGCCGCATCCCGCTTCCCCTCACCGTGTCCGGAACTCGGGGTACTCCGCGAGCTCGCCGAGGAGCACCCGGCTGAGCAGCCGACACTGCACCTCGAGGACCCTCCGGTAGCTGATCCGGTACCCGAACACCGGGTGCGTCACGAGCTGATCCATGCGCCGCTCGAACGCATGGATGAGCTTCTTCCGCCCGTCGGCCGTCAACGCCACGCCCGCTGGCGACCGGACGAAGTCGGCGCCGGTGACCACGCCGTTGTTGATGGCCGTCACCACGACCGAGTCGGCGATGAGCGGCCGGAACTCCTCCATCAGGTCTAGCGCCAACGCGGGGCGGCCGAAGCGCGGCTGGTGGTAGAACCCGAGCAGCGGATCGAGCCCGACCGCCGCCAACACCACCACCAGCTCCTTCGACAGCAGCGCGTAGCAGAACGACAAGAGCGCGTTCACGGGGTCCTTCGGCGGCCGCCGGTTCCTGCCGTCGAGGTCGAACGTCGCGATCGTCTCCCCGGGCCCCTTCAACATGCCGGTGAACGACGAGAAGTACGTGCGCGCCGCCGTCCCCTCGATCCCGAGCAGCGATTCGTTGCCCGGCGCCTCGAGCGCCTTGCGCGCGAGCTGCTTCAGCTCGAACAGGACCGTGGGGTCGGCCTTGGGCACGTTGCGGCGAAGGAGCGTCCGGGAGTTCAGGATCTTCGACGCCACCAGCCGTCGCGCGAACCGCGTCCGGAAGCGGACGTCGTCGGCCGCGCGGTACTGCGCCCGCCGCAGCTCCACGTTCTTCGAGTCGGTCCCCGCCGCGCGGCCGAGGAACCAGCCACCCGAGCTGAAGAACGACACGGGGATCCCGCGCCGGAGGAGCGTAGCCACGGCCTGGGTCGTGATCTGCACGTTGCCGAACAGCGCCACCTGCGAGGTGTTCGGCAGGCGCGCGTCCATCTTGATCGTCCTCCCCCGGATGATGAGCCGCTCGCCGGCAAGCGAGATCCGGGCGCCTTGCTCCTGCACGTACACCGGCAACCGATCGTCCCTCGCCGGGTGGAGCCGGCGGAGCTCCGTGTCGGGGTCCGCCTGCGTCCCCGCGAGCCCCCACGGGTCGGCCTCCATCGGCCCCTCGAGGTCCGTCGCCAGCAGATCCTCCTCGGGCTCCGCGACCTCGGGCTCCCCGGCGAGCCGGCGAAGGAGCTGCACCTCGTCCGGCAGGCAGATGCCCACGAGCGAGCAGCCGTTGCACTTCGGGCTGTCGTCGAGCGGCGGCGGAATGCGTCCTTCGCCGGCGACCTCGCGCGCACGCCGGGCGGCGAACAGCGTCGTCCCGATGAGCTCGTCGCCGACCTCGATCTCCACCCGCCGCCGGTCGCCCGCGTAGTACACGTAGGCGCGGTCGCAGCGGTACCCGTGGTCGCGAAGCAGGAGCACGTGCGCGCAGAGCTGCGCGCGCTCCGGCAGCCAGGCCCCCTCGGCGACGTCCGGCCGGTTCCCCCGCTTGTACTCGATGGGCGCGACGGTTCCGTCGTCCGACACCTCGACCACGTCGATCTTCGCGGTGATCCCGAGCTGCTCCGACGTGAGCCACACCGACCGCGCTTGCATCGGCGTCCCGTCTTCCGGCTCGGGCAGCGGCTTTCCCGGCTCGTCGGCCCGCCGGTGCACCGACCTCCCGTCGACCGTGAAGAAGTTGTCCTGGAACTCCCCCTGCGCCCACTCGAGGTACATGAGCCGCTCGCAGTAGAGCACCTCGTTGATCATGCGCGCCGGGACCGCAGCCGGCGTCACCGCCGCGGCCGGGGGCGGAGGGGTGCGGCGGAGGATCTTGGGACGGTCCTCGGGCGAGACCTCGACCCCGCGATCGGGCTTCTTCACGACTCCACCGGCACGAAGCTCCCGAGCCCGAAGTGCGCACCGTACCCGGCGACGACCGGCCCCCGGACCGGACGGTCGAAGCGGATCCGGAAACCCACCCCGTGAGCCGCAGCGCGCAGGCCGTGCCCGCGCTTGCGCGCGGTGCGAAACGCCATCCAACGGGTCCGCTTCCCGCCGAGATCGGTATCCGGGATCCGCTCTACTTGCAGGGGACGGGGAAGTCCTTGCTCGACGAGGAGTCGAACGAGGTCGTGCTCGGGCGAGCCGATGGCCAGGCCGTGCTCGTCGCGCTTGGCCTCTCCGTTCTTCTTGCGCTTCTCGTGGCGGGTCGGAACGAACGGTGTTCGCGAGATCCAGACCTCCGACGACGCGAGCGCCGGGCACTCCCCCGCCTCGGTCCGCGTCCCGCCGAAGTCCTCCGGCTGCCCCACCCCGAGAAGGACGAGCTGGATCGGATGCCCTCCCCGCTGCCAGACCGAGCGGACCCGCTCGAGCGCCGCGCGCGCGCGCTCGTCGAAGCCCATGCGCGCGACGACGGTGACGTGGGTGATGTGCCCATGCCGCCCGTTTGCTTCCGGGATGATGTGCGCGTGCCGATGTCCCTGCAGAAGCTCGCCAGTCGCCGGCTCCCGCCCGAGGAACACCGGTGCCCCGTCCGAGAGCCTCAGCAAGCGCCGCCGGACCTCCTCCGCTTCGATGATCCCGTCCGTGAGCCGTGGCAGGACCTGGCCCGCGAGTGCGAACCGCGCGACGGTCGGAAGGCTGGCCGCCGCCCTCGACCGCCCCCGGCCTTGCGTGCGACCGGTGGCCGCAGGCCGAGAGTAGTCCACCCAACGACTCCCCGGAGGGCGGTTCCAGCCCTGCTTGCGGATGGTGTCCGTGTCCACCGCGAGGGCCTCGTGCACGCTGGCCGGCAGCGTCGCTTCCAGCTTCGCAAGGTCCTTCGGAGACAGCTTCACGCGGTCGGGGGACTTGCCCTTCTCGATGGCCTGGCGACGCTTCGCCTCGAGCCGGCGGGTGATCCGCTCGTCCATGGCCGCCGCCCGCCACTCGGAGAGCTCGGCCGGCGTGACGGGAGCCAGCAGACGCACGCGTTGCCGGTCCTCCTCGGACGTCGACGCGGACGTGTCGATGTCCGCGATCGGCACGCACTCGAGCTCCTCCGGAGCCACGCCGTCGGCGAGCCGAGCGTCGACCCATGCCTCTGCTCTTCCCAGGTAACCGAGCCGATCGACCAGGCAGGCGAGCGCCCCGGCGTGCTCGACCGAGAGCTCGACGGTGGGCCAGCCGACCAGCAGCCGACCGCCGGACGGGAGATGGAAGAACGTGTCGAACACCTTCGTGGTCTTGTCGGCGAACAGCGGCATGTAGTGCCGCGTGTGGGCCCCGCTCACGCCCTCCGGCAGTGCGTAGCGCGGGAGCTCAGCCGACAGCTTCACCACCAGAGAGCGCAGGAGCTCCTCCGGAACGTCTTCCCGTGCCTTCAGATGCCGCGTGGCGATCAAGGCGCGCAGGAGCCTCCAGGGGGAAGGGGGCCACTCGACGCCCCCCTCGTTCACGTGGCTGTCCCAGGGGGTCGCGTGGTAGCGACCGCCGGGGAATCGGAGCTCGATCGCCAGCACGTCGCCCCCTCACTTCTTCCGGTACTGGACGACCAGCACGCGTGGCTCGCCGAAGTGCTCGGCAGATCGCTGCACGAGCCCGGGCACCGCGTCCTCCAGCACGGCGAGCGCCGGGAGGTCGTAGCCTTCCGGTCGCGTGACACGGACATCCCCCACGAGGTCGAGATCGCACGCCGTCCGCAGGCGGAGGCCGTCGCGAAGGAAGCGGCGGATCTTGTAGAGCGCGAGCCCGATCAAGAGGTCCTCGGCGGCCTCTCCGAGACCGAAGCCGCGGATCAGCGCCAGGTCCAGGTTGAAGAAGGCGGTGATCTTCGAGGCCGCGTACTCGTCACGGTGGTAGGGGACGTTCCCGTAGCCCTCGGCCGCCTTCCCGTAGGTGGTGCTCTCACCTTCGGTCGCAGGCTGCACGCGATCGAACTTGACCCCGCCGCTCGCCGCGACGTCGACGTCCTCGGCCTCGATGAACGCCGACAGGGCACGGGGAAGCCTGACGACGCCGCCCACCTTCTCGAGGAAGATCCCGTGGATGAGGCTGTTGGGGTCGAAGCGCATGAGCGCGGCAGCGAGACGACGCCGATCGAACGGCTTGTCCTTCTCGAAACCGATGGCCTCCGCGATCTGCGGGAACCCGTCGCCGTTGACGATGTACGGCGAGTTGAGCCGGTGCGCCTCGAGGATGGAATTGGTCTCGCTGCCATCCGGGAGGGTCGACTTGACGTAGGGCAGGCCCTTCAGGGCCGGGACCAGGTCCCCCGCGGCGTCGTCCCAGCAGGCCGCCTCCAGGCGGTTCGCCATGCTCTGAGCGGACTCGACGAGGAGCATCCGGCGGTCACCAACGCGGTACTCGGCCGCGCCGAGATCGGGGAAGCCGGTCGGCTGGAAGCGGCTTCCCTGCGCCGGGCGAAGATCGGCCTCGACGAGGAGCCGAGGCGAGGTGCGAAGAGCTTCGAAGTTCATGACGTGGCTTCTCCTGACAGGTTCTCGGGCCGTAGGACGGTGCGCTCGATCGCCGTGAGGTCACGGGAATCGAGCGGAAACAGAAGGGCGGCAGCGGAACGCCGCGCGAGGTCCCCTCGCTGGGCGATCACGCCGACCGCGGGCGCCCGCCCGCTCGCCCGCAGGCGCTGGGCCGCGACACGTGAGGCGCCGGCGCCGTCGCCCGAGGCAGCGAGCCGGTGGATGCGAGGCACCATCGGCACCGCGCAATCACCTCTTGCCCCGGCGAAGCAGAGCTTCAACGTCGCGTAGAGCGCCGGCGGCAGCACCCGATCGCCGGGGAGGCGCCGGACCGCGCCGGGTTCGAGCCGCGCCGGGTCGAGGAGGATGGTCGCCCAGAGCAGCCGCGACAGACGCGCATCGTCGGTCCGGCCCTCCACGAAGGCGGCGACATCCGACAGGGCCGCAGGGGTCCGCGCCGAATCGGGGTAGCTTCCGGCACCCGACTGCTCGAACAGGACGAGGCGCCTCGCGAACGCGGCGTTCATGGCGCGAACGAGGTCCCCGTCGTTCCAGACCACGTCACGCGTCGAGCTCGTGTCCCACTCGGCACGGACCGCTCCCCGAACGGCCCGTGTCGACACCGGCTCGAGGTGGCATCGAATTGGGAGCCGCCTGCTGGCGGCCCTCGCGTCCACCGAGCCGAGCGCGACCGCCAGTCGCAGCTCCACCGAGCCGTCGTCCGCCTGGGCGAGCCAGTCAGGCGACAGCCCGGGAACCGGGTCGAGCTTGCTGTCGACTGCCCAGCGCAGGCTCCGGGCCATCGTCCGCTCGCAGAGCCCCAACGCGACGAGCACGTCCTGCACGCGATCGGGCCCGCCCCGACGGCACAGGTCGATGATGGCCTCTTCGAGGACCCCGAGCGCACGACGCGCCGCGGCTGGCGCGCGATCCCGAGTGGCGGCCCGTCGGAACCGGTCGAGCCATCCGTCGATCGGATCCAGGAGGCGAGCGCTCGGCTCGTTGCGCACGCGGAACCGATCGAGTGGCGTCGCCAGGTACGACAGCCCGTTCCGGACCAGCATCCCGTACCGCTGCAGCTCCGTGATACCGCGGTCCACCCCGAGTGTGGCGACCGCTCGCGCGAAGTCCACGCCGTGCCGTGCGGTCCGACCGCCGACCCGCGCCCGCCCTTCACTCAAGAGCGTGCGGACCTCCGCCGCGCCCGCCGGCCGCCCCCACAGCGGCATCCAGATCTCACCCCGTGAGGCGCCCTCGTCCGCATCGGTGCCGCTCGCGTAGCCCGCTCCCGTCGGTCGCACCGTAAACGGATAGCTGAACGTTCCCCGGGCGTCGTGCTCCATGCGGCGCACGGCGGCCACCGCAAACGTGACTGCCCCTTCGATCATCAGGACGAAGTCCCATGGATCGAAGCGAGAGCTCCCCTCGAATCCGGAAGACAGGTTCGCTCCACCCGCGCCCGACGGCAGGAACTGGCCGATCGCCCCGCCCGTCAGGCCATCCGTCGGCTCGTCGAAGAGGGCGGCTGCGAGCAGCTCCTGCCCCGAGGGCTTCGGCTCGCCCGACTTGGGGTCGACCACGTCCAGGAGTCGCTGCATGAAGTTGTTCGTGAAGTCGAGCCGACCGTCGTTGCCCCCCGTGCCGAGGAGCGGGGGGTACTTCGGGCCGTCGGTGCCGATGAACAGGGCAGCGTCCAACCACGGCAGCACGTCGTCGGGGAGCCTCGCGCGGCAGCTCTCGAGCAACCGTGGCTTGTCGGATGTGGAGACCTTCTCGGTGATCTCCAACTCCGTCAGGATCTGCGTCGCCGACTCGATGGCGGCCCTGTAGCCGGCGAAGCGCGGGGCGGGAGACGCCGTGATCTCCCGGATCGCGTCCTTGTTGTCTTTCGGATAGAACCCGCTGCCCCCGTTCCACGGCGCGATGATCGGCGTCGGAGCGTAGTCGTGCAGGAAGAAGCGCAAGAGCGCGTCGCGGTCCAGCACGGTGCGGAGCACGAACGTGTCGTCCTTCCAGCATCCCCGCGCCTCGGAGTCCGCCTGCTCGCAGACGAGCCGGAGCACGGCCAGGGCCTTCAGGTAGCTGGCCAGCGGAACCGGGCGACAGCCCGCCAGGACGTGCTCATGCATCGTGCTGCTCCTCCTTCTCGCTCGCCCGCCAGTCGGCGACGCGGACGAGCGCCTCGAGGAACGCGAGCCGGAAGGGGCCGAGCTCGGGATCATCGCGAAGCGCCAGGGTGCGCTCGAGCCAGCTCCCCTCTCCGAGCAACATCGGCGTGAGGTCGAGCTCCACCGGGCCGATCGGCGTGCCGTCTCCGAGGTCCACCTCGGGGAGCGCATCACCGTGCCAGACGCCCCGCGCGAAGAGCCGGTCGGGCTCCGGCGGACGTTCTTCGCCCGGCACCGACCGGATGGACAGGCGCACCTTCCCGTGATGTGCGGCGATGAGGTAGGCCACGAGATCCCGCTGCTCGTGCTCGTCCGGCGCCACCCGGAGAAAGGCGAGAGCAGACGCCAGCTCGTGGCGGAAGTACGGACGCACACCCTTCGGTGGGCGCCGTCGATGCCCCGACTTCGCCCATGGACCGTCGCCCGGAGGCGCGTGCTCGGGGTCGTCCCGAACCGGCTCCATGATGCGACGCTGGAACTGCTCGTGGGCCTTGCCGGCGTCGTGCCACAGCGCCGCGGTCGTCACCGCACCGGCCAGCGCGGCGGGAACCTCGAGCGTCTCGGTCAAGCCACGGGCCTCAGTCGCCACGTCCGACAGGTGCGTGGCGAGCGTGACCCATCGTCCGATACCGGTCGACGGGTCGAGGTCCATGCTCTCGAGCGTGGCCGCTTCGGGCGCGGCGACGGGCTCCACCGGTTCTTTCGGCAGCAGCTCACCGGTCCAGCCCAGCTCGGCTGCGTACCCCCCGGCCGCTCCGTGCAGCATGAGCACCTGGCCCGGGTGGACCGTCGTGGCCCGAGTCCAAGGGCTCTTCGCCAGAGGGTCCCACCGCCAGACGCGAAGCCATCGCTTCCGCTCCCGATCGGCCACGCCGTCCCCGAGGGAGCGCCGCTTCTTCGTGAGCCGGTCGAGGAACGTGCGGGCCGCGCCGATCGAGACGCGGACGAGCTCGTCGCGCCCGGGTGCGGTCATCCCCTCGTCGGGGTCGCCGTCGAAGACGCGGAAGTAGACGAGCACGTCCGTGTCGTCCCCGTCTCGTACGAAGCGCGAGACGTCGATGTCGTTGCCGAGGAGGTCGGGGCTCGTGTCGAACAGATCGAGCAGATCGCGGCGGCGCAGGACGGGGCGGACCACCCGTGGCGGCCGGTAGCCCACCGTCGCGAGCGTGACCGGGCCGCATTCGGCGAGCCCGCCGAGCAGCCCACGCGCCTCTGACAGATCGGTGCCATCGTAGGGTCTCGCGAGGTCGGCGTCGTCGTCCACGTCGAGCCACACCACGCGCGCGTCCTCCTGTTCGCCGTAGCGATTGCATCGACCGAAGCGCTGGACCATGGAGGGCCACGGTGCGAGCTCGGTGATCAGCGTGCGTGCGGACACGTCGACACCTGCCTCGACGGCCTGCGTCGCGACGACGACGCGGTCCCCGTCGCCCTTCAAAACGTCTTCGTGTCGTCGCCGATCGAGTGGACGGAACCGCGAGTGCACGAGCGCGCGCGGGCTGGCATCGAGCTTCCCGAGGGCGCGGTGGATCGCCTGCGCGCGCTGCACGCGGTTGACCACCACGAGCGTCAGGCCCCCGCGCTCCCGGTGTGCCTGCTCGGCGAGCGCCGCGACCTCTGCGATGTACGAGTCCTCTTTCTTCTTCTCGAGCCGAGCGTCTCCCCGCATCAGCGTCTTCTTTGCGGTCGTGCGCTCCCGGACGCGTGAGGCGTCGTGATCCGCGCCGGTCAGCGTCACCCGGGCGAATCCGCCGTCCGGTTCGGGGTGGTCGACGGTGGCGAGCTGTCCCCTTCCCAGCGTCGCGCTCATCCACACCGAGTGAGCCGGGCCGAGCACGCCCAGACGCGCGCGGAGAGCCTCGAGCTGCGCGGACGTCTCCACCGCGACGCCCATCAACTGGGTCTCGTCGAACACCCAGAGGCAGTCGTTGTGCATCAACCCGAAGTGGATCGGCCACTTGTAGCGGCTCATCGCGTAGCCGCGTGCGAGCGCGCGGGAGAGCAGCATGTCCTGCGTCCCCACCAGGATGGCCGGCCGCTCGGGGTGGGCCTCCCACTCTTCGTCCACGTGCCCGCCCAGCATCACCGACACGGCCGGGACGTCGAGGGCGCGAGCCTCGTAGTGCGGTGCGGCCGCCGAGCAGAGCGCCTGAGCCACATCGCGCGTCTGCTCCACCAACGTCCGCATCGGCAGGCAGTAGACGAGCCGCCGGCCGGTCGCGGGATCCCCGGTGAGCCGCTTGTACAACCAGGCCACCACCACCGCCGCCGTCTTGCCGAGCCCGGTCGGCACGTCGAGGACCTCGGGCCACGGTGCCTCGCCGAGCCGTACCTGATACGGATACGGAGCGTTGCCGGTCACCGCCTCGAAGAACGTGGCGTAGTCTCGCTCGTCATCCATGTCGATCACCGGAATACCCCGCCGCACCCGCACGGCGAGGGCGGGCCCTCGGTCTCCTCGCGACCTGACTCGCGGCTGTCTTCACCATCCGAGCTCCCCTCCCTACGGTCATGGGTGTCACCCTGCATGGGACCTTTTCCTCGCCACCGCCACCAGACGTCTGACGCCGCCCGCGACTGACAGTCCCGTTGTCCTGACGCGCAGCGCGCTCGTGACCGGTCACTGACCAGCGCCTCCGCGGATCTTCGACGCGCCACCGGCGCGCGATCACCTCCCCCGCGCCAAGAGCCATCGCCGGATGAGGCCGGAGTGCCCCGTCACGGTCAACCTGAACGGAAGATCCCTCACCCCGGAGGATGAGAGCCGCGCGTTCAGTACCGATCGGGGGTCGCAGGCGCCGCCGGCCGGCGCCAGCTCGGCGGTGCCATCCTCGCCGTGCGTGCTGCCAGCCATCGTCCGGGAGCTCTCCATCGTCGGGGCCGGCGCAGTGGGCTTCGCGTGCGCGCTCCGACTCTCGAGTCCGACGGCCTGCTGTGTTCGCGAATACGGTGAACATACAGATCGGTTTTTTCGCAGCACGATGGTTGACAACTCAAACGCATGAGATAGGCTGTCGAGCGTCGAGTCATGTGCGCGTGGGGGACGATGGAGGAGGCCCGTGCGGCCGCCGTCGATGGGGAGCTGGTCTTCCTCGCGCGGAGCAACGGGCGGCTGCGACTGCGTGTCGGTGAGGCGCTCGATCTGTTCGTCCGGCTCGACGGGCCGCGCGAGATGGGGTTCAGCTCGATCGCGGGCTACGCGCTCGAGCGGCTCTCGCGCTCGGGGCGGTGGGCGAGCGAGACGCGCACGGTGGCCCGGCGGATGGCCCAGCGGCCGCTCGTGCGCGAGGCGTTCGAGCGCGGCGCCCTCGGGTGGGCGAAGGCCGAGGTCGTGCTTCGGTATGCGAAGGCCGAGAACGAGGCGGGCCTCGTCGAGCGTGCGCAGAGGACGACGGTCCGCAAGCTCCGTGAGGCGCTCCGGCCCACGGGAGAAGGCAAGAGGTCGGAGGGGAGCGATTCGGACCGCGACGATGACGAGCACCGGCACCTCGAGGTGACGATGCCCATCGAGAAAGCCTGGGAGCTCGAGGCGGTGCTCGACATGGTGAATCACCAGGCCGGGCCCGTGGGGCGGGGCGGCGCGTTCGAGTACCTGCTCGCCGAGGCGACCTCGACGCTGTTCGAGCACACCGAGCCCGGAACGCTCGATTTCTCGGACGATCTGGACATGGTCCGCCGGACTCGGCGCGAGCGAGATACGCGGCGGGCGGCCGAAGAGCCCGACCCGGTGGCCGGTGAAGCCGTGCCCGGGGCGGAGCCCGAGGACGTGGTGCTGCCCCACGACTTGTTGCAGCTCGACGAGCTGCTCGTGGGCTGGTGCGCCGAGCTCGCCGCGCGGGACCTCTGGCTCGGCAAGATGCTCTCGC
>JBDIVX010000036.1:0-52616 GCA_039794305.1 Candidatus Neutrinellum sp.
CGACAAGCGCACGCCCTTCCGGACCCTCGCCGAGGTCATCTACACGCTCGGCCAGGCCGAGTTCAAGTCGCTGCGCTTCGTCGCCATCAAGACCACCCGCGGCGGCGACTGAGTCGACCCGCGGCGCGCGGTAGCGTCAGCCGAGCGCGCGGGAGAGGAACCAGAAGGTGCCGGCGGCGACGCCGAGGGCGCTCGCGAGCTCGACGGTGAGGCGGCGCGAGGTGTCGGCGCGGACGGCGTAGCGGACCAGGGGCCAGGCCACGGCCACCACCGCGAGCTGGCCGAGCTCGACGCCCAGGTTGAAGCCGAGCAGCGCCGAGGTGGCGTCGCCCGCCGGCAGGCCGCCCTCGCGGAGCGCGCCCGCGAAGCCGAAGCCGTGCAGGAGGCCGAAGACGGCCGCGACCGCCCAGCGCCAGCCGGCCGGGCGCTCGCTGCGGGCGGCGAGCGCGAGGTGGCAGGCCGCGAAGAGCGCCACGCCGGCGAAGGCCGCGTTCGCCGTGAGGACCGAGGCGAGGACGGGGACCCCCAAGGCCACGGCCGGCAGGACGAGGTCGCGGCGCTCGCGGACGAGCCACACGTTCTCGACCGCGACCAGGGCCACCGAGAGCCCGATGACGGCCTCGACCGTCGGGGCGTCGGGCCGTACCCGATCGAGCGCGGCGGCGGCGAGCGTCACCGAGTGCCCGAGCGTGAAGCCCGTCACCATGCCGGCGGCCTCCCGCAACGATCGCGCGAGCACCAGGAGCATGGCGAGGAACGCGAGGTGGTCGAGACCGAGCAGGATGTGCTCGACCCCGACGGGCAGCCAGCGCACGAAGGCGGGGCCCGGCTCGCCGGCGCCGTCGGGCGGCGGCACCGCGGACGCAGGCTCGAGCTCGCTCAGCACGCGCTCGTGCACGGCGTCCCGGCCCTCCCAACGCAGCCGCACGAAGCAGACGTGCGAGGGACGGTTGGGGACGGGCGCCGCGCGCACCTCGCTCGGAGGGGCTCCGCAGTCGACCCGCCACTCGTAGCGCGACCACCCCACCGGAGCCTCGAGCTCGACGAAGGAGCCCGGGCGCAGGGCGCAGTCCCCGGCGGCCGAGCCGAGCACGAGGGAATCCGTGAGGTGGCCCGCGAGGGTCGCCGGATCGCGCAGCCCCGCCGCCGCGAGCGCGTTCACGTCGAGGGCCGAGAGGCGCACGGACAGCGCGGCCCCGTCGTCCCGGAGCGCGGCCCGCGCGTAGGAGACGCTCCGGTCGTGGGCGCGCGCGGGCGCCGGAGCGACGGCCAGCGCGAGGGCGACGAGGGCGGCGAGCCTCACGGTTCCTCCCGGACGACGATCTCCACCTCGCCCCGCCGCGCGTCGAGGAAGTCGCGCATCCGCCGCTCGGCGCGGTCGCGGGCGTGCTCGCCGCGCACCAGCTCCCGCACCTCGTCGTAGGGCGGCATCTCCCCGTCGCGCCGCCCGAGGACGCGCACGACGTGGAAGCCCCCCGCTCCGCGCCACGGCCCGCCCGTCGCGCCCGGCTCGAGCTCGGCGACGCCGCGCGCCGCGGTCGGACCGAGCAGCCGCGCGACGGCCGACAGCGGCACCTCGCCCTCGGGCACCGGAAGGCCGAAGGGATCACCCGTCGACAGATCCCCGCTGCCGATGGCGCGCTCCGCGCGTCGCCGCGCCTCCTGGTCCTCCTCGCCCGTGACCGCGAAGAAGGCGTGGGAGATCCGGAAGCGCGGCTTGTGCCGGAACCGATCGGCCTCGGCCTCGTAGAAGGCGCGCAGCGTGGCCTCGTCGGGCGGCGGCTCCCCCTCGGCGCGCGCCTCGAGCAGGTCGATCATGCTCCTCGAGAGGTCGTTGCGCACGCGCCGGTCGCGGGACGCGAGCCCGAGCTCGAGCGCGCGGCCGACCAGGAGCTCCTCGTCGACGAGCCGGTCGAGGACGCGGCGGCGGTCCTCGGGGGTGAGCGCGCCGTCCCGCCGATCGGCCGCGACCGCCGCGAGCGCGCGCTCGTAGTGCGAGCGCAGGATCGGCCGCCCGTCCACCGTCGCCACCACGTCCTCGTCGAGCTCGTCCGGCCTCTCGGCTCCCCGAACGAGGCTCGCCGTCGCGAGCGCCGCGCCGACCAGCGCGCCGGACGCGAGGAGCACGGTGCCGAGTTGGTCGCGCGTCACTCGCCCACCCCCGCGTCGGGGGCGGCCGCGGCGCGCGCGGCCTCCGCGTCGAAGCGGACCCAGATGGGCGAGGACCAGGCGCGCTCCTCGTTGGCGGTCAGGCAGTCGTCCTCCATCGGCGTCCGGGAGTCGCCCCAGCAGGGCGAGCAGCCGTCCTCGTCGCACCTCAGGCCGCCGGCGTTGACGGCGGGGGTCGGCTCCTGGATGGCGCGCACGTAGTAGACGACGTCGCGCCCGCCGGAGACGAAGCCCGGGTCCTCCCACTCCGCGACGCACGCGTCGGTGGAGCCTTCGCACGGCAGGACGCGCCACGGGTCCTCGATCAGCACCTCGACGGGCTCGTCGTCTCGCTGCTGCGGCCGGATCCGCACCACCTCGATCCGAGTGATGCGGCGCCTTTGGTCGCTCGGGTGGTAGCACTCGCCCGCGCACACGTTCTCGAGCCGCTCGGCCCCGAGCGCGCCGGCGGCCACGTCCGGACAGCCGGGGAGCTGCTCGAAGGCGCCCGCGGCGCGCACCCGAAACCGCGGCGTCGCCCCCGAGCGCACGTCCGAGCCCATGGGGTGCGCGACCTCGCCCTCGAGGAGGTCGAACCACAAGAGGATGCGGTCCCCGCTCGTCCCGTAGACGCGCCGCCGGTGGAGCGCGTCCCAGATGGCGTCGCGGCCGCGCCCCTCGGCGTGCACGGCCACGAGCCCGCCGGTCATGAAGAACGACGCCTGCCGTTCGAGCTCGAGCAGCCGGAACGGCGCCTGCTCGAGCAGCCACTCCCTCGAGAGCCGGCGCGCCTCCGGCGCGGCCTCCTCGGGCTCGCCCCAGATCCGGTCACGCCACTCGGGCTCGCGCGGCCCGGTCGCCTCGGTGAAGCGGTAGCGCTCGATCTCCTTGTAGCCCGTGCCCGGCCGCGCGGAGTGGTTGTCGCTCGAGGCGATGAAGCCCATCACGTGGTGGCGCGGCGTGCTCGGATCGTCGAAGTTGCCTCGGGCGAGGATGTACTGGACCGAGCCGCCGGGGCGGTAGTTGAACGAAGGGTCGAAGCAGTCGGTGCACTGGCCGCAGCCCGCCCAGTCCTCCGGCGTCGCGCCGGGGACCGTGAGGTGGCCGCCCACGCCGGCGAGGACGTAGCTCTGTCGGGCCTCGCGGACGCGCCGCTCGCACTCCTCGGCCGGCGCGTCGCCGCACCGGCTCCGGATGATCTCGCCCGCGCGAAAGCAGCAGGGCTCGTAGTCGTCGGTGGGCTCGGGGCAGCGCGTGTCCTCCTCGCCGCCCTCCATCGCGCGCCACGGCCGGTACTCCTCCGAGTTGCCGTGGCCCGAGTACACCTCGATCAGCCGCTGGCGCTCGGGGTCGTCCTGCTCGGGCGCGATCTGCTTGTCCCAGCGGTAGCCGGCCGGCGTGTAGAAGCCCCAGGTGGTCCCGTGCGGGATCACGAGCGCGGGCGAGCCCCACTGGTCGAGCTTCTCGAAGAGCTCCTGCGGCGTCGACGCGTGCTCGCGGCAGTCGGCGGGCAGCTCGCGCGTGTCGATCCCCGGCGGACATTCGTCGAGCGCGGCGTTCTCCTGGAAGAACACCGCGAGATCGAGGTACCGCTGGCGGTCGTCGAAGTCCAGGATGGGGACGAGGGGGATGAGCCAGGGGTCGATGGCGGTGGTCATCGCCGTCTGGGCGAGCCCCCGCGAGCCGATGGGGCGCGCGGGCAGGGCCTCGTCCGACAGGTCGCGGAAGATGACGTTCTTGTGGCCGTAGTGCGTCTCGGGCGTCGGACCGACGTGCGACCACTCGAACCCCATGAAGGTCACGAGATCGGGATCCTCGGGGCGCCCCGAGACGGCGTCGCACCGGCGCATCGTCTCGATGCTCTCGCGCCAGTGCTCGGGCGTGAGCGCCTCGGCGTGGTCGGTGAGCGCGAAGAAGTCGAGGTCGGAGCAGAAGCGGGCGAAGTCGCACGCGTCGGCGGGCGGGTGGGCGCCCTCGCCGCCGAGCAGAGGCAGGCTCATCATGAACGCGTCGGCCGAGAACGTCGTGTGCACGTGCAGGTCGCCGAACAAGATCTGCGACGCGCCCTGCGCGATCGGCTCCTGACGCGCGCCCCGCGCGGCGACCATGGCCTCGGGCAGCGCGCGGTCGGTGACCGTCCCCGGCTCCTCGTGCCGGCCGCCGCCGTACACGACCCACCCCGCGGACAAGAGGACCAGCAGCACCCCGAGCGCCACCAGACACCCCCGACCCCGCCTGCGACCCTTCTTCTTCGCCTCGTCGCCCATGGCGCGAGACGGTATCACCGGGCACGCGTCAGCGGGCGGCGCGCAGGGCGGCGATCCGTTCCTCGAGGGGCGGGTGGGAGCGGAAGAGGTTCATCAGGCCGCCGCGCCGACCCCCCTTGATGCCGAAAGCAGCCATGGAGTCCGGGAGGTGCGAAGGCTCGTGCTCCGCCCGGAGGCGCTCGAGCGCGGCGATCATCTTCTGTCGTCCGGCGAGCCGCGCGCCGCCGGCGTCGGCCCGGAACTCGCGCCAGCGGCTGAACCACATGACGATCATGGTGGCCAGGATCCCGAACACGATCTCGGCGACGATGGTCGCGATCCAGTACCCGGGGCCGAAGCCGTACCCGCGGCTGTCGTCCCGTCCGCCGCGCAGGAAGCTGTCCACGGCGAAGCCGACGACCCGGGAGAAGAAGATCACGAACGTGTTGACCACCCCTTGGATCAGGCTGAGCGTCACCATGTCGCCGTTGGCCACGTGCGCGATCTCGTGCCCGAGCACCGCCTCGGCCTCGTCGGCTCGCATCTTCGAAAGGAGCCCGGTGCTCACGGCCACCAGGGCGTTGTTCTTGTTCATGCCCGTCGCGAACGCGTTGACCTCCGGCGACTCGTAGACCGCGACCTCCGGCCTGCCGATCCCGGCCTTCCGCGACAGATCGGTCACCGTCTGTAGCAGCCACTGCTCGGTCCGGTCGCGCGGTGTCTCGATGACCTGGGCCCGGGTCGACCACTTCGCGATGGTCTTGGACAAGGCCAGCGAGACGAACGACCCGACGAAGCCGATCACCGCGGCGAAGATCAGGAGCGGGAGCCAGTCGAACGGCAGCGCGGCGAGCACGCCGGTCGCCTCGAGCACCCCCATGACCACCGTGAGGACCACGATGACCGCGAGGTTGGTCAGGAGGAACAGGACGATCCGCTTGCCCATGCGGCTCCAGAGCACATGCGCTGTGCTCTAGATGTGTCCGGCCGCCGCAAATGCAAGAGGGTCAACGCCTCATCCGGATCCGGCGCAGCCAGTCCCGCGCGTCCACCCGGTCCCCCTCGCGCGCCTCGGGGTCGCCGAGGACGGCGCGCCACAGGCGGACCGAGGCGTCGAGCCGCCCGGTCGCGAAGAGCGCGAGGGCCTCGAGGCGTCGCGCTTCGATGCGGAGCCGGCGGGTCGGAAGGCGCCGGTCCTGCGCGGCGCGCAGCGCAGGGAGCGCGAGGTCGTACCGTCCCGCCCCGGCGAGCTGCCGCGCCTCGAGGTAGGGCCCGAGGCCGTCGGGTCGGACGGCCGACAGCTCGCGCGCGAGGTGGACGGCGACCGGCGCGCTGGCCGGGACCGCCTCGTTGCCGACGAGCAGGTCGAAGACGAGCTCCGCCTCGCGCCTGCCGGCGGTCAGACCGAGGACCTTGACCTCGATCTGGCGGGCCGCGTCGTCCGCCTGCGGCTCGTCGAGGAGCTCCCGGTAGATCCGGAGCGCCTCCTCGGTGTCGCCGCGCCGCCAGGCGGCGTCGGCGAGCGACTGCATCGCCATCACGCGCACCGGCGCGGGTGCGGGCGGCTCGGAGGTGAGCGTGCCGAGGTGCCCGAGCGCGCCGTCCCAACTGCCGAGCCAGGCGTGGGCGCCGACGCAGCGGGCGCGGCTCACCACGTCGTTCGGATCGATGTCCAGGATCTCCTCGCACGTGGTCGCCGCCCGCCGGGCGTCGCCCGCAGCCAGGTCTTCGCCGAGCTCCTGCCGCAGGCGCGCGACCTCGTGAGGGCACACGGCCGAGAAGATGCTCCGGCGCGAGAAGCGGAGCTCCGCGAGCGCCAGACCCTCCCTCGGCAGCTCGACCCCTTCGAGGAATTCGTGCCACTCGATCTCGAGCTCGTCGATGGACTTGCCGACCGCCGCCGCCACGTCGCCCGTCCGGTACGCACGCCGGACCGGCGCTGCGCCGTAGGTGTCCATCACGTATCGGATGAACGAGCCGGCCACGGTGTAGGCGTTGCGAGGCGGCTCTCCGAGGAACGACAGGCCCACGACTCGCTCGAGCGGCGGCATCATGTCGAGCTCGCGCAGCGCGCGCGCCCACTGGTGGGGCGTCAGACCGTCGTGCGCGTCCCACGCCACGGCGACGGCCACGCCCTCGATGAGCGCCGGGTCGGGGAGCCAGCCGCCGAGACGGCCCCCGACCCGAAAGGGCCCATCGGCGGCGTTCGCGGCGACGACGTGGACGATCTCGTGCCCGAGGACCGGGTGCGGCCAGCCGCGGAGCTGGAGGTAGACCTCGTTCCGCCAGGGCTTCGCGATGTACGTGTGGGCCGCTCCCATGAGCCGCCGCTTCTCGTCGGCGCTGCGGAACAGGAACGCGGTCACGCGCTCCCGCTGCCGCACTCCGAGGTCGGCCTCGGCGATCCGCACGCGGTAGTCACAGTCGTCGCGCAGCCGCTCGAGCTCGGCGGGCGGCAGCTCGCGCGGGGCGTGGACGGTGCAGCGTTCGCCTTCGAGCGTCGCCCCGAGCTGTCGGGCCATGTCGGCGGGGTCGGCGGCGTGGCCGAGCTCGGGCGCCCATGCGTCGGCGACCATGACGCCGAGGAGCAGCGTGAGCCCGGCGCCGGTCCGCGCGGGCGCTCCGAGGAGGCGCCCGAGCCGAGCGCGCACGACGCCGGGATCCCAGGTTGCGCTCAGCAGCAAGCCGATCGCGGCGACGATCGCGATCGTCATCGCGCGGAAGCTCAGGTACGACGTCGGGATGACGACGCCCTCGTCGTAGAGCGTCCCCGGGAACCAGCCGACGAAGTGCTGGTAGACGAAGATGGCGGGCGACGCCCAGAAGCGCCACAGGCCGAAGGCGATCGCCGAGACGGGGAGCAGGACGGCGAGCGTCGTCGAGAGGCGCGGCCGCGGGATCCACGCGGCGAGCACCACGCCCATCGAGGCCGACAGGACGACTCCGAGCCCGGGCCCGAGCGCGACGAACGCGAGCCCCTCGGCCGGCGTGCAGCTACGCACGCGGAGCGAGTTGAGCGCGAGGAGCCCGACGGGGATGGCCAGGACGACGAGCGCGGCGCCGGCCGCCCTGCCGAGCAAGCGCGACGCACGCTCGTGCGCGCGGCTCTGCCGAACGGCGTGGACGTAGCGGGCGCCGGCGGCCGCGGTGAACGGCGGCAGGAGGATGCCGAGCACGAGCGCGCTCTCGACACCGTGCACTCCGAGCAGCGGTGACGCCGTCATCGCGAGGCCGGCGAGGGCCGCGACGGCCATGGCGACTCGCGTGCTACGCAGGCGTAGGGCGCGTTTCACTCAGGGAGCGGGGGCGGTGGGCTGCGGGGCCGGCGCCGTCGGATCGATCTGCAGCGCGAGTGAGAGCACCTCGTCGACGCGCGAGACGAGGTGGACGTGGAGGTCCTTCAGGATCTCCTCCGGAACCTCGGCCAGGTCCGGCTCGTTGCGCCTCGGGAGGATGACGTGCCCGATGCCGGCGCGGTGCGCGGCGAGGCACTTCTCCTTGATGCCCTCGACGCGGAGGACGGCGCCGCGGAGGGTCATCTCGCCCGTCATCGCCACGTCGGGCCGGCACTTCACCCGCGTGAGCATCGACGCCAGCGAGACGAAGATGGCGATCCCGGCTGCCGGCCCGTCCTTCGGCACGGCCCCCTGCGGCAGGTGGACGTGCACGTCGATCTTGCCGAGGAAGTCCTCCGGCAGCCCGAGCTTCGTCGCGCGCGCACGGAGGTACGTGAACGCGGTCGCCACCGACTCCTTCAGCACGTCGCCCATGCTGCCCGTCAGGTGGACCTTCCCGGTGCCGGGCATGCGCTGCGACTCCACGAACATCAGGTCGCCGCCGGCGGGCGTCCAGGCGAGGCCCGTGGCCACGCCAGGGTGCGCCGTCTTCTCCGCGACCTGGCGCGTGTGCTTCGGCGGCCCGAGGACCTCCTCGACGAACGCGCCGTCGGCCTGGATCTGCACGTCCTCGCCCTGCGCGAGGCGCACGGCGACGGCGCGGCACACCGACGCGACCTTCTGCTCCAGGTTCCGGACCCCCGCCTCGCGCGTGTACTCGTCCACCAGCCGGTCGATCGCCGAGTCGAGGACCTCGAGACGCTCGGGCGACAGGCCGTGCTCGGAGAGCTGCTTCGGCACCAGGAACTGCCTGGCGATCGCGTGCTTCTCGTCGCGCGTGTAGCCGGGGAGCTCGATGACCTCCATGCGGTCGAGCAGCGGGCCCGGGATGGTGTCCTTGCGGTTGGCCGTGGCGATGAACATCACCTGGCTCAGGTCGAAGGGGCACTCGATGTAGTGATCGGTGAACGTGTTGTTCTGCTCCGGGTCGAGCACCTCGAGCAGAGCCGCCGACGGATCGCCGCGGTGGTCGCTGCCGAGCTTGTCCACCTCGTCGAGCATCATCACGGGGTTCTTCGAGCCGGCCTTCTTCAGCCCGCCGATGACGCGGCCGGGGAACGAGCCGACGTAGGTGCGGCGATGGCCGCGGATCTCCGCCTCGTCCTGCACACCTCCGAGCGAGATCCGGACGAGCTCGCGGCCGGTCGCGCGCGCGATGGAGCGCCCGAGCGAGGTCTTGCCCACACCGGGCGGCCCCACGAAGCAGAGGATCGGGCCACGGACGTCGCTTCGCAGCTTGCGCACGGCGATGTACTCGAGGATGCGCTTCTTGATGCGCTCGAGCCCGTGGTGGTCCTCGTCGAGGACGCGCCGCGCCTCGCCCACGTCCAGCCGATCGGCGGTGTGCTTGCTCCAGGGCAGGTCCGCCATCCACTCCACGTACTGGCGCGCGACGTGGTACTCGGCCCCCGCCGGCGACATGGAGCGCATGCGGTTGAGCTGCTTCTTCGCGGCCTTCTCCGCCTCGGGGGGCAGGTCCGCGCGCGCGATGCGCTCGCGCAGGTTCTCGATATCGTCCTCGTCGTCCTCCGTCTCGCCGAGCTCGCGGCGGATCGCCTTCATCTGCTGCCTGAGGAGGTACTCGCGCTGCGAGCGCGACATCTCCTCCTGCACGAGCGTCGAGATCTCCTTCTTCACCTTGTAGACCTCCGACTGCCGGCTGACGAGGTCCATCACGCGGCGGAGGCGTTCCCGCACGTCGAGGAGCTCGAGGACGGTCTGCTTCTGATCGGTGCTGATCGGCAGATTCGAGGCGATGAGATCGGCGAGGGCGCCCGGGTCCTGCACGTTCTCGAGGATCTGGGACGCCTCGCGGCTCTGGCCGGGAAGCAAGGCCGAGAGCTTGCGCGCCGCCTCGCGCAGGTGCGTGGCCAGCGCGTCGATCTCGACGTCGTGCACCGGCTTCTCGTGGATGCGCTCGATCCGCGCGCGCATGGACGGGTGGCGCTCGGTCTCCTCGAGGAGCCGCATGCGCGCGACGCCCTGCAGGACGACGCTGTAGTTGCCCGAGCTGAGCCGGATCACCTTGAGGACCCGGGCCAGGGTGCCGACCGCGTGCACCTCCTCGAACCGGGGGTCCTCGGTCTCGGGCCTGCGCTGCGCCACGACACCGATGGTCGGCCGGTCGGCGCCGAACGCCTCCTCGATGAGGCGGACCGAGCGGGCCCGCCCGACGTTCACCGGCACCACCGAGGCCGGGAACAGGACGGAGTTGCGGAGCGGCAGGATGGGCAGCGTGGCCGGGGCACCCGCCGGCACGATCGAGTCGGTCATGACGGGCGTAGTTTCGCGCACTTCCAGCCGACCGCAAGAAGGGCCGGTGGGGCGTCCTGTCAGGGTCTTGTCGGGGAGGATCCCGACTGGTTCGACGGAAACGGCCGTGATAGAAGTTTGCCGATTCGCGGGTGTGTAGGATAGCGTCGCACCTGTAGGGCTGCATCACACCCCACCCGAGGTACCACGAATGACGAAGCTGACCGTGATCGCCGTCCCCGCCTCGTTGCTCCTCACCGGCTGCAGCGCGGCGTTGTGGGGCAACCTCGTCGTGCTGGGCATCACGGTAGGCATCTTCCTCGGGACCCTGTCGCTCGGCCGGCGCACCGAAGCGACCCGGAGCGACGGCTCACCGACGCAGACGAGCTAGCGTCGAATGAAACTCGCCTGCGGAGCTTGTAGAGTCCCGGGTCCGTGTCGTTCCCCCCGCCGCCACCGGCCTACAAGGCCCTCGACGAGCTGTCGCTCGCCGACCTCGAGCAGATCCGGCTGCTGCTCCGGGGCGGCTCGGTCATCGACTGGCACCGGCTGAACTTCGAGAGCGAGGACGACGCGCGCGCCTTCATCCGCGCGCAGGAGCTCGACCTCGAAGACGCCGCGGACCGCGCGCGCATCGAGGCGATCAAGAACGCGGCGATCAGCTACCTGAGGCGCGGCTTCGACTTCCCCATCCCGAAGCCGGTCGCCGCTCAGGACCCGGTGGGCCTGTTGATGCTGGCCGCGAGCAAGGGCCACCGGCAGCTCTGCGCCTGCACGATCCTCAAGGTGATGCACATCATCCACCACCTCGAGGCGCGCGAGCTCCTGTTCATGCTGCCCGTGTCGGACCAGGAGGTCTTCCACCTCGTCGAGCAGAAGGTCTACCGGGTCATCGGCGCGATGCTCGCGCGTGGCCTGCCCATCCTCGAGTTCATCGGCGGTCGCAAGAACAAGGACTCCCTGTATACCAAGCTGCTGTCGAAGCAGGAGACCGTCGCGGCGGCCATCTACGACAAGCTGCGCTTCCGCATCGTCACCCGATCGCCGGACGACATCTTCTCGACGCTCAGCTACCTGATGCGCGAGGTGTTTCCCTTCAACTACGTCATCCCGGGCGAGTCGACGAACACGCTCTTCCACTTCCGCAAGTACTGCGAGCAGCACCCGCACCTCGGCGAGATGCTCCCGAGCTTGCAGCTCTCGCCGGACCTCGAGGACGACGAGATCCGCATCGACAACCGCTTCACCTCCGCGAGCTACCGCGTCGTGCACTTCGTGGTCGACATGCCGGTGCGTCTGCCGCCGGAGATGGTCGACACCGCGCCTCCGGCGGCCTGGCCGCTCGGGCGAGTCATCTTCGTGCAGGCGGAGTTCCAGGTGATCGACCGCGAGACAGAGCAGGCGAACGAGATGGGCGAGGCGAGCCACGACGCCTACAAGGAGCGGCAGAAGCTCGCCGTCATGCGCCGCTTGAAGGTCGGGCTCGAGCGCCCCAAGCGCCGGAGCGTGCGGCCGAGCACGGTTCGGAAGCCTCGGAAGAAGGGCTAGAGCCTAGAGCCGCTTCATCAGGCGGTGGGTGCCGCCGGCTTCGACCTCGACGGAGAACTCGTGCATCTCGCCGTCGGGCGTGCGGAGGCCCACGCGGCGGGTGCCGGCGCGCACGCGCATGGACGGGATGGGGGTGTTGCGGCCGGTGTCGCGGCCGTCGAGGAACACGCGGGCCCACGGGATGGAGTTGATCACGAGGGTGCCCGAGCCGCCGCTCGGGGCGCGGCGCTCCGAGGAGTCGGACGTCTCCCGGCGCTGGCGCGGGATCCGCTCGGGCCCGGGGCGCTCGGTCATCGGCGTCGCCGCCGCGATGCGCACGGGACCACGCGGCTCGGTCCGCTCCTCCGGAGCTTCCCGCTCCTCCGGAGCCTCGCGCTCCGCCTGCGTCTCCTCGCGCGCGCCTCGAGCGGCCGGCTCCGCCGCTTCCTCTTCGCCGCCCTGCTCGTCGGCCTCGGCGCCGCGCGCCTCGGCGGGCTCGGCGGCGCTCGCCTCGGCGGGCTCGGCAGCGGCCTCGGCGGCGTTTGCCTCGGCGGCCTGCGCGACGAGCGGTGCAGCCGCGGCCGCCGGCTGGAGCGCGATCTCGAGCATCGCGGTCGTGCCGGGCTGGACGTCGATCGCGCGCGTTTGGCTCGCGTAGCCGTCCGCCTGCACCTCGATCTGCCGCTCTCCCGAGGCGATGCGCTCGACGCGGAGCGGAGCGCGCCCGCGCGGCACCCCGTCGATCAGGACGGCGGCTCCGACCGAGGGCACCGTGCGCACCTCGATCGTGCCGACGTCGTCGCCGCCGAACAGGACGAGCGCCGCGACGACGCCGACGCCGAGCATGACGACGGCCGCGATGGACGCGAGCAGGACCGTGCGGCCCGAGCCGCCACGCTTCTGCGCGAGCCTCCGGGCCTCGCGGATGGCGGCTTCGCGGTCGGCGTTCGACACCTCCACGTTTGCCTCGGCGGCCTGCGCGACGAGCGGTGCAGCCGCGGCCGCCGGCTGGAGCGCGATCTCGAGCATCGCGGTCGTGCCGGGCTGGACGTCGATCGCGCGCGTTTGGCTCGCGTAGCCGTCCGCCTGCACCTCGATCTGCCGCTCTCCCGAGGCGATGCGCTCGACGCGGAGCGGAGCGCGCCCGCGCGGCACCCCGTCGATCAGGACGGCGGCTCCGACCGAGGGCACCGTGCGCACCTCGATCGTGCCGACGTCGTCGCCGCCGAACAGGACGAGCGCCGCGACGACGCCGACGCCGAGCATGACGACGGCCGCGATGGACGCGAGCAGGACCGTGCGGCCCGAGCCGCCACGCTTCTGCGCGAGCCTCCGGGCCTCGCGGATGGCGGCTTCGCGGTCGGCGTTCGACACCTCCACGGTCGGCACGTGGCGCTGGCCCGGGCGGACGACGGGCGTCGGCTCGGGCTTCATGGACGGCGCGGCGGGGAAGCTCGGCGCGAACGCGGACGGGTCGAGCGGTGCGTCGAGGCCGGCGGGAGCGGGCGGGGCTCCCGCAGGAACGGGCTGCCTCGATGCGGCCATCGGCTTCGCGGGCACCGGCATCGGCATCGGCATCGGTGCGGGTGCAGGAGCGTGCTGCGCCTTCGGCGGCGCGACCTGGGGCGCCCGGCCGGGAGGCCGGAACGTCGCCGAGAGGACTCCGGGCGCGGGCTCGGGAATGCCCCCGGCGTGCATCGGGGGCCCGTCGTCAGCGACTTCCTCGAGGTCGTCCGCGCTGAAGAAGATCTGCGTCGGCTCCTCGGTGATCTCCGCTTCCTCTTCGGCGGCCGCCTCCTCGAAGGGAGAGGCCGAGACCATGGTCGCCTCGCCCTCGAGGTCGTCGAAGCCGCCGGCGTCGTCGAGCCTGGCCGGAGACGGTCTCGGCGGCGGCGCCGCCGCGCCGCCGGCGACGGCCGCGGGCGCGCGCGGAGGCGGGCGCCTGGTCGGAAAGGGATCGTCGCCGGTCGCCGACGCTCCCGGCGACTTGCGCGGCCCCGCGAGCACCGAGGGCCGGCCGATGTGGGCGAACGAGTCGAGCTTCGCCTTCTCGCGGCCCATCTCCGTGGAGAAGGCGGTCTTCAGCCAGGACGACAGCTTGCTCGTGCCGAAGGGGGGACGCTGCTTCGCCAGGTAGCGCTGGAGCGCCTCCTGCAGCTCCGCGGCGCTCTGGTAGCGGTCCGCCGGGTCGCGCCCGAGCGCCGTCATCACGACCTCGTTGAGCTCTCCCGGGACCTCGGCGACCTCCATCACCGGAGAGACCGACGCGTTGCGCACCTTCTCGAGGGTCGAGAAGTCGCTCTCGCCGAGGAACAGCCGCTCGCTCGTGAGCGCCTCGTACATGCAGGTGCCGACCGCGAAGATGTTGGACCGGTGGTCGATGGGCAGCCCGCGGACCTGCTCCGGGCTCATGTAGCCGAACTTGCCCTTCAGCACGCCGGCCTGCGTCTTGGTCGTGCGCGACGCCGCCTTGGCGATGCCGAAGTCGATCAGCTTCACCTCCCCCTCGTAGCTGATGAGGATGTTCTGCGGCGAGACGTCGCGGTGGATGATGTTCATCGGCCGGCCGCGCCGGTCGCGCTTGTTGTGCGCGTAGTCGAGCGCCTCGCACATCTTGGTCGCGATCCAGGCGACCATCGCCGGCGGCATGCGCTTCCGCAGCCGGCGGAAGCGGTTCATGATCTGGAGCAGGTCCTTGCCCCAGACGTACTCCATCGCGATGTAGTGGCTCTCGCCGATCTTCCCGAGCTCGAAGATCGGGACGATGTTGGCGTGGGTGAGCTGGCCGGCGATCTTCGCTTCATCGACGAACATCTCGATGAAGTCCTGGTCCTCGGCCATCGTGGGCAGGATGCGCTTGATGGCCAGCATCTTCTCGAAGCCCTCGATGCCGAAGGACTTGGCGAGGTAGACCTCGGCCATCCCGCCGACGGCGATGCGATCGAGGAGCAGGTACTTGCCGAACGGGATCACCCGCCCCGGCCGGCGCGCCCCCTGTTGTCTCGTGCCCCCATTGGGGTCAGCCATCCCCACACCCATCCTCCGAAAGCAACGGTGCAGGTTGGGACACTCGAGATCAAGCGGTACGTGGGTTTCGGCCGAATTTTGGTGCGCAAAGGGGCGTGCGGCGCGTACATCGTCAGGGGTTCATGGCCCCGGGGCCATGAACCCCAATCCACAAGAATGGGGTGTCAGGACGTCAGCAGCTCGCCCTCGTGCTGCCGGCCGAAATTGAAAAAGGGACCGGCCGGAGCCGGTCCCTTCTTCGCGTCGTGGCGCGGTGCGCCGCTACATGGTGACCGTGACCTCGTCGCCGCGCGTGGCGGGCACGGCGTCGTAGATCAGGCCGATCGAGACCGCCTCGCAGGCGAGGCCCATGATCTCCGCGTCGTAGGTCGGGTTGAGGTCCGCCTGGCCCTCGAGGATGGAGCGGGCGAGCGACTCGGGGATGTCGTCCGGCGCGATCGCGACGATGGCCGAGACCGTCTCCTCGACGTCGAGGGCGCCGCCGAGCAGGCCGTCCGAGAGGCCGCCCTCGCTGATGTCGAAGCGGAGGAGCGCCTGGCGGATGTTGAGCGTGAGCGCCGCGCCTTCGATGGGCAGGGACAGCGAGACGTCCACCGGGCCCGCGCGGAGGCGGCCGTTGACGATCTCGCCCTGCGTCTCGACGAGGCCGACCGAGCGGCTGTCCACGTTGATCGTCTGACCGCCGGCGATCATGCCCGAGCCGTCGAGCATGGGCGTCTCGGAGCCGGTGTCCTGCATGGTGCCGAGCTCGAGCTTCACGTTGACGCAGGCGTCGTTCGTGAAGTCGTCGACGCCCTCGACGGTGAGCAGGATGAGGAGGCTGCCGTCGGCGATGTTCTCCTGGATGGTGCCCTCGATGTCGAGGGACATGCCGACCGAGCTCAGGATCGGGCCGAGCTGGTTGTCGACGCCCGTCTCGTTGTCGGGCGGCGGCGAGGTGAAGTCGGGGTGGAAGCAGCCGTACTGGTCGTCCTCGTTGCTGTTCCGGCCGTCGAGGTTGAAGCCGGGGACGATGTTCGGGTCGCCCGCGGGATCGGCCTGGCCGATGTTGAGCATGCTCATCACGTACGTGTGGCTCGCGCCGGCGCCGAAGCCTCCGTCGCACTCACCGGCCTGGCGCAGGCACAGCGGGCGCGGCGCCTCGGCCGGGCAGGTGTCGCAGCTTGGATCGCCGCTCGAGCCCCACAGGACGCAGGTGAACCCATCCGGGCACGTGCTGGCGGTGCAGCCGACGGCCGGATCGCCGACCGTGGTGCAGAACCCGCCGGCGGGCTCGCAGACACCCGACTCGCAGTCGGAGTTGGAGCTGCAGGCAGCGCCGAGGTCCGCGCCGGGACCGCTGCTGTCATCACCGCCGCAGCCGAACCCCGCGAGCGAGGCCGAAAGCAGCACGCAAAAAGCCAACTTCTTCAAATCCATCCCGAGCCTCCTGAAGATGGGTCGTGACCGTCCCGGTACCCCCCCGGGGTGGTGCGCTTGTACCACGGCCGAACGAGCCCGTTCAAGCAACGGGTCAGGGTACCACGGCCCGAGGGGGGAAGGCACGATCACGATCAGGGCACGACGCAGGCGGCCCGCTCGACCCAGCCCGTGCCGCCCCGGCGGTCGAGGGCGACGAGCCAGAAGCGGACCACCCCGATGCGGTCGTCGGGCGGGGCCCAGCGTGCTTCGCCTCGCTCCGCGCCGGGGGAGAGGAAGGAGAAGGTCGGGGAAAGGTCCCCGGCCGTGGCGTGGTGGGAGACCTGGAGCTCCTCGTCCGGGTCGAAGGGGCCTGCGGTGAAGGAGAGGGGCGTCGGGCCGCCGCCGGCCTGGACGGTGGGCAGGCCGGTGCCGGCGTCGCACGGGGAGCCGGCGTTCGGGAGCGGGGCCTCGGGCCAGTCGGCGTCGCCGAGGCGGACGTCGGCGAGGGTCGGGTTGCGGTTCGGGTCGGTGTCGGTGACGGCGAGGGAGTAGCGGACGCGGGTCGCGAGCGCGGCCGAGCCGGCGCAGCCGTCCGGGCCGTCGGCGGCGGCGTCGGGGCAGAAGATGCCCCGTACGGTCAGCTCGGGGGCGGCGGGGGCGACGAGGTCGAAGGAGGGAGGGGCGGTGGTGGGCTCGCTCGCCGTCTCGGCGAAGGGCTCGCCGGCGGCGGACGCGACGAGGTGGAAGCCCACTGGGCGCGGCGCGGTCTCGTGGGCGACGAGGAAGGTGAGGCGCACCGACTCGCCCGGCGCGGGTGAGGCGCGGTCCGGGTGGCCCTCGACCTCGGCGCGCACGGCGAGCACCCGCGTGTCGTCGACGAGCGTCGGCGACCCGAGGTCCGCCACGCAGCCGGCGAGCAGGAGCACCGACGCGGCGAGCCGGCTCACATCTGCCCCCGGATGCCGAGGGAGGGCAGGATGGGGAGGCCGGGGAGGTCGGTGCGCTCGCGGAAGCGGTAGTCGTGGATGAGGCCCTCGCGGTTCTCGGCGTTGTACACGTTCTGGACGTCGAGGCGGAGGGCGAGGCGCCACGCGTCGAAGTCCCACGTCTTCTCCACCCGCACGTCGAGGCGGTGGTACCAGGGGTTGCGCTCCGAGTTGACCGGGCCGTAGGTCGGGACGTAGACGCCGTGGCCGAGGTCGAGCGTGCCGTGCTCGACGGGGGTGTAGGGGTTGCCGGACACGAGGCGGAACGCGGCGCCTGCCTCCCAGCCGCGGCCGAGTCGCCAGCCGAAGGCGCCGACGAGGACGTGCGACTGGTCGTAGTCGAACGGGCGCCAGCGGCCGTCGGGGTCGCGGCGCTCGCTCCGCGAGAGCGTGTACGAGAACGTACCGAAGAGGCGGCGCGCGAAGGGGACACGGCCGTAGAGCTCGAGCCCGAAGATGCGGCCGGTGCCGTCGTTCGAGAAGTAGGGGGGCTCGCCCGACGGAAGGCTCACGACGCGGCGCCACAGGCGCTTGTAGAAGGCGTCGGCGCCGACCTCGAAGCCGGCGGGGAGCTCGTGCTCGACGCCCGCGCCGAGGTGCAGGGCCTGGCTGGGCTCGAGGTCCGGGTTGCCGAGGCCGGGTGCGCTCTCTTGCAGCGACGGCGGCTGGCTGAAGAGGCCGGCGCCGAGCGTGACGCGCGTGCGCTCGCCGAGGGACTGGACGGCGACGAGGCGCGGGTCGAAGGACCACTCCTCGATGTCCGAGTACCAGTCGAGGCGCAGGCCGAGGACGAGGCGGAGCGACCGGTAGGGGTGGAGCGCGCTCTCGACGTAGAGGGCGGGGTGGACGAGCGTGCCGGAGGGCGAGGCCTCGGTGCCCGGCTCCGTGGTCACCGGACCGGCGCTCGCGAAGTTGCCCTCGCTCTGGCGCGGCACCGGGCCGCGGTACGCGACGTCGAAGGGCGAGACCAGGGCGTCCCAGCCGGCGGTGAGCTTGACGGCGTGGGACAGGCGCACGCGCCACTCGGCGCGGGTCCAGACGTGGAGCGAGTCGGTCTCGAGGCGGACGGCGTCGCCGAGGCGCAGGCCGAGGCTGGTCGGGCCGGCGGCCACCGAGAGCTCTTGCTCGACGGCGTCGGAGAGGCGGCGGGTCCAGCCGACGTGGAGGCGGTGGAGCTCGGTGTCGACCGCGACGTTGCCGCGGACGACCGGGTCGGTGTCGGGGGGATCGGCGAAGACGAGCGAGACGCGATCGCTCGAGCCGTAGAGCATGGCGCGCACCGTGTCGCCGGGGCGCGGGCGCCAGGTGAGGGCGAGCTGGTAGTCGTAGTAGACGGGCGCGGCGACGACGTCGAAGAGCTCCTCGGGGACGACCTCGGTGAAGAAGAAGTCGACGTAGCTGCGGCGGGCGGCGGCCGAGACGCCGAGGTCGTCCGAGAGCGGGCCCTCGGCGACGAAGGAGGTGTCGATGAGATCGACGTCGACCTCGCCGCGGAAGCGATCGGTCGCCGGGTCGCGCGGGACGACCTCGACGGCGCCGCCGACCTTGCGCCCGTAGCGCACCGAGAAGCTGCCGGGGTAGAAGTCGATGCGGTCGATGAGCGGCGGCTGGACGAAGCTCGTGAGCCCGCCGAAGTGGAAGAGCAGCGGCACGGCCATCCCGCCGTAGAACGCCTGGCTCTCGTGCGGCGACGCCCCGCGCACGAGCAGGAGCCCCCCGTTGAACGGCGGCCGCCCGATCCCGGGAAGCAGCTCGAGCGCCCGCAAGGGATCGTTGCCGCCCCCCGGCACCCACGTCAGCGCCTCCCCCTCGAGCGTGCGCCGCACCGCCTCCCGCGCAGGCCGCCGCACCCGCGCCACCGCCCCGAACCCCTCCCCGTCCTCCACTTGCATCGGGGACACGCCCGAATGCAACTCGGCGCCCTCCACTTGCATTGGGGACAGGTCCGAATGCAACTCGGGGGCTTCCTCTCCGGGAGCGTCGGCGGGCGCAGTTGCATTGGGACCTGTCCCCAATGCAAGTCGGAAGCGGATGCGGGAGGGGATGGGGGTGGTGGCGCGGCGGGCGGGGGCGAAGCGGGAGCGGAGGAGGGTGTCGCGGGCGACGGTGTCGAAGGGGGTGCCCGTGGGGTCGACGACGCGGGCGTCGGTGACGGTGCCGCCGGCGTCGAGGGTGAGGTCGAGGACGAGGGTGGCCTCGCCTTCGAGGTCGTCCGGGTAGTCCGGCTCGGCCAGCTCGAGGAGGCGCGGCGGGGTGAGCGCGGGCTCGCCGGGCTGCGCGAGCGCTCCCGCGGGAGCGAAGCACGGGACGAGGAGCAGCCACGGCAGGACCGATCGCATCGACGCGAACGGCATGGTATCAGCGGAGGCGCATGGTTTCGTCGAGCCCGAGAGCGCTGTCGGTCGTGCTCGTGCTGCTCGTCCTCTCGGTGTCGGGTTGCCGGCGCCGGCCGAGGAACGCGGACGAGGGGCCCTGGCCCGTGGTCACGCTCACGAACCTGCACCCGGACGAGGCGCACGCGCGGCTGTACTCGGTGAACTACCAGCGTCCGGCGCTCATCCCGGTGTGCACGCCCATGCAGATCGAGCGCGTGACGGACCGCGAGGCGCTCGTCACGCACGTCCCGAGCGGGCGCCAATACACGTACGTCTTCCACCGCTCGATGTCCGAGACCATCCAGGAGCACCTCGACCTCTACTTCGGGCAGAGCTGCCCGCAACAGGTCATCGCGACGCTCGGCCCGGTGGACCAGCAGGGCCTCCGCGACGGGCGTGTCTACCCCGGGATGACCAAGCAAGGAGTGATCCTCGCCATCGGTTATCCGCCGCTGCACGCCACGCCCACGCTGGAGCAGGACGTGTGGAAGTACTGGAGCAGCCGAATGGGCACCTTCGAGGTGATCTTCGCCGGCGGCTTCGTCCAGACCGTCCGCCAGTGAGCCGCGCCCTCGCCGCCGTCGCGTTGCTGGTCATCGGGTGCGGCGGTGCCGAGCGCCGAGAGCCCCGCTACCCTGGCACGCTGCGCGCACCCTCCGAGCTCGGTGCCGACGTGATGATGCGCCAGCGGCTCACGGCCCGATGGGGCGAGGGCGAGTCCGCGAGCTTCGAGGCGGTCCTCCAGAAGCAGGGCGACGCGCTCGTGCTCCTCGGCCTCGGTCCGCACGGCGGGCGCGCGTTCCTCCTCGAGCACCGGGACGGCGAGGTGCGGTTCGAGCCCTACGTGGACCTCGAGCTGCCGTTCCCGCCGCGGTTCGTCCTGCTCGACGTCCAGCGCGTCTTCTTCCCGTACCTCGGCGAGCCGCTCGACGAGGGCACGCGCGAGCGCACCGTCGATGGCGAGGTCGTGCGCGAGGTCTGGCGCGGCGGGCGGCTGGTCGAGCGCACCTTCCGCCGCGCGGACGGCGATCCGGAGGGCGTCATCCGCGTCGACTACGGCGAGGGGCTCGCCACGGGCCTGCCCCCGCCCCTCATCGTGCTCGACAACGGCTGGCTCGGGTACACGCTGTCGGTCGAGACGCTGTCCTACCAGTCGCTGTGAATTCAGGGTCGGAGGAGCCGTTCGCGGCCGTTCTCTTCGAAGCGCCGGCGAATGGCCTCGAACGTGGCGGGGGTCAAGGGCCTGTAGGTGTCGTCACCGCGCTCGCGCAGCCAGACGACCATGTCCGGGTGCGCCTCGATGTCGAAGCCCTGGCGCTTGAGCTCGCGCACGAGCACCTTCTGGGTCGTGGACATGGGCATCTCCGGCACGATGCGCACGTAGTCGGGCATCCACTTCGGATCCATGCCCTCGTCCCGCTGCTGCTCGAGGAAGCGCTCGAACACGGCCCGCGGATCGAAATCAGCGCCTTCCCGGAGCTGCAAGGCGACCATGACCTTCTCGTCCGACACGTCGGACGGGACGCCGTACGCGGCAGCGAGCGCCACGCCGGGCTGTGCGGCCGCGTAGCGCACCACGCTCTCCACCGAGAAGTTCTCGCCGTCCTTGCGGATCCAGTCGTCGGTGCGCCCGTCGAAGTACAGGTAGCGCTTGCCGTTCACGACCCGTACGTGGCCGAGGTCGCCCGAGCGGTAGTAGCCGTCGCGGTACTTGCGGCTCGACGCGCCTGCGTCGCGGAAGTAGCCGTCGAAGAAGAGGTTGTCCGAGTCGAGGCGCGCGGCGATCTCGCCCACCGCCTGGTCGTAGTTCGTGATCCGGCCCTGCGCGTCGACGATCGCGGGCGGGCACTCCCGACCTTCCTCGTCGAGGATGCAGACGCGCTTCGTGCGCAGCCGGCCCACGCTGTCCGGCGGGTCGCCGGGCTGTAGCACCGTGCTGATCACCGCCTCGGTCGAGCCGTACAGCTCGTAGACGTGCTCCATGCCGAGGTAGCGGACGAGCTTCTGACGGTCCACGGCCGACGCGCCGTTGCCGTGCGCGATGCGGAAGTGGTTGCGCGGGTGGCGCGCGAGCGCGCGCTCCACCGCCTCGGGGCCGCCGTGCTTCGCTTCGAGGGCGGAGAGGATGTAGTGCACGGGCTGCCCGACGTAGTTCATGTAGGTGACGCCGTGGGCGAGCACGTCCTCTTCGAAGGCGCTCGCGCTGAAGCGGCGCTTGAGGACGAAGCTCCCGCCGACGTGCAGGAGCGGCATGATGCCGAGGAGCCACGCGTTCGAGTGGTAGAGCGGCATGCACAGGTAGCCGCGGTCGGTCGACCGCAGACCGATCCGGACGCGCGTGAGCGCGCCGGCGCCGAGGAGCTTCACGTGCGAGCAGCCGATGCCCTTCGGGACGCCCGTCGTGCCCGACGTGTAGATGACGACGAGGGGTGCGTTGCCGTCGGCCGGGCGTGGAGTTGCATTGGGTCCTGTCCCCAATGCAAGTGCGGGCGGGCGTGGAGTTGCATTGGGTCCTGTCCCCGATGCAAGTGGGGGGGCGTCGAGGAAGATGGCGTCGCGGTGGAGGGTGGGGCGGCCGTCGAGGACGCGCTCGAGCTGGTCGAGGTGGTCGGGGGTGGTGAGGACGGCGCGGACCTGGCCGCGGTCGAGGACGGCGGCGAGGGTGTCGCCGCGGAAGCCGGTGTTCAGGCCGAAGACGAGGTCGCCGCTGAGCGAGGCGCCGAAGATGGCGAAGAGGAAGGCAGGGCTGTTGTCCTGGTAGATGCCGAAGGGCAAGGGGGCGTCCGGCGCGAGCTCGCCCCGCCGCGCGGCCTCGCGGCGCAGCTCCGTCATCAGCGCGGCGAAGCGGAGCGCCTCGCGGTAGGTGTCCGCGTAGCTGAACGTCTCGCCCTCCCACAGCACGAACGGCCGGTTGCGTGAGACGGGCGAGGTGGCCCGCCACCGGAGGAGGCGTCCCACCGTCAGGAACCGGAGCCCGCGGCGCGCGAGCGACGTGATCGACGCGACCACGGCCCGGGAATCTACCCCAGTTCGTCCCGCGCCGTCACGGCGCCCGCAGGACGAGGGAGGTGTTGATCCCGCCGAAGGCGAAGTTGTTGCTCATGACGACCTCGGGCCGCGCGTCGCGCGCCTCGCCCGTCACGTACTGGAGCGGCGCGCACCCGGGGTCGAGCCGCGCGAGGTTCCGGCTCGGCGCGAGGAAACCGTCCCGCATCATGGCGACCGAGAACGCGAGCTCGATGGTCCCGCACGCGCCCAGGGTGTGCCCCGTGAAGGCCTTGGTGGAGCTCACGGGCACGCGCTCGCCGAAGACGGCGTGCGTCGCGACGCTCTCTTGCACGTCGCCGACGTCGGTGCCCGTGGCGTGCGCGTTGACGTAGCCCACCTCCGAGGGGTCGAGCCGCGCGTCGGCGAGCGCGAGCCGCATCGCCTGCTCCATCCCCTCGGCCGAGGGCGAGGTGACGTGAGTCCCGTCGCAGTTGGTCCCGTAGCCCACGACCTCGGCGTACACGTGCGCGCCGCGCGCCCGGGCGCGCTCGAACGGCTCGAGCACGACCGTGCCCGCCCCCTCGCCGACCACCAGCCCGTCCCGGTCCGCGTCGAAGGGCCGCGGCGTGTCGCCTGGGCGCTCGTCGTACCGCGTCGACGTCACGCCCATCACGTCGAAGATCCCCGCGTGCACGTAGTGCAGCTCGTCCGCGCCGCCGCAGATCATGATCTCCTGCGCGCCCGAGCGCACCGCCTCGTACCCGTAGCCCACCGCCTGGCTCGCGCTCACGCACGCCGAGCAGGTGGTGATGATCCGGCCGCGGATGCCGTAGAGCTGAGCGAGGTTCGCGGCGCACGTGTGGCTCATGAACCGGAGATAGCTCGCGCTCGAGACCCCTCGGAACGTCTCGCGGCAGAACACGGTGCGGCAGAAGCGCTCGAGCTCCTCGGACGACCCGTGCGTCGAGCCGTACGCGAGGCCGACCCTCCCGGAGGCGAGCAGCGCCTCGTCGAGGCCGGCCGCGCGCACCGCGTCGTCGGTCGCCTCCGCCGCGAGCATCCCCACACGCCCCATCGTGCGCCGGGCCTTGCGGGGCCAGCGTGTGGCGTCGAGCCCCACCACGCGCCCGCCGAGCCGCGTCTCGAGGCCGTCGATCGCCTCCCACTCCGGGACGCGCTCGACGCCGTGGCGTCCTTCGCGCAGCGCCTCCGAGACGGTCCGGAGGTCGTTTCCGATCGGGCTCCGCACGCCGAGCCCCGTGATCACCACGCGCTTCATCGGGCGGGCGGAGGATGCACCATCCCGGCACGACCTGCACGGCGCGTGATATAAAGGCGTGCTCTCGTGCTCATGCGCGTACTCCCTCTGCCCATCACCGCCTGGTCGGCAGTCAACGGGCTCGGCCGCAGCACCTCGGACGTCCTCGCCGCACTCTCCGGGGGCCGCTCGGGGCTCGGCCCGCCGCCCTTCGAGCTGCCCATCGAGACCGTCGTCGGCGCGGTGCCGGGGCCCCTCGCTCCGTTGCCCCGGGACCTCGCGGCGTGGGACTGCCGGCTCGCCCGGATCGCCCTGCTCGCGTTCGAGGAGGTGCGGCCCGCGGTGGCGCGCGCGGTCGAGCGGTTCGGCGAGGACCGCGTGGGCATCGTCCTCGGGACCAGCACCGGCGGCCTGCGCGCGACCGAGGAGGCGTACTTCGCCTGGCGCGCGGACGGCAAGCTCCTGCCCGAGTTCGACTTCCACCGCCAGCACTCGTTCGACGCGCTCGCCGAGCTGCTCGCCAGGCTCTCGGGCGCCCAAGGCCCCACCTACACGCTCAGCACGGCGTGCTCGTCGAGCGGCAAGGTGATGGGCGCCGCGGCCCGGTTGATCGGGTCGGGCCTCGCCGACGCGGTGCTGGTCGGCGGCGCCGACAGCCTGTGCCGGATGACGCTGCAGGGCTTCCACGGCCTCGGCGTGCTCTCGTCCGGGCCCTGCCGGCCGTTCGCCGAGGGACGCGAGGGCATCAACATCGGGGAGGGCGCGGCCTTCCAGCTCCTCGAGCGCGCGGGCGACGCCGACGTGTGGCTGCTCGGCGTGGGCGAGTCGAGCGACGCGCACCACATGAGCTCGCCCCACCCGGAGGGGCGCGGCGCGGCCGAGGCCATGCGGCGCGCGATGGACGCCGCGGGGGTCGGCGCCGACGAGGTGGACCACCTGAACGCCCACGGGACGGCGACCGTGCTGAACGACGCGGCCGAGGCGATCGCCGTGCGCACGATCTTCGGCGACCGGCTGCCGGTGTCGTCGACGAAGGGCTACACCGGGCACCTGCTCGGCGCGGCGGCGGCCACCGAGGCGGTCTTCGCCATCCACGCCGTCCGGAGCGGCAAGCTGCCCGCGACGCTCGGCTGCGACCGGCTCGACCCGGCGATCCAGATCGACGTCGTCCAGAAGCCGCGAGCGCGCCCGGTGCGTCGCGCGCTCAGCAACTCCTTCGCCTTCGGAGGCAGCAACGTGAGCGTGCTCGTGGGGGTGCGCGCGTGAACGTGGCGGTGACGGGCCTCGGCCTGTGGACGCCCGGGTTCCCGAGCCTCGAGGCATGGCTCGCGGGGGACCGGGACACGGCGGTGATCGAGCCGGCGTGCGCGCTTCCGGGCCCGCGCGCCAAGCGAGGGACGAGCCGCATCACCCGCATGCTGTGCGAGGTCGTCGAGCAGGCGGCGCGCGACGGCCGCGCCGACCTCTCGGCCGCCGCCACCGTGTACGCGTCGGCCTGGGGTGAGATCGACATCATGATCGGTCTCCTCGAGCAGATCCACGACGGGGACGTCGGGCTCTCGCCGCTGCGCTTCAAGCACAGCGTCCACAACGCGGCGAGCGGGCTCGTGTCCATCGCCGCCGAGAACCGGTCGTTCTCGACCGCCATCGCGGCGGGCGACCGCACGGTCGAGCAGGGGCTGATCGAGGCGTGGGCGCTGCTCGCGTCGGGCGCGCCCGACGTCATCCTGGCGGTGGGGGACGACCGCCTGCCGGTGCCGCTCGAGCGCTTCGGGCGCTACGAGGGGCTCGCCGCCGCGCTCTGTCTGTCCGTCGAGCCCGGGGATCGGCCGGTGCGCGCGTGGCTCGAGCCGCCCACGCGTCTCGAGGCGCGGGTCGACCCGACGCTCCCGCCCGAGCTCGCCGACAACCCGTGCGCCTGGGTGCTGCCGCTCCTCGGCGCGCTGACGGCGCCCGAAGACGTGGTCGTGCCGCTCTCGCCCGCCGATCGGCCCTTCGCGGTGCGGGTGCGGCCGTGAAGCCGCGCGCGCTCGTCACCGGCGCGAGCCGCGGCATCGGCGCCGCGATCGCCGAGGCGCTCGCCGAGGCCGGTCACCCGGTCGTGATCAACTACCGCTCGAACGAGGACGCCGCCCGCGAGGTGAAGCGGGCGATCGAGGAGGCGGGCGGGGAGGCGACGCTCGCGCGCTTCGACGTTGCGGACGCGGCCGCGGCGGCGGCGGCGATCGACGCGTTGCTCGCCGACGGGCCGCCGATCGGCGTGCTGGTGAACAACGCGGGCGTGACGCGGGACGGCGTCTTCGCCATGATGCCGCGGAACGACTGGGACGCCGTCCTCGGCACGACCCTGTCGGGCTTCTACAACGTCACCAAGCCCGTCGTCGCCGACATGATCCGCCGCCGCTGGGGCCGGGTGATCAACATCGCCTCGATCTCGGGCCTCACCGGAAACCGCGGCCAGGTGAACTACTCCGCCGCCAAGGCGGGCCTCATCGGGGCGACGCGCGCGCTCGCCAAGGAAGTGGCCAAGCGCAAGATCACGGTCAACTGCGTGGCGCCGGGCCTGATCGAGACCGACATGCTCGGCGGCGTACCCCTCGACATGGTGGTCCCGCTCGTCCCGATGCGGCGCGTCGGCCGTCCCGAGGAGGTCGCGGGCGTCGTCGCCTTCCTCGCCAGCGACGCGGCGAGCTACGTGACCGGCCAGGTGATCGGCGTGGACGGCGGGTTCTCCGGGGTGTGAATCAACTCTCGTCGGGGTCGACGCCGAGCTCGCGGAGCCGGGCCGCGAGTCGGTCGGCCCGTCGAGCTTCTTCCTGTGCCCGTCGCGCCTCCTCCTGTGCCCGTCGAGCTTCTTCCTGTGCCCGTCGCGCCTCCTCCTCCGCTCGCCGCACGGCGTCGTCGACCATCACCGACAGCCGATCGATGAGCTCGTGAGCGTCGAGCAGGGGCGCCGTACCGTGGAAGAAGCGCAGCCGGCCCTGCTCGAGGGCGAGGTCGAGGCCGAGCACATGGGACGCCCAGCGCCCGGCCTGCGGGAGCACGGGCTCGTAGGCGCGGGCGGCCGCGCTCGGGAGCCGGAACCCGGCGAGCCGGCGTCTCGGGGGATCGAACGCGAAGTACTCGGGGATGCCCAACCGGGCGTAGCGCTCGACGTTGGTCTCGAAGTCTTTCCGTTCGTCGCCGGCGACGTGGATCTCGAGCACGAAGTCGAGCCCGCGCTCCTCGTGACTCACCACCCAGGCGCGTCGCTCGTGCGGCTCCACGTCGACGACGGCGATCAGGTCGGGCGCGAACATCGGCTCACCCGGGTAGTAGATCGGCAGCTCCGCCGACAGATAGACCCGGCGGCCGATGCGCCGGAAGTACGCGTCCAGCGCCTCGAGGGCCCGCGTCTTCGGGACCCGGTGCGCATCTCCCTCGGGCGGCTCGGCGCGCGGCACCTCGGAGGGCAGGCTCGAGAGCACCGCGCGACGCTCCTCCTCGGTCATGCGGTCCCAGATCTCCTGCGCAGGAGCGCGCGGATCGGCCGGGTCGACGACGTAGGCGGGCTCGATCATCGCACCCGTCAAGATAGCACGGGCCCGCGCGCCCCTACGGGCCGGCGAGGTACGGGCGCTCGGTGGGGAAGAGCAACGCGCGCGCTTCGCGGCGCCACTCGGGCGGGGCGTCCGGGCCGAGGGCGATGACGCCCATGACGCGCGCGTGGCCGCGCAGGGCCGGATCGAGCTCGCGCAGCGTCGCCTCGACGGCCGCCGCGTCCTCGCCGAGGGCGTCCGCGCTCGCCCACCGGAGCATCACGTCCACGTAGTCCGGAGGGACGAGCTCTCGGGCCTCTTCGACGAGCGGCGCCGGGTCGTCGCCGCCTCGGACCGCGAGCGCGATCGCGGACCAGACCGTGGAGATGCCCATGCCCTGGTCGGGCGCGAGCGCCCGGGCCCGGGCCCGGAGGTCGTCGGGCGCGCCGTCCGACGCGGCGGCGAGCCGGACGATGGCCGCGCCGGTCTCCTCGTCGGCGCCCGACGCGATCGACAGGGCCTGCTCGAGGTTGCCTGCGGCGATCGCGACGTACGCGCGCGCCGGCCCGGTGAGGGTCCACTCGGCGCCTTGCTCGAAGTCCAGCATGCGCTGGAGCATCGGCGACTGCGCGCGGAGATCGTCGAGGTCGGCGGCGCGCGGATCGGGGGCGGCGGCGCGGCGCAGGCGGGCCATCTCGATCACGAGCTCGCCCGCGAGGTCGGGCCGGCTCCTCACGGCCCGCTCGAGCGCCTCGAGCCCCTCCTCCCACCGTCCGCCCGCGCCGAGCACCGAGCCGGCCGCCCGGGCGAAGAAGGGGTGATCGGGGTAGCGCCCGTAGCCGTCGAGGAATGCCTGCGCGCGGGCGGCCGGATCCGGGAGGCACCGCGCCCCGAGGTACTCGGCGTCGGGACCCGGGCTCCGCGCGAGCCGCTCCCGTTGCCGCGCGCACACGGCGGCGCGGCCGTCGCCCGCGACGTCCTGCTCGAGCCGGAGCAGGACGACGTCGTCGGGCGTCTCCCGGAGCCGGCGCGCGAGGATGTCGCCTCCCTCCGGCATCGGCGCGGCGAGCCGGAGCCACGTCCGCAGGTGGGGCGAGCCCGCCGGGTCGAAGCGCGCGTGCGTGAGGATCAGGTTCCTCTCCTCCTCCTCGCTGTCGAGCGCGCCGAGCTGCTCGATCGGGTCGGAGTCGGCGAGGCTCGCCAGCACGCGCAGCGTGGCATACCCGCTCCGCGTGCTGACGCTGGTCGGCGGTTCGCTGAACAGGACGTCGGCGCTCGTCCGGGTCACGCGCGGGGCGCCGAGCATGCGGGGCGGCGGCTCGCTCCCCGGGCCGTACACCGCGGTCCACTCGGCGAGCGGCGCCGCGCCCGCGACGTTGTAGACGTACTGCGCCTGAGTATTCGAGACGTCGGCGTCGAGCTCCTCGACGAGCTCGCCCGAGCGGGTGGTCGTGCGGATGTGGACGGTGTCTCCGTCGGGGAGATCGATCTCCGCGCTCAGCCCGGGACCGACGAAGCTCTCTTCTCCGCCGATCGATACGTGCACGGCCGCGCCGAGCCCGTTGTGCACCAGGATCGAGTGCTCCACCGCGAAGCCGCCCACGAGGAACGCGGCCCCGAGCACGGCGCCCGCCACCGCGAAGCGCGCCACCCCGGGGAAGAAGCCCTCGGCGACCTGGAACCGGTCCCACAGGTCGAGCTTCTTCTGGCGCTCCCGCTCGCGCCCGGGCAGGAGCGTCACGTAGGACGCGGGGACGCGCGCCGGCTCGGGCGCCTCGCCCGCCTCGCACTCGCCCCTCGCGCACCGCGCGATGTGCTCCTCGGCGTCGAGCAGCACCTCGAGCGTGACCGCGCGGAGCGAGCCGAAGTCGGCGGCGACCGTCAGGAGCCAGGAGTCGGCGATCTGAAGCCAGTCGCCGATGTTGTCGGCCGTCGGCGTACCGAGCCCGAGGTCGCCGAGGCGCTCGGCCCAGCTCCCGATCTCCATGCGCTTGGCGACCGCGTCCGGCAGGTACACGTCGTTCTTCTGTCCGAACGCGCGCGCGAGGGCCTGCTGCGCTTCGTCGGCCGCCAAGACGAGCCGCTGCCGCTCGCTGCTCGACACCCGCCCGTCCGCGATCACCACCGCGAAGACGTTCTGCAGGTGTCCGTCGGCGTCGCGGAGGTCCGCTTCGGTGTGCTCGGCGTAGTGGAGCAGAGCCACGAGCTGCGCGTGGTACTCCTCCCATCCGCCGCCGATGGCGCGCGCCGCGAGGCGGTGCGTCGTCCGGCAGGCGCGGTCGCGGGCGAGGATCGTCGCGTGCGCGCCGTCGCGCTCGCGCGCGACCTCGTCGATGACGCGGCCGAGGTCGCGGCGGCGGATCTCGCGCCCGCGGTAGCGGACGACGCCCCCGGGCGCCGTCAGGAACCCGTCCCGGAGCGCCTGCAGGGTCGCGTGCTCCTCTTCGAGGTCGAAGTACGCGTCGAGCTCCGCCCGCAGCTCCTCCGGGTAGAGCCCTTCGAGCCACCTCGTCAGCACGTCGTCGGGCGGCGTGCGCGTTCCGAGGTCGTCGCACAGCTCGTCCGGGGTGGCCGCGCTCCGGGTGACGCCGCGGCCGAGGTAGAGCCCGCGATAGCGCGTGTGCAGGTACGTGCGGCCGAAGCTCGCGTCCACCTCGTCGACCGAGCCCTCGGCCGTCTGCGTCTCCTCGGGCAGGCCGTCGGGGCGGATGAGCCCGAAGAGGTGTCGCGTCATCTGCCGGCGCGTGGCTTCGGGCTCGCGGAACAGGAGCCACGCCGGGCGCTCGTCCGAAGGCGCCTCGACGTACGCGCGCTTGGCGTTCTCCTCCCGGTCGCGGTTCGGCGGGTGGGACGCCCACATCCGGGGCGGCTGCGCGAAGCGGTCGGGGAACACGCGGTGCACCTGGCGGCCCGACTCGGGCACCGGCGGCGCGACGCCGTAGGTCTCGTCGCCGGTGATCCGGCGGACCGACTCCATCATGCGCGACTGGACGGCGAAGAGGTCCTCGGGCGTGCGCCCCTTCTGCAGCTCGCCCTGCGCGAAGCCGAACGCGCGGCCGTAGGCGTCGTCCGCGGCGTGCAGCTTGTGGAGCGCGTGCACGAGCGCGTCGCTCCCCGTGAGCGAGACGGCGACCAGATCGGCCTGCAGCTCCATCTCCCGCGAGAGCGCCTGCCGCGAGAGCACGACCAGGCGGAAGCCGGTGTCGAGCACCGCGCGGATGGACCACACGACGAGCCGCATGATCCACCCGATCCACGCGATGCGCAGATCGATCGACGAGATGAACTGCAGGATCCGGTCGAAGGCGCCCCTCGTGACGACGATGTGCCCGGCGACCTGCTCGGCGATGTAGACCCAGCGCCCGACCGCCATCGTCCGCTGCGCGAAGTGGCCGAACTCGTGTGCGAGGACGGCCTTCAGCTCGCCGAGCGTGAGGCAGTTGACGAGGCCGAGGCCGAGCTCGAGGTTCTTCTTCGACGGGAGGATCAGGTTGAGGAGCGACAGGTCGTAGAAGACGCCGGCGTTCACGTCGGGTGAAAGGAAGACGCGGTGGGCGCGGGGGGCGCCGGCCTCGTCGGCGATGCGGTTCAGGAACTCGAAGAGCTGCGGCTCGTCCTCGGGGCGGACCTCGATCGCGGCCGGGTTGTGCGCGTGCTTGACCGCGAAGAGCCCCCGGAAGAGGAACGCGAAGACGAACGCCGCCGGCAGCGCCTTCAGCGCCCCGACGAACGTGTGGCCCGAGCCGGCGCCGTCCCGGACGAGCCGATAGGCCGTCCAGCCGAACCAGCCCGTCATCAGGAAGTACAGCGCGACGAACCCGAGCAGCACCAGGACGGCCAGCCACGCGTGCGTCCGGAAGCGGCGTGTGGGCTTGGTCAGATCGGCCGGCGCGGACGCCGGGCCCGGGGGATACAGGCCGTCCATCGGGTCCCTCCCTTGCGCGACCAGGATATCGGCGCCGGTGGGACCTCGGGGCCGAATTTTCGGCAACTCGGCAGGTTACGAGGGGTTCGGGCAGGAGCTTCCCCAACGGGGTGTCACCCCTGCGGGCGACGACATGCGTTCAGTGGCCGGCGTGCTCGTCCGCTCACTGAGCCGACGGTGGGCCCGCGACCCACGCTCCGATAGGCGCACCTGCGCTCCGTGGTTGTTGCAGGCCTGGTGCGTGCAGGTGTAGGGTCACGGAGAAGGGAGGGGAGTCGGTCGCCATCGTACGTGTGGCCCGACGCGGTGATGGGGCGGATGGCGCTGCGCGTATGTCCGACCCCAGCCCTGCCCTGGGAGGGGGGTCGAGTTGCGTCATCGCTACATGGCTGTTGCGGTCGTACTGCTCGTCGCCATCGGTGCTCTCCTCTTCGCTGCGCGCGCAGATCCTGGGAGCGAAGGCGGGGAGGACCTCGGGGTGAGCCCCGGTGCCGTTCCGGCCCGTCGAACCATCCTTGACGGTGAAGCTCGCTTGGTTCAGGCACTTCTCAGCGACGCTGGCACCGGTCGTACACTTTCAGAGAGTGTTTCCGCGGTAGTGGCCGAGGCTCTTGCTCTACTCAGGCGCGGTCTGGCTGAGCGCGACCGAGCCGGATTTCGAGCCGGCGAGTGTTCACCGCAGGACCGCCAGTGCCTGGACGAGCTGGCCCTCTCGCTTTCGTACGTGCTGGATACGCTGATTCGTCCGGCTTTCGCATCCGGTGAGCTGTCCCTGCAATGGCTCGTTACGCTGTATGGAGGCGACGCCGTGGAAGCAGCTCTCATCGAGGAACTGCTGAGGAGCTCGAGCGAACCGGAGCGAATCGCTGTCCTCGCTGCCATGGAGCAAACCCATGGGCTGCCGAACCGTCAGCTTCCTGCCCAGGCCTACGCGCACCTGCGTGAGCACTCCGCCCAAGAGGCCCTCCTGCTGTTGGGGCGACACGAGTCGACACCGGTGACCGATTCCGAGTTGGTGGAGGACCTCGCCGCGATGGCGCTCGACGGCACGCTTTCCGATGCCTATCGCTACGCGGCGGTCGAATCACTCGGGCACCCCGAGACCGCCGGTCAGCTCGATGGGATTGTGGGCTCTCTCGTGGCGACCGACGACTTCAGTACCACACCAGCCCTCGTGAGGAGGGTCGAAGTAGCGGTGGTCCGCTGTGGCGCGGCGTGCAGCGGTAGCATCGAGTCACTTGCGGCGAGCTCGAACAGTCAGGTACGTGCTACCGCCTACTCCATCGTTCCGCGACTGGCTGCGACCGAGAGAGCCGCAGTCGTCGACCGGATTGCAGCTCTGGCGCCGCGTCTCATGGAACCCGGAGAGCGCATGTCTTTCGAGCGTGCCATGGCAGCGTCTGGAAACTGATGCCGGTTGCCGTCCGTGGTCGCGGTGATGCCAGGCAGAATGGATAGTGAGGGGAGGAGGATAGTGATGCGTTCCGTGCCCGCGTTGGTCATGATGATGGCTCTGGTCGTCTCGCTACTGGATGCTACTTCCGCGGACGCCAACTACTGCATGTGGAGCGGTTCGGACCAGAACCAGTGCCCAGAGACCAGTCGAGCGTATCACCAGATGATCATTACGGACGCCTGGGGAAATCCCCAGCCGAACAACGGCCCCGACACATGGACGCTCGGGACGTGGTCGAACCTGCTGGTGGCCTGTCGCTCCGGTCAGATCTACTTTTTGAAGGACGCCACCGCAGGTAGCTACCCGAGCGCATTGCTCGCGGACAGCGCCCTCTGCTTGGGTGTCGGAGACGATCGTCTATACGTCAAGGACACGAACTGGACCTGCGGTTCCCAAGCGGTTGGGCCGTTTGCGTATGGAATGAACCGCATCCTCCAGGTCCATGGACAGGACGGGCAGGACTACATTGCCGGCGGAAGGGGCAGGGAGAAGCTCTGCGGGGGAACGCTGAGCGACAATCTATATGGCGGTGGTGGCAACGACGAGTTGGACGCCGGAGACTGGCTGGATCATCTGACTGGAGGGGCCGGCAACTGGGACGAGATGTGGGGCTACACAGGCGCTGACTGCATCGACGACGCATCCGGCACCGACGACTACATGAATGGAGAGGGCGAATACGACCACTGCCTGTTCGATGAGGATGACACCTTCGACAAGCTAGATTGCGGTCCGCTCGCACCAGGCGGTCTCTATGGCGGCTATTCGCCCAATTCGAGCAGCACCCGATGCGACACCACCAACTATGACTATTGGTGTTGGGATCTGTGCGGTTTCTCGCCGTAGTGCGCGAGCGTTTGGAACCGCGCAGAACGAAAACGCACAGCACGCACAGGCGCCGTGTGCCAAGCTCGATGATGACGATGCGGCTGGCGGTGGTGCCTCTCGCGCTGGCGATCGGCGGGTGCAGCGGCTCATCACCCGCTTCGGATGGCGGAGGCACTGTGTCGACGGACAGCGCAGTCGCGGACGCGGACTGGACGGTCCTGGACGGCGAGCGCTTCCGAGAGGATGACGCCAGCATGCTGCGGCCTGGTCCGTGTGGTCAGCCCATCCGTCGGATCTCGTTCGATACCGATGGTCTCGTCTTCCGGCTCGCGGGTCACGGAGCGCAGCTCGTCATGGCCGGCACACGCGACGACGAGCTGGTCGTGCGGCTGGGTGACCTCACGGACGGGACCGTCATCGAGAGACGAGTTGCGCTCCCGTCCAGTGTGGGCACTAGCTGGATCTCTCCGTCTCCCGCGGGCGATCGCGCCCTTGTCACCACGAACCCCAGCTCTCGGGTGCTGTGGGTGGAGCTCGGCGCAGATTCCGAGGCGGTAGCTGAGGTCATCCCGCTGAGCACCGAGCACACTTGGCGTGCTGTCGCCTGGACTGCGAGTGGTCTCGTCATGGTGACGGAAACGTCGAGCGGCACCCCCCAGTTGCTTTGGATCAGGGGATCCACGGCGGAGGTGACCCCACTCTCGGTGCCGTCTGGGACGAGGGCGTACGCGATCACGAACGATGGGACGGCCGACGATCCTGTGCTGGTGGCCTATGGCGCTGCGGGCGCCAGCGCATCGAGGCTGTCCTGGGGTAGCGCCCCACCGGCGGGGTCTTGGGTACCCATCTGGTCCGACGAGAGCTTCGCGGCCACGGTGACCGCGGTCGGCACACAGTCGGCGGTAGCGCTCGTCGATGACACTCTCGTCCACGCGCTCTGGCTCGGTCCATCGTTGGCGGTTGGCGATCGTCACGACGTGTCCTTCCCGGGTGCCACCAGGGCCGTCGCAGTAGGGGACAACCTCTCACCCGCCCTCTTCATCCTCGACTTGGCTTCGGGCGGGGCCGTCGTCTACGGCACGCCGTCGTCCGGTGGCCTCATCGACCCGGAGACCGTGTTGGAGGGGGGGGGGAGCGGGAGCGGCGAGCTGGCGGCCTGGGAGACGGCGGACCGGTCTCGAATCGTCGCACGTCAGACCACGTGGTCCCAGATCGATGCCATCATCCTATGCGGCGCGGGCTCGTGAACAGGTACGCGTTGGCAGTCTGTCTGTGCCTGTCCGGGTGCACGTGTGCCGCGAGTCACCAGGCCGTGCCTCGTGATGGGAGCGTCACACATGATGGCACGACGCCGGAGGATTCCGGGTCGGATCCGGTGCCGTGCCATGCCAACTGTACGGTGGATCTGGTGGCCGAAGGATACGACGGGGTGCTGCCGGATGGCTTCCATACGTACGACTTCCGTATCCTGGCAGCAGCGCCCATGCCGTCCGGCACGGCCGCGTTGCTCGTCGAGGCCACCGATCCCGTCTCAGAGCCGCAGTGGGCCCTATTCACGGTCGATCCGCGAGAGGGAGTCACCCACCTCCACCGGCAAGCGTGGCCGGGTGTCGACATGCGCGCAATCGCAGGACCAGGCACGACGGTCTCGGCGCTACTGGTTCCGCACGACCTTGCCGTCGATGCGATCGTCCTGTTCACGCAGTCTTCGACCGTAGGCTCGACGGACGTCCACGTTGCGCACGTCCGCTGGTCCAGCGAGGGAACGCTCGTGACAGGCCGCGTTCTCGGCAGCGTCGCCACATACTCGACGCTGGGCTGGACGAGCGCTACGACGTTCGTCTCGCCAGGAGGGGGCCTGCTTGCGGGGGTCGCAGACGGTGCGACCATTCGGATTGCCCGGATCGAGATCGACGCTCTTGGTGCGGCGTCGATCGTCGAGCGCTTCGACGTCGACACGGGCGTGATGACCGCGGATGGGACAGCTTCGCTGTCGGGCGCACCGATCACCGATGACCTCTGGGCGTTTGCTCGAGGTGGTCGCGCTCCGTTCGACACGCGCCCGGCCTCCGTGTTCGCACTCGACCGAGACGGTGCTGGCTGGAGCGATGCCCTCGTTGGCCTACCGGAAGATCCATCGCCGCTCCTTGCGCCCACTTCGCCGCCAAGGGTCGTCCGCTGGTTGCAGAACCCGATGGACCTTCGTGACACGTCGCTCTTCGTCGCCAAAATGGGGGCTGACGGGTTGGTATCGCGAGCGCGGGTCCCGACGCGAGGACTTACGCTCCCGCTGGCTTCATCGGTGGACGGCGTCGATGGTCGGGGGTTCGCAGTGTGGAGCGTTCGTGCGCCGGACGTGTTTGCCGATACGCTGGTGCGACTCGTCCTCTTTGGTGGAGACGCGGACTGCGGCACGAGCGAGGTCGTCGCCGTGGGGAGGCTGCCCGGCGCAGCAGCGGCGCCCAGTGTTCGTGGGATCTACGCGGGTGACGACGTGCTCGTATTCGGATTGCCACTGGACGAAGACGGGATGCGTGAGCTCGTCGGGTTCCGCGTCCGTTGCGATCTGGAGGCCCGCTGATCCGCGATGTGAAGATGTATGAAACGAATCACGCATCGCAGTGAAGTCAAGCAGACCGAGGAATGAAGGGGAGGAGGGAGCTCATGCGTTGTATTCCGGCATTGACCAGGATGACGGCTCTGGTCGTCTCGCTTGTGGCCGCGTCTTCCGCAGACGCGAACTACTGCATGTGGAGCGGTTCCGACGAGAACCAGTGCCCAGAAACCAGCCGGACATATCATCAGTTGCTCATCACCGACTATTGGGGGAATCCGCAGTCGAACAGCGGCGCCGACTCGTGGACGCTCGGGACATGGTCGAACCTGCTGGTGGCCTGTCGCTCCAATCAGATCTACTTCGTGAAAGACGCCACCGCAGGCAGCTACCCGAGCACGTTGCTCGCGGACAGTGCCCTCTGCCTGGGTGACGGAAACGATGCTCTGTACGTCAAGGACACGAACTGGACCTGCGGCTCCCAGGCGATCGGGCCGTTTGCGTACGGACTCAACCGCGTTCTCCACATTCATGGACAGGACGGGGACGATCGCATCACCGGAGGCGCCGGCAGGGACAAGATCTGCGGGGGGACCCTGATCGACTGGACCCTGGCCGGAGGGGCTGGCAACGATGAGATCGATGGGGGAGACAACCCCGATCGCTTGCGTGGAGGCTCGGGCAACTGGGACGAGATGTGGGGCTACACGTCGATTGATTGCATCGACGATACGTCCGGCACCCACGACTACCTGAACGGTGAGAGTCAATTCGATCGGTGCCTGTTCGACAAGGATGGTGCGTTCGACGGTGTAGACTGCGGTCCTGCCGATCCAGGTCGTACGCATGGTGGCTACTCGCCCAATGCTGGCAGCTCGCGATGTGACACGATCGACTACGGGTATTCGTGCTGGAACGAGTGCGATTTTTCGCCGTACTGAGCTGTTTGCGCGCTCAGCCTGATGCCTACGATCCTGCACGTGCAGTGCTTCAACTGGCTGAGCTCGCACATTGGGGAAGAGCCGAGAATTGTCGCGTGCCGTGCTGGCGCGCGAGGAGGGCCGAGATCGGCAGCCTCGCAGGGCGGACGCTTCCGCCGCCGGCCCGGCTGCGGTAGAGTGAGCGTTGCTCGACCGGGGCGCGGCCCACCCATGTCCAGGCGCCTGGACGTCGGGTTTGTCGGGTTTCCCAGGGCTTTGGACCAATCCACCCGGTCTTTGTTCAGTGTGGGGGTATCGAGAAGGCTACGCGGGTGGGCGGGGGCGGCGCTCGCTGCCGTCTTTCCGCAAACTCCACGGGTTACGGGACGTTAGCGGCGCATTCTTCCCTTCCATGCTGGCCTCGGCTGGCGGAGAATGGTAAGGGCAAGCCGGCCGTCCAAGCCGTACCGAGCCATGAGCACAGATCTGGAGTCCGAGCTCAAGAAGGTCATCGTCGAGTCGTTGATGCTCGAGGACGTGAGCCCCGAGGAGATCGACTCGGAAGAGCCGCTGTTCGTGGAGGGCCTCGGCCTCGACTCGATCGACGCGCTCGAGCTGGCGATCGCGATCGACAAGCACTTCGGTGTCCGCGTGAAGGCGGACGACGAGAGCTCGCGCGCGATCTTCGCCAACGTCCGAAGCCTCGCGACCTACATCGAGCAGCAGCAGGCGGCGAAGACGGGCACGGGCTGATCGTGGGCCGCCGATGCGTGCCGTGGTCAAGTCGATCGGCGTCCTCCTGACGATCGCCTATCCGCTCGCCGTCTTCTGGGGCCTGACCCACCTGAGCGCGCGCGTCGTCGGGATGCTCGGGCTGTGCGCCGCCGTCCCGTGGATCGCCTACAAGCTCCGGGGCGCCGACCGCGAGCACCTGGCGGCGGTCCTGCGCGTGCCGCTGGTGGTCGTGGCGCTGCTCCTCGCGGGCGCGGCGCTCGACGATCCGCGGTTCATGATGGCGCTGCCGGTGCTCATCAACCTCGCGCTCCTCGTCACCTTCGCCGGCTCGCTCCGCGGCGAGATGACGATCGTCGAGCGCTTCGCGCGCATGAAAGAGGCCGACCTGTCCGAGGCGCAGGTCCGGCACTGCCGGCAGGTGACGGTCGCGTGGTGCGTGTTCTTCGTCGCGAACGCCGCCGTCGCCGCCGCGCTCGCCGCCCTCGACCTGCGCCTCGCCTGGGCCGTGTACACCGGCGGCCTGGCCTACGTGCTGATGGGGCTCATGTTCGCGGGCGAGTACGCATTGCGCATCCGGCGGTTCGGGACGAGATGACGCGCGTCGCCACGCTCTTCGGCGGGACCACGCCCGAGACTCCGGTCGCCTTCGGACCGGACCGGGTCGTCTCCGCGGCCACCCTCCGTGGCGCCGCGCGCAGGGTGGCCGAGGCCCTCTCGCCGGCGCGAGAGGGGGAGGAGATCGTGGTGCTCGCGCGCGACCGGGTGGTCTTCGCGGCGGCCCTGTGCGGAGCCTGGGAGGCGGGGTACGGCGTGGCGCTCGCGCCGAACGCGCAGCCGGAGACGTTGCGTGCGATCTGCGGGCGTCCCGGCGTCCGGACGGTGGTGCACGACGGCGAGGGAGACCGGGGCGTCGACGTGGGCGCGCTCGTCCGCGAGGCGCGCGCGCTCGACTCGCCCTACCCGGCGCTCCCGCCCGAGCGCCACCTCGCCACCGTGTACACCTCGGGCTCCACCGGAGAGCACCGGGCCTGCGCGAAGAGCGCGCGCCAGCTCCTCGGCGAGGTCGCGGTGCTGCTCGAGGCCTTCGGGGACGTCGCCGGCGCGCGCACGCTCGCGGTCGTCCCTCCGCACCACATCTACGGGCTCCTGTTCGGCGTGCTCCTGCCGCTGTCGAGCGGCGGCGCGTTCCTCCTCGGCTCGGTGCCGCACGCGGCCTCGGTCGCCGAGTCGCTCGTCCGGCACCGCATCGACGTGCTCGTCAGCGTGCCGGCGCACCTCGCGGCCATGCGCGCGATGCCGGACCTGCCGCCGGTGCGCCGCGTCTTCTCGTCCGGCGCGCCGCTCGCGGGCGACGTCGCCGAGGACCTCGCGCGGGCCGGCTGGTGCGTCACCGAGGTCCTCGGGTCGTCCGAGACCGGCGGGATCGCGTGGCGCGAGCGCGGCGCGCCGTGGCAGCCCCTGCCCTCGGTGCGGGTCGCCGTCGACGCGGAGGAGCGGCTGCTCGTCGACTCGCCGATGCTCGCGGACGACGCCGGCCGCCCGTACCGCACGACGGACCGCGCGCGGCTGCTCTCGGACGGGCGGTTCGAGCACCTCGGTCGCGCCGACGGCGTCCTCAAGATCGGCAGCCGCCGCGTGTCGGTCGCCGAGATCGAGCGGCACCTGCTGCGCATCGACGGTGTCCTCGACGCCGCCGTTCTCGCGGTCGAGGTCGGCGGGGCGCGGGGCTCGGAGACGTGGGCGGCGCTCGTCGCGCCCGGCGTGTCGGTGGCGAGCGTCCGGGCCGCGCTCCGCCGCTGGCTCGAGCCGGTGGTGCTCCCGCGCCGCTACCGTTTCGTCGAGTCGCTCCCGCGCCGGGACACGGGCAAGATCCGCGCGGCCGATCTCCGGGCGCTCTTCGAGGGGGAGCGATGAGCTTTCGCCTCTGCGCGGTGGTCCCCACCTACGACAACCCCGCGACGCTCCGCGGCGTCGTCGAGCGGCTCCGCTCGCACCTCGACGACGTCGTCGTGGTGGACGACGGCAGCGGGGCCGAGGGGCGCGCCGCGGTCGAGGCGATCGGCGCCGAGGGCCTCGCCCACACCGTCCGCCGCGAGCGAAACGGCGGCAAGGGCGCGGCGGTCAAGACCGGCCTCTCGGAGGCCCGGGCCCGCGGCTTCACGCACGCGCTCCAGGTGGACGCCGACGGCCAGCACGACCTCGCGGACGTGCCGCGCTTCGTCGAGGCCGCGCGCGCCAATCCGGAGGCGCTCGTCCTCGGCGCGCCGGTCTTCGACGAGAGCGCGCCGCGCTCGAGGCAGGTGGGCCGCCGCATCACACAGTTCTGGGTGCGGATCGAGACGGGATGCGACGTCATCGCCGACGCGATGTGCGGGTTCCGAGTGTACCCGGTCGATGCGGCGCTCGCCGCCGGCGCGCGCGGACAGGCCATGGACTTCGATCCGGAGATCGCGGTGCGCCTGGTGTGGGCGGGGCTGCCGGTGATCAACCTGCCGACCCGCGTCCGGTACCTCGGGCCGGACGAGGGAGGCGTCTCGCACTTCCGGATGTTCCGGGACAACGCCCTCATCAGCTGGATGCACAGCCGGCTGACGGCGCGCCGCGTGTTCCGCTCGGTGATGGGCGCCCTGTTCCGCCGGACGAGGGCGCTGCCCGGATGAGCGATCTGGTGGCCGAGCCGCGAGGGTGGCGCGACATCCCGGAGCGGGGGACGGCCCTCGGCATCCGGAGCGTGGTCGTCCTCGCGACGGCCTTCGGCAGGGCGCCCGCGCGCCTGCTCGTCCGGCTGATCGCCCTCTACTACACGCTCTTCTTCGGGACCGCGCGGCGCGCCGCGCAGACCTTCCTCCGGCGGCTCGGCCGGCCCGCCGGGTTCTGGGCGGCCTACCGGAACGTCCTCCGGTTCGCGCAGTGCACGCTCGACGGGCTGTTCTTCGTGCGGGGCAAGACGCGCGCGTTCGAGATCACGCGCGACGGACACGAGCACCTCGAGGAGCTGCGGCGGAGCGGGCGCGGGGCGATCCTCCTCGGCGCCCACCTCGGGAGCTTCTACGCCATGCGCGCGCAGAGCGAGGAGAAGGCGCTCCCCCTGTTCCCGCTCGTGTACCTGAAGAACGCCCGCCGCATCAACGAGGCGCTCCGCGAGCTCGATCCGAAGTCGCACGCGCAGCTCGTCGAGATGAGCGACGACGACGTCGGCTTCGTGCTGCGGGTGCGCGAGCTCGTGGACTCGGGGGCGCTCATCGCGATCCTCGCCGACCGCGCGCCGAAGGGCGGCCGCACGGTGCGGGTCGACCTCCTCGGCGGCGAGGCGGCGCTGCCCGTCGGGCCCTACCTCCTCGCGGCGAGCCTCGGGTGCCCGGTGTACTTCACGGTCGCCGTCTACCGCGAGCCGAACCGCTACGAGCTACACTGCGAGCCCTTCGCGGAGCGGGTCGAGCTGCCTCGCGGCAAGCGCGACGAGGCGCTCCGAGAGTACGCGCAGAGGTACGCCGACCGGCTGGCCTTCTACTGTCGACAGGCTCCGGACAATTGGTTCAACTTCTACGACTTCTGGGACGAGCTGTGAGCACCGAGGACACGCGGCGGGTCATCCCGCTGGGCCGGGTGGACGTGACGGTCGAGGACGTCGTGGACCTCGCCCGAGGGCGCGCGCGCGCCGCCGTCGACGCCGACGGGGAGGTGCGCCGCCGCATCGCCGAGAGCGCGCGGATGGTGCAGCGCAGCCTCGAGGACGGGGCGGCCGTCTACGGCGTGACGACCGGCTACGGCGCGTCGGCCGCGTTCGAGGTCACGGTTGACGTGGCGGCGTCGATGCCGCTCAACCTCGTGCGCTACCACGGCTGCGGCACGGGCAACGCCCTGCCGCCGGTACAGAGCGCGGCCGTGGTCGCGGTCCGCGCGGTCTCGCTGTCCCGCGGCGTCTCGGGCGTGCGCCTCGAGCTGCTCGAGCGCCTGTGCGATCTGCTCGACCGCCGGGTGCTGCCCGTGATCCCCGAGGAGGGCTCGGTGGGCGCGAGCGGCGACCTCACGCCGCTGTCCTACCTCGCGGCGCTGCTCGTCGGCGAGCGCGAGGCGTGGCTCGACGGCGAGATCCTGCCTGCGAGGACCGCGCTCGAGCGCGCCGGCCTCGCGCCCATCGAGCTCCGGCCCAAGGAGGGGCTCGCCGTCCTGAACGGGACGACCGTGATGGCCGCGCTCGGGTGCCTGGCGTGGGAGCGGTCGGAGCGGCTCGGGCGGCTCGCGTGCGTCGCGACGGCGATGGCGTCGGACGTCCTGCGCGGCCCGGCGGGCCACTTCGACGACCGCATCTTCGAGCTCAAACCGCACCCCGGGCAGCGCGAGGCTGCGACGCGCATCCGCGCGCGGTTACCGCGCTGCGACGGGGCGCCCGCGCGGCTGCAGGACCCGTACTCGATCCGCTGCGCGCCGCACGTGATCGGCGTGCTCGCCGACGCGCTCCCGTTCACGCGGAGGCTGCTCGAGACCGAGGTGAACGGCGTGAGCGACAACCCCCTGCTCGACCCGGAGACCGGGCGGATCCTGCACGGCGGCAACTTCTACGGCGGGCACGCGTGCCTCGCGACCGACACGCTGAAGAACGTCGTCGCCAACCTGGCGGACCTGCTCGACCGGCAGCTCTCGCTCCTGTGCAACCCGGCGACGAACGCGGGGTTGCCCGCGAACCTCGTGGCGGTCACCGGCGCCGACCGGTTCACGCACCACGGCTTCAAGGGGATGGAGATCACGGCGAGCGCGCTCACGGCCGAGGCGCTCAAGCTCGCGGCGCCGGCGAGCGTCTTCAGCCGGAGCACCGAGTCGCACAACCAGGACAAGGTGAGCATGGGGACGATCAGCGCCCGTGAGGCGCTGCGCATCTGCGAGCTGGTCGAGCGGGTCGCGGCGATCCACCTGCTCGGGCTGTGCCAGGCCGTGGACCTCCGGGGGCCCTCGGAGTGCGGCGAGGCCACCCGCGAGGTGTGGCAGGCCGTCCGGGGCCGCGTGCCGAAGAACGACGGGGACCGCCGCATGGACCTGGACGTCGAGGCGATCCGCGGCATGCTCCGGGCGGGCGAGCTGCCGATGGGAGAGCCGTCGTGAAGATCCCGGCCGGCGCGGCCGTCTACGAGGGCGCCGTTCCCTTCCACGACTGCGACCCGCTGGGGATCGTGTGGCACGGGCACTACTACAAGTACCTCGAGCACGCGCGGACCGAGCTGTTGTCACGCCACCGGCTCGACGTGCCCGACTTCCTCGAGCTGGGCCACCGGCTGCTCATGATCGAGACACGCTGCCGGTACGCCTACCCCCTGCGGTACGGAGAGCGCTTCCGGGTGCAGGCGTGGTTCATCGACACCGAGATGCGCCTGCACCTCGGCTACGAGGTGAAGAACCTCACGCACGGCCGGCGGTCGGCGCGCGCGTGGACCGTGCTGGTCGTGACCGACGCCCAAGGCAACATGCTGCTGGAGACGCCCCGTGAGATCCGCCGTCGCATCCAGGCTGGCTAGCGCGCTCTTGCTCCTCTTGTGCGCGGTGCCGGTGGGGGCCCAGGAGCGGCCGGACCTCGACGGGCTGCTCGCGCGGTTCGCCCGTGTGCGCGGGCTGAGCGCGACGTTCGTCGAGCGCAAGGAGATCGCGCTCCTCGCGGCGCCGCTCGTGAGCGAGGGCGAGATCCACTTCGCGGCGCCCGACCGGCTCGTCCGGCGCGTCACGTCGCCGACCGAGTCGACGGTGCTGCTGTCGGGCGACCGGCTCGTCATGCGCTCCAACGGGCGCCGGGAGGAGATCGACCTCTCGCGGCAGCCCGTGGTGGCCGGGTTCGTCGACTCGTTCCGGCAGGTGCTGCGCGGAGACCGCGAGGGGCTCGAGCGCGCCTACCACCTGCGGCTCGAGGGCCGCGGTTCGGGCTGGCGGCTCGTGCTGCGCCCGCGTGGCGGGCCGCTCCGCCGCTTCTTGACCTCGCTCGAGCTCCATGGGGAGGGCGAGGCGATCGGGGCGATGCGCATGACGGAGCGGAGCGGCGACGTCACGACGACCGAGCTCCGGGACGTCCGGGCCGATCGGCGCTTCTCAGAAGCCGAGATCCGGAGGATCTTCCGCCTGCCGTGAGCGACGTCCGCCGGGGCCGGCTCCTCAGTCTCGCGGCTCTGGCGGTGATCGCCGCCGCCGGGGCCTGGGGCGTCCTGTCGCTCGAGGTCGAGACCGACATCACCCACTTTCTGCCGCCGGCCGACGACCCGCGGCTGACGGAGGTGACGCGCGCCGTCGCGTCGTCCGACCTCAACCGGACGGTGACGCTCACGATCGAGGCGCCGGACGCCGACGTCGCCGCACGGGCCGCGCGCGATCTCGCCGACCGGTTGCGCGCGCGCCGCGGCATCGCGTGGGTGCGCGGCGGCACGGACGAGGACCTCGAGCGCGCGTTCTACGAGCTGTACTTCCCACGCCGGCTCGGGTTCGTCTCCGACGATCCGGAGCGGATCGGGCAGATGCTCGGCGACGACGCGCTCCGGGAGCGGGCGCGCGAGCTCCGCGAGCGGCTCGGATCCCCCATGGGGCCGCTGATCCGTCGGATCGCTCCGGAGGACCCCTGGCTGCTCTTCCCGCGGCACCTCGAGCGGCTGCGCGAGGCGATGAGCGGCTCGCTGCGCGTCCACGACGGCGCGTTCGTCACCGAGGACGGGCGGTACGCGGTGGTGTGGCTCGCGACGGAGCGCTCGCCCTTCGACACGGCGGCCGCGGCGGAGATCGGCCAGGCGATCCAGGAGGACTTCGCGGCGGTGAACCGGGCGCACGGCGGCGCGCTGTCGCTCGAGCAGTCGAGCGTGCACCGGATCGCGCTCGCGTCGGAGCGGCAGGTGCGCGAGGACGTGACGCGCGTCTCGGTCGCGGGGACGATCGGGGTGCTGCTGTTCCTCGTCCTGATCTTCGGCTCGCCGCGGTACGTCGTCCTCGGTACGGCGCCGCTCGCGGTGGGGGTGGCGGCCGCCGTCGCGGTGTCGGCGGCCGTCTTCGGGCGCGTGCACGGCCTGACGCTCGCCTTCGGCGCGACGCTCATCGGCGTCGCGGTCGACTACGTGGCGCACTCTCTCAACCACCACGTCCTCGCGCCGGATCCCGCCGGGCCGGCCGGGACGATGCGTCGGATCTGGCCGGGCCTCGCGCTCGGCGGCCTGACGACCGTCGCCGGCGTCGCCGCGCTCGGCTGGACGGGCTACCCGGCCATCCGGGAGATGGCGCTGTTCACGTCGTCGGGCGTGCTCGCGGCGCTCGTCGCGACGCGCGCGATCCTCCCCTCGTGGCTTCCCCGACAGCCGCGCCCGACGCGGCTCCACTCGGCCATCACCCGAGCGGCCGCGCGCGCGATCGAGGCGCTCGGCGCGCGCCGCGCCGTCCTGTGGTCGCTTCCGGTGCTCGCCTTCGCGCTGATCGCGGCGGGCGGCTTCCGGCTCGAGACGCGCGACGATCCGCAGGCCCTCGCCGCGGCCGATCCCGCCCTCGTGGCGGAGGACGAGCGCGTCCGGAGCCGCGTGGCGCGCGTCGACGCGGGCCGATTCGTCGTCGCGTTCGGCGACGACCTCGAGGCGGCCCTCCAGGTGAACGACCGCGTCCACGCCGCGCTCGAGGACGCCCGCGCCGCCGGTGAGATCGACACCCAGCGCTCCCTGCACGTCCTCCTCTGGTCCGCAGACCTCCAGCGCCGGAACCTGGACGCCGTCCTCGCCATCGACGACCTCGCCGCCCGCACCGAGCGCGCCTACGCGGCCGAGGGCTTCGTCGAAGGTGCCTTCGCCCCCTTCTTGAGTTGCATGGGGGACAGGTCCCAATGCAACTGCAGTTGCATTGGGACCTGTCCCCCATGCAACTCCGGGGTGTTGGGGTTGGGGGATCTTTCGGGGAGCGCGCTCGGGGCGATGGTGGCGCCGTTCGTGGTGGAGGTGGAGGGGGGGGTGGCGGTGCTGACGTTCCTGCACGGCGTGGGGGACGAGGAGGCGGTCGCGGCGAGGGTGGCGGGGGTCGAAGGGGCGGCGCTGTTCGATCAGTCGGAGTACCTTTCGCAGGCGTACGGGGCATTCCGGGCGCGCACGTTCGAGCTGCTGGCGATCGGGGTGCTGGTGGTGGTGGCGCTGGTGGCGGTCCGGTACCGGAGCGTGCGCGCGACGGTGGCCGCCGTGGCGCCGGCCGTGCTCGCGGGCGCCGGGAGCCTCGCCTTCGTGGCGCTCCTCGGCGAGCCGCTGACGCTCGTGCACGCGGTCACCGTGCTGCTCGTCCTCAGCATGGGCGTCGACTACGGCGTGTTCATGGTCGAGAGCGCCGGCGCCGGGGAGGGGCCGACCCCCACCGTCGTGAGCCTGCTCGTCGCCTGTGTCTCGACCGTGCTCTCCTTCGGTGCGCTCGCGCTGAGCAGCCATCCCGCCATGCGCGCCATCGGCACGACGACGGCGGCGGGCATCGGCCTGAGCCTCGTCCTCGCTCCCGCGGCGTGGCTCCTCGTGCGGCCTCGACGCCGACCGGTGCTCAGCCGAAGCAGCCGCCGCCGCCCATGAACCGCACGCGGGCGCTCGCCGTGCCCACGCCCTGGACGCTCACCGCGACGTCCATCTCGAAGACGCGCTCTTCGCAGTCGATGCCGGCGAAGGGCACGATCAGGAAGATCCCGAGCGACTGCCCGCAGTGCAGGACGACGTCGCTCCGGGCCATCGGGCTCGTCATGCCCTCGCTCGCGAGGGTGGACTCGACCCGCACGCAGGCGGGGGCGTCGGCGCCGCCCACCTGCACGCGGAACGTGAACATGGGGGCGCCCTGCGGGCCCCACACGAGGTCGACCATCTCGCCGGCCTCGAACGGGCGGAACGCGCCGCTGTCGGCCGGACCGATCGCGACGGTCGCGCCTTCGAGCGTCCCCTCGAAGGCCGGCCGGCAGCTCTCGGCGAGGGGCGGCGTCGGGCAGCCGCCGTCGAGCGTGCACTCCACCTGGGCATCCCACCCGCCGCCGAGGCACGTGTAGGTCCAGGTGTCGGCGCCGTTCGGGTCGAGGTACTCGCAGGACAGCTCGCCCTCGCACGGGGCGCCCGGGAGCGGCCGGTCGGCCGGGCACTCGCGGTCCGGCTCGAGACACGCCGCGGGGTCCCCCGCGTCGGCGCCGCCGTCGGCGGTCGGCCCCCCATCGACCCGGTCCGCCGGCTCGCCGCGGCACCCGCCGGGCGACAGGATCGACACCCACACCAAGACGGCGATTCGGGCGCGCACCGGGCGATGATACCATCATCGGCATGCGTGCTTCCCTTCGGCTCCTCTTCGCCTTCTTGTTGGTGTTCGCCCTGGCGGTCGGTTGCAGCGGCCGGCGCCGCGGGACCGGGGACGACCGCGGAGGCACCGACGGCGGCGGAGGGGGCGGCACGTCCTGCACGCAGGTCTGCGACAACGCCGTCGACATCGGGACCGCCGAGCCGGACTGCATGGTGGATCGCGCCGAGTGCGACTCGATGTGCCCGAGCTACGACGAGACGCTGAAGGCGTGCCTCGCCGCGGCGTCGAGCTGCGACGACATGATCGCCTGCGCCCTCGCGGGCTGCGACTGCGACCTCGACTCCACCTGCTCGAGCGGCTGCGCCTGCGACACGGACTGCGCCCCTCCGCTCGACGGCGGCGGCGGGTACGACGCGGGCGGCGGCGGGTACGACGCGGGCGGCGGCGGGTACGACGCGGGCGGCGGCGGGTACGACGCGGGCGGCGGCGGGTACGACGCGGGCGGCGGCGGGGGCTGCACGGACACCTGCACCTACGCCGCCGACGGCGAGTGCGACGACGGCGGCCCCGGCTCGTCCTACAGCGTCTGCGAGCTCGGGACCGACTGCACCGACTGCGGCCCGCGCTGAGTCAGCCCGCGGCGACGTTGATCGAGCCGCGCGCGACCAGCTCTCCGTCGCGCAGGAGCTCGCCGTCGTACTGGGCGAGCGGCCCGGTGCCCCAGACCTCGGTGACGCGGATCAGGAGCTCGTCGCCGGCCGCGAACCGCTCGGCGTGCATCTCGAGCTTGCGCGTGCCGAGCAGATAGCCCGGCGCCGGCGGCGCGCCCGGCCCGGCGCGAAAGACCATGAGCGCGGCGGCCGCCTGCGCGAACAGCTCGACGGCCGCGAGCGGCGAGACCCCGCGCTCGCCGAGCAGCACGTGCCCTTCGCCGATGCGCGCCCGCGCGACGAGCCGCCCGCCGCCGGCCTCGAGCACCTCGTCGATGAGCCGCATGGGAGGCCGGTGCGGCATCCCGTCGAGGACCCAGCCGAAGCCCTCGCCGCTCACTCGGGCAGCTCGGCGTCGGGCTCGGGCAGCCCGGCCGCCTTTGCCGCGAGCTCGCTCTCGACGAAGCCTACCAGCTCGGCCACGGTGCGGATGGCGCGCGCGACCTGCGGATCGGGCCGGCGGCCGGTGACCTCGCGGAGCTGCACGAAGATGTCGACGGCGTCGATGCTGTCGAGCCCGAGCTCCTCGTAGAGCTTGCTCTCCGGCGAGATCTCGCCCGGATCGAGCTCGAACGATTCGGAGAGGATCTCCACGATCGTCTGGAGGATCTCGTCTCGGGTCATCGGGAACGCGGGAGTATAGGGAGAGCACCCCGCGGCGCAAGCGGCCCCATCGAGCCGGGATCGGACGAACGAGAGGTCGCGGGGGACCCGGCCGCGCGCCGGCCGCGCGATTGCCCTGTGCTATAGTGCCGCGCCCTGTGAGCACGGTTGACGTAGCCACCCACGGCGGTGGACCCACGAGCGGCCGCGAGCGCCGCGTCGTCGTGACCGGGATGGGCCAGACGACGCCCATCGGACTGTCGGTCGACGAGAGCGTCGCGTCCCTGCGGGCCGGCCGCCACGGCGTCCGGTTCATGCCGGAGTGGGACTTCATGGCCGACATGCAGTGCCGGATCGGCGCGACGGTCGACCTGGATCTGCACGGGCTCTACCACCGCAGGGTGCGGCGCACGATGGGGCGCGTCGCGCTCTTGGCGCTCCACGCGTCCGAGCAGGCGATCTCGCAGGCGCAGGTGTCGGAGGAGCTGCTCAGCGGAGGGCGGCTCGGCGTCGCCTACGGATCGACCTCGGGGTCGAGCGCCGAGCTCGAGACGTTCTGCACGCCGCTCCTGTTCGACAAGTCCATGCGCGGGCTCGAGTCGAACGCGTACCTGCGCATCATGGCGCACACCTGCGCGGCGAACCTGGCGAGCCACTTCCGCGTGCGCGGGCGCGTGGTCCCCACCTGCTCGGCGTGCACGAGCGGCTCGCAGGCCGTCGGCGTCGGCTACGAGCTGATCCGGGCGGGCAAGCAGGACGTGATGCTCTGCGGGGGCGCCGAGGAGATGCACTACACGACGGCGGTCACCTTCGACCTCCTGATGGCCACCTCGACGCACCACAACGACACGCCCGAGCTGAGCCCGCGGCCCTTCGACCGGGCGCGCGACGGGCTGGTCGTGGGGGAGGGCGCGGGCACGCTGATCCTAGAGGAGCTCGATCACGCGCGGCGCCGCGGCGCGCCCATCCTCGGCGAGGTGCTCGGCTACGGCAGCAACTGCGACGGGATGCACCTCACCCACCCGAGCCCCGACGGGATGCGCCGTGTGATGGAGCTGTCGCTCGAGGACGCCGGGCTCCGTCCGGACGACGTCGACTACGTGAACGCGCACGGCACGGGCACGCCCGTCGGCGACGTGGCCGAGAGCCGCGCGACCCACGAGCTGTTCCGGCGCGACGTGCCGATCTCGTCGCTCAAGGGCTACGTGGGCCACACCCTGGGCGCGTGCGGCGCCGTCGAGGCGATATGGACGGTGCGCATGGTGTCGGACGGGTTCGTCGCGCCCAACCGGAACCTCGACGAGGTCGATCCGGAATGCGCGCCGCTCGACTACGTGCGCGAGGTGCGCGAGCAGCCCGTCCGGATCGCGATGAGCAACAACTTCGCCTTCGGGGGCATCAACACGTCGCTCGTGCTCGGGCCTCCTCCCGGCTGAGCGACATGCCCCGCTGGCTCCGCAACGCGCTCGTCGTCTCGTCGTTCGTCCTGTTCTTCGCGACGGGGCTCGTCTTCGGCTTCCTCTTGTTCCCCTCGCTCCGCCTCTTCTTCTGGGGCAAGGAGCGCCACCGCACCGCGTGCACGCGCCTGCTCCACCGGGTGATCCCCCTGTTCCTGTGGTGGATGAAGATCGCCGGCCTCGTCGAGTACCGCCGCATCGGCCTGCCGGAGGATCTGCCGCGCGACCGGGCCTACGTGCTAGTGGCGAACCACCCCACGATCATCGACACGCTCTTCCTCCTCGCCTGGTTCGACGACCTCACCTGCGTCGTCAAGTCGAAGTGGTACCGGAGCGTCCTGCTCGGGTGGCTCATGCGCTCGACGCAGTACGTGGCCGGGCCGGGGCTCGCGGGAGACGAGGACCTCGAGACGCCGGCGCTCGACCGCATGGTGGAGCAGCTCCGGAGGGGCTGGCCGCTGCTCGTGTTCCCCGAGGGGACGCGCGCGCCGCCCGACCGGCTGCTCCGCTTCCGCCGCGGCGCGTTCGAGGCCGCCGTCCGCGCGGGCGTCCCGGTCGTCCCGATCTTCATCGCCGTCGACCACCCGGGCCTCACCAAGGGGATCCCACTGCAGACCGGCAAGATGCGCTTCACGATCGAGCAGTTGCCCTGGGTGGATCCCGCGGCCGAGGACGTGGACGCCCAGGAGCTGTGCCGGCGGTACGGTGAGCTGTACGCCGAACGCTACGCACGTTTTCTGTCGGAGCGCGACCAGGGAACCGTCCGCGCCGCCTGAGAAGAGCTGGCGGCGAGCAGGCGGTCACCGCTCCCAGAGCGGAAGCGGGAGCGGACGCGGTCCGTGTCTCGGAGGCCGTTCCATCCTAGAAGTGGTCGGGGTGGATGAAGGGGCGCCCGGCGCTGTCGGTCGTGTTGGGCGTCTCGGTCGTGACGACGACGTCGTCGATCCAGAAGTCGCCCGTGGACTCGCCCTCGATCCACGCGCCGCCGTTCCAGTAGTCGCCGATGCCCCACGACTGCACCTCGTAGCCGTCGGGCACCTGCCCCGCGCCTTCGCACTCGCCGACGAGCTCGTCGTCGGACCAGACCCGGATCCACGCGGTGGCGTCGTTCTCGACCTTCCACGCCATCTGCAGGGCGAACCATCGGTCGCGGGGGAAGGTGTACGTGTCCTCCTGAAGCCGGCAGTAGGAGTCGCCCAGCCCGTCGTGGTTGACGTAGAGGCCGGTGCCGTAGAAGTCGCTCTCTCCGTAGTCGACCATGTAGGGGCTCCGCGGCTGGACGTACATGCGCGGGCTGGCGTGGTCGAGCTCCGCCATCACCATGAACTTGTTCCAGCCGAACCCGTCGCCCACGGCGTCGCCATAGGACAGCGACAGCGTCGACGGCAGGTAGAGGTAGACGCGGTACCAGACGGTCTGCCCCGGGCCGACGGGATCGGGCAGGTTCCGGTACCCGCCGTACCCCGTCTCCATGTGCCGAAAGCGAATGCGTATCGACGTCGAGCCGGATCGCGCGTGCTCGGTGTCGTAGGCCAGGGGGCCGCCCGACGTCGCCGGCCAGCCGGCCGCCTCCTCGTCGGCGCCCTCCTCGAAGTCTTCGACCGCGACCGGCGTGTAGGTGGGCGCCATGCCGGAGCCGGCGTCGCCCGCGTCGGCGGGCGTGGAGCCGTCGGTCGGGCCGCCGTCATCGGAGGGCGTGTCGCCGTCGCTCCCGCCCATCGATCCGTCCGCGTCGGGGGTACCCGCATCCGAGCCGCCGTCCTCGTTCGGGCCGCCGCCATCGTCGCTACACGCCAAGGCGCAACTCGACGCGAGCACGCTCGTAATCCACACCCAAGACCGAGCCCCTCGTTCCATGCTCCCTGGCTACCACCGGCGCGCCGGGTTCTCAACAGACCACGGCCCTGACCCGATGCCTCGTCAACTCGCGCGTCACGAAACATCTGGCGTTGGCGTCTCAACCGGCAGATGGCGTGTTCGCGGAAACGCTCTGCACACGTGGACCGCGTTCCCGGTCCTCCAATCGCGCCTCCATGAGGCATGGGCGCGCCTGCTGTCGTCTTCGGGGGGTAACTGATGCGAATGGGGCTGGCCGTCAACGGGTGGGCGGAGGGTGCTGGGCGAAGGGGGGGAGGGACTTGTCGGGGTTTCGGATCGGGCGATGAGCGGGGCTTTCGGGCAGATCTGGGGCCACCGGACGCACCGGTGCGGCGGGTGCCCGTGGTGGACCCGAGAGAGGAGGCACAGGCTCAGGCGCGGAAGTCGACGGTAGGGTCGCGCGTCGGCGTGAGCTCCGCAGGACGGCCACCGTCGACTGCGCCGACGAGCTCTTCGACTGAGCCCGGGCGCGCTATCCGGGGGTGGCGGCCGCCGGCGGACTGGCGGCGATCTCGCCGATCGGCGGCTCGTAAGGTCGCGGAATCGCGTGCGCGGGTCGCGGCACGCCGCTCGCTCAGGCGGCGGGCATGTCGCTCGCTCGCCGCGTCCGCAAGGGCGTCACGTACCTCCTGAGTCGCCGGACCACCCGGCGCTTCTTCCTGTTCCGCCCGGACGAGGACCGGAAGATGGAGCAGCTCTTCTGGTACTGCCTCGCCGTCGCCGCCGCGAAGCACGGCGTCGTCGTGCACGCGGCGATCCTCCTGTCGAACCACGAGCATCTCCTCGTGACCGACGTGGACGGGGTGCTCCCGGACTTCCTCCAGGACTTCCACCGGATGCTCGCCTGCGCGACCAAGGCGCACCGCGGCTGGCCCGGCGAGGTGCTCGACAAGCACCAGACGAGCGCCGTCGAGCCGGTCACCCGCACGACGCTCGTGAAGCAGCTCGGGTACGTGATCGCGAACGGCACGCTCTCGGGCCTGGTCCGCTACGCGCACGAGTGGCCGGGCGCCCTGACGCGCGTCGAGGACATCGGGCGGCGGGTCGTCCGGGTCGAGCGGCCGGACGAGTGGTTCGACGCGGACAACGAGGACTGGCCCGACGAGGCGGAGGTGGAGATCGTGATGCCCGAGGCGCTCGTCGCCGAGCACGGGAGCGCCGACGCAGCGCGCGAGG
>JBDIVX010000037.1:0-52579 GCA_039794305.1 Candidatus Neutrinellum sp.
GCCGTGCCCGGGGCGGAGCCCGAGGACGTGGTGCTGCCCCACGACTTGTTGCAGCTCGACGAGCTGCTCGTGGGCTGGTGCGCCGAGCTCGCCGCGCGGGACCTCTGGCTCGGCAAGATGCTCTCGCGGTTCTTCGGGATGCGTGGGTGGGCGACGTGTGATTACGTGAGCGAGGGGCACTACGCGCGGGAGCGGCTCGGGATGTCGCGGTCGTCCGCGTATGAACGCATCAAGCTCGCGCGGAGCACGACGGCGCTCGATGGGATCGCCGAGGCCGTGCAGCGGGGGGAGATCGGGTTTCAGGCGGGGCGGCTGCTCGCGCGGGTAGCGACGCGGGGCACGGAGCAGGCGTGGGTCGAGCGGGCGACGCGGCGTACGTACAAGCACCTCAAGGAAGAGGTGGAGCTGGTCGAACGGGACATGCGGCTCTATGGCCCGGACGCGGATCGGTCCCCGCCGGACGACGCGCGGCTCGAGGCGTTCTTTCGGTTCCGGCGGCGGGTGCGGAGCGGCGAGGCGTTCCGCGAGGCCGTCGAGAAGGGCGAGGACCCGCGCTTCGGGCCGGAAGCAGCCAATGAGAACGCCGCGGAAAACGGGTCTGTCCAGATGTCCGCGCGGCGTGGCGAGGTGACGCTGCGCTTTGCCCTCGAGGACGAGCTGTACGTGCTCTACAAGCTCATCGAGGGCGCGTTCAGTGAGACGGAGCTGGCCGAGACGGACAGCTTCATCGGGTTCTTGGCGTCGAACTACTGGCGCACTTGGTACCCGCTACTCGGAGACTCGGGGGTGTGCGAGGAGATCTTCGCCCGCGACGGCCACGAGTGCTCGACGCCGGTGTGCTTCAGCAAGCAGCCGACCTGGCACCACATCGTGTATCGCTCGCACGGCGGGGGCGACGAGCCGTCGAACGGGACGAGCCCGTGCTGGCCGTGCCATGGCGAGGGGATCCATGAGCGACGGCTCCGGGTGACGGGCACGGCGCCCAACGGGTTGGTGTGGACGTTCGGGCGCAGGCCCTGGATGGAGGTGCGGGGGCGGGAGAAGCGGCTCCGCCGGTGATTGGGCGCGGGCCGGGCCGCGCCGTCAGGTGCCTTCGGAGGCGCAGAGCGCGGCGCGGTAGTCGCGGACCGCGTCGTAGGTCGTCGGACGATCCATGAAGGACACGAGCTGGGCGAGGTCGATCCCGGGGAGCACCTCGCTACGCTGGATGGCTTCATAGCGCTCGCCGCGCAGCGCGTAGGGCTGGAGCGCGCCGGAGCGCCAGTACCACACCTCTCGAACGCCGAGCTTGCGGTACACCTCGAGCTTGTCGATGCGGCCGCTGGTCCACACGACCTCCACGGCCAGGTCGGGCCTGTCGGCTCGTGCGTCGCCGAAGACGTAGCACTCGTCCGGCTCCGCGCCCCGCTCCTGCTCCTGCTCCTTGAGAGTCCACGAGCCCAGCGTGGTGAAGTGTACGCCGCGCTCGAGACACCAGGTCTCGACGAGGCAGCCGATCAAGGACTTGATGTTCTCGTGTTGGCGCGACGGGCTCATGATCTCGAGCAGTCCCTCGAGGTAGGTGATCCGGGGGGCGGAGCGGTCTCCACGGATCGCGAGCAGGCGCTCGTAGTCCTTCCAGGTGGCGCCGTCGAGCTGCACCACGTGATCCTCGGCCGGGCGATCGTCACGGCCCTGGAGCGCCGGCACCGCGAAACCCATGCAGGAATCGTAGCCTCGGGGTCGTACGGTGTCGACCGGGGCCAACGAAGGGTGGGAATACGATCAGTACCCGGTAGTGGCGTGCGAGGAGACGGCGCGCTCCTCGGGCGAGCCGCCGGAGGAGATCGAGTACGCTCTCGGTCACGAGCACGGTGGAACGCACCCTCCATAGCTGGACCCAGACCTTCTGGCAGAAGATGCCCCTGCCCGTGGCCGAGCTCGGCGCGCAGCTCTCGGTCGAGGACCAGGACTACCTTCGGAAGCTCTTCGCGCTCACGGAGGCGACGTTCGGGCTGGGCGTGGCCTACGGCATGGCTCGCGTCCGAGCACACGTGACGGACTGGCCGGCGGTCGCCGCGGAAGTCTCGCCGCTGCTTCGGCGCTCGTCGCTCGGCAACCGGCACCAGGCGCTGATCCTCCTGCACCGGTACGTGGACAACGCGTCCGGCTGGGAGCCCAAGGAGCCTGCGCCTCTCCTCGCCGGGATCGTACGGGCCGTGCTTCCGGACCAGGCGTCCGACCGGCCGACCGTCGCGCAGGGGATGAGCGCCCTCGTTCGCGCGCGCAACCTCTACGCCCATCCGTCGAGCGGCGCGTCGCCGCCGATCGAGCTCCTGAGGACGTGGGAGGAGGCGCTCCAGGCGCTGCTCGAGACGAACCGACTGTTCGTCGGAGGGAAGCTGATCCTGACGACCCAGGTGCGCCGAGAGCCGGACCGGCGGTGGTCGTTCAACGCCCAGTCGTTGCAGGGACCCATCGCCATGCCCTATCGGCGTGGAGGTGCCCAGCCGTCGAACGTCGTCCTGGAGCCGCAGCAAGCGTACCTGCGCATGCCGGACCACTCGCTCCTCGACCTGCACCCCTTCGTCGTGGCCGATGGGCAGCGCTCCTACGTGCTCGGGGAGCTGAAGCGTGTGCCAGTCCTCTGGCGTCCTCTGACGGGCGAGTCCCCGAGCAAAGACATGTCGGCCGACTTCGATCGCGCGCTCCCCGGCTGGAGGGAGAGTCAGGCCCCCGCGAGGGCGCCGACCCCGGTCGAGGTCGCGTGGGCGGGCCCCGTGGCCGAGCAATCCCCGGCGGTCCCCGAGTCAATCCCTGGAGGCTCGTCGGTGCCTCGATGGGGGTTGGCCGCGGCCCTCGTGGCCGTTGGGCTCGGTCTGGCTGGCGCAGGCATGGCCTTGCTCGTCGCCCTGACCGGGGACGAAGATGCCTCCGCCGCCGCGCCCGAGCAGTCGACACCCACTCCCACGGATTGCACCGGTCCGACGCCACAGGCTCCCTCCGGGCGCGACCTGCCCCTGCTCCTCACCGGAAAGCGTTTGGCGTGGGGCCACGACGTGAACGCCTTTCAGCGGCAGTGCGGCGTCCTCGAGGACACGGGAGGGGAGCTCTGCACGCAGCCGATCCTGGGCTGGAAGCTCCTCCACCGCCCGAGCCCTATCGTCCCCGGGGCCACCGCCGCGCTTGCGTTCCATCATCGCCGCGGTCTGTTCGAAGTGCTCGTGTTCACGCACACCCCGGTCGAGGAGATGGAGCGGCGGCTCGAGCCCTACCTGAGCCTCGGCACGCGCACCGGGGACGCGAATCCCACCTGGAGCTTCGGCGACGCGAAGCTGCGCATCGCTCCCACGCGCGACCCGGGGAGGGCGCAGCGACATGGCCGAACGGTGGTCCGCGCCTGGCAGCTCGTCCTGTGGGACCAGTACATGGACGAGTACCCCACCCACTGCCCCCGGTGAGGCGGCGAGGACCCGTCACTCCGCGCCCATGACCCCGCGGGCCGCGTGAGCTGGAAGTCGAGCGGGGTATTGCGCCGGGACTCGAACCCGCAACGAGCACCGGGCGAGCCCCGGCGATCACGGGCGTCTCTGCTCGACCTGTGCCACGCTCCACCCATCGTCACGACGCGGCGAGGGACCCGGCCCAGCGAGCCGCGGCCAACCGGCCCCCGATGGGCGCGGTGGCAATGCCGGGAGCGACGAGGTGGAGATGCAGATCCCGAAGGAAGCGCGGCGGGCGATCGAGCGGCTCGCCATCGAGGAGCGTGGCGAGGACGCGCGGCGCAGGAAGGCCGAGCGGCGCAGGGCGCGACGACGGGCAGCGGAGCGGAAGCGCCACCGAGCGGCGCTGCTCGCGGCCCGGCGGGTGATCACGTGGGCGCAGGAGGTGGCCGCGAGCGCTGCGCTCGACGAGCTCCTTGCCGGGCTGCCGGTTTACGAGAGCCGGCACTGGCGAGTCTTCGTGGCGGCCGACGGCGCGCTTGTCGTGCGCCACAGCGGCCTCTACGGGTACGCATCGGGGAGGCGGCAGGTTGCGTCGGCCGAGGAGCTGGTGAAGCTCGCGCCCGTGGAGGTGCTCGCCGAGCTGGACCGGCGGATCGCCGGGGGTGAGGTGTGGGCCGAGGTCGAGCGGATCGCGAGGGTCCGAGACCGCGGACCCTCTGACGCCGGTGGCGACACCCGACGGGCTTCTCCTGTGCGAGAGCCGGCTCCTCCTCGCGGAGGGAGTCGCTCGTCCGGGGGAAGACGCTGAGCAGCTCCAGGTACACGCGCCGCCCCGAGGACCGTTCGTCCGACCGATCCCCGTCGAGACTGGCCAAACCACGACATCCCGCGACTTCCCCGTTGCCGGGCGTTGATGCCGGCGCGTGGTGTCGCGCTGCGGGTGGCAACCGGCGGGGACCGAGTCGCCCGGGCCGAGTGGTGGCGTGGGCGGGAGTGAGGCAAACTGATACCGATGGCGGACGAGCAGCAGCTCCTGGCGCGGATCACCGTCGACCCTAAGATCTTTGGCGGCAAGCCGATCATCCGCGGCCGCCGGCTCGCGGTCGAGCACATCCTCGGCATGCTGGCGGCCGGCGACTCCGCGGAGACGATCGTCGAGGGCTACCCGTGGCTCGAGCCCGAGGACGTGCAGGCGTGCCTCGTCTACGCCAAGCGCGTCGTCGGACACGAGCGGATCGAGCCCTTCGAGCTCGAGACCGGGACGTGAGAAGTTACACCGACGAGCTCGCCAAGGGCGCCATCGTGACGGTGGGCCCGGGTAGTGTGCGCGTGCGAGACCCTTAGCGGGGGGATGCCCATGGGAACCTGCGCCAGCGCTGGCCGAATGCGTTGGATGGGTTCGTCACCTCGTTGTTGATGGGGAGAAGCTTGCGCGCGCACAGCCACCGCCAGGCCGCGGCATTGCTGTCGGTCGCGCGCTTCGCCTGCAGGAGGTACCACGCCTCCCATCGCTCGAGCTGGCTCAAACGGTCCCAGGCTCCCTCCGCTAGGTGTGCCTCGAGCTCGGCCAAGTCGATGAGCTCGGGCTCTTCCTTGGAGTCCTCGACTCGCCAGCGCTCGAGGAGCTCCTCCTCCTCGAGCGTGACGTGCTCTGTGCGAATCATCGTCCTCGAGCGGCCCTCGGTCGCGTACCCCTGCTCGCCCCACGCCCGGAATGCGAGCCGCCCGGCGGACTGGAGCACGTCCCGGAAGTTCCATCGCCACGGGTGGGCTGGGTCGAAGGCGAGCTGGACGATGCGCTTCCAGGCGGGCAGCTCGAGCTGGAAGAACGTGTTCCCGTAGTCGTTGCCGAGCCGAAGGAGCTCGTCCAGATAGGAGGAGAGGATCTGGCGTCGACGGTGCGCGAGCGGCGGTAGCTCGACGACGTGGGCGGAGATGCGAGCGAGGAGGTCGTCGCGGAATGTGCCGTTCTCGACGGCGTCCTTCAGGTCGCGGTTCGTCGCCAGGATCAGCCTGGCGTCGGTCTCCCGAGTGTCGTCGCCCCCGACCGGGCGAATCCTCCGCCCGCCGGCGTGGGTGTCGAGGGCCGTGAGGAGCTTCGCCTGAATCGGGAGCGGCAGCTCCCCGATTTCGTCCAGAAACAGGGTCCCTTGGTGCGCGTCGACGAACGCTCCCCCACGGTCGATGTTGGCGCCGGTATACGCGCCCTTCACGTGACCGAAGAGCTCGGTCTCGATGAGGTTGGCGGGGATCGCCGCACAGTTGAGGTGAACGAGCTTGCCCCGCCGATTCCACTTCTCCTTCCACCGGTCGTGAAGCTTCAAGGCGGCGCTGCTCTTGCCGGACCCCGTGGGGCCCGTGAGCAAGACCGAGTGCCCGTCTGGGAGGTTGCTCAGGTGCTCGATGTAGAGAGGTGACGAGGGCGAGACGAGATGCGGTTCGCGTGGCTCCCGGTCGGAAGCCTTCCACTCGAGCAGACCGCTGTCGCTCAGGCAGGCCACCTGAACGGCCAGGCCCCGATCCGCCAGTGCCTCGATCAGTGCGACATGGTGGGCAGGAGCTCCGGCCTCGATGGAGACGACCAGTTGCCGGCCTTCGTGGTGCTTCGCGAGCTCGTCGGCCACGCCGGCGACATGCGCACGTGCGTGATCGATCCTATGAGCGTCGACGTCCCAGCTTGGCAGTGAGAGGGCTCGCGCTCGTGCCCGCCGCACCAACCGCATCCTCTCGAGGGTTCTGCAGAGGTCGTGGGCGATGTCCTCGGTCCGCGAGGTAGCGGGATCCGCGATTACCTCGGCCTCCTTGAACGGAAGGTCCCGCGCGGCCGCGGCTCGGGGCAGCTCGATGCCGGGCCGCTGCGCCTCCTCGGGCGCATTGCGCCGGGTGCCGGCCAGTTGAACGAGCACGCGCATGCGGGCCTATGCTCACAGATAGCTTGCCTACCGTCAATAGTAGGGAGGCGTGGGGCGGCGCCACAAATGAGCAATGATTACGGCTGGTGGGACATGGCACTCGAGCTGCAATGCCCTCCCGCCATGCATCGTACCCATTCACACGCCTCTTGGCTCACCATCCCCCGCGCACGCCACGAGCAGCTCACGCCCCACGCCATCGAGCAGATGAAGCGCCGCCGCATCGACCTCCACCAGGTCGAGCTGGCGCTGTGCTGGGGCGTCGAGCTGCACCGGGCGGGCGCGGTCTTCTTCGTCCTGCGAGGCCGGGACATCCCCCACGAGCTCAGGACCGACCCCACCATCCGCCGCGCCGAGGGCACGACCGTCGTCCTCGAGAACGGCCGGATCTCGACCGTCTATCGCAACCGGGACATCAGGCACCTGCTCCGCAAGCCGAAGCACACGCGGCGCCCGCGGGTCGGCCGCCTGCAGGCTCACCAGGACCACCCGCACCGGGCATGGCGGAGGGCGTCGTGAGAGACGGTCGCCGCATGCGTCTCAGACTGGCCGGACCCGTGGGCTGGCGGCCCCTGCGGGTCAGAACGCCGGCCCAGGCCGCGTCCGGGGATCCCGTGGGCGATCGCCACCGAGCCCAGAGCCTCCTCGCGTCGGTTGCTCCGCAAGGCAGCCTCGGAGAGGCTCCGTCGGTGGCCCGGCTCTCCCGGCTCGAGACCTTCGCCTACGTGGATACGGAGAAGTCGCCGCTCTACCGGGCGGTGATGCAGGTGTTCATGGCGGCCAAGGAGCAGTTCCGATTGCACCTCCGGCCCGCCGAGGTAGCGGCCGAGCTCGTGGCGCTCGGCTGCGAGGTGGACGAGGAGGGCAGCGCGACTGCGCTGAAGCGGCTCGAGGACTGGGGCAACCTCCGGAGCGACGCCGATACGACCGACGTGGCCACGGTCGAGGACTTCTACCGCGAGCGGAAGCTCTACCAGCTCACGCGCGAGGGCGAGGCGGCGGAGCGCGCCATCGCCGTGTACGAGGACGCGATCCGCGCGCCGGGGGAGCTCCAAGCGGCGGCGCTCGACGACATCCGCGAGTACCTCCGGCAGCTCGAGCGCCTCGCCTCCGAGGACCCCGTCGACGAGGACAAGGCGTTCCAGACCCTCGAGCAGCTCCGGCGGCGGTTCGAGGAGCTCACCCAGAAGGCGCAGGTCTTCCTCGGTGGGCTTCAGCGTGCCGTGGACCTGCAGGGATCGGACGAGGAGACGTTCCTGGCGTACAAGGAGCGGCTCATCGACTACCTCGAGCGGTTCGTCAGGCAGCTCATCGTGGCCCAGCGCGAGATCGGCGACACGATCCTGCGCGTCGAGGGCCACGACGTCGCGCGCCTGCTGCGCGCGGCGGCCCATCGCGAGGTGCGAGACCGCGTCGAGCCCGAGAAGGATCTGCCCTTCGCCATCGAGGGCTGGGAGGCACGCTGGAGCGGCCTGCGCTGCTGGTTCCACGGGACGCCCTCGCAGCCGCCGCAGTCGGAGACCCTCCGGGCCCGGGCCCGCTCGGCGATTCCGGCCCTGCTCAGCGCCGCTGCGACGCTGCACGACCGCCGCGTTCGCAAGAGCGACCGCCACGCGGATCTGCGGACTCTGGCGCGGTGGTTCGCCGAGGCGCCCAGCGAGGCGGATGCCCACCGCCTCTATCGGGCTGCCTTCACGTTGACGCCGGCCCGCCACCTGCGCACCAACGCCGAGAGCCTGATGGCGATCGACGGAGCGATGGTGGCGTCGCACCTGAGCTGGCTCGACGAGCCCACGGTGCGCCTCGCGCCGCGACTCAGGCGGACCGGGCGGCACACGCGCCGCGGTGCGCCCAAGAAGATCGAGAGCCGAAGCGAGGAGCGCGCACAGCTTGCGATGCTCGTCGCCGAGGAGACGCGGCAGCTCGAGCAGGCCCGCCGCGAGCTTCTCACGGAGCGCACGCTCCTGTCGGATCTGCAGCACCTCCCGCTCGGTGCGTTCCGCCTCTTCCTCGAGCTGCTCGGGGAGGCCCTGTCGAACCAGAAGCAGCCGAGCGAGCCCGTGGAGGTGCCGTCGTCCGATGGATCCCTGGTGGTGCGCCTCGAACCGGTGCAGAACGGCGGCATCGCGCGTGTCACGACCGACGAGGGGACCCTCGTGGGACCGGAGTGCTGGATCGAGATCGCCGATGCCCGCGCTGCCATCGTCGGCTGCGGAGAGGAGGCTGCGGAATGAGCGGCGTCGGCGACGTTTTCGATGCGCAACAGCTCGAGGAGCGCCGGCGGGCGGTCCGCGCCCTGCTCAGGCGGCCCCTCCTGGTTGCAGACGGGCCGGACGGCGATGCGCTGCCGTCCATCCGCAAGCACGCCTCCTGGCTGCAGGAGCTGTTCGCGGAATACGCGGGCTGGCACCTGCACGTCGAGCGCGAGCTCGTGCGCCTCCGCAAGACCCCTGCCGACCTCTCCGACGGGTCCCGTCCGGCCCGCGCGCGCCAGGACGACCCGCCCTTCACGCGCCGACAGTACGTGCTGTTGTGCCTCGCCCTCGCGGCGCTCGAGCGGGCGGACCGGCAGATCACGCTGCGGCGGGTCGCCGACGGGGTGGCCGAGTTGGTCGCCGCCGATCCCTCGCTCGACGCGGCGGGCATCGAGTTCACGCTCGAGGGCCGGCAGCAGCGCCGCGACATCGTGGCCGTGGTGCGCTGGCTCATCGGCCACGGTGTCCTCCGGCGGGTGCAGGGCGAGGAGGAGGCGTTCGTCGCCGACAGGGGCGACGTCCTCTACCAGGTGGAACGCGGGGTGCTCGCCCAGGTGCTCGACGTGAGACAGCCCCCGTCTCTGGTCGCGACCACCCACCACGAGGGTCGTCTCGAGGCCATCTCCGCCGAGCCACGCCTGCAGGGCGAGGAAGCACGTCGTCGGGAGCTGCGTCACCGGATGGTCCGGCGGCTGCTCGAAGACCCCGTCGTGTACGTCGACGACATGACCGAGGAGGACCTCGACTACTTCCAGCGGAGCCGCGCGGTCATCCTCGACCGCCTCGAGAAAGCGACCGGCCTCGTGCCCGAGCTCCGGCGCGAGGGCGTGGCCATGGTGGATGCCGACGGCGATCTGACCGACCTGTCACTGCCGGAGGAGGGCACCACCGGCCACGTCACGCTGCTCATCGCCGAGCACCTGGCCGAGCAGGCTCGCGCCACTGCGGAACGGCCCGTCACGGTGACCATCGCGGAGCTCGAGGCCGCTGTCCGCGATCTCACGGCGGAGTACGGCCAGTATTGGCGCAAGGCCGCGCGGGAGCCAGGGGCGGAGCGCGAGCTGGTGAGGCAAGCGGTGGAGTACCTCGCGGGTCTCAGGCTGGTGTGCGTCACCGAGCGCGGAGTGGTTCCGCTCGCCGCCATCGGCCGTTACGGCCTGGTGGCCGCCAGCGTGGGGGAGGGCGACCAGTGAGCGAGCTTCCGACGCCGAAGCGCGAGCGGTGGCAGCCGCTGCGCGGCGGGCTGATGGACCTCTACTACTACGAGGACCAGCAGTTCCGGTACGAGGACGGCCGCCTCCTCTTGCGCGGCAACAACGGCACGGGCAAGAGCCGTGTCCTAGCCCTGCAGCTTCCCTTCCTGCTGGACGGCGAGATCAACCCGGCGCGGGTCGAGCCCGACGGCGACCAGAGCAAGCGCATCGAGTGGCACCTGCTGCTCAACGGCCGGTACGATGACCGCATTGGCTACACCTGGATCGAGCTCGGTAGGCTCACCGAGGACGGCCCGGTATACTGCACGATGGGCTGCGGCATGCATGCCCACCGCGGTCGCAGCGCGCCGAAGCGATGGTTCTTCGTGACCGAGCGGCGCATCGGGGTCGACCTGTGGCTCCGGAGTGACAAGGGCACGGCCCTGAACCAGAGCCGGCTCCGGGAGCAGCTCGGCGACGAGGTGTACGAGAAGGCGGACGCCTACCGCGCGGCGGTCGATCAGAAGCTCTTCGGGCTGGGGCCGCAGCGGTACGCGGCCCTGGTCGAGCTCCTCATCCAGCTTCGCCGGCCCCAGCTCTCCCGCAAGCTCGACGAGACGCTGCTCTCGAACGCGCTCTCGGAGGCCCTTCCACCGCCGTCCCCGGGGATCCTCGACAGCGTGGCCGAGGCCTTTCGCGGGCTCGAGGGCGAGCGCGACCAGCTCGAGGGCTACCGGCAGGCGCTCGTCGCGACCGAACGCTTCGCGGAGTCCTACCGCCGGTACGTGCAGGTGGCCCTCCGACGGGGCGCGGCGGAAGTTCGCAGGGAGAATGCGTCCTACGAGGGCGCGAATCGCAAGCTGAAGGCGCAGCGCGAGATCTTCGATCGCGCGACCGAGGAGCTCCGGGCGCTCGAGGCGCAACAGGGCGACAAGCAGTCCGAGCTGTCCGCCGCCCAGGCGGAGGTGAACACGCTGCTCGGCGACCCCGCGATGAAGGACGCCAGTCGCCTCGATCGGGCCAAGGAAGAGGAGCGGTCGGCCGAAGGGCGGCTCCGCGAGGCCGAGGAGACGGTCGCGCGCATCGTCCGGGACCTCGACCGACGCAAACGCGATCTGCGTGAGGCGTCGCAGGTGCGGGACCGAGCCGCCGCTGCCGCGAGCGACGCGCGTTCGACGTGTCTGGACCGCGTTCGCGGCACTGCGCTCCCCGAGCTGGAGCCGCTGGTGGTCGCGGACGAGCCGGACGGCGACGCGATTGAGCGCGCCCTGTCGGACCGTCGCCGGCAGGTGGATCACCTGGGACGGCTCCGCGACGCGCTGGAGCGCCGCCGTAGCGATCTCCGCGACGCCGAGCGCGACCGCAACCGCTGCTCCGAAGACCTGGAGGCTGCACGGGACGAGGAGGCCGAGGCCGCGAGCAGCCGCGACGCGGCTCGGGACTCGCTGTGCGCGCAGGTCGACGCGTGGGTCCGGCGGCTCGAGATCTTCGAGGGTATCGACGCGGACGCTCTCATCGAGGCGGTCCGCGAGTGGGCCGAGACTGCGAGCGGGCGGGGGCCGGTCAGTGCCGCCGCGGACGAAGCACACCGCCTGGCGATGGACGGGCTTTCTGCAGAGGGGGCGCGGCTCACGGCGGAGCGCGACCGCGTCCGCGACGAGCTCGCTGCCCTCGAAGAGGAGCGGAGCCGCCTCGAGGGCGGACACCACGAGCCCCCGGCCAGGCCGGCGCTGCGCGACCCCGAGGTGCGCGCGAGCCAGCAGGGCGCGCCGCTGTGGGCGCTGTGCGACTTCCGCGAGGGCACGCCGGAAGACGCGCGCGCGCGCCTCGAAGCGGCGCTCGAGGCCTCGGGCCTCCTCGACGCGTGGGTCACGCCCGACGGCCGGCTGCTCGCGGACGGAGTATACGACACGGCCGCCACAATCACCGACGCAGTGGAGGGCTCCTCGCTCGCGGACGTGCTCGAGCACGCCGTCGATCCGGAGGACGCACGCGCTGCCGCGGTGGACCCCGACGTGGTGACTCGCATCCTGCGCGGCATCGGCTCCGAGCCGTCGGCCCGCGGTCCATGGGTCGCGGTGGACGGACGCTTCTCGCTCGGACCGCTCGCGGGGGCCGCGCACAAGGATACGGCGGAGCACGTCGGGCAGGGGGCCCGCGAACAGGCGCGCCGCCGGCGCATCGCCGAGCTGAGCCGTGAGATCGAGCGTGTCGGGACGGTCCTGTCGCAGTGCGAGGAGGCGTTGGGCGAGCATCGAGCACGTCGGGACCGCGCCGACCACGAACGGGCCTCTGCGCCGAGCGAGGAGGCTCTGCGGGACGCGACCGGACGGCTCGCACAGGCCCAACGCCTGACGGCGAAGCGACACGAGGCGTTCACCGCGGCCGAGCGCGAGCTGGCGCGGCGGGCGCAGGCGGCCGAGGAGGCCGCCGCAGAGCTGGCTGCCGACGCCGAGGAGCTCGGCCTCGCCGTTTGGGCGGACAGGCTCCAGGAGCTCGCGAACGCGCTGACGGGCATCGAGCACGCGTTCCGTGAGCTCGCTTCGCGGCTCGACGCCAGCCGAGACGCCTCTCGACACCTCGCCCGAATGCAGCACGTATGGGATACGGTGTCCGCCGCCCTCGAGGACGCGAAGGGCCAGCGCGCGGCCCGAGAGAGCGAGCACGTCGCGCAACGCGTGGAGCGAGAGACGCTCGAGAGCACGGTCGGGGCGAAGGTCCAGGAGATCCAGACCCGCCTCGACGAGGCAAGGCGCCGTGTAAAGGCCGCGGACGAGGCGCTCGAGTCGCTGCGCGCGCGCGAGAGCGAGCAGCGGGAAGCGCGCAGCAAGGCGGAGGGTCGCGCCGAGGAGCTCGAGTCCACCGTTTTCGAGGCCGACCAGCGCAGGGCCGTGGCAGCCACCGCTCTGCGGCGTGTCGCGGGCACCGGTCTGTTTCCTGAAGCCCACCCCGAGCTCGGCGACATCGACGCCGAGGAGGAGTGGTCGGCCAACCGGGCCGTCGAGATCGCGCGCCGCATCGACAAGCTCCTGTCACACGTCGGCATGGGCGACGACGAGCGCGAGCGCATCAACAGCGCCCTCCACGGTCAGCTCACCGAGCTCCAGCGCTCGCTCCTGGGCCACGACTTCAGCCCCCAGGCAACTGAGCAAGCGGACCTCACGGTCGTGACCATCCCATTCCGCGGGACGCCCATGCACCCGACCGAGCTCCGCGACGAGCTGGCCGGTGAGATCGACAGCCGCGAGCGCATCCTCGGCGAGAAGGAGCGCGAGGTCCTCGAGAACGCCCTCATCGGCGACGTGGCTGCGCACCTGGTCGAGCTGGTGCGCAACGGTGAATCGCTCGTGAAACGGATGAACGACGAGATCATCCGCCGGCCGACCAGCACGGGCATGCGCTTCCGGTTCAGGTGGGAGCCGCTCCCCGGCGACGACACCCTGGCGGCGGTACGCAAGAAGCTCATGTCGGCGCACGCCATGTGGTCACCCGAGGAGCGCGACGCCATCGGCCGTTTCTTGCAGGACCGGATCCGAGAGGAGCGTGAGCGCGCCGAGACCGGCACCTGGCGCGACCACCTCGAGGCCGCGCTCGACTACCGCAAGTGGCACCAGTTCGCCGTCGAACGCGAGCAGAACGGAAGCTGGCAGCGCCTCACCCGCCGGACCTACGGGACGGGGTCGGGCGGCGAGAAGGCCATCGCGCTCACCCTCCCGCTCGTCGCGGCGGCCGCCGCTCATTACGACGGCGCCGAGGACCACGCTCCGCGGCTCATCCTGTTCGACGAGGCCTTCGTCGGCATCGACTCCGACATGCGCAGCAAGTGCATGGAGCTCCTGGCGGCCTTCGACCTCGACTTCGTCATGACCAGCGAGCGCGAGTGGGGGTGCTACGCGACTCTCCCGTCCCTCGCCATCTACCAGCTCGCGACCCGTCCAGGCATTCCGGCCGTTCACGCCACCCGGTGGGTGTGGAACGGCCGAGAGCGCAGCCGGGACGACTCGCCGGACGAGCTCGCCCACGAATACGCAGCGGAGTGAGGCCGATGGCGGGCGTCCACGACCTCGAGCGACTGCGCAGCCTGCTGGGTGGCGACGACCTCCGGTGGCTGCGCCAGAGACTCCGCGGACGATTCGAGCGCGGTGACCTGGCCACCGGCACCGTCAACCACGGAAGCCCGTCCCCCGAGGAGCGTGCCGCCGTCGACCTGCTGTTCGGCCGCCGGCCGACATCGGGATCGTCGCTGCGTATCGACATCGCCGCCCTCGAGCAGCGTCTGCGGGACGCCCGACTGTGCGACACCCTCCGCGACGCGCTCGAAGCGCTCGACGGCCCGATCCGCGACCGCCGCGCCGAGCGAGAGAACTTGGAGCGTGCGTGGGCTCGCGTCGAGGGCCGTCTGGACGAAGCCTGCGTTGCCCGGCCGTGGCTGACCCCCTGGTGGGAGCAAGTCCGAGCCGAGGGCCTGCTGCGGCGCCTGTCTGGCGGCGATCCGGCGGAAGCCCAGCGTCTCGCCGACCGGCTGGTCGCGTTGTTGCACCGCCTTCCCGCACAGGGGGTGGCGCTTCCGGAGCTAGCCGCGCAGGTGACGGGCGACGCCCACGCGCTCGACCGCGGCGCTCCCCTCGGGACCCTCGCCGCGCGCGCCGCAGCAGTGCTGGGCGGGGCCGGCGGCCTCGCCTCCGCCGACGACTGGCGCGAAGCCTGGGCCGGCGCCGGCGTCATCTGCGACGAGGTGAGCGCGCCCGTGCTGACGCTCAACCTCGGCGCGCTCGAGCCCCGCGGAACGGGCCTCACCGATGGTGTCCTGGCGCTGTACCGCGCCCAGGGCGAGCTCTGCGCGCTCACGTTGCGGCAGCTGGTCGACCATCCACCCGACCTGTCCCACCTCGCCGGCCGCGACGTATTCGTGTGTGAGAACCCGACGGTGGCTGTGGCGGCCACGCGCCGGCTCGGCGCGGCTTCGGCGCCTCTCGTATGCACGGCGGGCCAGCTTCGCGCATCCACACGGTTCCTACTGCGTCGCATCGCGGATGCGGGCGGACGCCTACGCGTGCGTGCGGACTTCGATGCCACAGGTCTACGGATCGTGAAGACCGTGCTCGAGCATCCGGGTGCAGTCCCCTGGCGCATGGGAATCGCGGACTATCTGTCGTGCGCTGGCGCCGCTCAAGCAAGCACAGCCCTTCCGACTACTCCCTGGGATAGTGAGCTGGCAGAGGCGATGGCGGCCCGAAGAACCGCCGTTCATGAGGAGTCGCTCCTGGAGCAGTTGCTTTCGGACCTAGTGGTCGGCCGTGGAACGGCGTGAGGGGAGGGCAGAGGTGAGCGAGATCAAGATCCTCGAAGACTGCCGCAGCGCGGGCTCGTACGAAGCGAGAGCGGACTCGCGTGAGCGGGTGGTAGCCTGGCGAGCTCAGGGCAGCGCGCGTGCGGCTCGCGCTCGAGGACCTGGTCGCGCAGACCGGGCGCTCCCGCCGCGTCTGCGCGCGACAGGGACCGATCGTCCGACCAACGGCGCTTGATCGTCCGATCGGTCCGGCAGTGAGGACCGATCGTCCGACCCACGCCGGTCGACCATCCCCCCACCCGACCACCTGCCCGCGGAAACTGCGAAGGCCGGCTGGGCATCACCCAACCGGCCTTCGGACGTCCTCTGGAGCGGGCAATGGGACTCGAACCCACGACTTGCAGCTTGGGAAGCTGCCACTCTACCAACTGAGTTATGCCCGCGGAGGAAGGGAGATGTAGCCGGCGGCCGTCGGGCGGTCAAGCCGGTCAGAAGGGCGCCGGGGCGTCCGGCCGGAGGGCGCGGCGGACCTGGGCTTCGAGGTCCGGAACTCGGCGTTCGAGCTCGGTGATCGCCTCTCGGTCGAGGGCGACGTCGACCTCGACCGGCGCCATGCTCTTGCCGCACCAGACGCGGACGGTGGTGGGCGTGTAGATGCCGCCCGTGATGACGCTCAGCACGACCTGCAGCGGGCCGATCCAGTTCTCGATGTAGGCGACGCCCTGGGGGCAGACGCCGTCGAGGGGGACGCCGGAGTTGAGGCGGACGATGCCCCAGAACAGGTGGTGGTTCCACTGCCAGACGACCGGCGCGGGCTCCGGCTCGGCCGAGGAGATGTAGTAGTCGTGGCGGAAGCAGCCCGCGAGAAGGAAAATGGCCGCGAGGGGGCCGAGGAGCAGGGGGCTTCGCATGGCCCACTGCTACTTCGAAACCCGCCGCCCGGTCAATCGAGGTCGATGGCGACGGTGGTGACGTACGTGCCGACGAGGAGGTAGCCGAACGACAGGTGGAGCGTCCGCATGACGCGCTGGTAGGTGTCGGCGGTCTGTCGATCGATGCCGAGCACCTCGGGCACGGCCGTCAGGATGCCGAGGAACGGCATGAGCGCCATGGTCCCGAGCACCGCCCCGCTCGCGACGTCGAAGGCGGTGCCGTGGTCGTTCTGGCCGGGCCAGTCGAAGGCGGCGAGCTCGACGGCGGTGGTCGCCGAGTAGAGGATCACCGACAGGATCGCCGACAGGCCGTGCAGGACGCTCAGCCCCATGCAGCCGTACTCCCCGAAGATGGGCTCGGCCCCGCCCGCGGCGCAGCGGCCGTCGCCGAACAGGGTCGGTTTGTTGATGGCGACGAGGGTGCCGAGCGTCGCGGTGACCAGCAGGCTGCCGGCCGTGCTGACCTGCAGGACGCGGTGCGCGTCGCGGACCGCGCCGTCCTGATCGTCCTGGGCGCGGGCGAGGCCGGCCGGCGCGAGGCACAGCGCGACGGCGACGGCGGCGGTGGTGGTGATCGTGCGACCCATGAGCGTCCTCCCCTTCGCCGCTCCTAGTCGCGCGGGTCCCTCCGAGCAAGACCGGGGAAGTCGCCCCGGCCCGCGCGTCAGTCCTCGCCCATCAGGTCGTCGAAGGCGCGGTCGACGTCGTCCATCTCCATCTGCGGCGGCTCCTGGCTCGGCGCCGCGGCGGGAGCCGTGAGCTGCTTGATCTTCTGGCCGACGTTGCGGAAGTCCGGGTCGCGCTTCTGCACCTTCTGGAAGTAGTAGATCGCTTCCTTCGGATCGTGCAGCAGCTCGTAGGCCTGGCCGAGCTCGAAGTAGAGGCCGAGCTCCTCGCGGTCGCTCTTGTGCTCGGCGTAGAGGCCCTTCTTGAAGTGTGCGATGGCGTCGGCGATCTCGCCCTTCTCCACGAAGCACAGGCCGATCATCGTGTAGGCGATGCACTCGCGCGACGTGTTGCCCTTCGCGAGCTCGAACTCGTGGATGGCGTCGTCGAGCAGGCCCATCTCCTTGTAGGCGATGCCCAGATCGAAGTGCGTGTCGGTGTCCTCGAGGCCGATCTGCTCCTCGACGCCCTTCTTGAACTGCGCGAAGACCGTCTCGACGTCGAGCACGTCGCTCCCGGCCTCGGTCGCGTCGTCGCCGCCGAGCTCCTCGGCGAGCTTCTCGGCGAGCAGGAAGGCGTCGTCCGGCGCGGCCGGCGCGGCGCTCGCGGCGTTCGCGGCTGCGCGCCCGGCGAGGTCGGCGATCTCCTGGATCTTCTCGAGGATGAGCGGATGGTCCGGGTGCGAGGACAGCGCCTCCTGGAGCGAGCCCCGTGCCTCCTCGAAGAGCCCCTGTGCGAGGAAGAACTCGGCTTCGTCGAGCACCTCTTCGACTTCGCCCGGCGGCAGCGACGCGCGCACCCGCGCCGCCTCCACGTCCCCGGGCGTGCTCGGCCGGAGCGGGGCCGCCTCGAACTCCTCCGGCGACATCGGGGCGAGGGCGACCTGCACGACCTCGGGCTTCTCCTCGGCCGCGCCGGTGGCATCGGGCGGCGGCGGGAGGTTGGCGACGCGCCCGTGGGCCGCCTCGGAGAGTTGGTCTTCGACGGTCGCCACCACGGCCGGCTCGTCGATCGTGTGCTCGTCGTCCTCGACGAAGAGCACGTCGTCCTCGTCGGCCACGGGCTCCGGGGCAGCGGCCGAGTCGGCCGCGACGCGGCTCCTCGCCGGCTCGCTCGCAGGGGCGAGGTCGACGATCTGCTTGAAGTAGAGCTGCGCGACCTGCGGGCTGTCGTGCTCGAACAGGTCCGCGAGCGCGTAGAGCTGCTCGACGGCCTCGTCCGTGCGCCCGTACTCGACGAAGGCGTCCTTCAGCCGCTCGCGCGCCTCGACGTGCGTCGGGTCGAGCTCGATGACGCGGTGGAGCTGGTCGATGACCTTGTCCCGGAGCCCGTACCGCTTGAAGACGTCGCACTCGGTCAGGAGCCGGGCGATCTGCGCCTCGAGCGCCACCTCGGGCGGGACGGACGGGGCGACCGGGGTCCCGGCGACGGGCTCCTCCTCGACGATGAGGATCTCCTCTTCCTCGGGGGCGGCCTCCGCCTCGATCAGCTCGGCCTCCGGCTCGATCAGCTCGGCCTCGTCCGCCTCGATCAGCTCGACTTCGTCGTCGTCGGGCTCGAGCACCTCGAGCTCGGCCTCGTCGTCGTCCGAGGAGGGCGCCCGGATGTCCGCGCTCGAGTCCACGACGGCGCTCGGCGGCACCGCGTCCGGCGGAGCGGTCGGGCGTCGTGCGCGGGACGACGGCGCATAGGCGGCGAGCGCCTGACGCGCCTCGGCGTCCCCCGGGTCGAGCTCGAGGATCTTGCGGAGCACCTGCGCGCGCAGCTCGCCGCGGTTCGCCTCCTGGTGCAGCCGCGCGACCTCCCGGTAGACGCTGACCGTCTTCGGGATCTGGCCGAGGAGCTGGAAGGCGTTCGCCAGGAGCTCGAGCGTCCCGACGTCGCGGGGGTTCGCCTTGAAGCAGAGCTGGAGCTTCGCGAGCGCGCGCTTGGCGTCCTCGCGCTGGAGGTACAGCTCGGCCAGCTCCTTCGCGACCGAGAGGTCGGCAGGCCGGTGGAAGAGCAGGCGCTCGGCGACCTTGATGTAGTCGTCCATGCGTCCCTGCGCACGGAGCAGCTCGGCCCCCGTCTCGAAGGCGGCGGCCGCGTCCTCGGTCCGGCCCGCTTTGCTGAGCGCCTCGGCGTACTTGATGCGGACCGGGATGTTGTCCGGGTCCATGTCGGCCATCCTGCCGAGCGTCTCGAGGGCGCGGTCGATGTCGCCGCCGCGCGCGTAGGAGGCGGCGACCTGCTCGTAGGTGTTGAGCGCGTCGCTGACGAGCTGCAGGTGCTCGTACATCTCGGCGAGCGCGAGCTGGATGTCCAGCCGGGAAGGGTCGAGCTTCAGGATCTGCTTGTAGACCGCGACCGCCTTGAGGAAGAACCCCTGCTGGGCGTAGGTCCGGGCGACCCGGCCGTACGTGTCGCACGCCTCCTTGCGCGCGCCCTTGCGCGTGTAGAGGTCGCCGACCTTGAGCCAGGTCCGGACGTCGTTCGGGTCCTCCTTGACCAGCTTGAGGTACTCGGCGATGGCCTTGTCGTACTGGCCCTTCGCCAAGTGTTTCTGGGCAGTTTCGAGGACTCTGCTGCGGTCGAGCGCCACCGCGACTCCGGGGAAGGTGCGACGTGTACTTACGGCTGCGCGGCCTCTAGGGTCAAGTGAGGCGGGTTAAGAGTGCTCGAATTCCGACCATTTGGAAACGTTTGTGATCGGCCCCGGGCCGATTTCACAGCCGTTCGAGGAACCGCGTGGAGAGCCTGCCGGCCTCGAAGTCCGGGTGGGCCAGGATCCGCTGGTGGAGCGGGATGTTGGTCCGGATCCCGTCGACGACCATCTCGGCCAGCGCCCTGCGCATCCGGCTCAGCGCCTCTGCGCGCGAGCGGCCGAAGGTGACGACCTTCGCGATCAGGGAGTCGTAGTCGCCGGGGACGCGCCAGCCCGCGTAAACCCCCGTATCCACACGGACTCCGAGGCCCCCGGGCGGGTGGTAGCCGGTGATGAGGCCAGGCCAGGGGGCGTAGGTGTCGGGGTCTTCGGCGTTGATCCGGCACTCGATGGCGTGGCCCGAGACGGCCGGGCGCTCTTCGGTGACGGTGAGGGGATCGCCGGCGGCGATGCGGATCTGCTCGGCCACCAGGTCCACGTGGGTGACCTGCTCGGTGACCGGGTGCTCGACCTGGATCCGGGTGTTCATCTCCATGAAGGAGAGGTTGCCCCGCTCGTCCATGAGGAACTCGAGGGTCCCGGCCGAGACGTAGCCGCTGTCGCGCATGGCGCGGGCGATGGTCCGGGCCATGTCGTTCCGGAGCTCCTCGGTGACGGCGACGCTCGGCGCCTCCTCGACGAGCTTCTGGTGCCGGCGCTGGATGGAGCACTCGCGCTCGCCGAGAACGACGGCCTTGCCCTTGCCGTCGCACAGCACCTGGAACTCGATGTGGCGCGGCTCTTCGACGTACCGCTCACAGTAGAGGTCGCCGTTCTTGAAGGAGGCCTCGGCCTCCGCCCGCGCCTGCGGGAAAGCGCGGCGCATCTGCTCGGCGTCGCGGATGATCTTCATGCCGCGGCCGCCGCCGCCGCCCGACGCCTTGAGCATCACGGGGAAGCCGACCTGCTCGGCCTGACGAACCGCGTCGTCCGCGTCTCGCAGCACGCCCGAGCCCGCCATCAGCGGCAGCCCGAGCTTCGTGGCGAGCTCGCGCGCGCGCACCTTGTCGCCCCAGTCGTGCATGTCCTTCGCGCGCGGGCCGATGAAGGTGAGATCGCACTGCTCGCAGATCGTCGCGAACTCGGCGTTCTCGGACAGGAAGCCGTATCCCGGGTGGATCGCGTCGGCGTTCGTGATCTCCGCGGCCGAGATGATCGCCGGGATGTTCAGGTAGCTCATCCGTGCGGGGCCCGGGCCGATGCACACGGCCTCGTCGGCCATGCGCACGCACAGCGCGCCGGCGTCGGTCGTGCTGTGCACGGCGACCGTCTCGATGCCGAGCTCACGGCAGGCGCGGATGACGCGCAGGGCGATCTCGCCGCGGTTGGCGATTAGGACCTTTCGGAACATGTGAGACCGGATGCGTGCGCGTCAGCTCTTGCGCACCTTGAACAGCTTGTCGCCGTACTCGACGGGCTTGCCGTTGTCGACGAGCACCTCGACGATCGTCCCCGCGAGCTCGGCTTCGATCTCGTTCATCAGCTTCATCGCCTCGACGATGCACAGGACCTGGCCGGGGGCGATCGTCTGGCCGACCTGCACGAACGGGTCGGAGTCGGGCGAGGGCGCCCTGTAGAAGGTGCCGACGAAGGGCGACGTCACGTAGACGACGTTCGGGTCGGTGGCCTCGGCCTGCGTGGGCGCGGCCGTTTGGCCGGCCCCGGGCGGCGGCGCGGCCGGGTAAGGCGGAGCCGGGGGTGCGGGCGGCGGGGGCGGGGCCGCGACGACCACGCCCTCGGCGGCGGCCGGCCTGCCGCGGCGCAGGAAGACCCGCTCCTCGCCGTTCTCGATCTCCAGCTCGCTGACCTTGAAGTCCTTCATCGAGCGCATCAGCGCGCGGAGCTGCTCGAGGTCGATGTCCATGGTGCTCTCAGTCCTGGGTGGGCGCCTTCAAATAGTCCATGAGGGCGCGCAAGCCAAGTCGGTAGCTGTTCGCGCCGAAGCCCGCCACCGTCCCGAGGCACACCGGGGCGAGGAGGGACTCGCGGCGGAAGGGCTCGCGGGCGTGGACGTTGCTCAGGTGGACCTCCACCGCGGGCAGGCCGACGCCTGCGACCGCGTCCCGGAGCGCGATCGAGGTGTGCGTATACGCACCCGGGTTGACGAGGAGCCCCGAGAACTCTCCGGGTGCTTCATGGATCCAGTCGAGGAGCTGGCCCTCGTGGTTGCTCTGCCGGCACTCCACCTCGCCGCCCAGGCTCGCCGCGAGCGCCGAGAGATCGGCGTCGATCTCGTCGAGCGTGGTCGTCCCGTAGACGTCCGGCTCACGGGTGCCCAGCAGGTTCAGGTTCGGGCCGTGCAGAACCAGGACGCGGAGCGCGCTGGGATCGGCGGCCACGGCGGGCTCAGACCAGCTCGTTCAGGAGCTTCGCGCCCTGAGTCCGGAGAAGGAAGCGGGCCTTGCCGTAGTTGCCGTCCGGACGGAGCGCGACGGCGACGAAGTACTCGTCGTTGAGGAGGCGGATCACGGTGGTCATCTTCTCGGCCTGGATCGCCACCTCGCGGGCGGAGCCGGCTTCGAGCATCTCGGCGGCGCGCCGAATGTCCTTCAGGATGACGCTGTACTCCATTCCCACCGTCTCGACGTCGAAGGCCCCGTCCTCCTTGACGTACTGATCCACCAGGATGCCGTCGAAGCCCATGAGCAGCCCCGCGACTCCGCCCTCGGTCCGATCCACCACCTCCTGAAGGACCTGCCTGAACATGCCACCTCCGAGCGCGGATCACCGCACGGACGCCCCCCGGAGGTCAAGTATTTCGGTCGGAATTCGAAGCGGTTTCGGTGGCCTCGGCCGGTGGGTCCGAGGACCGGGCGCGGCTCGACGCCCTCAGGCGCCGGTCGCGCTCGTCGAGCACCTTCGCGAGGAGCACCGCCACGAGGCACGCGAGGAAGAACAGGGTCCACTGGGGCCAGGACGCCATGGTCGCCCCTGACGCTAGGGGCGGACCGCAACCTTGACAACGTGTCTCCGGCCGCTAGATTCGCCCGGCTTTTGCTCTGCAGAGGCTGGCGCTCGTTCTTTGGTGACGCGGACGTGGCGGAATTGGCAGACGCGCCAGACTAAGGATCTGGTGGCCGAGAGGCCGTGATGGTTCGACTCCATTCGTCCGCACCGGCGGGGCGCTCCGAGGAGCGCCCCGTCTGCGTTTGGGCGCCCCTCCGACTTGCATCGGGGACACTCCCGAATGCAAGTCGACTTGCAATGGGGACACTCCCGAATGCAAGTCCGGCGCTCCGAGCGGCCCCGACCGCCCGGGTCGCCGGCATATACTCGGGCCGTGGGGAGGAGAGTCGGCAGCGAGCACCCGACGGTCGTGGAGCAGCAGCCGGAGCTCGCGACGCGGATCGAGACGGCCGCCCCGACGTTCGCGGCAGATCCGCCCGCCGAGCCACTGCCCATGCTGCAGGCAGGGGAGCGCATCGCGGGCCGGTACGTCGTCACCGGGCTCCTCGGCAAGGGCGGGTTCGGTGAGGTGTACCGGGTCCGGGACGAGCTCCTGCACGGCGAGGAGCGGGCGCTCAAGCTCCACCGGCTCGGCGCGAGCAACAAGCACGCGCTCGCCGCGCTCGAGGGGGAGTTCGAGCTGCTCGCGTCGCTCTCGCACCCGAACCTCGCGAGCGTGCACGACTTCGGGCACGTCTCGGACCTCGCCGCCTTCTTCACCGAGACCCTGGTCCCCGGCGAGCGTCTCGACCGCACCGGCCTCAGGCCGGACGACCCGGCGGCGATGCCGCTCTTCGCTCAGCTCTGCCGCGCCCTCGAGTACCTCCACTCGCGCGGCATCCTGCACCGGGACCTCAAGCCCTCGAACGTCCTCGTCGACCGCGCGAGCGGAACGCTCACGCTGCTCGACTTCGGCGTCGCGCGGATGTTCGGCGCGTCGGAGACGATGCGGCTCATCGGCACGATCGGTTACATGGCGCCCGAGTCGATCGCGGGCGGTCCGGTCGACGCGCGCGCCGACCTATACGCGCTCGGCGTGACCTTCTACCAGCTCCTCGCGGGACACCTGCCGTTCCGCGGTGGGCGCGAGCTCGTGCTCCGGGGCCACGTCTTCGTGGAGCCGCCCCCGCTCGACCCCGAGCGCGTGCGGCCCGAGGTCGCGGCCGTCGTCCGCCGGCTCCTCCGGAAGGAGCCCGGCGAGCGGTACGCGAGCGCCGCGGAGCTGCTCGACGCGCTCGCCCGCGCCAACGGCGTCGAGGTCCACGACGCGCCGCGCGACGAGCTCGCGAGCTACGTGCTCTCGGCCCGCTTCGTGGGTCGCGCCGAGGCCGTGCTAGACGACCTCGTCCGCACGGCCACCGACCCGGAGCCCGCCGGGCGCGTGACGCTGATCATGGGCGAGGCGGGCAGCGGCAAGTCGCGCCTGCTCCGGGAGACGCGCCAGCGGGCGCAGCTCGCCGGACGGACCTGGGTGGAGGTGCCTCGCGGGTACCTCCGCGCCGAGCGGCCGCTCCTGCTCGACCTGGCCCGCGCCGTCCTCGCGCCCGCGGTCGTGGCGCAGCTCGACGAGGACGATCGGGTGAGCCTCGCGCGCGCGCTCCCCGAGCTCCGCCGCCGCCGAGAGCGCATCGCCGATCCGCTCGATCCCGAGCTCGAGCGAGAGGCGCGTCACCGGGCGCTGTCGCGCGCGATCGCCCTTCGTTTCGGGTGGGCGCCGGGCGTCCTCGCGATCGAGGATCTGCACTGGGCCCCGAGGGAAGCCCTCGACGGGCTCGGGCGGGTGCTCGGCCACGCCCGCGCCGATGCGCGGTGCGCGGTCGTGGCGACCAGCCGCCCGCGCCCCGAGGTCGAGGCCTTCGCCGGGCGCGTCGGCGCCGACGTGCGGGCGTGCCCGCCGCTCGGGCCCGAGGACAGCGCGCGCCTGGTGGAGTCGATGTTCGGCCAGGCCGACCTGCTGTCCGGGACGACGCTCGGCGAAGCGCTGCGCGCGCACGAGCACCCCGCCCTCTACGTGCAGGAGTCGCTCCGCCTGGCGCTCGAGCGCGGCGCGATCGTCCGCCGGGACCGGCGCTGGATGCTCGACCGCGACGTGCCCGCGGCCCCGCTCGGCGAGGTGCTCGAGGCGCGCGTCGGCCACCTCTCGCCCGCGAGCCGCCGCCTCGCCCTCGCGGCGGCGGTGCTCGGGGGCCGCGGGACGGGCGCCGAGATCGCGATCGTCGCGGGGCAACCGCTCCGGCGGTCCGGCGAAGCCCTCCGGCAGCTCGTACGCGCCGGGGTGCTCGAGGGCGAGCGCGAGGCGAACGGCGCGGTCGGCTACACGATGCACGACCGCTTCATGGAGGTCGTGCTCGAGACCGCCTCCGCGGCGGAGCGGCGGTCGGCGCACCGGCGCGCGGGCCGGATGCTGCGGCGCGTCGCGCGCGCCGACTGGCGCTCGCTCCTTCCCGCCGTCGAGCACTTCGCGCAGGCCGGCGAGGACGAGGCCGCCGTGGCGCTGTGCGAGCGCGCCGCGTCCGAGGCGCTCGCGCACGGCCACCCGGCGCAGGCGCTGGCGGCGGTCGAGCGCGAGATCGCGCTGCGTGCCGAGCGCGGCCCCAACGCGCCGGTGTACTTGCTGCTCCGGCGCTTCGACCTCGCGCTCGGGAGCGGTTACGGCGACGCCCTCGCCGACTCGCTGCGTGAGCTGTCGGCCGCCGCCGAACGCGCGACCGAGACGGAGCGCGTCGCGATCGAGCTCCGACACGCGCGCGCCCTCGAGCGGCACGGAGATCACGGCGAGGCGCGGCCGCGCGCCGCCGCCGCCTTGGCGCGCGCGCGCGCGCTCGGCGACCGCGCCCTCGAGGGCGCGCTGCTCGTGCTCGCGGCGGAGCTTCACGACGAGGGCGGCGACGCGCAGCGGAGCATGGAGTCGTTCGCCGCGGCGGCCGAGATCGCGATGGAGCTCGGGAGCGCGGGGGACGAGGCGCGCGCCCGCGTCGGTGCCACGCTCGCGGCGCTCCGGCTCGGCGACGTGCGCTCGGCCGGGGCGATGGCGCGCCGGGCGCTCGAGATCCTGCGCGACCCGAAGGACGCGCTCCTGCGCTCGGAGGCCTTGCGGGCGCTCGGCAACGTGCGCCGCGAGACGGGCGACATCGGGGGCGCGCTGCGCGCGTACCGCAAAGCCGTGCGCGCTGCGCGGGACGGGGGCGCAGTGGAGAGCGAGGCCAAGGCGCTGAACAACCTCGGGACGGTGGCGCAGTGGGCCGGCCGCGTCGCGGAGGCCGAGGAGGCCCTCGGGCGTGCGATCCGCCTCAAGCGCCGCATCGGCGCGCGGGCCTCGGCCTTGTTGAGCGAGACGAACCTCGCCTCGCTGCTCTTGTGCACCGGCCGGATCGCCGAGGCGAACGCCCGCCTCGAGCCCATGCTGCACACGGACGACGTCCCGGCGATCGTCCTCACCGTGGCCCGCTCGAACCTCGGCGACCTCCGGGCCGCGACGGGCCGGCTCGACGAGGCCGTCGAGCTGTACGTGCGCTCGTGGCACCAGACTCGCGACAACGCCGTGCCGCAGGCGGCGACGCACGCGCTGACGGGGCTCGTCCGCGCGTTGATCATGCGAGACCGGGACGGCGACCTCGACGAGGCGCGCGCGCTGCTGGTCCCCTTCGAGAAGCTGCACGCGGGCGGAGGGCTCCTCGAGAGCGGGCGGCAGTTCCACACGGCGGCGGCCATGGTCGCCGACCGCGGCGGGCAGGCCGAGCGCATGCTCGATCACGCCCGGGCCGCCCGCGCGTCCGAGGAGGCGCAGCGCATGTGCTTCACCGACGTGTTCGGGACGGTGCTCGAGGCGCGCTGGATCGAGGCGCTCGCCCACGCGCGCGTCGGGCGTACGAAGACGGCGGAGCGAAAGGCGCGTCGCGTGCAGCTCCTGCTCGACGAGCTCGTCCGGGCGCTGGGCGGCGAGGGTCGCGGCGCGAGCTTCGTCGAGGGCCTCCCGCTCCACCGCGCGATCCGGCGCGGCGACCTGGACTTGCCGCCCGGCTGGACGTACCGGCCCGAAGACGTCAGCTCACCGACATCACGCGCGTGAGCCGGACGACGAGCGGGAGGTTCGCGAGCGGTGGCTCTGCCATCGCGCCCGTGACCCCGAACGTCGGCTCGCGGCCCTCGGGCCGCGTGCTACGCTGCGATGGTCATGCCGGTGGACTCCGCAGCGCGGCGGTGGGAGATGAGCGTCGACGAGTGGACCGCCCTGCCCGCCGAGGAGAAGGGCGAGCTCGTCGACGGCGTCCTCGTGGAGGAAGAGGTGTCCGATTTCGTGCACGAGGTCGTCGTGGCCTGGTTGCTGCGCGTGCTCGGCAACTGGATCGCGCCGAGCGGCGGCGTCGTCGCCGGCTCGGACGCGAAGCTGGCCCTCGCCGAGGGCCGGGGCCGGAAGCCCGACGTGACGCTGTACCTGCCCACGAGCCCCAAGCCGCCCCGCCGCGGGCCGGTGCGAACGCCCCCGGACCTCGTGGTCGAGGTCATCTCGCCCGATCCCCGTGACGGACGTCGCGACCGGGTCGAGAAGCCGGACGACTACGCCGCCTTCGGGATTCGTTGGTATCTGATCCTGGATCCGGAGACGCGTGTGCTCGAATGCTACGAGCTCGACGAGCGGCGTCGCTACGTACGTGTGCGGGCCGCGAGCGAGGGGCGCGTGTCGATCGCCGGGCTCGACGGCCTCGAGCTCGACCTCGACGCGCTCTGGTCGGAGACGGATCGGCTCTCGGCGGAGTGAGCACCCGGGCGACCGGCGCGGCGATCTCGATCTCCCGCCCGGCTGGACGTACCGGCCCGAGGACGTCAGCTCACCGACATCACGCGCGTGAGCCGGACGACGAGCGGGAGGTTCGCGAGCGCGCCGTACATCCGGATGCGCCCCTCGCGCGAGGCGCGCAGGACGCGCCGCGTCGCCTCACCGCGCGGGTCGGGCAACCTCACGCGCGGCAACAGCTCCATCAGCGACATCTGCGTGATGTCGTCGCTGCCGGCGCGGATGGTCAGGTCGGGGATGCCGACGATCCCGTCGTGCACGACCAGCCGCCCCGCGTCGAAGCGGAGCGTCACCGCGACGCCCGCGTCCTCGACGACCATGGCCACGCGCCCCGACAGGCGCGCGAAGTCGCGGGCCTTGTCGGGATGGTCCTCGAGGTTCTGGCGCAAGAGGTCGGCCAGCATCAGCGCGAAGCCGTTGTCCTCCGCGCCCGGGTCGAGCTCGATCGGGGCCGTCATTCGTCGAGGAACCGGGTGGGGACGTTCTTGGCGCTCACGACGAGCTGCCGCGACGACTCGACGAAGCGCAGCATGGTCGGCAGGTGGCCCTTGGTGAGCTTGAGCTTGCCCTGCATCATCGCCTTGATGGGGTCGACGTCGCCGGCGATGACCTCCTTCCAGCGGGGGTAGGGGGCGACGATGATGAAGGCGGGGTCGGCCTCTTCGATCGCGCCCATTCCCTGGAGATAGGTCGTGCCGCGGCACCTGCCGCCCTCGACGTCGAGGATCATTCCGACGTCGGCCGGGATCCCGAGCGACTCGTCGGCCTTCACGACCATGGCGACCGTCCCGTGGGCCCAGTCCTTGCCGGCGGTGCGGTAGGCCTCGTTGCCGTTGACGGCCTCCGCGTATGCATCGGTCCACTCCTTCGAGGGGAACTCGTGAGCCATTCGTGCTTCCTCCTGGCGAGCGGCGGCGAAGCTAGCACAACTGTGGTAGACGGGCCGCGTGGAGACGGTCCTTCGTTCGGAGCTGCTCGTCGGGCTCGGGTTCCGGCACGGTTTCTCGCTCCGGACCGGCGGCGTGAGCGCGCCGCCGTTCGACACGCTGAACCTCGGCCGGGCCGTGGGCGACGACCCGGCGGCGGTCGAGGAGAACCACCGGCGCTTCGCCGAGGCCGTGGGCTGCGCGCCTGGACGCTTGTTCGAGGTGAGCCAGGTGCACGGGGCCGAGGTGGTGGTGGTGGGGCCCGACGCCGATCCCGACGCGGTCCGCGCCACCGAGGCGGACGCGCTGGTCGCGCCCGCGCTGCCCGAGATGGCGGTGGGCGTCCGCGTCGCCGACTGCATCCCGCTCCTGCTCGCCGACCCGGTGACCGGCGCCGTCGCGGCCGTGCACGCGGGCTGGCGCGGGACGGTGGCGCGAGTGGTGGACCGCGCGATCGACGCGCTCGAGCGGGAGGCGGGCGCGCGGGCGCGGGACCTCGTCGCCGTGATCGGGCCGCACATCCGGGTCGGCGCCTTCGAGGTGGGCGAGGACGTCGCCGCCCGGATCGCCGCCGAGGCGCACGGCGAGGACGTGGTCGTCCGGGGCGCCGGAAAGCCGCACGTGGACCTCGCGCGCGTGGTGCGGGCGCAGCTCGGCGCCCGGGGCGTCGAGGGCGCGCGGATCGACGACGTCGGCGGCTGCACGCAGACGGACGGCGAGCGGTTCTTCTCGTACCGGCGCGACGGCAAGCGCTCGGGCCGGCACCTCGCGGCGATCTGCCCACGCGGCCAGTGTCCCTGATACGCCATCCCGGCGAGTTGGTATATTCGGCCCGAATGCGTCTGCTCGCCTCGTTCCTGTCCTCGGCCGCGGCGGCCGTGCTGCTCGCGTCGTGCGCCGGGACGGAGTGCGACTTCCACTCGCAGTGCGACTACGGCTACTACTGCCAGGCCAACGCCTGCCGGCGGGACTGCCAGATCGACGAGGACTGCGGGGGCGGCGGCCAGGTGTGCAACCGCCGCATCGGCCGCTGCGAGATGCCCGACGGGGCGGTGCCGCTTCCGGACGGCGGCGCGACCGACGCGTGGACGCCGCCGGTGGACGCGGGGCGCGACGCGTTTACGCCGCCGGTGGACGCGGGGCGCGACGCGTTTACGCCGCCGGTCGACTCCGGCGGCACGACGGGGACCGGCCGCTACCTCGATCGGTGCACCGACGACGACGACTGCGCGAGCGGCCGGTGCGTGGACGACGTCGGCGGCTCGCGGTTCTGCTCGCGCGCGTGCACGGGCCACGCGGTCTGCGCGGACGAGCACGTCTGCGACGGCACCGAGTGCGTGCCGGACGACACCGGCCGCCCATGCTCGGTCGCGACCCCCGAGACGTGCAACCTGGGGCTGTGCCTCGGGACGGCGGGCGGCGCCGGCGCCTGCACCCGGCAGTGCACGAGCGCCTCCGACTGTCCCGCCGGCTACGCCTGCACCGACGCGGGCGGCGGGACCTTCGTGTGCGTGGACATCGAGAAGCCGTGCAGCACGCCGTCCGACTGCGGGACGGGCCTGTGCCTCAGCGTCCAGGGCTGCACCTCGGCGTGCCGGAGCGCCGCCGACTGCCCCGGCCGCCTCCCCGGGCTGCCCGCCTACACGTGCGCGGTCGCGTTCGGCTCCTCGTCCCCGATCTGCGTGCCGCCCTCGGACGTCGTGGGCAACCAGGCGGCCGGGGACACGTGCGAGTACGACGGCTCGGGCTTCAGCCTGTGCCGGAGCGGGGCGTGCGACGACGGCGCACCCACGGGGCCGATGTGCACGCAGGCCTGCACGCCCGAGGGCGGCTGCGGCCCGGGGCTCGGCTGCTTCCCGCTCGCCGACGGCGGCGACATCCTGCTCGTCTGCGCCCGCGCCGGATCGCGCGCGCTCGGCGCCCCCTGCTCCTCCGGGCGCGAATGCGACTCGGGGCTCTGCGACGCGACGAGCTCGCGCTGCACGCGCTTGTGCGACGACGGACTCTGCCCCACCGGCTGGACCTGCGAGCCCGTCGCCGGCTTCGGCGTCAACCTCTGCCGGCCCTGAGCCACCGTCCCCGCCCGGGTCCTTGCCGCCACGACCGTGGCGCGACGCCTCATGCGGACACCGAAAGGCGCGTCTGATACGGACCCAAAAATCCGGCACGCGTGTTGCTGCTTGGCGTGGCATCGGCCCGCAGGCATGACCCGCACCCTCTTCGACATCCTCGACCGGTCCGCCGCCGACATGCTCTCCGTTCACTCGGTCGGCGGGACCGTGCTGTGGGCCTCTTCGTCCACCGCCGACCTCTTCGGCTGGTCCCCCGAGGCGCTCGTGGGCACCGAGATCGGCGATCTCGCCCACCCCGACGACCGCGACCGCGTTCGCGCCTTCTACGCCCGGCGTGCACACGACGGTGACGCGGTGCGGTTCCGCCTGCGGCTCCCCGACGGCAGCCACCGCTGGGTCGAGTCACGGGTCGGCGAGAGCAGGGACGACGGAGTGACGCGGCTCGTCTCCATCACGCGCGACATCTACCTTCGGCCGCGCGCCGAGGAGCGGCCCCCGGCCCCGCCCGACATGCGCCCCGAGGAGCCGGCGCCGGGCCCGCCGACGGTGCTCGTCGTGGACGACCAGGCCGAGATGCGCGAGCTGCTCCGGACGATGCTGAAGCACAAGTACCGCGTCGTCGAGGCGGAGGACGGCGAGGAGGCCCTGCGGATGCTCGATCGCGAGCCCGTGCTCGCCGTGGTCTCGGACGTGATCATGCCGGGCATGACCGGCGACCAGCTCCTGCGCGCGGTCCGGAGCGATCCCGAGCGCGCCCACATCCCGATCCTCCTCGTCACGGCGCGCACCGATCGCACCTTCCGCACGCGAGCGCTCCGAGACGGCGCGACCGACCTCGTGACCAAGCCCTTCGACCGCGCCGAGCTCCTCGCACGCATCGACAACCTCGTCCTCAGCTCGGCCACGTTCCGGTCGCTCCGCCAGCAGACGCGCATCGACTCGCTGACCGGGGTCTTCAACCGCGCCCGCGTCCTTCACGTGCTCGAGAAGCAGTGCGAGCTCGCGGTGGCCGGCGGTTACGCGCTCAGCGTCGTCATGATCGACGTCGACCACTTCAAGCGGATCAACGACACGTACGGGCACGCGGTCGGGGACGAGGTGCTGCACGAGGTCGCGCGCCGCCTCCAGGAGGGCGTGCGCAGCGTCGACGCCGTCGGCCGCTACGGGGGCGAGGAGTTCCTGGTGATCCTTCCGAGCTGCGACTACGCGCAGGCGATGACGCTGGCCGAGGCGGCCGCCGCGCGGGTGCGGGGCGAGGCGTTCGGAACGGCGGCGGGCCCGATCCGCGTGACGATCAGCGGAGGCGTGGCGACGCGGCGGGACGGATGCACCTCGCCGCGCGAGCTGGTCGAGGCCGCCGACCGCGCGCTCTACCGCGCCAAGCGCGCCGGGCGCGACCGCATCGCTGCGTGAGGCCGCGTGCGCCGCTCACTCCGCGGCGTCGGCCATCGACTCGAGGGGGCGCCGCCCGAGGGCCCGGCAGAGCTGGCGGATGCCCTGGTAGACGCCGGGGGCGGTCCGCTCCGTGGGGGCGACCTCCACGTGGTCCGTCCCGTCGACCGGAGCGGGGAACGTCAGCCCGAGCGCCTGCTCGGGCCGCCGGAGCACCGCGGCGAGGCCGTCGATCGGCGAGGTGCGCGTCGAGACCCCGAGGATGGCGCCGCGCGACAGCGAGCGCTCGATGGCGACGACGGCCTCGCGCTGCGCGGCGAGCCCACCGTCGACCTGCTCGATCACGAGGTCGCACCCGTAGAGCGCCTGAGGGTCCCGGTGCACCTCGAGCTGCCCCCGGTGGCCGTCGGCGAGGCTCACGATCGCGCCGTCTCGCCGGCCCCACGGGACGACCCGCACCTCGGCGCCCGCCCTCGCGAGCACGGACGCCACGTCCCGCGCGTGGGCGCCGTCACCGACCAGTCCGATGCACCAGAAGATCATGCGGCCCCCCCGTTGCACGGGGCGTGCCCGCGCGCTCCACCGGCGCTACGCGCGGCTCGACACGAAGCAGCCCCCTTCGGCCCTGAGGCGTTCTTGCGTCGGTGTCGCAGAATCTGCCACGGAACCTCGGCCGGCGCGGGTTGTCCCACGCCCCATGAGAACCGCTCTCGTCGCGCTCGTGCTCGCGACGGCGGTGAGCTGCGGGGCCGACGAGGGCGCCGGCTCCCGTCGCACCGTCACCAAGACCACCGCCGAGCTCGTGGACGCTCCGCCGGTCGAGCCCGTGCCCGGCGCGGCGTCGCCCGTCGCCGAGGCCGAGCTGCCCGACGACGTGTCGCCTCTCGGAAGCCGCTTCGCGCCGCGGCGGCTCCCGATCCCGCGCGTCCAGCCCGGGCGGGCGGCGAGCTTCCGCGTCGACGGCGAGCGGCGCGGCTGGCTCGCGCGGCTCCCCGAGCACGCGCGGATGCACTTGCTCACGCCCGTCTACGGAGGCGGCCGCGTCTACCTCGGGGGCGGGTTCTCGAGCACGCGCTTCTACGCCCTCGACGCGCGCACGGGCGCGATGGACTGGGTGACGGAGGCGAGCGACGGTGGACCCACGGCCGCGGTCGTCAGCGGGGAGAAGGTGCTCTTCAACACGGAGAGCTGCACGCTCTTCGTCGTCGACCAGGAGACCGGACGGATCCGGTGGAAGCGCTGGCTCGGCGATCCCATCATGGGCCAGCCCGCCGCGACGGACGGGCGCGTCTTCAGCGGACACGTGCGGGACGGCGGCGGCTACGGCATGACGGCCATGGCGCTCGGCGACGGCCGTGTCCTGTGGACGCGCGACATCACCGCCGACGTGCTGAACGCGCCGGTGCTCGACGGCGAGAGCGTCTACTTCACCACCATGGACGGCGTCGTGTGGCGCATGGACCAGCGCACCGGACGGCTTCGCTGGCGGCGGCGGCTCGACGCGTCGAGCGCGCCGTGGCTCGACGGCGAGGTCCTGCACGTGGCGCGCAGGCGTCTGGTGCGCACGGAGGAGGGCCGCCGCAGAAAGGAGCAGGCCGTCGTGCTCTCGAAGCAGGACGGCGAGGTCGTTCGCGAGCACGACGCGGTGGACGCGCCCTTCGTCCCGGCGCGGCCCGACGCCGCGGGGGTCCAGGCGGGCTGGGCCTACGAGGGCTCGCGCCCGACCGTCGTCCAGGGCCGGCTCTACCAGGCCGTCGGCAACGAGGTGCACGCGCGCGACGCGCGCACCGGGGAGCTCCTCTGGCGGCGCCGCTACACGGACGACACCCGCGTCCGACCCGCGACGGCGCCCGCCGTCGCGGGCGCACAGCTCGTGTTCGGCACGCACGACGGCGTGCTCTACGGGCTCGACGTCGACACCGGGCTCACGACCTTCGCCTACGACGTCGGCGAGCCCATCGGCGCCGAGCCCACGGTTGCGCGCGGCTGGGTGTACGCGTCGACGACGCGTGGCTCGGTCGTCGGAATCGAGCTCGCCGACCGGACGATCGACGGCTGGCACATGTGGGGCGGGGACGCGAAGCACGGCGGCCCGGTCGCGGCCACCGAGAGCGCACACGCGAGCGAGCCGGACGACGAGCGGCCGACCGAGGGTGCGCTCCGGCTCGGCGGCGACCCGCGCGACGGTGAGCTCCCCGGGTTTCCGCTCCGCCACACCCGCGTCGAGGCGCGCGTGTCCGGCTTCGTCGCGCGCGTGAAGGTGGAGCAGACCTTCGAGAACCCCTTCGAGCGCGCGGTCGAGGCCGTCTACCTCTTCCCGCTCGCGGACGACGCCGCGGTCGACGCCATGGAGCTCCGCGCCGGCTCGCGCGTCGTGCGCGGGCACATCCGGCGGCGGGAGGAGGCGCGCCGGGAGTACCGGGCAGCCCGCGAGCGCGGCGTGCTCGCCTCCCTCCTCGAGCAGGAGCGCCCGAACCTCTTCCGCCAGTCCGTCGCCAACGTGCGGCCGGGCGACCAGGTGCGCGTCGTGCTCGAGTACACGCAGGTGCTTCCCTACGAAGAGGGGAGCTACCGCTTCGTCTACCCGATGGTCGCCGGGCCGAGGTACACCCCCGAGGGCAGCTCGGCCCCGCCCGAGGCGCCGCTCGGCGAGCGCCGAGACCGCGTCGAGGTGTCGATCACCGCCGACCTCGGCACGCCGCTTTACGACGTGACCTCGCCGACGCACTCGGTCCGGGTCGACCGGCGGGGCGAGGCGGCGGCGGTCGTGCGGCTGCCCGAGGGAGGCGTGCGGCCCGAGCGCGACCTCGACGTGCGGTTCGGTGTCGCGGGCGACGCGCCGAGCGTCGGCGTCGTGGCGAGCGCGCCCGCCGAGGACGCCGAAGGGTACGTGACGCTCCTCGTGCACCCGAAGCTCGAAGTGCAGGACACCGACGTGGCGCGCCGCGAGCTCGTGTTCCTGGTCGACACGTCGAGCTCGATGCACGGGCGACCGATGGAGCTCGCGCGCGCCGCCATGCTCCGGGCGCTCGACGGGCTGCGGGAGGGGGACACGTTCCGCGTGCTCAGCTTCTCGGACGGCGCGACGGCGCTCAGCGACGCGCCGCTCGCGGCCAGCCCCGACAACGTCGAGCGGGCGAAGCGGTTCGTGCACGGCATGCAGGCGCTCGGCGCGACCGAGATGGTGCGCGGCGTGCGCGAGGCGCTCGATCCGCCCGAGGACCCCGCCCGCATGCGGATCGTGCTCCTCGTGACCGACGGCTACATCGGCAACGAGACGGAGGTGTTCCGCGAGGTGGACGAGCGCCTCGGCGCCGCGCGGCTCTTCGCCTTCGGCGTCGGCTCGGCGGTGAACCGTTACCTCCTGTCGCGCCTCGCGGAGGTCGGCCGGGGCGACGCGCAGGTCGTGACGCTCGACGAGTCGCCCGAGGAGGCCGCCGACGCCTTCCACGAGCGCATCGAGACTCCGTACCTCACCGACGTGCGCGTGGACTGGGGCTCGCTCTCGGTCTCCGACGTGTACCCGCGCCGCGTCCCCGACCTCTTCGGTGACCGGCCCCTCGTCGTCCACGGGCGGTACGCGGGTGGCGGCGAGGGGACCGTGACGGTGCGCGGCCGGATCGCGGGCCGCGCCTTCGAGCAGCGGGTGCCGGTGTCGCTCCCACGCGCGGGCTCGGTGCCGCCGCGCCGCGAGGTGCAGAGCCTGTGGGCGCGCACCGCGATCCGCGACCGCATGCTCGCGATGGCGCTCCGCCCGACCGACGCGCTGCGCGAGGAGGTGACCGAGCTCGGGCTCCGGCACGCGCTGCTCACGCAGTGGACGTCGTTCGTCGCGGTGGACGAGGGCTACCGCGCCGAGGAAGGCGACCCGCCCGCGCGCGTGGACCAGCCGAGCACGCTCCCGACCGGCGTGGACTTCGGAGGAGACGCGCGCGTCCCGCCGAGCAGCGGCACGTCGTTCGGCTACGGCGGGCTCGGGATCAGCGGGACCGGGATGGGCGGCGGTGGTGGCTACGGCGGCGGCTACGGGAGCGGCACCATCGGGCTCGGCAACCTCGGGACGATCGGGCGCGGGGCAGGCGGGGGCTCGCCGATGGCTCTCCGGTCGAACGCCGGCGGCGCGGTCGTCGGGGGCTCGCTCGACCGGTCCGCCATCTCGGCGGTCGTCCGGCGCTCCACCGCCTCCGTCCGCCGCATCTACGAGGCGCATCTGCGCGCGGACCCGAGCCTCGAAGGCCGCATCGTGGTCCGCATGACCATCGGCGCCGACGGCCGGGTCGTGGACGCGAGCGTGAGCGAGGATACGGTCGGCTCGACGGCGCTCGCGGCCGCCGTCCTCGGCTTCGTACGCAGCCTGCGCTTCCCCGAACCCTCGGGTGGCGGCAACGTCGAGGTGGTCTACCCCTTCGCGTTCCGACCCTGAGCGGACGAAGAAGTGCCTGCCCGGCGGGACGGAGGTAGCCTCACGGCTCGCTCGTGCTCTCGGCGGGAGACAGGATCGGCGGCTACGAGGTCGTCACGCGCCTGCGCGCGGGAGGGATGGCCGCGCTCTACCTCGCGCGGCGTGCGGGGGCAGCCGGCTTCTCGAAGCACGTCGCCATCAAGGTCATCCACGACCAGCTCCTTTCGGACGAGGCGTTCGTGCGGATGTTCGTCGACGAGGCGAAGCTCTGCGCGCGGATCAGCCACCCGAACGTCGTCCACGTGGAGGAGCTCGGCGAGGAGGACGGCCGGTACTACCTCGTCATGGAGTACGTCCACGGCTGCTCGCTCGCCGACCTGCTCAAGGAGCTCTCGCTGCGCAAGCGCCGCCTGAGCCCCGCGCTCGCCGTCCACATCGCGATCCAGCTCGCCGACGGGCTGCACGCGGCGCACGAGACGACCGACCCGGACGGCGCTCCGCTCGGGGTGGTGCACCGGGACGTGAGCCCGCAGAACGTGCTCCTCTCGTACAAGGGCCACGTCAAGCTCATCGACTTCGGCATCGCCAAGGCGCGCGGGCAGGCGCACCAGACGGTGGGCAGCTCGCTCAAGGGCAAGTTCCGGTACATGTCGCCGGAGCAGGCGAACGGGCAGCCCCTCGATCGCCGGAGCGACGTCTACTCGCTCGGCGTCGTGCTCTGGGAGCTGCTCGCGGCGCGGAACCTGTTCCGGGCGCCGGGCGACATCGCCCTGCTCGACATGGTGCGCAACCCCGAGGTCGAGCCTCCGAGCCACTACGCGCCGCTGGTGCCGCCCGGGCTCGACGCGGTGGTCCTCGCGGCGCTCGCGCCCGACCGCGCGCGGCGCATCGCGACGGCCAAGGAGCTGCGCAGGCGTCTGGTCGCTGCGATGCCCGAGGCGGGCGCGCTCGACGCGGACCTGCTCGCGGGGCTGCTCGGCTCCGTCATGACGGAGCAGATGAAGAAGGACATGCAGGAGCTGCCCGAGAGCGTGTCCGGCATCGTGCGGCCGCCCTCCGACCCCGCCGTCCCGTCCGAGCAGGCCGCGCCCGAGGAGGATCTGGCCGACCTGCACGCGCAAAGGACGCTGACGATCGAGCCCGCCGGCGTCCCGGCCGCCTCCCCCACGGGCTCGGAGCCGGGCACGCCGGAACCGGGCACGCCGCCCGCCCGCCGCGCCCGCTGGCCGCTCGTCGCGGGCGTCGCCGCGGTCGTCACGGTCTCGGCGGCGGCGCTCGCGATCGGCACCGGCGCCGAGCGGCCGTCCGAGCCCGCCGCCCTCGAGAGCCCTCCGGCTGCGTCCGCCGAAGCGCGGCCCCCCGAGCCCGAGCCCGCCGCCACCGCCGCGCCCGCGCCCGCCGCCGTGCCCGCGCCCGAGGTCGCGTCACCCGACGACGCGGGCGAGCCGGCCGGCGACGCCGGGACGGACGCCGGGCGGCCGGACCGCACCCGCCCCGCGACGCGCCCCACCCAGACGCGCGCGCGGCCGGCGGACCCGGCAGACGGTCCGCTCCTCCTGGACGACGAGTTCTGACGCGCTCAGGGGGCAGCCACGCCCGTGATGCCGGCGCGGATCGCGGTGAACGGCAAGGCCGTCGAGTAGCCGTCCTCGAAGCGCGGGTCGGTCGCGCAGCCGCGGCCCTCGACGCGCGTCCCGTCGCCGTCGATGCACGCGGTGATCACCCCCTGGCACCCGGAGCCGGAGTCCACCTCGTAGCTCTCGAGCCCGTCGCCGTCGAGGTCCACGTCCGGCTGCACGCCTCCGACGCGGTACCCGAACACCGACACGCCTCCCACCAGGACGTCGGCCATCGTCCCCGGATCGTCGCTGCCGTCGCAGGGCGGCGGCGGACCGAACGGCAGCATGGTGAGCAGGTTCGGCAGCGTCGCCACGGTGCCCATCGGCATCGCGCCGCACAGGAGGCCGTCCTCGATCGTGTGCCAGCGGCTCGTCATCTCGGTGGTGGTCCCGGAGATGTAGCCGCGCCTCACCTCGAGGGGGATCGGCAGCCCGGCGGGGATCGCGACGTCCTCGGGCCCGCCGCTCAGCATCCGCGACGCGATGGAGGACTCGAAGCTCGCCTCGGGGCGCCCGTCCGCGTCGAGGCTCTCGGGGTCGACGAGGAAGGTGCCGGTGCCGTCGACGTTGTTCGAGGGATCGGTGTCGGCGTCCTCGCCGATGAGCCACGCGACGCGCAGCGACGGGTCGTCCGCGCCCGTCGGGTCGTCGAGGCCGAGCATGTGCAGCAGGATGATGAGCTCGGTGCCGGGCGCCGGGAGCATGTCCGAGACCGAGCCGAGCGAGGACCCGAGGGCCGCGGCGAGCGCGTTGTCCGGCTCGCCGTCGCCGGAGAAGTCACAGCCCACGCCCGGGCCGCCGATCTCGAGGGAGTCGAGCACGAGGCTCACCTCCTCGCGGCACATGGGGCCGCACCCGTCGAACGAGTCGGTGTTCCCGTCGTCGCACGTCTCGGGGCTCGTGACCGTGGTGTCTCCGCAGCCGGTCACCGACATGCAGTCCGCCGCGCAGTCGCTCGTGGAGTCGCACACCTCGCCGACCGCCGTGTCCACGATCCCGTTGCCGCAGCTCTCGTCGCTGCCGCAGTCGGCGCGGCACCCGTCTCCGGAGCGGTTGTTGCCGTCGTCGCACGTCTCCCCGTCGTCGACGGTGCCGTCGCCGCAGTAGCCCTCCCAGGCGCAGTCGCCGTCGCAGCCGTCGCCGTCGTCGGTGTTCCCGTCGTCGCACTGCTCGCCGGCGCCCACCGTTCCGTCGCCGCACACCGCGTCCGGGACCGACGAGTCGAACAGCTCGCCGGCGTCCGTGTCGCCGCCCGCGTCGGCCGGGCCGGCGTCGGCCGGGCCGGCGTCGGAGCCGGAGCCGGTGTCGGCCGGCGTGGCGTCGAAGGTGATGCCGGCGTCCTCGTCGCGCGTCTTCGACGAGCTGCAGGCGCAAAACAGGGTGGCGATCAGCAGGGTCTGGCCGAGGGGGGGGCGTCGCATGGGCCCGAGGGTACCGCGTTCCACGGCGTAGTGGGTCCCCGCGACCGTCCGGCGCTTCAGGGCTCCGCGTCCTAGGACATCCGAGGGGGCCGGGTCAGTCGACGGTCCAGCGCCCGGTGCCGAAGTTTCCGGTCTCGGTGGTGCCGCCCGACGTGGCGAGGACGACCGCGACCACGGCGCCCGCGACGACCGCGGCGCCGACGCCGAGCCAGAGCCACGGCGACCCGAGAACGCTCCCGGAAGCGTCCTCCCCCGTGTACTTTGCGGCGTAGGGGTTGTCGCCGACGAAGGTGGACGGCGCCTCGGACGCCGCGGCGGCGGCGGGCGACAGGCTGCGGGCGTCGAGGGCGACCTCGCGCCGCTCCCCCTCGGCGAGCTCGACCTCGGCCTCGGCCACCACGGCGCCGTCGCGGGTGACGGTGAACCGGTGCGCCGTCGGGTTGGCGGGCATCTCGACGCCCACGGCGGCGTGCGCGATCTCCTGGCCGTCCATCTCGACGCGGTCGGTGTACTCGAGCCCCGCGACGGAGAGCCGGACGTGGGCGAGGCGCGGCTCGAGCTCGCTCAGGGCGGCCTCCACCGTCTGGCGGTGGGCCGCGTCCCGTCCGCGCGTCACCTCGCGAAGGAACCGCCGGTAGCTCTCGGCGGCCTGCACGAGACGGCCGGTCTGCACCTGCGCCGTGCCCAGGTTCACGAGGATGCGCGGCCGGCGGACGAGCTCGTAGCTCCGGGCGAACTGCTCGTGGGCCTCCGCCCAGCGCTCGGCGCGGGCGGACGCCATCCCCTCGTGGAAGAGCCGCCGCGCGAGGGCCGTCTGCGCAGCGCTCGGCTCCTGTGCCGACGCGGTCGCCCCTGCCGAGACGAGGTGCGAGGCCAGGGCCACCGCGAGCCACGAGCGCACGCGCATGGCGCGATGGTACCACCGGCCCGGGGCCTGCGTGGTAGCCTAGGTTCGTGGCGCGGGGCACACGGCTCCTCCTGGCGCATCTCCTGTCGGCGTCGCTCGCCGTCGCCGGCTGCAGCGCCGACCCCACCGAGCTCGTCGTCGTGGTGGACACCGACTACGACGTGCCGGCCGAGCTCGATGCCGTCTCGGTGAGCGTCGAGGGGCCGTCCGGCGTTCGGCAGGAGGACTCGGTCGCGCTCGGCGGCGCGGGCGCGCCGGAGCTGCCCCTCATCCTCTACCTCGAGGCCGGCGGGGGCGCGCTCGAGCCCGTCTCGATCACCGCCACCGGCCGCTTCGGCGGGGAGGACGTGGTCGCGCGGGCGATCCGGACCGGGTTCGTCCGCGGTGAGAGCCGGCTCGTCGGCCTGCTGCTCCTCGCGGGATGCGCGGGCGTGGAGTGCGGTGCCGGCGAGTCGTGCTCGGAGGACGGCTGCGTCTCCGTCGACGTGCCGGCCGCCGCGCTACCCCGGTGGCCGGGCCGGGTCCGGCGGCTCGACGCGGGCGCGCCGGTGGCGGACGGCGGCGCGGACGCCGGGCCGACCGACGCAGGAGCCGACGCCTGCATGCCGCGCGTGTACTACCAGGACACCGACCGAGACGGCTTCGGGAGCGCGGCGACGCCGAGCGAGCCCGCCTGCTCCCGGCCGGCAGGGTACGTGAGCAACGACCTCGACTGCGACGACTCGAGCGCGTCCATCCACCCCTCCGCCTCGGAGGTGTGCGGGGGCGTGGACGAGAACTGCGACGGGATGGAGGACGAGGGCTTCGAGTGCAGCCCGGGGGACACGCGAGTGTGCACCACCGACTGCGGCAGCACCGGCCTCGAGACCTGCTCGAGCTCCTGCGGCTTCGGCGCGTGCGTCGAGCCCGCCGAGATCTGCAACGGGCTCGACGACGACTGCGACGGGGCGGTCGACGAGGAGCTCGCCGACTGCGGAAACACCTGCGTGACGGCGGTCGTGGTCAGGGAGCCGGTGTCGATCCGGGAGTCCACCTGCGGGTCTCCGGACGACGCCGACCTCGCGTGCGGCGAGCCCGGCGTGCCCGACGACGTCTACGTCGTCACGCTCACCGACCATGCCACGGTCGACGTCGATCTCGACTGGAACGGCCGGTGGGACGTCTCGGGCAACCTGTCCTACCGCGGATCCAGTTGCCCTGGCACCGAGGTTGCGTGCGCTCCGCGCGAGGAGTCGATCAGCCGCGCGCTCCCGCCCGGCGATCACTACTTCGTGGTCGAGGACGCCACCGGGGGCTGCGACGACTACGTGATCACGTTCACGTTCTGACTCGCATCTCGTGCGTTCGTTTCACGCGGGCGCAACCGTCGTGCCACGCGGAGAGCGCTCGCGAATTACGACGTCCCGAGCGCGCGCTTGTGGCGCATGCCCACGTGCATCGATCCCACGTGGGTAAGCGCCACAAGCACGCGTGGAACGCGCTCACGTGAGGCGCCGTGCCGCGGGCTTGGCCGTCGCTTTCGCGGTCTTATGAACCGCTCGTGACCCACCGTGTCGTCCATGTGGTGAGGAAGCTCGACCCGACGGAATGGGGCGGAACCGAGACTCACGTCTACGAAGTCACGCGCCGGCTGGTCGACAGTGGATGGCGTGCAGAGGTGCACGCCCCGAAGAGCGTGCACGACGATGCGCACGTGCTCGCGACGGACGTTCCGGTCGTCCGGTACCGTGCCTTCCTGCCGTTCGCAGGGCCGGCGCACCGTCGTCGCGCGCTCGTCGCGACCGCCGGGAACATCGCGTCCTTCGAGGAGCCCATCCGACTCCTCAGGGACCGCGCGTTCGACCTGGCGCATCTCCACACGATGGGCCGCATCGGCGGCGCGGTCCGCACCGCGATGCGGCTCACCGCGCGTCCGTACGTGCTGTCGGTCCACGGGCCGTTCCTCGCGAACCGTGACTGGCTCGAGCGCGACTGGCGAAAGAGGGCGGAGCGGGTCGTCGATCTGGGCAAGCCCATCGGCCTCCTGCTCGGGGCCCGGTACGTGGTGGACGACGCCGCGCGCGTCATCGTGTTCAACGAGGAGGAGCGGCGGGCGCTCCATGGGCGCGTCGGAGACCGCGCGGTGCGCATGGACCACGGCGTCGACGAGGCGCGGCTCGCGTCGGGAGACGCCGACCGCGCCCGCTCCCGGTGGCCCGTGCTCGGCGATGCGCCGGTGATCGCGGTGGTCGGGCGGCTGTGCGGTCAGAAGAACCAGGTGCTCGCGGTCCGCGCGTTCGCCCGCGGCGCGCCCTCCGATCACCGGTTGGCCCTCGCGGGCGCGGCGACCGACTACGGGTACCGCGAACGCGTCGAGCGCGAGGCGCGCAGGCTCGGCGTCGCCGACCGCGTGCACGCCCTCGGCAACCTGGACGCCAGGTCCGAGATCCCCGATCTGTACGCGCTCGCGCGGGTGCTGCTCGTCCCGTCGCGTCACGAGGCGTTCGGGCTCATCGTGCTCGAGGGCTGGGCCTCCGGTACGCCCGTCCTGTTCGCACGCCACTCGGGCCTCGCGGACATCGCGCAGGCGCACGGACAAGAGGAAGCGGTCGTGGACAGCCTCCACGTGGAGGACTGGGCTCTCGCGCTGCGCGCCATGCTGGCCTCGGAGCCTCTCCGGCACGCGAACGTGGAGATGGGACGCGCGCTCATCCGACGCCGCTACAACTGGGACGCGGTCGCGGGCCGTCTCGCGGCGCTGTACGACGGCGTCCTCGAGGAGCACCGTGCGCGCGCACGCGAGCCCGTCCGCCATCCGGAGCCGCAGGAGCAGAGGTCGTTCCAGTGGTGAGCACGATCGACGTCGTGGTCCGGTGCCGCAACGAGATGCCGCGCACCCGCGCGTGTCTCGAGGCGCTTGCCGTCCAGCGGGAGCCGCGCGCCCGCGTGCTGTTCGTGGACGACGGGTCGACCGACGGCTCCCGCCAGGTCGCGTGGACCATGGGGGCGCGGGTGCACGACGTCGGGGCGACCGAGTACGTGCCGGGCCGGATCCTCAACGAGGCCATGGAGCTCACGCGGGGCCCCGTGGTCGCGTTCGTCAACGCAGACGCCGTCCCGCTGCACGAAGACGCCCTCGCGCGCCTCGTGCTGCCGCTGCTCGCCGACCGGCGCCTGTGCGCCGGCTACGGCCGGCAGATCGCGCGGCTCGGCGCGGTGCCGCTCACGCGCAGCGACTACGAGCGCACCTTCGGCGCCGGCCGGCCGGTGACGCGGGTAGGGTGGTTCTTCTCGATGGCGGCGGCCGCCATCCGGCGCGAGGTGTGGGTGACGCTCCCGTTCGACGAGAGCCTCCGGTACTCGGAGGACGTCGACTGGACGTACCGCGCCGGGGCGCTCGGCTGGCGTGTGGCCTACGTGCCCGACGCCTGCTTCGAGAAGTCGCGCGAGTACTCGCTCCGAGACCACTACCGGCGGCGACGTGGTGAGGGCGCCGCGGACACGCGCATCTTCCGGCTCGGAGGTCCGTCGCCCTTCGGGGAGCTGCTCTGGCCGCTCGGCGGGGCGATCCTCCGGGACGCGCGCGCGGGCCTGCTCTCCGTCTCGGAGCTCGCGGTGCGGACGGCGCAGGCGGCCGGCTACTACGACGGCAGGAGGCGCGGGTGGTGAGGCTGAGTCTCGTGCCGTCGGTGACGGATGGCGCTTCGACGGGGCGGACCCTCGTCGCCGACCTCGCCGCGGAGCGACGCATCGACCTCGACCTCGCGGACGTCCGTGACGCGGTCGCAGGCGCGCTCGGCGCGCGCATGGTGGCCCTCCTGCTCGTCGGTGGTTACGCGCGGCGCGAGGGCAGCGTGGTCGCCCGGCAAGGCGGCCTCGGGCCGTACAACGACTACGATCTCGTCGCGGTGGTCCGCGGTCGGACGCGCCCCGTCCGGGGCCCGCTCGCCGACCTCGGGACGAGGCTGCGGGAGCGGCTCTCGGTGGACGTCGACGTGTGGCCCATCAGCGAGCGAGACCTCGGGCGGGTGCCGCCCACCCTCTTCTGGCTGGACGTGTCGCTGGGCGGCGCCGAGGTGCTCGCGGGGGACGCCGCGGTCCTCGAGCGGATCCGCCCCGTCGAGCCGCGTGACGTCCCGCTCGACGAGTGCGGCCGGCTCCTCGCCAACCGCGCGACCGGTATCGCCCTGTCGAACCTCGAGGCCGAGGACCGCGACCTCCGTTGCGCCCGGCACGCGCACAAGGCGGTGCTCGCGGCCGGCGACGCGAGGCTCCTGACCGCGAACCGCTACTCCGGCACGTTCGCCGAGCGCCTCGCCGTGATCGAGCAGCTCGCGCACGCGCCCGCCGTCGGCCCGACGCTCGTCGACGCGTACCGCGACGCGGTCGCGTTTCGCGCGCGCCCGGACGCCTGGACGCCGCCCGGCGGCGACCTCCGCCGCTGGTATGCGCGCACGTGCGACGATGTCGGTCGCTGGCACCTCGACTACGAGGCCTGGCGCGTGGGCGCGCCGTTCACCCCGCGGGCGTTCGCGCGCTGGCGCGGGAGACTCTACCGACGCGCGCCGGACCTGCGCAGGGGAGGTCGCGCGTTCGCCGCGGCGCGCGCCGCGCTCCGGCGGGAGGCGCCGCTCTTGCCGTGGCTCGGTCACCCGCGCGAGAGGTTGGCGCGTGTGTCGGTGCTCCTCGCGTACGGGGCACACGACGTCGGCTGCCGGCGCGAGGCGGCGCTGCTCCTCGGGATCGGACCGGGCCGCGCGGACGACCGACAGGCGCTGCACGCGGCGCTTCGCACGCTCTCGGAGAGAGGGGGTTGACGGATGGGCAAGCGGGTGCTCGTTGCGTTCGTCGACGCGCTCGGGCCGTCTCAGCTCGAGCGGTTCCGCGACTGGTTCGTGGACATGCCGCACAGGCGGGCCCTCGAGGGGGTCATCGGGTTCTCCTCGGGGGCCCTGGCGTCGGTGCTGACCGGTGAGCCGCCTGCCGTACACGGGCGCATGTGCCTGTTCACGGCCCTGCGGGCGGGCGAGCCGTCGATCCTCGCGCCGCTCCGGTGGCTGGGACTGCTCCCTCGCGCGGTCCACGAGCGCGCCCGCGTGCGCAGGCTCGCCGCGCGCGTCCTCGCGAACCGCTCGGCCCTGACCGGCTACGTGGCGCTCCACCGCGTTCCACCGGACGAGTTCGGCTGGCTCGATCTGCCCGAGCGCGAAGACCTCTTCCGGGCCGGCGAGGTCGGGGGCGTGCCGACGTTCCTCGCGCAGGCACGGGCGAGCGGGCTCTCGGTCTACGCCGCGCCATGGCAGCTCCCGGAAGGCGAGCGGTGGCGACACGCTCACGAGACCCTCGAGCGTCGTCTGCCGGACCTGGCGTTCCTCTATTGCGCCGAGCTCGACGGCGCGATGCACAGGGGTGGCAGCCGGTCCGCACGCGGGGGCGAGGCCGCCGCGCGGATCGGATCGCACCTCTTGCGCGCGCGCGCCGCGATGGCGCGGGGGGGAGGGGAGCTCACGACGATCGTCGTCGGCGACCACGGGATGGCCGACGTCCACACCCACGTCGATCCACGGCCGGTGCTCCGCGAGCTCGGCGCGCGCGCGTTCGTCGACAGCACCATGCTCCGCGTGTGGGGCGACGGCGCGCAGGTGGCGCGCGCGCGGTGGCGGCTCGAGACGGCCGGGTGGCCGGGCCGCTTCCTCGGTGAGCACGAGCTGAGCGACCGCGGCGTACCCATGGACGGCGTGCCCTACGGGAGGGCCATCTTCCTGCTCGAGGAGGGAGCGCTCTTCGCGCCGAGCTGGGTGGGCGGGCGTGTCGCGGCGATGCACGGGTACGACGTCGGGGCTCCGTCGGCGCGGGCGGCGATCGCGTCGGACCGACCGCTGCCGGACGCCGTCCGGTCGATCACCGACGTCGCGTCGGTCGTGCGCGAGCGGCTCGGTCTGGCCGACGCGCCGCCCGCCGAAGGCACCTCGCACGTGGGGCGAAGCGTGAGCGCGACCTGAGGGGGAACACCGGTGCGCATCGGTATGGTGGTGCCTAGCTGTGGATTCGTCGGCGGCGTCGAGCGGCACGCGCACGACCTCGCGGCTTCGCTCCGGGCGCGCGGGCACGAGATCACGCTCCTCCACGGCGAAGCGCGAGGCAAGGACCCGGCGCGGTACGCCGCGCCGTTCGCGCGCGTCCTGCCCGTGTCGCGCGCGCGGCAAGCGTGCGGCCGCCTCGACGCCGTCTGGGTCCACCGCGCCCGCGACCCGGACGAGCTTCGGGCCTTCGATGGGCTCCCCGTCGTGGTCGCCACGCACGACCACGAGCTCACCTGCGTGCGCGCGCATCGCTACCTGCCCGTCGGCACCTCGCCGTGTCATCGGGCTCCCGGAGTCGCCTGTGTCACTCACGGATGCATCGCGGTGCGCGATCGCTCCTCGCGCGCGCTCCCGGTCGCGCTCCGGAGCCCTTTCGCCCTCCGAAGGCGCCTGCTCGGGCTCGCGCGGCGAGCGCCGCTCGTCGCTTGCAGCCGCTACGTCGCCGAGCAGACCGTGCGGGCAGGCGTCGCGCCGGACAGTGTGCACGTCGTCTACCCGATCCCGCCCGAGCACGGAGCCGCACCCACGAAGCCTCCCCGGACGGGCCGACTGGGCGTGGTCGGCAACCTCCTGCGCGGCAAGGGCGTGGACATCGCGATCCGGGCGCTCGGCCACCTGCCCGCGGGCGTGAGCCTCGACGTGGTGGGGGACGGTCCGTCGCGCCCCGCGCTCGAACGGCTCGCGCGGCGGCTCGCGCCGGGCCGCGTCCGCTTCCACGGCTGGGTGCCCCCCTCGCGTCTCGGCGACGTGTACGGAGAGCTCGCGCTGGTGGTCGTGCCTTCGCGCTGGCCCGAGCCGTTCGGGATGACCGGTATCGAGGCGATGCGGCGCGGCCGGGCGGTGGTGGGCGCCGGGCACGGTGGAATCCCCGAGTGGCTCGAGCCGGGTCGGGCCGGTCTGCCGTTCGAGCCGGGATCGGCCGCGAGCCTCGCGGACGCCGTGCGGCAGCTCCTCGGCGATCGCGACGCGGGGCTCCGGGCCTTCGCCTGGGCAACAGAGCGCTTTCCCCACCGGCGGATGGTGGACGAGGTCGAGCGCCTGCTCGGCGCGGTGACCGGCCGGAGGATCGCGTGTTGAACAAGTACGTGATCCTCGCGGCGGCGGTCGCGATGACCTACCCGGTGGGCCGGCTCGCCCGCTCGATGCCCACCCTGCGTGCCACGCTGGCGCTGCTCCTCGGGTTCCTTCCCTTCGTGGGGATCGACCAGCTCAACGTCGACCTCTGGGGCGTCCCCTACTACCGCGGCGAGTCGCTCGGTTTCGAGATCACGATCGTCGATCTGTGCGTGATGGCGCTCCTCGTGTCGCTGCCGGAAGAACGGCAAGGCCCGGTCCCCTACCGCCTGCCGCGCTACTTCTACCTCGCGGCCGTGCTCTTCTCGATCGGCGCCGCGGCGGTGCCGCTCTACTCCTGGTTCTCCTTCTGGAAGCTCGTCCGGGCGTACTTCCTGTTCGCGGTCGTGTACCGGGCCGTGCACCTCGACGCGCGCCTCGGGAGCAACCTCGCCGACGGCTTCGCGGTCGGGATCCTGTACTCGCTCGTGATCGGCCTCTACGAGCGCTACGTCGAGGGCTACTACCAGGTGACCGCCGACTTCGATCACCAGAACACGCTCGGGATGACGGTCAACCTCGTCTTTCCGGTCGCCTGGGCGGTCGTCCTGGCCGGACAGTCGCGGGTGTGGGGGACGCTCGCCACCGCGGCCGCCGGGGTCCTGGTCGTCATGACGCTCTCGCGCGGATCGCTCGCGCTCTTCGGCGTGGCAGTGCTCGTCGTCCTGGTCGGTTCCCTGGTGCGGGGAGTGACCCGGTGGAAGGTCTTCGTCCTGTGCGTGATGGTCCTGGCCGGCGGGATCGTGCTCGCCAAGTCGTCCGACAGCATCATCGAACGGTTCACGGAGGCGCCGGAGGGCTCCGAGCTCGCGCGCCAGAAGTTCGAGGGTGCCGCGGCGAGCATGCTGGAGGACTACCCGCTGGGTGTCGGGGTCAACCAATTCTCCCACCAGCTCGACCACGGTGGCTACGCCGACGAATTCGGTCTCATCGACCAGGACCGTGACGCGATCGTCCATCACATCTACTGGCTCACGCTCGCCGAGATGGGGCTCGTCGGCCTCCTCGCGCTGCTGGTCTTGTGCGCGGCGCCGTGGTGGACCGCGCTCCGGGGGGCCTGGCGCATGCGGGGCGACGTGCGCGGCGACGTGCTGCTCGGGTGCCTCGCAGGCCTGAGCGTCACGTACCTCCAGGGCCTCTACGAGTGGGTCGCGCGCCAGACGCCGATGACGTACCTGTATTTCGGGCTGCTGGGCCTCACGGCGGGGCTGTACCGGCAGTGGCTCGACGAGCAACGCATCGGGGCGGCCATCGAGGAGGCCGCCCGGGCCGCCGTCGAGCGCGAGCGGCCGAAGGACGAGGCACGGGTCGAGCTGGGCATCGCGTCCTAGTCCGATGGCTAGCTCCTGAGCGCCTCACCCGCGCACTCGTTGTGGCGGGCTGCCCCGTGGGTCGCGCGGCGCCGACGGAGATCACTTCCGAATCGACCGGAACCACCCCGGCATGCGGCCTGCACATCCCACGCGTCCGGGAGGAAGGCACGCCACCATGTTCGACGTCGGCATGCGCGCCGAGACCATCCGGGAGCGGTTTCGGCGCAAGCTCGCCGAGCGGCCGGGCAAGCCCGTCGACGGGGCGCGGCTGCTCCGCGCGCTCGGCAGGCGCAAGGGATGGATCGTAGGGGCCGTCTTCGTGGGCATCCTGGCGGGTCTCGGGATCCCGTACGGCCTCCTGTCCTTCGACTGGACCTCGACCGCGGTGCTCGAGTGGGAGAAGGACGAGACCTCCGCGGCAGGTGCGGTGCGCGACCTCCGGACGCTGGTCGACTCGGTGAAGCTCCCGACGCACCTCGGCCGCGTCCGCGAGCAGCTCGGGCTCGAGACCACGCGCAACCAGCTCGGCGAGAGCCTCGAGATCAGCTTCGACCGTGACAGCAACGTCGTCGCGATCGCGGCCACCGCGGACGAGCCCGAGATGGCCGCCCGCATCGCCAACGCCGTGGTCGACGTCTTCCTCGCGCACCAGGCCGACCTCGCCCGCGTCCGGAGCGAGGAGCTGGTGGCGCAGGTCCGGACGGAGGTGGAGCAGGCGCGTTCGGGGCTGCGCGAGGCGCAGGATGTCTACGACTCGTTTCGCAGGGAGCACGGCATCAGCGACCTCTCCCTCGAGCGGCAGCACGCGATCGAGCTCGCCGCCGAGCTCCAGTCCGAGGCGGAGCTCGCCCGGGCCGAGGCCCTGTCCGAAGAGGCGCGGACCGACGAGATCGCGGCGCGCGTGGCCTCGGGCGAGCGGGTGGTCGCGACGACGCCGGCGCTGCGCCTCGCGCGACAGCAGCTCTCGGAGGCCCGGGCCACGCTGAGCGACCAGCACCCGCGGGTTCGCGCGCTCCAGGCGCGCGTCCGGGAGCTCGAGCGCCGGGCCGGCGAGCGGGCGGCCGGTAGGGCCGCTTCCGCGATCGCCCGGCGCGCGCAGCGGGCGAGCCACCGCGCCGGGGAGCGCGAGGGCACTTACGACCGCCTCGTCCACCAGGCGCGCGAGCGGTTGGGCCAGCTCTCGGAGGTCGAGGGCGAGGCGAGCCGCCTGCTCAGCGTCGTGCACGTGAAGGAAGCCGCGCTTGCCGAGCGTGAGGGGATTCTCACGCGGGCGCAGGTCGAGGCCACGACGTCGAACAGCGGGTTCCGGCTCCTCGCGCCTGCGTTGCCCCCCGAGCAGCCGTCCTCGTCGAACCGGCGCGCGATGGCGGTGTTCATCCTGCTCGGGAGCGTGGCGCTGACGGTCGTCGGGCTGCTCTTGTGGGAGCTCCGCGGCCTGCGCGCCCACACGGCGAACGAGGTCGCGTTCTGGGGGCGCGGCGCGGTGCTGGGTGCCAGCACGTGGCCCGCCGAGAAGCGCTCCATCGATCCGCTGATCGAGGAGCTCGGCGACTACGCGCTCGAGTCGGGTGGGACGACGCTGGTGCTCGCGGCGACCGAGAGCGAGACGGCGCTCGCGCGGGAGGTGGCCGAGAGGCTCCACCTCGACACCGACCTGACCGACCGCTTCGGGGACACCCCCGTCGACCGCGGCGCGGACACTCCGGTCGACCGCGGCGCGGACACTCCGGTCGACCCCGAGGAGCGGCCCGAGGAGCCCATCCGGAGGGACATCCACGTCCCCCCGGCGCCCGAGGTCGAGGTGGTGGACGGGCCGCCCGAGGCCGGCGCGTCCTCCTCGCACCCGATCGTGCGCGCGGACCACGGCGTCAGGGCCTTCGGTCTGACGCGGCGGATCGGAGACTGGGTGCCTCCGCGGATCGCCGCCTGGGCCGGCGACGGGTCGGGCCCCCCGGCTCGGCGTGCGGTGCGCGTCGCGGACCGCGTGATCGTCGTGGTGACCTCGGGCGGGATCTCCTTCGGCGCGCTCGAGCGGCTCCGGCAGAGCATCGGGCGCGAAGACGACGACGGGGTCGCGTACCTCGTCCTCGGCATGAGACCGCACCTCGCGGGCCTGCCCGACCGCGCGGGCCCCGTCGAGCAGTTCTGGCGGACGCGTCGCGCGTGATCCGTGTTGCGACACGCGGGGATCACACCCGTGACGACCCGCCTCACGTTCGCCCGAGAAAAGCGAGCGAATCGCACGGCACACGTTCTGCAATCCCACGCGCGTGACGCTTCGGCCAGCCGAGATGACCGACCGGGAGCCTGGCTTGATCCGCGGCCACCACCACGTGCTCGTGCTCGGCGCACGAGTCGTGGACGGGCTGGTGATCGCGCTCGGCCTCTCGGTCGCGTGCGCGCTCTACGAGGTCCCGTGGGACGCCCAGTACGCGGTCGCCGCCGCGCTCGCGGTGGCGCTGTTCTTCGTGGCCGGCGAGGCCACGGGCATGTACCGCTCGGCGCGCGCCACGCCCATGAAGACGACGGCCGCGCGGGTGTGGGGAACGTGGGCGATCGTGCTCCCCGGGCTGCTCGTCGCCGCCTTCTTCACGAAGCTCTCGACCGAGTTCTCGCGCGTCGCCACCCTCATCTGGTTCGTCTTGGCCCCGTCCGCGCTGACGGTGTGGCGCGTCGGCCTGCGCCTCGCCCTCCAGGAGATCCGGTGGCGGGGCGCGAATTCACGCACCGTCGCGATCGCGGGCCTGTCGCAGAACGGCGCGCGCCTCGCGAAGGAGATCCAGGCGACCCCCTGGGCCGGGCTCAAGCTCCGCGGCTTCTACGACGACCGCGACAGGCGCTCCGGCCGCGTGCACGAGGGCGGCGGCGACTGGCTCATCGTCGGCAGCTTCCGCAAGCTCGTCGAGGACGCGCGCGCCGGCCGGGTGGACATCGTCTACGTGGCGCTCCCCCTGTGCGCCGAGCCGCGCATCCGGCAGCTCGTGCGCGAGCTCGCCGACACGACCGCCTCGGTCCACGTCGTGGCCGATCTCTTCGTCTCGGACCTGCTCCGTTCGCGGTGGTCGGCCGTGGGCGAGGTTCCGGTGCTGAGCGTGTTCGACGCGCCCTTCCACGGCGTGGACGGCTGGCTCAAGCGGGTCGAGGACGTCGTGATCGGGAGCCTCATCCTGATCGTCATCGCGGTGCCGATGCTGCTGGTCGCGGCGGCCGTGAAGCTCACGTCGAAGGGGCCGGCCATCTTCAAGCAGCGCCGCTACGGCCTCGACGGGCGTGACATCATCGTGTGGAAGTTCCGCACGATGACCGTCTGCGAGGACGGTGACCGAGTCACGCAGGCGAAGAGGGGCGACGCGCGGCTCACCCCCATCGGCGCGTTCCTCCGCCGCACCTCGCTCGACGAGCTGCCGCAGTTCATCCAGGTGCTCCGGGGCGACATGTCCATCGTCGGTCCGAGGCCTCACGCGGTCGCCCACAACGAGGAGTACCGGGGGAAGATCACCGGCTACATGCTGCGGCACAAGGTCAAGCCGGGCATCACGGGCTGGGCGCAGGTGAACGGCTGGCGTGGGGAGACCGACACGCTCGAAAAGATGCGCAAGCGGATCGAGCACGACCTCGAGTACATCCGCAACTGGGAGCTCGTGCTCGATCTCAAGATCATCTTGCTCACCGTCTTCGGCCGCAAGGCGCGCCGAAACGCCTACTGATCCGATCGTACGGACTCGAGGAGGGGGGCTGTCGTGAAAGCGGAGGTGCTCGGCATCGGCGTGGAGAACGCCACGATGGAGGAGGCGCTCCGGCTGCTCGAAGGCTGGATGACCCGGCAGGACCGGACGCGCACGGTCTACTTCGTGAACGCCCACACCCTGAACCTCGCCTCGGCGGATCCTTCCTACCGCGCGGTGCTCCGGCGGGCGGACGTGGTGTTCGGAGACGGGACCGGGGTCCGGTGGGCCGCACGCCTCCGGGGCGTCGAGCTCCGCGACAACGTGAACGGGACCGACCTCACGCCCGCCCTCCTGTCCGGGACGGCGGGCTACCGGCTCTACGTGCTCGGGGCCGACCCCTCGGGCAACGCTCGCGCCGCCGAGTACCTGCGGCGGTCGTTCCCGGGGTGGGAGGTCGTCGGCCACCAGCACGGCTACTTCCACGAATCCGAGCTGCCGTCGGTCCTCGAGGACATCCGCAGGAGCAGGCCCCACCTGCTCCTGGTGGGGATGGGAAACCCGCTCCAGGAGCGCTGGATCGACCGCTA
>JBDIVX010000038.1:0-51993 GCA_039794305.1 Candidatus Neutrinellum sp.
AGTCGTGGCTCGATGGCGGTGAGACCAAGCTCGATAACCTCGTCATGTTGTGTCGATTCCACCACGGCCTCGTCCACGAGGGCGGCTTCAGCGTCGACGTCGGCGCCGACGGCAGCTTCGTGTTCCGGGATCGCCGCGGGCAGGTCCTCGAACGCAGCCCGCGCCCGAGCCCGCTCCCGCCGGACGCCCCCGATCGCCTCGTGCAGTCGCACGCCGACGCCGGCCTGGTCATCGACGACCAGACGGGGCTGTGCCGCTGGGACGGCACCCGCCCCGACTACTCCTACTGCGTCGAGGTCATCACGAGCCGCGACCCCACCGGCCGAAAGGCGTCCCCGGGCGAAGCCGCCTGAGCCTCGGCGGCCGTGGCCGGCCTTCGTTCAGCCTCGGGATCGTCGCCTGGGAGCTGTTCACCCACCGGCGCCTGTTCGTGGGCGATCATCCGCTGGAGACGATCGAGCGGGTCCTCACGATGCCCATCCCGGCCGTGCACCAGGTCCGCTCGGAGGTCCCCGAGCTCCTGTCCGACGTCGTGGCGCGAGCGCTCGACCGTCAACTCGATCGGCGCTTCGGAGCGCCCGGGCCTTCGCATCGGCGCTCGCCGGATCAGCGACGCCGCCTGCGCACCGCGAGGGCGAGCGCGAGCGCGAAGGCGAGCGAGAGCGGCGTCGCCCCTGACGAAGGCGAGGCCACGCGGCAGGAGCAGCCGCCCCGATCCCGCGGCGGTGCGACGTCCGCGTCGGGGTCGGCGGCGTCCGCGCTCGCACCGTCGGCCGGCACCGCGCCGTCTCCGGCGTCCGTCACCGACGCGTCCGGCGGTGAGGTGCCGGCGTCCGCGGGCGAGGTCGACGCGTCGAGGTCGCCGCCCGCGTCCGACCCCGAGCCCGCGTCGGTGGGTCCTCCGTCGGGCGGACCGGCATCGGAAGCGCCCGCGTCCGGCGACCCGGCGTCGGACCCGGCGCCCGCGTCGGACGCGCCCGCGTCGGACGTGCCCGCGTCCGGCGGCCCGGCGTCGGATCCGGAGCCCGCGTCGGACGTGCCCGCGTCCGGCGGGCCGGCGTCCGGCGGGCCCGCGTCCACGCCGCAACCCGCGATCGGCGTGTGGACGCAGCCGGCGGGCTCGCCGCAGCCGTCCGCCGTGCAGGGGTCGCCGTCGTCGCAGTCGAGCGCCGTCCCGGCCACGCACGTGCCTCCGCTGCACGCCTCGTCGCCGTTGCAGGTCGTGCCGTCCGCGCACGAGGTCCCGTCGGAGGCGAACGCGTCCGCCGGGCACGCCGCGCCCGAGCCCGTGCACGACTCCGCCACGTCACACACGCCCGCCGGCGCACGGCACTCCGTCCCCGCCGGCACGAACGCGTCCGCCGGGCACGCGTCGCTCGAGCCCGTGCACGTCTCCTCCTCGTCGCACGCGCCGGCCGACGCACGGCACACGGTCCCGGCCACCGCGCGCGCGTCGAGCGGGCACGTCGGGCTCGTCCCGCTGCACGTCTCGGCGGGGTCGCGCGGCCCCTCGGAGGCGCGGCACTCGGTCCCGGCGGACACGTACGCGTTCGACGGACACGCCGTGCTCGTCCCGTCGCAGGTCTCCTCGACGTCGCACGGGCCGAGCACCGCACGGCACGTGTGCCCGGCCGCGACCGTGCCGCAGGTGCCGTCCGCGCCCGCGCCGCTCGCGACGCTGCACGCGCGGCAGTCGCCCGTGTCGCCGCCGCCGCAGGCATCGTCGCAGCACACGCTGTCGACGCAGTGGCCGCTCACGCACTCGGCGTCCGCGCCACAGGGCTCGCCGAGCGCCTTCGTCACGATGGGGCCGCCGTGGAACGCGTAGGCGCGCCCTTCGTCGGCGACCGCGCCGTCCCAGTAGTCCGCCCCGACCACCAGATCGCCGATGCCGTCGTCGCCTACGTCGCCGGCGAAGCTCACGCTGACGCCGAACCCGGCGCCCGGCTGGTCGGTCGGGTCGGTCCCCCACGCCGGCGCGACCCCGAGCCCGGTCGTGCTCCCGGTGTACACGTAGGCGCGTCCCTCGCCGTCGGCGGCGCCGTCGAAGCCGGCGGCGCCCACGATCAGATCGTCGACGCCGTCGCCCGTCACGTCGCCGAGCGCGACCGAGGAGCCGAACCGCGCGCCGTTCTGGTCGGTCGGGTCCGCCGTCCAGCCGCCCGGAGGCGCGAGGCCGGTCGCGCCGCCGAGGAACAGGTAGACCCGCCCCTCGTTGTACACGTACCCGGGGCCGTCCCAGCCCGGTACGCCAACGGCCACGTCGTCGAACCCGTCGTCGTTCACGTCGCCCGCGCCCGCGAGCGCCGTGCCGAAGCCGACGCCCGAAGCCGCCGTCGGGGCCGCCGTCCAGCACGTCGTCGTAGCCGTCGCCGTTCACGTCGCCCGCGCCGGCGACCGAGTGCCCGAAGGCCGCGCTGCGCGCGTCGGTGGGGTCCGCGAGCCAGGCGGGCGTCGTCGCGAGGCCGCTCGCGCTCCCCGCGAAGAGGAAGGCGCGACCCTCGTGCTCCTCCTCGCCGTCCCAGCTCCACGCCCCGACGACGACGTCTTCGAAGCCGTCGCCGTCCACGTCGCCCACTCCGGCGACGGAGAAGCCGTGCCGTGAGCCGACCTGATCGGTCGGGTCCACCTGCCACGAGGGCGCGGTCAGGAGCGGGTCGATGGTCACCGGGAACCGCGCCCCGGCGAGCGCGCTCCGGGCGATCCGCAGCGAGACGCGGCGGCCCGCCTCGTCCCACTCCATCGTCGCCTCGAGCTCGCGGCCCGCGGCGTCCCACGCGCGGAGGCCCGCGTAGGTGAGCTCGCCGAAGGCGAGCCCGCCGTCCACGCGCTCGACCCGGGCGTCGGTGTGCACCGTGCCGCGGACGACCAGATCGCCGGCCGGCCGCTCCGAGACGATGAACCCCTGCTCGACGCCGTTGGCGCGCGCCTCGTACCACTCCGTCAGGCCGCTCCCGCGCCGGTAGACGACCCGCCGGTCGACGACCTCGGGGACGACCGCCGGCCCGTCGAGCTCGAAGCGCCACGCCCCCGACCTGCCGACGACCGCCGCGCCGCGCGCGTCGAGGTCCATCCGCAGCCCGCCGGTCCGCAGGCGCGCACCGCCCGCGTAGGGCACCGGATCGAGCGCGTCGGGCCCCACGGCCGGCGGCACGCCGCGCACCTCCGCCTGCGGCCCGGCTCCCGCCTCTTCGCCAAGGTCCGCGGGCGGCGCCTCCGCCGTACCGCAGCCGAGCGCCCACGCGAGCAGCCAAGAAAGACGCACCCGTGCCATCCGATCCTCCGTCCGCCGGCCCTCGGACGGGCCGGCCGCCCCTGGCATTCTGCGGCAAGTCGACCCACGCCTGGACATGGAATCTCGGGTGCCTAGCTCCACAGAGACGCCTTCGGGCGAAGCAACCACAGGAGCACGGAAGAGAAATGGACACACGTGAGCTCAAGCAGGCGCTCGAGGGCTTCCTCGCGAAGCTGTCGAAGAAGGAGGGCGCCGAGCCACACCCCGAGCCCGAGAGCCCGAAGCTGGTCCTCAACGGGCCGGCGCCCGACTTCACGGCGCGGACCACGCACGGGGAGATCGAGCTGAGCAAGTGGGCGGGAGGAAGCTGGGTCGTCCTGTTCTCGCACCCGGCGGACTTCACGCCCGTCTGCACGACCGAGTTCATCGAGCTCGCGCGGCGCCACGGCGAGTTCCAGAGGCGCAACGTCAAGCTGCTCGGCCTCTCGATCGACAGCGTCTACTCGCACATCGCCTGGGCGCGGAGCGTGAAGGAGAAGTTCGACGTCGAGATCCCCTTCCCGATCATCGCCGACCTCGACCAGCACGTGGCGCGGCTGTACGGGATGCTCCACGAGCCGAGCTCCGCGACCGAGACCGTGCGCGCGGTCTTCATCATCGACCCGAAGCGCCGCGTCCGGGCCATGATCCACTACCCCCTCAACGTCGGGCGGAACATGGACGAGATCCTGCGGGTCATCGACGCCCTGCAGATGGTCGACGAGCAGGGCCTCGCCGCGCCGGCCAACTGGCGGCCGGGCGACGCCGCGATCGTGCCGCCCCCGAAGACCACCGAGCAGGCCGAGGGGCGCCTGCGCGAGAAGGGCATCGAGGTCACCGACTGGTACTTCAGCAAGAAGCAGCCGGCCTGATTCTCTCCGTCCTACCAGCCCGGACCGATGGCGTCGACGTCGCGCTTCGTCCAGGTCATGAGCTGGCTCGACACGTAGACGTGGGCGCCCTCGGGACGCTGGCGGTGGATGTCCTCTCCGGCCACCGCGGGCTCGGGGCGCTCGGACTTGCGGACACCGGAGTGGTCCTTCGGGCGGGCGATGAGGACGGGACAGGACGCCGTGCGCACGAGGGCCTCGGCGACCGAGCCGAGGACGAAGCGCTGGACGCCGCGCCGCCCGTGGGTCCCCACGACCACCAGGTCCGCGTCGTAGTCGGCCGCGATCTGGTTGATCGCCTTGGACGGGGCGCCGAAGCGGACGTGCACCGAGACCTCGAGCTCGGGCAGGCCGCCGACCTCCGAGCCGGCGACGCCCACGCGGTCCCAGAGCTTGGGCGGCAGGTGCTCGAGCAGGTGCGTCTGGCGCTCGAGCAGCGTCTCGCCCGGCGCCTGGCCGAGGTCCTCGTCGTTCACGACGTGGACGACGTGGAGGTGCGCGAACGGAGCCCGACGCAGGGCGTCCCGAAGCGCGGTCATCCCGGTTTCGGCCAGATCGTCTCCAGCGACGATGACGGTTTCGGTGTTGGTGCTCATCTATGTCCTCGTGTCGGGTAGAATCGACCCGGAGACGAAGCAAGAGCCGAGCCACCCCCCAGGAGAGACCATGGACTTCGCCGATCACATCCTCGTGGCGACCGACTTCTCCGAGCCCTCGGAGCGCGCCGTGGACGCCGCCGCCGTTCTCGCCAAGCAGCTCGGCGCGAAGGTGACCCTCCTCCACTCCTTCGATCCCGACGTGCTCGTGCCGCCCGGCGCCATCCCGCATCCGGCGCAGTATCGGGACAAGATCGCGCAGGAGATGACCACTGCGGTCACCGAGAAGCTCCGGGAGATCGCGCGCACGAAGCTCGCGGACGTGCCGGACGTGGACACCGCCGCCGTGACGCACCGGAGCCCGGCGGGCGGCATCACCGAGCACGCGAGGGCCCTCGGCGCCGACCTGATCATCGTCGCGACCGCGGGGCGCACGGGCCTCGGCCACCTCCTCATCGGCTCGGTCGCCGAGAAGGTGGTCCGGCACGCACACTGCCCGGTCCTCGCGGTGCGCGTCCCCGAGGAGGAGGACTGACGCAACCGGTGCGCCCGGCGAGGTCGGGCGCGCACCGCTTGCGTCGCCGTCGAAAGATGGAGATCGAGTTCCTCGGCGCGGCCCGGACGGTCACCGGGTCCATGCACCTGCTGCGGACGCCGCACGCGCGCGTCCTGCTCGAGTGCGGCCTGTTCCAGGGACGGCGCGAGGAGTCGTTCCGCAAGAACCGGGAGCTGGCGGTCCGCGCCCGGGACGTCGACGCCGTGGTCCTGTCGCACGCGCACATCGATCACTCGGGGGCGCTCCCCCGGCTCTACAAGAACGGCTACCGGGGCTCGGTCTTCACGACGCCGGCGACGCGCGACCTCTGCGCGGTGATGCTCGAGGACGCGGCGATGATCCAGGACGCGGACGCCCGGTACATCAACCGACAGATCGAGCGCGAGCACGCCGACATGCTCCCCGTCGAGCCGCTCTACGACCAGGAGGACGTGGTCGGGATCGTCTCGCAGATGGTCGCCCTGCCCTACCACCGCCGCGAGAACGTCGCACCGGGCGTCGACGTGACGTTCTACGACGCGGGCCACGTCCTCGGGAGCGCGATCGTGGTCGTGGACGTGGACGACGTGGGCCAGAACAAGCGGATCGTCTTCACCGGCGACCTCGGCCGCCGGAACATGCCGATCCTGCGCGACCCGGAGGTCCCTACGGGCGGCGACTTCCTCATCACCGAGAGCACTTACGGGGACCGGCTGCACGACCCGATCGAGCGGATGGACGACGCGCTGGCGGAGGTCGTGAAGCGTACGTTCGAGCGCGGCGGCAAGGTGATCATCCCGTCGTTCGCCCTCGAGCGTGCGCAGGAGGTGGTCTACGCCCTCAAGCGGCTGCGGACGCAGGGGCGGCTCCCGAAGATGCCGGTGTACGTCGACTCGCCGCTCACCGTGCGCATCACCGACGTGTTCCGGCTGCACCCCGAGTGCTACGACGAGCACGCCCGCAGGATGCTCACCGGCGAGGACTCCCCCTTCGACTTCGAGGAGCTCACGTACGTGAGCAGCGTCGAGGAGTCGAAGGCCATCGACGCCGCAGAGGGACCGTCGATCGTCATCTCGGCGAGCGGCATGTGCGAGTTCGGCCGGGTGCTCCACCACCTCAAGGCCGCGGTGGAGAGCCGCGACAACACCGTCCTCATCGTCGGCTTCCAGGCGCAGCACACGCTCGGCCGGCGCCTCGTCGAGGGGCGCACGCGCGTGCGGATCCTCGGCGTCGAGCGCGAGCGCAGGGCCGAGGTCGTGGTGCTGAACGGCCTGAGCGCCCACGCCGACCAGTCGGAGCTGATCGACTTCGCCGAGGCCGTCCGCGAGCGTGGCAAGCTCAAGCAGGTCGCCATGGTCCACGGCGAGCCGAAGGCCATGGACGTGCTGGGCCGGCTCCTCGGGGAGCGACGCTTCCCCACGGTGCTCGCGCCCGAGCCCGGCGAGCGCGTCACCCTGTAGGGGCCGTCGGCGGGAGGACCTCGTGCGGAGGCGGCTCGCCCCCGACGGTCATCAGGAGCGAGACCACCACGAGGAGCGCGCCGAAGAGGAGCCACACGCTGCCCATCAGGTAGGCGCCGCCGCGACGGGCCCCGCCGAGCGCCCTCCGGAAGAACGCGCCCAGCGGGCCGCGCATGGTGATGCGGTAGCCCGCGATGGTCATCACGCCGCTGAGGGCGAAGCAGACGCCGCTCACGAGCAGCACGCCGTGCCGGGGGAACACGAGGCCCAGAGGCAGGGCGACGATGCCGGTCACGAACAGCGCGGTGTGGATCGCCTGGAACCGGGGGCTCACGATCGGGGAGGTAGCCGCACCGCGAGGGCTGTCAACGCGGGCTCGGGGGGCTATGATCCACACATGCCGTACCGCAGCGACCGTGAGGCGCTGCGCGAGCGCGTCGAGCAGCTCGAGCGCGAAGCACAGCTCTCGCGCCGGCTCCTCGAAGCACGCGAGGCGGAGATCCGGCTGCTCGGCGAGCGGGCGCGCAGGGCCGAGGCCCGGGCGCGGGCGACCCGCGTCGGACGGGTGCTGTCGGGCGCGGGCACCGGGACGTTCGCCGGCCTGTTCCTCATGCTCCCGATCGTCGGGGCGGCGGGCGGCGGAGCCGGGCTCGCGGCGTTCGGCGCGCTCGTCGGCGGGCTGTTCGGGCTGCTGATGGGCCTCGGCAGCGAGATCTCCGGGCCTCGGAGCTGACGCGCGCGCATCGATTGCGCAGGCCGGCGAGGGCGACGCAGCGGATGCGTCGCGCCAGCCCAGGCCAGCGACGATCGCGTGCGATCACGGCACGTCGGGCGTTGGTACGGCCCGTGCTCGGGACGCCGGGCAGGAGAGCGAACCAATGCACAGAGACGACACCGCCGGCAACCTCCGCCGCGCCGCCAACGAGGCCCCGATGCTCGACGCCCCGACCGAGGAGCGGCTCGTGCGCGAGCTGCGCGAGGGATCGGAGAGGGCCCTCTCGCAGCTCCTGGCGTCGCACCTGCGGCTGGTGCTGGCGACGGCCCGACGCTACGCCGGCAACGGAGTGTCGCTCGAGGATCTGGTGGCCGAGGGGAACCTCGGGCTCGTCGAGGCCGCCCAGCGGTTCGACCCCGCGCGCGGCACGCGCTTCGGGACCTACGCGGCGTGGTGGGTGCGCGCGTTCATCCGGCGCTACGCCCTGTCGAACCGCCGGATCGTCCCCGCGCCCTCGACGCGCAACGCGCGCAAGCTCCTCTCGTCGCTCCGCAAGACGCAGCGCCGGCTCACGCACGAGCGCGGGCGGCCGCCGGAGCTCGAGGAGGTCGCGTCGGCGCTCGGCGTGCCCGCGGCCGACGTCGCCATGATCGAGTCGGTGCTCACCTCCCGTGACGTCGCGCTCGGCGCCGGCGACGACGGCCTGTCCTGGGAGGTCATGGACGCGCGCCCGTCGCCGGAGCAGGAGGCCTCGGACACCGAGACGCGCGAGCAGCGCGAGGAGACCGTCGCCTGGGCGCTCTCCACGCTGAACGAGCGAGAGCGCGAGATCGTCCGCCGGCGCTTCCTCGACGACGACACCGACACGCTCGCCGTGCTCGGCGCGACGCTCGGGCTGTCGCGCGAGCGCGTGCGTCAGATCGAGAAGAAGGCGCAGCTCAAGCTCCGGACGGCGCTCCTGGAGCACGTGGCGTGACGGGGCGGGCCGGGACCGGCCCCGAGGAGCCGGCGCCGAGCGTGGTGCGCGAGCGCGTTCGACGCGAGCACGCGCGCCTGCGGAGCGCTCTCGCCGATGCCGACTCGCTCGCGGGCGCGCTCGCGGCCGGGAGATCCGGCGCCGTCGATGCGCTCCGGCAGCGCGTGCGCGATCTCCGGGACGCGCTCTTCGCGCAGATCGATCTCGAGGACCGGATCCTCGCGCCCGCGCTCCGCGAGACGCCCGGGTTCGGCGAGGCGCGCGAGCAGCAGCTCCTGGCTCACCACGCCGTGCAGCGGGACAGGGTGCGCGCCGCGCTCGACGTGCTCGGCCGCTGGGAGCCGTCGCCGTCGGAGATCGGCCGGCGCGTCCAGACGCTCATCGCCGACATCTGCCTGGACATGGCTGACGAGGAAGACGTCCTGCTGAACGCCAACCTCCTCAAGGACGACCCGATCGATGTCTCTTTCACTGGCTGAACATCGCCCGATCACGCATGATCCTCGTCCGATGACCGAGCCGAAGGGCCGAATCCTGATCGTGGACGACGAGGCCAACGCGCGCGCGGCCCTCGCGGAGCTGCTCGGTGACGAGGGCTACGAGTGCGAGACGGCGTCCGACGGCCTGAAGGCGCTGCCGCTGCTCGAGTCCTTCGACCCGCACGTCGTCCTCACCGATCTCAAGATGCCGGGGCTCGACGGCATCGGGCTCCTCGAGCGAGGACGGGCGCGCGTGCCGCACGCGTCCTTCCTGGTCATGACGGCGTTCGGCACGATCGACACCGCCGTCGAGGCCATCAAGAAGGGCGCCGAGAACTACCTCACCAAGCCGCTCGACCTCGACGCGCTGAGCGCGCTGGTCGAGCGGGCGCTCGAAAAGGCGCGGCTCAAGCGCGAGACGACACAGCTCCGCGAGCAGCTCCGTGAGCGGTTCTCGTTCGACAACATCCTCGGCAACCACCCCTCGATGCAGCGGGTGCTCAAGATGGTGGCCCAGGTGGCGCCGAGCCGGGCGAACGTGCTCATCCACGGCGAGAGCGGGACGGGCAAGGAGCTCATCGCCGCGGCGATCCACCACAACTCGACGCGCGCCGGGGCGGCCTTCGTCCGGCTCAACTGCGCGGCGCTCGCCGAGACGCTGCTCGAGTCCGAGCTGTTCGGGCACGAGCGGGGCGCGTTCACCGGCGCGACGGGCCGGCGCGAGGGCCGCTTCAAGCAGGCGGACGGCGGGACGCTCTTCCTCGACGAGGTGAGCGAGATCCCGGCGAGCGTGCAGGTCAAGCTCCTGCGGTTCCTGCAGGAGCGGCAGTTCGAGCGGGTGGGGGGCAACGAGACGCTCTCGGTCGACGTGCGCGTCGTCGCCGCGACCAACCGGGACCTCAAGCAGGCCGTCGACGACGGCACGTTCCGCGAGGACCTCTATTACCGCCTGAACGTCGTGCAGATCGACATCCCGCCGCTCAGGGCCCGCAAGAGCGACATCCCGCTGCTCGCGGACTTCTTCCTGCGCAAGTACGCAGAGGAGAACCAGCGCGAGATCGACGGCTTCACCGACGAGGCGCTCCGGCAGCTCATGAGCTACCCGTGGCCGGGCAACGTCCGCGAGCTCGAGAACGCGATCGAGCGCGCGGTCGTGATGTGCGAGGGGCGCGAGGTCGACGTGGGGGACCTGCCCGCGACCGGCGGACGGTCGAGCGGCGGCACGAGCGACCTCGGCATGCTGGTGCCGGGCATCACGATGGCCGAGCTCGAGAAGACGGCCATCCTGCAGACGCTCGAGGCCGTCGGCGGCTCGACGCTGAAGGCCGCAGAGATGCTCGGCGTGAGCCGACGCAAGATCCAGTACCGGCTCCGGGAGTGGGGCGTGACGAGCGCCGAGGTCGCCGCGGGGGACGTGGAGCTCGACGACTAGCGCCGAGGCGGGCGGTTGCCACGGCGCGCGGCGGGGTGCGACCCTGATGTCGGAGGTCGACATGAGCCGTGGGTCCGTCGCGACCGTTCTTCTCCTGGCCGGGTTCCTCGCACCGGCGGGCGCGCACGCGCAGGACGAGTGCCTGCCGGGCGACGAGTTCTGCCTCCCGCCCCCGCCCTGCTACCGGGAGCCCGACGACCCGGACTGCAACCCCGACTGCACGTGCGACTCGCCGGACTACCCGGAGTGCGACCCCTACTGCGCACCGGGCGACATCTGCGATCCCGGCTGCGGCAACCCCTGCTGGGACGAGTTCGAGGGCGACATCTGCTCCGACGATCCAGGGCCGTGCACGCCCACCGAGGACCCGCCCTTCGTGTTCGTGGACGACATGGACGGGATGGACGACGGGCAGATCTACGCCCTCGCCGACCGCGATCCGAGGGTGTCCTGCGGGACGCTCACCGTCGACGTCACGGCCTACTACTCCATCTTCGACACCGAGCTCAGCGAGAGCTGCGACGACCAGCTCGACGAGACCGGGTACCTGACGGTGCACAATAGCTGCAACGGCGACGGGTGGGCGGTCGAGCGCAACGCGGGCGAGCGGTTCTTGGTGTTCGACTCGGACAACACCGGCGACTGCACGAGCGACACCGACTGCGAGGGAGGCCGCGTCTGCCGCGAGGGCACGAGCCACGGCCGGTGCTGCGTCCCGGACGAGCCGGTGTTCATGGGGACGTTCCTGCTGGTGGCGGGCGAGCCCAACCGCATCTGCATCCACCACTGGTGCCCCGAGTGGGAGGCGGAGATCGAGGCGGGCACCGACTACGGCTTCGTCGTCGACGGCTGCGACGGCATCAACAGCATCCACTTCCAGATCGGCGCGACGGCCATCGCCTGCGAGGACGAGACTTCGCTCCAGCCCTGTAGCTGGGGCTGCATGGAGGGCGAGTGCCTGCCCGACCCGTGCGACTCGATCACCTGCGAGCGGTACTGCATGGACGGTGTCTGCATGGACGAGAACCCCTGCGCCGACGTGGAGTGCGAGCACGGCTGCGTGCGGGGCCGCTGCCTGCAGAACCGCCACGCCCGCGGGCCCGACGCCGACGGCGACGGCTACTCGGAGGTCGCCGACTGCGACGACGACGACCCCTTCGCTCATCCGGGCCGCGCCGAGGTCTGCGGCAACGGCGCGGACGACAACTGCGACGGCTGGGTGGACGAGCGCCCCTGCGTCGACGGCTCGGGCGCCGACTCGGGCCCAGGCGGGGGCGGGGACGGCGGCGGCCCGGGCGATCGGCCGACCGGCGGCGTGGAAGACGGCGGCTGCGGCTGCCGCGCGCCGGGCCCCGCAGGAGGCGCGCCCGAAGCGACCATCGCCCTCCTGGGCCTCGCCCTCCTGCTCCTCCGGCGCCGGCGCCGCTGAGCACATCGCCACCGGAGCCCGGTCGCCTGCCACGGGGCACGAGCGCACACACCGTCGCCCCTCTACCCGGCGACGCGCGCGGGTCCTCTCGTCGATCCGGGGAATTCCCTTTGGCGTCGCGTGCCGCCGCGAGCGGCTTCGCGCGGCCGAGCTGGCACGTCGATTGCCGTTGCTCGGTGGAGGAAGGAAGGAGCAAGCCATGAGGCTCACCGTCGTCATGCCCGAGGTCCGCGCGTGCGCCGTCGCCGAGTGCGCGTACAACGGCGAGGGGAATTGCAACGCGAAGGCGATCACGGTCGGGGACCACGCCCACGCGGCCTGCGACACCTTCTGCCCGTCCGAGCATCACGTGCACCGCCAGCCCCAGCGAGCGGGCGTCGGCGCGTGCAAGGTCACCGCCTGCGCGCACAACAACGACCTCGAATGCGAAGCAGAGGCGATCCGCATCGACCACCACCAGGAGCACGCCGACTGCACGACCTTCGAGCCCCGGTGAGCGCGGCCGGGCAGCGCCGACTCCATAGGGGAGGCAGCGCCGACTCCATAGGGGACGGACCTCGGTTTCTCGGTTGTGGCACATTCGACTCATAGGGGACGGACCTTAGTTTCTTGGTTGTGGCACATCGAAAGCGCCGTGATTTCGCGACGCGAAACTAAGAAACTAAGGTCCGTCCCCTAAGGTCCGTCCCTCGGGAGAGTGAAGGTGGCGACGGTGCCGCCGTCTTCGCCGGGGCGGATGCGGATGTCGCCGCCGTGCTGCTCGACGATGCGCTTGACGACGGGCAGGCCGAGGCCGGTGCCCGCGGGCTTGGTGGTGAAGAACGGCTCGAACAGCCGGGCGGCCGCCTCGGGCGAGAGGCCCGGTCCCGTGTCCTCGACGGTGACCTCGACGAAGCCATCGTCGCGGCCGCGGGCGTCGAGGACGACGCGCCCACCGTCGCCGGCGGAGCGGATCGCCTCGAGCGAGTTCGTGACCAGGCTCACGAGGACCTGCGCGAGCCTCTCCCTGTCGCCCGAGGCGTGGACCGGGCTCGCGCCTTCGCGCGCCACGTGGATGCGGGCTCCGATCTCCTCGGCCGCGGGCGCCTGCCGGTGGGCCACCTCGTCGAGCAGCGCCGCGACGTCGACCGGGAGCCGCTCGATGCCACGAGGCCGCGCGAGCTGGAGGAACTCGTCGAGCATCGTCGACAGCCGCCCGATCTCCTCCTTGACCACCTCGACCCGCTGGCGCATCGAGCCCGCCGTCCGGGCGTCCGGGAGCCTGCCCGCAGCGCGGTACAGGACCTCGAGCTGGAGCTTGGCCGCGTTCAGAGGGTTCCGGATCTCGTGGGCGAGCCCCGCCGTCAGCGCTCCCATCGTCGCCAGCGCCTCGCTCTGCGCCGTCCGCCGCTCGAGCTCGAGCCGGTCGGTCACGTCGAGGCCCACCGCGAGCACGAGCGACACCTCGTCGTCGACCCGGAGCGGAGTCAACGTCCAGCGGATGTTGCGCGGCGCCCCGTCGGGGCGCGGCAGCGGCAGCTCTCGGTCGCGCACCCTGCCTCCGCGCCACGCGTCGGCCACGACCCGCTCGGCGACGCGCCGATCTTCGGGGCGCGAGACGACCTCTGCGAAGAGACGGCCCTCGAGCTCTTCCGGCGCGCAGCCGGTCGCCTCGGCCGCGTAGCGGTTCGAGAAGCCGACCCTGCCCGCGCGGTCGATGCCGACGATGAGCTGATCGACCCCCTCCACCACGCCGCGGTAGAGCGCCTCGGAGCCTGCCAGCTCGCGCTCGAGCGCCTGGCGCTCCTTGCGCAGCGCCACCTGCGCGAGGGCGCGCTCGCCGAGGGCGAGCAGGTCCTCGGGATCGAACGGCTTCAGGACGTAGGCGAAGACCCCGTGCCGCACCGCCTCGATCGCGGTGTCCAGCGTGGCGCTGCCGGTCACGAGGATGACCTCGGCGTCCGGCGACGCCTCACGGAGCTTCGGCACGATCTCGAGGCTGGGCAGGCCCCCGGGCAGGCAGACGTCGACGACGGCGAGGTCGGGCGGAGAGGCGCGCGCTCTCTCGAGGGCGGACGCGAGGCTCGCGGTGATGGTGACCGCCGCGCCGGCGTCCTCGAACAGCCGGGCGACGCTCCGCGCGAGCGGCTCGTTGTCTTCGACGACGAGGACGGTGGCGGTCACGCGCCGCCCGCTCGGGACGGGCCGGCGAAGGTCTGCGTCAGCCACAGGAGCACGTTCGCGAAGGCGTGCCGCTCGACGGGCGTGCCGGCGGGCAACGCGGACAGGCGCCGCCGTGCCAGGACCGGAAGGGCGCGCCACTGCTCGTCGCTGAGGCTGACCCCCGCCGCGTGCACCTTCCTCTGGACCTCGGCGGGGACGAACCGGGCTTGCAGGGTCGGGGCTGACATCGTCGAGTGCTCCGGCCGGACTGCGATGCAAGCGGCGCGCCGCATCGTCAAGGCACCGTGAGGACGGGCACGGAGCTCTGTCGGACCAGCGCTTCGGCGACGCTGCCGAGCAACATCCGCTCGAGACCGGTCCGGCCCGTGGTGCCGAGGGCGATCAGATCCGCACCGATTGCGCGGGCGACGCCAGCGATGCGCTCGGCCGGGCGCCCCGCCTCCACGTGCAGGCTCACCGCCGGTGCGTCGTCGCCGAACACCTCGCCGACGAGGCTCGAGAGCTCCTTCCGAGCCCGCGCCCGTGCGTTCGCGTCCAGCTCCGAGGCCGCCGAGCCCGCGGCGAGACGCCCCACGAGACCGCGCCGCACATCCGTCACCGGCTCGTGGACGTGCAGCACGTCGACGGCGAGGTCGAGGCTGGCAGCGAGAGCCCGGGCGAGCTCGAGCGCGCGCCGGGAGGGCTCGGAGAAGTCGACCGCGACGAGGAGGTGCGTCGGGCTGAGCGGTAAGGGCTCGCCCGCGGGGACCGGGAACCAGGGGGCGACGTGGGGCGGCGGCTCACGGACCACGAGGACGGGCCGGCGCGCCTTCTGGAGCAGGCGGTCGGCCGTGCTCCCGACGAAGAAGCGTCCGAGGCCGGTCCGCCCGTGCGTACCGACGATGATGCCGGTCGCGTCCACCTCGTCCGCGAGCGCGCGCAGCTCGTCCGCGGGCCGCTCGAGGGCGACGCGCTGGACGGCGCGGGCCGACACGTCCAGCTCGGCCGCGAGCGCCGACATGCGCCGCGCCTGCTCCTTGTTGCCCTCCTCGCGCAGGATCTGCTGCGGCGAGCGCTGCTCGTAGGGCAGGCCCTCTCCCCCCGGCGGACTCACGACGTGCGCGAGCACGATCTCGCCGCCGGACGCGCGCACGAGCGCCTGCGCCGCGGCGAGGGCGGCGCGCGCCGGCCGCGAGAAGTCCGCCCCGATCACCCAGCGCCCGCCCTTCAGGCTCTCGGGCGCCGCGTCGTCCGGCGATGCGACCGCGACCGGGCACGGGGCATGACGCACGACGCGGTGGATCGTCGGCCCGACGTAGCCCTCTTCCCGGTCCCCGCGCCGGCCGAGCACGACGAGGCCGGCGCCGAGCTCGGCCGCCTCGCGCTCGATCGCTTCGGCGGGGCGTCCACCCACGAGCTTCGCGTCGCACTCGACGCCGAGCGACTCGCACCGCCGCCGCTCCTCCTCGAGGGCGGCCGCCTCGCGGTCGAGGCGCTCGCGGACCCTCGCCTTCAACGCCTCGGCGCCCTCCGCCATGGACTCCGGGACGTCGGCCTCGGCGGTCTCGGCGGTGTCGGTCGCGTAGAGGAGCGTGATCGTGCCGTCGAGGGTCCGCGCGAGCGCCGCGGCGAGGTCCAGCGCGCGGGCGCCGTCGGCGCTCAGGTCGGTGGCGCACAGGATGGTGGGTTTGCTCATCGAGTCCCCATGGAGTTCAGCTTTCGTGCCACACACCTTGACGGTGGGGCAATCATGCGCATCTGACGGAGTGGAACGACAAGGCGGATGTAAGCATTGCACACAACGTGCAAACATTGCGCCGAGACAAGCGAGGGAGGGCCATGCCCAATATCGAGCGAATCCTGTGCCCGGTCGACTTCTCGGACACCTCGGAGCACGCGCTCCGCTATGCCATCGACCTGGCGTCGCGGCTGGGAGCCGGCGTCCGGCTCGTGCACGCCTATCAGCTCCCGACGTACGCGCTCCCGGACGGGGCCTTGCTCGCCCGGCCGGACTTCGTCGCGGAGCTGACCACGGAGCTGCAGAAGCAGCTCGACGAGCTGATCCGGCGCTACTCGGGCCACGGCGTCGAGCTGGGCGGGAAGATCGTCGAAGGGCTCGCGTTCCAGGAGATCAACCGCGTCGCCGAGGAGGAGAAGGCGGACATGGTCGTCATGGGCACGCACGGCCGGACGGGCATGAAGCACCTGCTCCTCGGCAGCGTCGCCGAGCGGGTCGTGCGCACGTCGAAGCTGCCCGTGCTCACCGTGCGCCACGAGGAGTGACCCGATGTCCGGCAAGCCGAAGACCGTCGCGGACATCATGACGCGCGAAGTGATCACGCTCTTCGAGGAGGAGAACCTGGAGCTCCTCCTCGAAGGCATGGAGCGGTACGGGCTGCGCCACCTGCCGGTGGTGGACGACGGCAAGCTCGTCGGGCTCGTGACCCACCGCGACCTCCTGCGAGCGGCCGTGAGCCACCTCGAGCCGGGTGCGGCCGAGCGCGAGGCGGCGTACGAGGGCCGTCACTTCGTCGCGGACCTGATGACCCGCGACGTCCAGACGGTCCGGCCCGACACCTCCATCGCCGAGGCCGCTCGGCTCCTGCGCGAGCACAAGTTCGGCTGCCTCCCCGTCACCGAGGAAGACGGCACGCTGGTCGGCATCGTCACCGAAGCCGACTTCGTCTCCCTGGCCGCCTCGCTCCTCTGACCGCCCCCTAGTCGAATAGGCGACGTTCCAGCAGCTTGAGGGTCTCGACGACGGGGACCGGCAGGAACGCGAGCGCGACGATCACGCCCCACTGCCCGATCGACAGCGGGTGGGTCAGAAAGATCGGGCGCAGCACGGCGACGAACGTGATCAGGTGCACGGCGGCGCTCGTCGCGATGGCGATCCACAGGAAGCGGTTGGTGAAGAGACCGACGCGGAAAATGGAGGCGACCGGGCTCCGGCAGTTGAACGCGTGGAACAGGGGCGAGACGGCGAGCAGCGTGAAGGCCATCGTGCGCGCCTCCTCGAGCCGCCCGGTGGGGGTGGCCTGTGAGAACAGCTCCGGCGCGAGGGCGGGCAGGGTGTAGAGGAAGAGCGCCGCGCCGCTCATGAGCCCGCCGACGAGGAGCACCCCGAGCAGGTCGCGCAGGCCCACGATGCCCTGCTTGGGCGGACGCGGTCCCTCGCGCATGAGCGACGGCTCGGGCGGGTCGATGCCGAGCGCGAGGGCCGGCATGCCGTTGGTCACCAGGTTGATCCACAGGAGCTGGAGCGGCGTCAGCGGCGGAAGGAAGTCCATGAAGGACAGCGCGATGACCGCCATGACGAGCCCCGCGTTGGAGCTCCCGAGGAAGAAGATGAACTTGCGGATGTTGCGGAAGATGGCGCGCCCTTCCCGCACCGCGTGGACGATGGTCGCGAAGTTGTCGTCCGCGAGGACCATCTCGGCGGCCTGGCGCGCGACGTCCGTGCCCGCGAGCCCCATGGCGACGCCGATCGGCGCCTGCTGGAGCGCGGGCGCGTCGTTCACGCCGTCTCCCGTCATGGCCACGATGTGTCCGCGGCGCTGAAGAGCCCGCACGATGCGGAGCTTCTGCTCGGCGGTCACCCTCGCGAACACGGCGACGTCGTCGATGATCTCGGCGAGCCCGGCGTCGTCGAGGGCCTCGAGCTCCGCGCCCGTGAGCGCGCGCCGCCCCTCCTGCCAGATGCCGAGCTCCCGCGCGATCGCCACGGCCGTGAGCCGGTGGTCGCCGGTGATCATCGCGACGCGGATCCCGGCGGAGTGGCACTCGGCCACGGCCTGCTTCGCCTCCGCGCGCGGCGGGTCCATCATCGCGGCGAGCCCGAGGAAGACCAGGCCGTTCTCCGGGTCGGCGTCGTCGGGGTCGTCGCGCTCGGCGAGGGCGAGGACGCGGAGCGCGCGCTGCGCCAGCTCCTCGTTCCGCTCGTGCATGCGCCGGCGCACCTCCTCGGTGATCGGGACCACGCCCTCGGCGGTCCGCATCCGGTCGCACAGGTCGAGGAGCGCGTCCGCCGACCCCTTCACGTGCGCCTCGAGCGTGCCGTCCGGCCGCCGGACGACCACGCTCATCCGCTTGCGGTCGCTGTCGAAGGGGACCTCCCGCTCGACCGTGACCTCCGCGCGCAAGCCGTCACGGTCGAGGCCGCCCTTGTCGGCCAGCACGAGCAACGCCGCCTCGGTCGGGTCCCCGACGACCGCCCACTCGCCGTCCTTCCGGACGAGGCTCGACGAGTTGCAGAGCACCCCCGCCCGGAGGAGCCGCCGGAGCGGCTCGGGCAGCGGTCCGTCGGCCTCGATGCGGCCGTCCGGAGCGTAGCCCTCGCCGGTCACCCGGTAGGAGCCGTCGACCGTGTCCACCACGCGCACGGTCATCGCGTTCTCGGTCAGCGTGCCGGTCTTGTCCGTGCAGATGACCGTCGCCGAGCCGAGGGTCTCGACGGCCGGGAGCTTGCGCACGATCGCGCCGCGCCGGGCCATGCGCTGCATGCCGAGGGCCAGCGTGATGGTGGTGATGGCCGGCAGGCCCTCGGGGATGGCGGCGACCGCCAGGCTGACGGCCACGAGCAGGTGGAACGTCCACGCGTGCGATGCCTGGGCGATGCCGATGCCGAAGACGCCCGCGCTGATGATCAGGCACGCGATCAGGATGGCCTTGCCGAGGCGCGCGAGCCGCCGCTCGAGCGGCGTCGGCTCGCGCCGCGCCTCCTCGAGCATGGCGCCGATCCGTCCGAGCTCCGTGTGGACGGCGGTGTAGACCACCACGCCGCGCCCCCGGCCCCGCGTGACGGTGGTGCCGGTGAAGACCACGTTCGTCCGGTCGGCGACCCCCGTGTCCGCGTCGAGCACGCGGTCCGCCCGCTTGTCGACCGGGACCGACTCGCCGGTGAGCGCGGCCTCCTCCACCGACAGCTCCGCGCTCTCGACGAGCCGCACGTCGGCCGGCACCGAGTCCCCCGCCTCCACCTCGACCACGTCGCCCGGGACGAGCTCGCTCGCCGGGACCACCGACGCGGCGCCGCCGGACACGCGCTTGGCGTTGGGCGCCGCCATCTTCTGCAGCGACTCGAGGGCCGCCTCGGCGCGCGCCTCCTGGAAGAACCCGAGCGCCGCGTTGAGGGCGACGATGAGGAGGATCGCGATCGTGTCCGCGTACGATCCGTCCGGCTCGGTGGACGCGACGACCGCCGCCACCACCGCCGCCACCAGGAGCGCACCCACGAGCGGATCGAGGAACTGCCGGAGCAGGCGCAGGACCCAGTGCGGTCTCGGGGGCTCCGGGAGGCGGTTCGGCCCGTAGCGCGCCTGCCGCTCCGCGATCTCGCCGGGGGAAAGCCCCCGCGACGCGTCGACGCCGAGGTGACGGGCCACCTCGGCGCCCGGCATCGCGTGCCACGCTCGTCGCTCCTGGGTTTCCACGCCGGCGAACGGTTCGGTAACACGGAATGGCAGGGATGGCACCGGTGGCCGGGTCGATTCAACAGAGCTGGCTGACCAGGCACAGCCAGCGGTGGACCTGGCGGAAGACCAGGTACTCCTCGGCGACGCGGCGGCGCGCGTTCTCGCCCCAGGTCGTCCGGGTCTTCGGGGCGGCGAGCATGAAGTTGAGCTTCGTCGCGATCTCGTCGGCGTCCTCGGGATCGTCGATGAGACCGCCGTCGACGCCCGGCCGGATCTGCGCCCGGAGCCCGACGGCCTGGGTGCCGAGAATGGGGCAGCTCTTCCACATCGCCTCGGCGGCGGTGAGGCCGAACCCCTCCTGGAGCGAGTTCTGGACGACGACGCTCGAGCACCGCTGGATGGCGTTGACCATCAGCGCGTTCTCCTTGCGGGAGACCATCGGCAGGACGAGCAGGACGACGTCCCGCCGGATCTCCGGGTCGAGCCCGAGGCACGCGGCGGTCAGCTCGTCGAGCACCTCCTGGCCCTCCGGGTCGTCGCGTACGCCGCGGGGATCGGACCCGGCGAGGACGAGCCGGGCGATCTCCAGCCGGCGCCCGTGGCGCCGCGTCAGGTTGGTCCTCTGCTTTCGCACCATCTCCTTGAGCCGCACGAAGCCGCGGAGCAGCGGCAGGAAGCCCTTGAGCCGGTCGAACCGCGAGACCTGCGTGACGATCGGGCGGAAGAGGAGGCCCGGGTCCTCCGGGTACATGGCCGGCGCGAAGCCACCCTCGTCCTGCAGGCGCTGGGCCGCCGTCTCGAAGCGGTCGGTGAGCTGCGGATGGGTCGGAGCGAGGAGCGACGCGCTCGTGAGCACCCCGGTGAGCTTGTGCACGGGCAGCTCGCGGTTCTTGTGCGAGAGGGGATCGATCGCGGGCGGGATGATCCGGGCGCACCGCCGCAGGGGCTCGGGCACGTAGGACTCCACCGAGAAGACGACGCGGTCGTACTCGGTGAGCCACGGATGCAGGAACCCCCAGGCCTCCCGGGTGGCGTCGTTCTCTCGGTCGAGGCCGATGTGGGACCGCCAGATGGCCCGGATCGGGTAGCGCCTCTTCAGCAACGACACCGCGCCGGCAGGCTGCGGATCGTGCGCGATGACCACGTCGCCGGGTCGCACGTGCTCGGCGAGCATCTGCTCGTTCGCCAGGCTGACGGCCTCGTACACGGCCCGGTCGGTCGCGTCGAGCCGGGGGACGCCCGCGCCGTGGATCAGGTTGTGGATCTGCTTGGTCGCCGTGAAGAACCGCTGCTCGTCGCTCCCGATGACGACCCAGCGGGTGTGGACGCCGAGCTCGCACAGCATGGCGACGACCCGCGGGAGCATTTCCGCCACACCCCCCCCGGTGGCCGTCGAGCTCACCATCCAGATGGTCCGGCCGCCGAGCTGGCCTGCGAGCCTGCGACCCTCGGCCCGGAGGTCCGCCACGAGCGGCGCGAGGTGCACTTGGGCCGCGTAGTCGTCCAGGCTCGGGCCTCGCGCGATCTCCACGAGCTGCAGCATCACCCGCTCCCCTAAGCGCGATCGGCGGGCTTGCCCGGCTCCTGCCCGTGCGCACTTGGCTTTTCGTGAGCCCCGAGAGCATCCGACGCATCCAGAAGCGCCCCGAGGGCCCGGAGCCGAACCTGCGCGACTACGACCGCGAGCGCGCGGAGTTCTCCTGGGAGCGCGCCCGGGCCGAGCTCGACGGGCTCCCCGGAGGTGGCCTCAACATCGCGCACGAGGCCGTCGAGCGGCACGCCGCCGGGGCGAGGCGCGATCAGGTGGCCATCCGCTGGCTCGGCAAGCACGGCGAGCGGGAGGAGCTCACCTACGGGGCGCTGGCCGAGCAGTCGCGCCGGTTCGCCAACGTGCTCGACGGGCTCGGCGTCGCGGCCGGCGACAAGGTCTTCACCCTCACCGGGCGGATCCCCGAGCTGTACGTCGCGGCCCTCGGCACCCTCCGGCACCGGGCCGTCTTCTGCCCCCTGTTCTCGGCCTTCGGACCGGAGCCCGTCGCGGCGCGGCTCGAGCTCGGCGAAGCGCGCGTGCTCGTCACGACCGCCCGCCTGTTCGAGCGCAAGGTGCGCTGGATCCGCGAGCGCGTCCCCACGCTCGAGTACGTCATCCTGATCGGCGACGACCGGGGCGGGACCGACGTCGCGCACTGCCTGGACTGGCGCGGGCTCATCGACGACACCGAGGCGCGCCACACCATCCCGCCCACCGATCCCGAGGACCCTGCGCTCCTCCACTTCACGAGCGGCACGACCGGGACGCCGAAGGGCGCGCTGCACGTCCACGACGCCGTCGTCATGCACCACACGACCGGACGGCTCGCGCTCGACCTGCGCCCGGGCGACGTCTACTGGTGCACCGCCGACCCCGGGTGGGTGACGGGGACCTCCTACGGGATCATCGCGCCGCTCACGAACGGCGCGACGATGATCGTGGACGAGGCCGAGCTCGAGACGGGGCGGTGGTACGAGATCCTCGAGCGGGAGCGGGTCCAGGTCTGGTACACGGCGCCGACGGCCATCCGCATGCTCATGAAGGCCGGGACCGACCCGCTGCGGGGCCGAGACCTCTCCGCGCTCCGCTTCATGGCGAGCGTCGGTGAGCCGCTCAACCCCGAGGCCGTGATCTGGAGCCAGGAGGTCTTCGGCAAGCCGTTCCACGACAACTGGTGGCAGACCGAGACCGGCGGGATCGCAATCGCCAACTACCGCTCCATGGACGTGAAGCCCGGATCGATGGGGCGCCCGCTCCCGGGGATCGAGGCGGCGATCGTGCGACGCGACCACGAGGGCCGTGTCGAGGTCGTCGAGGAGCCGATGAAGCAAGGCGAGCTCGCCCTCCGGCCCGGGTGGCCCTCGATGATGCGGGCTTACCTGAACGCGCCCGAGCGCTACGCCAAGTGCTTCGAGGACGGCTGGTACCTGACCGGAGACCTGGCGAAGCGCGACGAGGACGGCTACTACTGGTTCGTCGGCCGCTCGGACGACGTGATCAAGACCGCGGGCCACCTGATCGGTCCCTTCGAGGTGGAGAGCGCGCTGGTCGAGCACGAGGCGGTGGCCGAGGCCGGCGTGATCGGCAAGCCCGATCCGGTCGCCGGGGAGATCATCAAGGCGTTCGTGTCGCTCAAGGACGGCTTCGACGACACGCCCGCGTTCCGCAAGTCGCTGATGGCCCACGCACGCACGCGCCTCGGGCCGGCGGTCGCCCCACGGGAGATCGAGGTGCTCGACACGCTGCCCAAGACGCGCAGCGGCAAGATCATGCGCCGCCTGCTCAAGGCGCGGGAGCTCGGGCTGCCCGAGGGTGACACCTCGACGCTCGAGGGGAGCCAGGCGGACTGATCATGGGCCTGACGAGGGACCACGCGCTCGAGCTCTTGCACCAGATGGTGCGCATCCGCCGGCTCGAGGAGAAGGCCGCCGAGCTGTACAGCGCGGGCAAGATCCGCGGCTTCCTGCACCTCTACATCGGCGAGGAGGCGGTCGCGGTCGGCGCCATGAGCGCGCTCCGGCCGGACGAGGCCGTCGTCGCCACCTACCGCGAGCACGGACACGCGCTCGTGCGGGGCCTGTCGGCCACGGCGGTGCTCGCCGAGATGTACGGCAAGGTCAGCGGCTGCTCGCGTGGGCGCGGGGGCTCGATGCACTTCTTCTGCCCCGAGGCGCGGTTCTACGGCGGCAACGCCATCGTGGGCGGCGGGTTCCCGCTGGCGGTGGGGCTCGCGCTCGCCGACAAGATGCAGGGCAGGCGGCGCGTGACGGCGTGCTTCTTCGGCGACGGGGCGACCGACGAGGGGGAGTTCTGCGAGTCCATGAACCTCGCCGCCCTCTGGAAGCTGCCCGTGCTCTTCCTCTGCGAGAACAACCAGTACTCCATGGGCACCGCGCTCGCGCGCCACGCGGCCGACGTGGAGCTGACGCACCGGCCCATGGCGTTCGGCATCCCGGCGGAGAAGGTCGACGGCATGGACGTGGTCGCCGTCGAGCGGGCCGTGCGCTACGAGGCGGAGTCCGTCCGCGAGCAGGGGACGCCGCGGTTCCTCGAGATGGTGACCTACCGCTACCGCGCGCACTCGATGTACGACGCGGAGCTGTACCGCGACAAGGCCGAGGTCGCGGAGTGGAAGGAGCGCGACCCGATCGCGCTCTTCGTCGCGCGCGCCACCGAGGCCGAGCTGATCGAGGACGCGGACGTCGACGCCATCGAGCAGGAGGTCGCCGCGGAGGTCGCGCGAGCCGTCGAGGAGGCGGAGGCCGCCGAGTGGGAGACGCTCGAGGATCTGACGCGCAACGTCGTCGCGAGGGAGGTCCCGTGAGCACGGCCAGCTACCGCGAGGCCGTACGGGCAGCCATGCGCAAGGCGCTCCGCGACGATCCCCGGGTGTTCCTCATGGGCGAGGACGTCGGGCGCTACGGCGGCGCCTTCGCCGTGAGCAAGGGGCTCCTCGAGGAGCTCGGGCCCGACCGGATCCGCGACACGCCGCTCAGCGAGTCGGGGTTCGTCGGCGCGGGCATCGGCGCGGCGCTGGGCGGGATGCGGCCCATCGTCGAGGTCATGACGGTCAACTTCAGCCTGCTGTGCCTCGATCAGATCGTGAACAACGCGGCGACGCTCCGGCACATGTCCGGGGGGCAGGTGAACGTGCCCGTGCTGATCCGCATGGCGACGGGCGCGGGCAAGCAGGTCGCGGCGCAGCACTCGCACAGCTTCGAGAACTGGTACGCGAGCGTGCCGGGGCTGAAGGTCCTCGCCGCCGGCACGGTGCAGGACGCCTACGACATGGTGCTCGCGGGGCTCGAGGACCCGGACCCGGTCGTCCTGTTCGAGACGATGGTCCTCTACAACATGGAGGGCGAGCTCGACGAGGAGGCCTCGTCGCTCGACGTGTGGCACGCGCGGGTCCGCCGCGAGGGGAGCGACGTGAGCCTGATCACGTACGGCAGCTCGCTCCCGAAGACGCTGAAGGCGGCCGAGCTCTTGGCGATCGACGGGATCGTGGCCGAGGTCCTCGACCTCCGCAGCCTCCGTCCGCTCGACACCGAGGCCATCGTGCGCACCGTCTCGAAGACGCACCGGGCGGTGATCGTGGACGAGACCTACCGGTCCGGGAGCCTGGCCGCCGAGGTGTGCGCGCGGATCGGCGAGAACGCGTTCTACGAGCTCGACGCGCCCGTCGAGCGGGTGTGCACCGTGGAGGTGCCCATCCCCTACCCCAAGCACCTCGAGGACGCGGCCCTGCCACAGCCCGAGCGCATCGCGGAGGCAGCCAAGCGGACGCTGCAGAGGGGTGGATGATGGGGGAGTTCGTCATGCCGTCGCTCGGCGCCGACATGACGAGCGGCACGCTCGTCGAGTGGCGCAAGCGGCCGGGCGACCGGGTCGCGCGGGGCGACATCCTCGCGGACGTCGAGACCGAGAAGGGCATCATCGAGGTCGAGGTCTTCGAGAGCGGAGTCGTCGAGCGGCTGCTCGTGGAGCCCGGCACGAAGGTGCCGGTGGGGACGCCGCTCGCGGTGTTGGGTGAGGAGGCGGGGGGGGCCGAGGCCGAGGCCGGGGCCGTGACCGAGGCCGTGACCGAGGCCGTGACCGAGGCCGTGACCGTGACCGAGGCCGCGGCCGTGACCGAGGCCGAGGCCGTGACCGGGGCCGAGGCTTTCGAGAGCGCTTACGCGGGTGCCCGCGGACCGGCGACGGGCGTGCGGCAGACGCCCTCGGCGCGCCGGCTGGCACGCGAGGCAGGCATCGACGCGTCGAGGCTCGAGGGCACCGGCGTGCACGGGACCGTGACGCGCGAGGACGTGGCGCGGGCGGCCGCGCCGAGGGCGCCTGCGAAGGCTGCTCCCGCGGCCGGCGAGCGCCCGCGCATCTCGCCGCTCGCGCGGCGCCGGGCGGCCGAGCTCGGGATCGATCCGTCGACCGTGACGCCCGCGTCGCCGGACGGCGTCGTTCACGCGCGCGACGTCGAGCAGGCCGCCAGGGCGCGGCCCGCCCCCCAGGCCGCCGAGCCGCCGGGCGCCGCGATGCGCCGCGCGATCGCGGCCGCGATGGCGCGCTCGAAGCGCGAGATCCCGCACTACTACCTGAGCACCACGGTGGACCTCGGACCGGCGATCGCGTGGCTCGAGGAAGAGAACGCGAAGAGAAGCGTGACCGAGCGGCTCATCCCGGGGGTGCTGTTCCTCAAGGCGGTGGCGCTCGCCGCCCGTGAGGTACCCGAGATCAACGCCCACTGGGCCGGCGAGTCGGCGCCGCCCCTCGAGCGGGTCCACGTCGGGGTGGCGATCAACCTCCGGCAGGGAGGCCTGATCGCGCCGACCATCCACGACGCCGACCGTCTGCCGCTCGCAGGCCTCATGGCCGCGTTCAAGGACCTCGTGAAGCGCACGCGCGCCGGCGCCATCCGCAGCTCGGAGATGTCCGACGCGACGATCACCGTGACGAGCCTCGGGGACCGCGGCGTCGAGACGGTCTTCCCGATCATCGTCCCGCCCCAGGTCGCGATCGTGGGCTTCGGCAAGATCGTCGAGCGGCCCTGGTCGGTGGACGGGACGATCGTCTCGCGTCCGGTCGTGACCGCGACGCTCGGCGGCGACCACCGGGTGACCGACGGCCACCGCGGCGGGCTCTACCTCGCCGCGGTCGAGCGGCTGCTGGGGGAGCCGGAGAAGCTATGACCCACGACGAGATCCGCGCGGTGGTGGTCCGGAGCATCGAGTCCGTCGCTCCCGAGGCCGACGCGTCCTCCCTCGACCCGAAGGTCGACCTGCGGGAGGAGCTCGACATCGACTCGATGGACTTCCTCAACTTCGTCACCGCCCTGCACGACGAGCTCGGCGTCGAGATCCCCGAGGCCGACTACCCGAAGGTGAAGAGCATCGACGGCTGCGTGGCCTACGTGGCCGCGAAGCTCGACGCGGCCCGAGCCGGGTGACGTCACCAGCTCGGCCCGCCCCTCTTGACGGGCGCCCGCTCGGGAGGAATGGCCCATGGAGGCCATGGCCGCGCCGCCGACCTTCGAGCGACTGAGCGCTCTCGACTCGGTGTTCCTCGACCTCGAGGACGGCGCGAACCACATGCACGTGGCGGCGCTGATGATCTTCGAGGGGGCGCCGCTCCGTCGCCCGGACGGCGAGATCGACCTCGACCGGCTGCGCCGCCACACCGAGTGGGCCCTCGGGGATCTGCCGCGCTGGAGGCAGCGCCTCGCGCACGTGCCGCTCCTGCGCGATCCGGTCTGGGTCGACGACGACCGCTTCGACCTCGACGCGCACGTGCGTCACGCCCGCGTCCCCGGGCCGGGTGACCTCGCGACGCTCCGGTCGGAGGTGGGGCGGCTGCTCTCCGTCGAGCTCGACCGCCGGAGGCCGCTCTGGGAGCTGTGGGCCCTCGACGGGCTCGCGGACGGCCGGGTCGCCGTCCTCGTGAAGGTCCACCACGCGATGGTGGACGGCGTCGCGGGCATCGCGCTCATGTCGACCCTGCTCCAGCCCGCGCCGCGCGAGGACGTCCCACGGCCGGCGCCGTGGTCGCCCCGCCCCGCACCGAGCCGGGCCCGACTGCTCACCGCCGACGTCCGCAGACGCGCGGAAGGTCCCCGGAGGCTGTGGCGCAAGCTCGACCAGACCCTCGGCCACCGCGGACAGCTCGTGCGGACCGCCATCGACGACGCGACCGGCATCGCCCAGCTCCTCCGAACGGCCGCGCTGCCCACGACGCGGACGGTGCTCAACCCGCCCGAGGTCGGGCCGCGCCGGAGCTTCGACTGGGTCCGGCACGACCTCGGGCGCGTGAAGGCCGTCAAGCGGGCCGCGCGCGCCACGGTGAACGACGTCGTCCTCGCGACGGTGGCGGGCGGCGCCCGGCGCTTCCTCGAGCGACACGGCTGCCGCGTCGACCGGCTGCGCTTCCGGGTCATGGTGCCGGTGGCCCTGCCGGGCGGCCGGAGCTGGGGGAACAGGGTCTCGCTCCTCCTGGCGCCGCTGCCGATCGACGAGCCCGACCCGAACGAGCGGCTCCTGCGCGTGCGCGACACCATGCTTCGGATCAAGTCCACCGGCGAGAGCAGGGCGCTCGCGCTGGGCGAGGAGCTCGCCGACTGGACGGTCATGTCGTCCATCGGCCTCGCCGCGCGCCTCGCCATGCGGTGGCGCCCCTACAACCTCATCGTCACCAACGTGCCGGGGCCCGGGTCTCCGCTGTACCTGCTCGGCGCCCGCATGCTCGAGGCCTACCCCATGGTGCCGCTTTACGGGAACCAGGCCGCCGGCATCGCGCTCCTGAGCTACGACGGCGCGCTCCACTGGGGCATCGACGCCGACCGGGACCGCCTCCCCGACCTGCACGAGCTCGTCGAGGACCTCGACGACGCCTTCCGGGAGCTGTGGGATGCGTGGGCGCCCGCGGAGCAGGAACCGGCCGCGCTGAGCGGTCGGACGACCGGCGGCGAGTAGAGGCCGATCGACACGCGCCCCGCATCGCGCCGGGGCATGTGCGAAGAGGAGCGGACGATCGCCACGCAGGCTGCGCTCACCCACCCTGCGCAGCGACGGGTTCCCGGCGGCACGTCCATTGCGTGCTCTCCGATGCGTCGATCCGTCACGCCGAGGAGGTGCACGTGTATAGCAAGGTCAAGATCATGGGGCACTCGGTCCACCCGATGCTCGTCGCGTTCCCGGTCGCGTTCTACACCGCGACGCTCGTGGCGTTCATCGTCTACGGGGCGTCCGACAACGCCTTCTGGTACCGGTTCGCCGCCGTCTGCAACTGGGCGGGCGTCATCACGGCGGTCGTGGCCGCGCTGCCCGGGTTCATCGACTGGTCGGCGGGCATCCCGAAGGGGACGCGGGCGAGGTCCACGGGCGCGCGGCACATGGTGCTGAACGTCCTGGCGCTCGCGGCCTTCACGATCAGCGGCATCCTCGCGATCATGCGCTGGGGCACCGAAGCACCGGCTGCGGGATCGCACATCGTGCTCGCGGCGATCGGCATGGCCTTCACGCTGCCGGCCGGCTTCCTCGGCTGGGCGCTCGTGCAGAAGCACCACGTCGGCGTGGACCTGACCCCGGAGCAGGAGCGGCTCGAGCACGGCGCGCGCGTCGAGGAGCTGCGCCCGCCCCTCCGGACGCCCACCGAGCAGCCCACCTGAAGTCGAGGCGGCACGTCGACACCTCGACGTCGGGTCGCAGATGCCGCCCATCAGCTCTGGGCGCTGCTCCGCGGCGGCGGTGTGGGGTGTGCGGGGTCGTGCGATGGTGGCGGCCGCCAGGGGGTGTCCGCCGATCTCGCCAGATCGCAGCCTCCAAGTGCCCGGAATCCCGTCATCGGGGTGCGGCACGCAGGCTGCAATGCCCCGCCGTGCCGGAAGGCGTTCCCCTTCGTTCCTCGAAGGAAAGGGCTCCGGCGCCGCCCGGCAGCGCTCCCGCTGCCGGCGCGGCGTCACGGGAGTGGAGCCCGGGCTCGAGCCCTCGGAGGGGACCGCCCATGGCACACGCGGGGATGGCATGAACAGGAGGAGAGGCCGCACAGGTGTCCGGGACGAGGTGTCCAACGGTGGGAAGACCCTGGGCTTAGGCCCGAATGGTAGCCCGGCCCCTTGGGGGGAAGCGCAGATGGCTCGGTGACGAGGCAGCACGGAGGTAGACGAAGGACGAGCTGAACGAGCCGAACGACGCGAACGAAGAGAGAGCGAACGAGACGGCGCGCGAGACGAGCACGGACCGCCAACGCATCCGCTTGCCACCTGCAGGATTGGCCGGTCCAGGCTCGCGAGCGCCCGAGGTCGCTCGCGCCCGGCCCCGCAGACGCGCCGCCGGCCGGCGGGTAGACTCGCCGGGAGGACGGCCGTGGGACAGGGCGACACGACGGGACGGTGGGTGCGGCGGGAGCTGCGCGACGCGAGCGAGCCGAGCATCCCCATCGACGTCCTCTTCGACGACGACACGCACGTGTCGCCGGCCGCGATCGCGGCGCCGGAGGAGGCGCCCCGGCACGTTCGGCCCGAGGAGATCGCCGCGCTGGCCGACCTCGAGGTCCGCATCTCGGACGCGAGGACCACCGAGCACCGCGCCCGGCTCCTCGAGGCGGTGGCGGAAGGCTACGAGGCCGTCGGCCGGCGCCGCGCCGCGACGGATGCGTGGGGGCGGCTCGCGGCGATCGACCCCACGCACGACCAGGCCTTCGAGCGCAGCGAGGCGGCCCTCTCGGACGACGGATCCTGGGAGGATCTCGTCGAGCTGTACCTCGCACGCGTCGAGGTGTCGCGCGGGCGCGAGCGCATCGCCGTGATCCGCCGGGCCGCGGCCGTCCTCGAGGAGAAGGTCGGCGATCCCGCGCAGGCCCTCGAGGCGCTCACGCTCGCCTGGGCGCTCGATCCCACCGCGAAGGACACCTGCGCGGCGCTCGAGCGGCTCGCCGCCGCGACGGGCGCCTACGCCGAGCTGGTCACCGCCGCCGAGGCGGAGCTCGCGCGCTCGCCCGCCCGCCCCGTCAAGAACGCCATCCTCGAGCGGTGCAGCGCCTGGTACGCGGCCCTCGGCCGGCACGACGAGGCGCGCGCGTGCCTCGACGCGGTCCTCGCGGAGCAGCCGGCCGATCCGGACGCCCTCGAGGCCCGGGCGCACGCGCTCGAAGAAGGCGGGCGGTGGGAGGAGCTCGTCGAGACGCTCGGGCTCGTCGCGCGCGCACAGCCGACGCGGCGCGAGGAGGCCGATCGGTACGTCACGATGGGAGACGTGCTCCGCGGCCGGCTGGGCCGCCCGGAGGACGCGGCGGCGGCGTACCTCGCGGCCATCGCCACCGTGCCGCACCACGAGGTCGCGCTCGCGCGCCTCGACGCGCTCTATGCGGAGGACCTCGATCCCGCCGAGGACGGCCCCGACGACATCGAGCCCCTGACCGCGCTCTCGGCCCACCACGAGCGGAACGGCGATCACCTCGCGGCGGTCCGAGCGATGCGACGCCTCGCCGCGATCCTCCCCTCGCACCTCGACCGCGTGAACATGCACGTGCGCATCGCGCGCAAGCTCGAGGCGAAGCTCGACGACCCCGTCGGCGCGCTCGACGCCTGGGATCGGGTGCTCGACCTCGCGCCGATGCACCGCGAGGCGAACGCGGCCGTCCGGCGCATCCACGGGGAACGCGGCGAGTGGGCGGCGGTGGTGCGCGCGATCGAACGAGAGGCGGAGCGGACCGACGGCGACGTGCGGCGCGCGGTCCTGTACGCCGAGGCGGCCAGGGTCTACGAGGAGCGGCTCAGCGCGCCGGAGCGCGCGCAGGCAGCCTGGGCGCGCGCGGTGGAGGCCGACCCGACGCAGCTCGACGCGGCCCTGCGGCTCGCCACGGTGCACTGCCGGCACGGGCGGTTCGAGCCGGCCTACGAGCTGCTCGCGCCGCTCACCTCGCAGCTCCACCGCCAACCCCCCGCGGTCAAGCGCGAGGTCCGCCGCCGGCTCGGGGAGGCCGCCTTCGCGATCGGCCGCGACGACGAGGCCATGGCGATGCTCTCGGCCGCGGCCGAGGGCGACGGGCCGCCGCGGATCCTCCTCGGCCTGACCGTCGCGTGCTTCCGCGCGGAGCGGTTCGACGAGGTCGTGAAGTGGGGGCGCAGGCTCCTGTCCGATCACGCCGAGGACGATCTGATCCTGTCGAAGTGGCGGGACATCCACTACATGCTCGGCGTCGCGCACCTCGAGCGGGGCGACGTCGGGGGCGCGGCGCGCGCGTTCCGCGAGGTCCTGGCGCGCGATCCGGGCCACCGGCCCACGCTCGAGAAGCTGCTCGCGCTCGAGGAGGGGCGCGAGCGCTGGGAGGCGGCGGCCGAGCTGCGCAAGGCGCTCGCCGAGGTCGCCGACACGCCCGAGGAGCGCGTCCGCCGCCTCGAGGAGCTCGGTGACGTCTGCGCGGAGCGACTGTCGCAGCTCCCCCGCGCGGTGCACGTCTACGAGGAGGCGGCGACGGAGCGGCCGGACGACCACCGCATCCTCCACAAGCTCCTCGCCGCCTACCAGAAGAGCGCCCGCTGGCCCGATGCGCTGGCGGTGATCGCGCAGATCCAGGCGCAGGAGACGCGCCCCGAGGTTCGCGTCCGCTACGCCTACACGGCCGGCGTGATCCTGCGGGACGAGCTGGGCGACGTGGACCACGCGCTCGAGTGGTTCCACGCGGCGCTGAGCATCGACCCCACCTTCCTCAAGGCGTTCGCGGCGATCGACGCAATGCTCACCAAGGCGCAGGCGTGGGGGCAGCTCGAGCGCTCCTACCGGCGGGCGCTCAAGAGCGTGATCGGAACCGGGAACCCGGACCTCGAGTTCCAGCTCTGGCACAACCTCGGGCTCGTCTACCGCGACCGGCTGCGCGACCACGCGCGCGCCGTCGAGGCCTTCCGCATGGCGAGCCGCCTGCAGCCCGACAACCGCGAGGAGCACCGCATCCTCGGCGAGCTGTTCACGAGCGTGGGCCGCGGCGCCGAGGAGACGGTGGCCGACCACCAGGCGATCCTCGACCGCGACCCCGAGTGCGTGGGGTCCTACCACGCGCTCTTCGAGCTCTACGCCCGCGCGGGCGACCACGAGAGGGCGCGCGCCGCCGCGGCGGCCCTGGCCTTCATGGGCGAGGCGGACGCGACCGAACGCGAGTGGGTCGAGCGCAGCGATCCGCCGGTCCTGTCGGCGTCGCGGACGCTGAGGCCCGAGCAGTGGGAGCGGATCGATCACGCCGACCTCGTCCCCGAAGTCGGCGTGGTGTTCGAGGCGCTCGCCGGGCCGCTCCGCTCGCTGCGCGCGCGGCCCGACGCCGAGATCGGGCTCGACCCCGACGAGCTGGTGGAGTCGGGCGCCACGCGCGTCCGCCTCGCGGCGCTCTTCAAGGGTCTGTCGCGCTACCTGCGGCTGCCGGTGCACCCGCGCCTGTTCGTCTCACGCGAGCGCCGCGGAGGCCTCGGCCACGTCGGAGACGCCGTCCCTCCCGCGAGCCTGTGCGGAGCGACGCCGCTCGGGGGCTTCACCACCGCCCAGATCGAGTTCCTGGTCGCGCACCACCTCACGTTCTACCGGGCCGACCTCTCGATCCTCACGGTCCTGCGCACCACGAACGAGCTCGTCGCCGCGATGCGCACGGCGATGGCGATCACCGGTTACGCACCCGAGGACGCGGCGTCCGACGACGTCCGGCGGATCGCGGCCGCCGTCGACCGGCGGTGGGTGCCCGCCCTGCGGCAGGCCTGCGCGCGCCTCGCCGGCCGGGATCTCGAGCGGGCGGTGCTCCGCTGGACGGCGGCGGCGGAGCTGACCGCGGCCCGCACGGGCTTCGTCGTGTGTCACGAGCTGCCCGCGGCCTCGCTGATCCTGCAGGACCTGCCCGCGCCCGCGTCGGGCCTGGGGGTCTCCCAGGTCCTGCGCGACCTGGTGCGCTTCAGCGTGTCCGAGCCGTACTTCGAGGTCCTCGAGGCGCTCGCCTCCCGAGTCGACTCGGGGTAGAAGTGATCTACTTGCCCCCGCCTCGGAGGCCGAACTTCTCGATGCGGTAGCGGATCTGATCCCGGTTCATGCCGAGGAGCGCGGCCGCGCGGGTCTGGTTGCCCGACGTGCGCTCGAGGGCCTGGATGACGAGGTCCTTCTCGAGCTCCTGCAGATCGACTCCGCCCGCCGGCAGGCGCCACAGGTGCCCCCCGTCCGCCTCTGCCGCGGGCCCGTGCATGCCGCCGAGGTCCTCCGGGCCGAGCCCCTCTCCTTCGCACAGGAGCACCGCCCGCTCCACCACGTTGCGGAGCTCGCGCACGTTGCCGGGCCAGTCGTGGGACCGGATCACCCGCATCGCGCTTGGAGCGATCCGGCGTACGCGCTTGCGGAACTCCCGGTCGAAGCGGTCGACGAAGTACTTGGCGAGCAGCTCGACGTCTCCTCCGCGCTCCCGGAGGGGCGGCATGTGCACGTGCAGGACGCTCAGCCGGTAGAACAGGTCTTCCCGGAACTCGCCCGCGTGGACGGCCTCGCGCAGGTCCCGGTTCGTCGCCGCGACGACCCGGACGTCCGGCTGGATCTCCCCCGATCCCCCGACGCGCCGGAAGACGCGGTCCTCGAGGAAGCGGAGCACCTTGGCCTGCAGTCGCTGGGTCATCTCGCCGATCTCGTCGAGGAAGACCGTCCCGCCGTGCGCCTGCTCGAGGAGCCCCTTCTTCTGCTGCTTGGCGTCGGTGAATGCGCCGCGTTCGTGGCCGAAGAGCTCGCTCTCGAGGAGGTTCTCCGGCAGCGCCGAGCACGTGATGTTCATGAACGGTCGGCCGGCGCGGTCGCTCTCGGCGTGGATGGCCCTCGCGGCCATGTCCTTGCCCGTCCCGCTCTCGCCCGTGATCAGGACGGTCGAGGTCGGGCTCCGCGCGTACTTGGCGAGCAGGCCCTTCGCCTCCTGCATGCGCGGTGACTCGCCGATGATGTTGTCGAGCGCCCCCTCCGCCGACTGGCGGGCGCGCATGTCGCGGATCTCCCTTCGGAGGCGCGTGGTCTCGAGGGCCCGGTCGACGAGCGCCGCGACCTCGTCCACGTCGAACGGCTTGGTCACGAAGTGGAACGCGCCCCGCCGGACGGCGTCGACCGCCCGCTCGACGGTCGAGAACGCCGTGATCAAGATCACCGGCGTGTCCGGCTGCTCGTCCCGGATCCGATCGAGCAGGGTCAGCCCGTCCATGTCGGGGAGCCCGTAGTCCACGAGCACGACGTCCACGCCGCCGGCGGCGCGCTCGAGCGCCTCGGCCCCGCTCGCGGCCTCGAGCACCCGGTGGCCGTCACGCTCGAGCCGCTGTCCGAGGGACCAGCGGATCAGATCCTCGTCGTCGACGACGAGCGCGGTGGACGTCTGGGGCATGACAGGGCGGTCGGGGCGGTTCGGGAGGCGGTCGGTGCGCTGCGAGACTTCGCGCGCGGGTAGAGGGGCGGCTCGCGAGAAAGTCCCCGATGTCGTCGCGGTACGAGAGACCGCGTGACCGGCCAGCGCTCGACAGGTGATGTTCTTGTGTGTCCGGAACGGACGAGTGCAAGGCGCAAGGATCGACACCGCCCGCGCAGATCCTGCGCGTCGGATGGAGCTCGGGGCTCTCTTCTCGCGGAAAACCGCGCGGCACGGCCCCTGCACGGTGCACCGCCATGGCGTTTCCCATCCAAGTCACGTTCCGCGGAATGGACCCTTCAGCGGCGCTCGAGCAGCGCATCCGGGAGAAGGCGGAGAGGCTCGAGCGCTTCGACGAACGCATCCTCGGGGTGGACGTGGTCGTCCAGGCGCCACACCGGCACCACCTGAAGGGCGGCGTCTACGAAGTGCGCATCGACCTGTCGGTGCCCGGCGCCGAGATCGTGGTGACGCGAGAGCCGGGCAAGGACCACGCGCACGAGGATCCGTTCGTGGCGGCGCGGGACGCGTTCGCGGCGGCCCAGCGCCGGCTGCGGCACCACGCCGAGCAGCAGCGCAGCTTCGTCAAGGCGCGTCCGGAGGCCTGACGGTCGAAGGTCGCGGCGGCCCGTCCTCCCCGGGCTCGCCGGACGAGCGGGCCTCGAGCCCCCGGACGAACGCCTCGAGCGGCTCGACGAGGCTGCGCAGGCGCCTGAGGCTCACCTCCATGGAGGCGAGCAGGGCGGGCTCGACGTGCCCCGTCCGGGCCATCTCCCCGACCTCGCGCAGCCCGAGGCCGAGCGCGGTGAGCATGTTCCGCATGGAGGCGAGGGCGACCTCCGCGGCGCGCGCGTGCGCCTCGGACGCCTCGTCGTAAGAGCGGATCTCCCAGTCCAGGGCGCGCAGGCGTGCGCGCATCGCGTGGACCCGGCGCGTCGCGTCCAGCACGAGCGCGAGGGGGCTCGACGCGGCGCGCGAGTAGGCCACGGCGTCGGCCGCGCCGGCGCGGCAGAGGGCGTCCTGGTCGATGCCGTCGAGCCGTGGCGCGATGACGAGGACGGGCACGTCCGGGCCGGCCGCGCGCGCTCCGAGCACCGCGCGCCGCGCGTGATGATCCTCGGCCGCGACGACGACGAACGCCGCGATCCCCGCCGCGGCGACGCCGGCGAGATCCCGCTCGGAGACGAGCGCCGGACGATACGGGGCGAGCGCCGCGAGGAGCTCCGGACCGACGCTCACGCCTGCGGAGATCACCGCGACGCGAAGCGCGTCGACCGGATGCTGCGAGGCCGCGCCGTCCGTCACGCGCAGCACACTAGCCGCGTTCGAGCGTTCCGCAACGCCACACGTGACGCGTGAAGCTGCACGGCGCGCGCGCGCCGCTCCCGCCGAACAGGGTGTGAGATTTTCGGCGACGGGAGCGGAGCATCTCGCAGGTGCTCCTTCTCTTCGCGACGCCCCGTTCAGCCGCTCTGGATGTCATTCGTGCAGATCGTGGCAGGAGCGCAGCGGTCGGCGAAAGCGCTCGCTGCGCAAAGCTCGGACGGCACGACAGTTGCGTATCGAGAGAAAACGGGGGGCCTGGAACATGCGACGAGCACACTGCGACTGCGGCGACGGGGGGTGCGACGAGCAGGAGACGGACATGGTGCCGTTGGCTGCAGCCGTGGCGCACGACATCCGCACTCCCTTGAGCGTCGTCCTCGGCGCGCTCGAAGAGCTGCGTCTCCCCGGCATCCCTTCGAGCGACCGGGAGGCGCTCGTGGACGTGGCGGTGCGCAGCGCGCGACAGGCGCTCGAGATGGTCGACCACCTCGTGCGCGACTCGCGATCCGGCACACACAGCGGGATCCGTTCCGTCCAGCGCGTGGAGCTGTCGGAGCTCGTGGGGAGCGTCGTGGACGCTCTCAGGCACCGCGCCGACGCCCGCTTTCTCAAGTGGGTGGTGCGAAGTCGAGGAGGGCCCGCGCACGTGCACGGGGAGCATCGCGCGCTGATGCGGCTGGTGGCGAACCTCCTCGGGAACGCCATCCGGCACGCCCGGGCGGTCGTGCGCATCACGGTCGTCCGCGACGGGGACGAGGCCCGGCTCGTCGTCGAGGACGACGGCGACGGGATCGGCGACGAGATGAGCGGGCGGCTCTTCCGCCCGTGGCAGACGGGCAGGGGCTCGGACAGCACGGGGCTCGGGCTGGCGATCGTGCACCGCCTGGCGAGCGCCCACGGCGGCACCGTGGTCGCGGGCAACCGCCCCGAGGGCGGCGCGCGGTTCGTGGTGCGCCTGCCCATCCGGCGGGGCTCCGCGGAGTGACCGTCACTACCCGGGCTGCGCGAGCGGCAGCCGGACGAAGAAGGTCGACCCCCGCCCGGGCTCGCTCTCGACGTCGATGCGGCCGCCGTGCGCGTCGACGATCTTGCGGATGACCGAGAGGCCGAGGCCGCTGCCGTGGGCGAGCGCGGCCCACGGGCCGCGGCGGAACGGGAGGAAGATCTCCTCGATCTGGTCCGCCGGGATGCCCGGGCCGTGGTCGGCCACCGACAGGATCGCCTCGCCCCCGGCAGAGCCCACCGAGACCTCGATGGCGCCCCCCTTCGGGGAGTACTTGATGGCGTTGCTGAGGAGGTTGCTCACCACCTCCTCGATCCGGAGCGGGTCCGCCCGGACGACGACCGGTTCCTCGGGGACCGCGAGCGTGATCCGGTGGGCGGGGCTCGTCGGCGCGTAGAGCTCCACCATCTCCCGGGCGTCGCCGCGCAGGTCGTGCCGCTCCGCGTGGATCTCGAGCTGGCCGGCCTCGATCTGCGTGGCGTCCGCGAGGTCGCTCACCATGCGGGCGAGCCGGTCGACCTGCCGGTCGAGCCGCTCGACCGAGTCGGCGGCCTCCGGATCGAGCCGCTCCTCCCGCAGGAGCTGGGTCGCCGACTTCATGGCCGCGAGCGGGTTGCGGAGATCGTGCGCGACCCCGGCCAGGAAGGCGAGCTGGTTCGCCCGGCGCTCCGCGATCTCGGAGGTCGCCTGGTTGAAGGCGCGGGCGATCTCGCAGATCTCGCGCGGCCCCTCCTCCGGCGCCGAGGAGGTGAGGTCTCCCGCACGGAAGCGCTGCACCGTCTGCAGGATGCACGTGAGCGGGACGACGATCTGGCGGCGGAAGATCACCGTGAGCAGGAGCATCCCCCCGAGCGCGAGCACGAGGGCGAGCCCGCCCGCGGCGTTCGACACCCCCTGCAGGCGGGCGGCGCGGCTCTGCGAGCCCGCGAGCTCCCGCTCGTTCAGCCCCTTGAGCTCCTCGACCGCGTCGGACGCGTGCGTCAAACGGGGGCTCGTCCGGGAGAGGATCTCGCGCAACCCGAGCCCCTCCGCCTCGGCGCTCCGCCGCTCGGCGAGGTAGGCGCCGACGCGCTCGCGCACGTGCTCGATCCGCCGGTCCTCGGCGGCCGAGCCCGAGAACTCCTTCAGGCCTTCGACGAGGCCGTACAGCTCCTCCTCGATCTCGAGCCGCGTCACCTCGGACCGGGGATCGCCCGTCGTGACGATCTCGTTGCTGACCCTCGCGTACCGGAAGAGCTCGGCGTCGAGCCGGTCGACGAGATCCAAGCTGTACGTGTCGCGGACGACCGACTCGACGGCTCCGCGCAGCGACTTCGCGCTCAGGACGATCAGGGCGATCGCGACGACGAGCACGGCGCCCGACGCCACGACCACCCGCCCCAGGCCACGCAGGCTCGGGGGCCACCATCGCCGACGTTCTCGCCCCGCAGGCCCCACGACCGGATCTCTAGCGCCCGGCGGGCGGGCGACCACTACGACCCTCAGCCCTTGACGCACACGAGCGGCTCGAGGCGGGCGACCTTGCGCGCCAGGCCGGCCCGGTGCGTCGCCTCGACGACCGCCCGGACGTCCTTGTACGCGCCGGGCGCCTCCTCGGCGACGCCGCGCATCGCGCGGGACCGGATCTCGATGCCGCGGGCCGACAGCTCACGGACGAGCTCGCGGCCTCGCCACCGGCGCGTCGCCTCGTGCCGGCTCATCCGGCGCCCGGCGCCGTGACACGCCGACCCCCACGAGAGCCCCATCGCGTCGGTGGTGCCGGCGAGCACCCAGGACTCGGTCCCCATGCTGCCGCCGACGAGGACCGGCTGGCCGGCGTCGCGCAGCGTCTCCGGCAGCTCCGGCCGCCCCGGCCCGAGGGCGCGGGTCGCGCCCTTGCGGTGGACGAACAGGCGCCGCGTCCCTCCGTCGACCACGTGCTCCTCCTCCTTGCAGGTGTTGTGCGAGACGTCGTAGAGGACGGACACGTCCGCGCCGGAGAAGACCGACCGCACGACGTCCCGCGCGAGGTGCGTCAGGATCTGGCGGTTCGCGAGCGCGCAGTTGATGCCGGCGCGCATCGCGCCGAGGTAGCGCTCGCCGACGTCGGAGCGGATCGGCGCGCACGCGAGATCGCGGTCGGCGAGCGCGAGCCCCCGATGCGCGGCGTCGAGCGTCATCTCCCTTAGGAAGTCGGTGCCGATCTGGTGGCCCAGCCCGCGCGACCCGCAGTGGATGCTGATGACGACCTCGTCCACCGAGAGGCCGAACGCCGCCGCCGCCCGGTCGTCGTGGATCTCGGCGACGCGCTGTACCTCGAGGTAGTGGTTGCCCGAGCCGAGGGTGCCCATCTCGTCGCGCTGCCGCGCCCGGGCCCGGTGCGACACGTGCTCGGGCCGGGCGCCGGCCATGCACCCGCGCTCCTCGGTGTGCTCGAGGTCGGCCGGCACGCCGTAGCCGCGCTCGATGGCCCAGCACGCTCCGCCCCGGAGCATGGCGGTCATGGCCTCGTCGTTCAGGTGCACCCGGCCGACGCTCCCGACGCCGGCGGGGATGTGCTCGAACAGCCGGTCGGCGAGGTCCGTCTTCTTCTTCTGGATCCGTTCCGTCCCGAGCCCGGTCCGCAAGCACCGAACGCCGCACGAGATGTCGAAGCCGACGCCGCCGGCCGAGACGACGCCGCCCTGTTCCGGATCGAACGCGGCCACGCCCCCGATGGGGAAGCCGTAGCCCCAGTGGCCGTCGGGCATCACGTAGGACGCCCGCACGATCCCGGGCAACGTCGCGACGTTGGACGCTTGGGTGCCGACCATCTCGTCCATGTCACGGACCAGCTCTTCACCGGCGTAGATCACGACGGGGACGCGCATCGCGCCCGTCGCCTCGAGACGCCACTCCGTGTCTCCAATCCTCGTCAGCCGCGAGACATCCATCGCTTCCTCACACGTCGACGACGCACTGCGCGATCCACTCGTCGCCTTCTCGGGCCACGCGAAGCTCGGTCGAGGTCACACCCTTGGGCTCCACCTCGGGCGCGTGGCGCTCGAGGTCGACCGGCTCACCCCAGACGGTCGCCCGGAGCCGGTTCCCTTCGATCGTCACCTCGAGCTCGCCGAAGACCATCCGTCGGGCCGACATCTCCGAGACGATCTCGTTCATGAAGTCCACCAGGAGCTGCTCGCGGTCCGGCGCCTCGCACTCGACGACGGACCGCTCGCGCGAGACGACGCCGGCCGGATCGGTCACCACCGACGTGAGGGCGAGCGCAGCTTGCTCGAAGGCCGAGCCGACCGTGGGACCGCGCCCGCGGACGCCGACGTCGGCTCCGTGAGGGAACAGCTCCGCCCGTCCCGCCCCCACGACGACCTCAGGGGTTTCCCCGCTGTGCGACGACGCGGGCGAAGTCCGTGCCCGAGACGACGCCGCGCACCTCCTGACCGTCGACCGCGAGCACGCGGCGGGCACGCGTCGCGAGCGCCTGGGCGGCCGCGCGGTGGACGGGCAGCCCCTCGGGCAGCACGAGCAAGGTCGTGTCCATCCACTCCTCGACGGGCCGATCGGGCGGCGCGATGCGGGACGCGAGCGCCTCCTCCTGCGAGAAGATGCCGACCGGCCAGCCGTCCTCGACCACGACGAGCCCGGTCACGTGCGTGGCCGCGAGCCGATCGACGGCGAGCGACAGCGGATCGTCCGTTTTCACGCTGACGACCGACTCGCTCATGATGCGCGCGAGCGGGATCGGCGTCCGCGTCTCGACGAGGACGCTCATCATCTCGCGCGTGCTCAAGACGCCCGGCAGGCGCCGGTCCTCGACGACGTAGATGCGGTGGATCCGGTGCGCGACGAGGCGGCGGGCGGCCTCGTGCATCGGCGTGTCCGGAGAGACCACCTCGACGCCCGCGGTGCGGTACTCGGCGACGCGCGCGTCGGGCAGGTTGAGGACGCGCCTTCGCGGCGACTCCAGCATCCGCACCCTGCCGGCGCGCAAGAGGTCCGTTCGGCTGATGACGCCCACCGGGACCCCGGCCTGGTCGATGACCGGCAGGCCGGAGACGCCCAGCTCGCGCATCTTGCGGTCGGCGAGCGCGAGCTTGTCGGAGTCCCGGACCGTGTGCACCGGCGAGACCATGTACTCGCGGGCGGGCATGGCGAAGCTGCTCACGTGGTCACCTCTTCATCTTCTCTTGTCCCGTTCGCGGCGTTGCTCGCGGGCGATGAGGCGGGTGAGGTCGCCGAGCTGCTCGGTGACCCACTCGATGAGGTCGTCGAAGGTGAGGATGCCGGCGAGCCGCCCCCGGCCGTCGACGATCGGGAGCCGCCGCACGCCGCGCTCGCGCATCGACTGCACGGCCGCGTACACGTCGTCCTCCTCGTGGGCCGTGAGGAGGTCCCGCGTCATGACGTCCCGCACGTACAGGGCCCGGGTGTGCCCGAGGTCCTCGGCCACCACCGCGACGATAAGGTCCCGATCGGTGACTATCCCCACGGGGAAGCGCGCCCCGTTCAGCTCGTCGACGACCACCAGCGAGCCGACGTGCAGCTCTCGCATGCGCTTGGCGGCCGAGACCAGGTCCTCGTTGGGCGTGGCGATCACGACCTCCCGGCAGCAGAGCTCCCCGACGTTCATGTCGGCGCCACCCCCTCGGGGAGCGAGGGCTCCTCGGACGCCCGCTCCTCTCCGGCCGGCAGCCCCTCCGGCTCGCGCTCGATCAGGCTCGCGAGCTCGTCGCCGCGGCGCGAGAGCACGATCACGTCCCCGACGCCCCCCACGTGGCGCGTCGAGATGCGCACCTGCCGCGTGCCCACGAGCGGCCTCTTGACGTGGAGCTGCCGCAGATGGTCCCGGTGCAGCTTGACCACGAGCGCCCGCACCCGCCAGTCGTCCATGTCGACGTCGAGACCGACCAGCCGGCCGACGGTGCGGCCGTCCTGCGAGACGATCTCCTTGCCGATGACCCTCTCGGCGTCGCTGTGCTTCATCGATGCCTCCGACGTCCGTGGTGGACGCCGGAAATCGACGCAAGACACGTGCCGGTGAGTCGTCAGGCCGCGGCGGCGCCGCCGTCTTCGGGGCGCGCGAGCGTCTCCATGGCCTTGCGGAGCTTGTCGAGCGCCTCGGCCTCGAGCTGTCGGATGCGCTCGCGGCTCAGGCCCATCTCGTCGCCGATCTGCTGCAGCGTGCGGGTCTCCTCGCCGTCGAAGCCGAAGCGGAGCGACAGGATCCGCCGCTCGCGCGGCGACAGGACCTGCAGGACGCGGTGCGTCTGCTCCTTGCGCTGGCCCGCGAGCACCGTGTCGTCGGCCGGCGGGACGTAGTCGTCCGACAGGAGGTCGCCGTAGCGGCGGTCCCCCTCCTCGTCCCCGAGCGGCGTCTCGAGGTAGCTCATCCGCGGCGTCGCCTCGAGCGCGGCGCGCACGTCTTGCACGGACCAGGCGAGCTCGCCCGCGATCTCCTCGAACGTCGGCTCGCGTCCGAGCTGCTGGGTGAGGCCGGTGTGCGCCCTGAGCGCGCGGCGCACGTTCTCGGTCATGTGGATCGGGACGCGCACGTCCCGCCCCTGGCAGACCACGAGCCGGGCCATCGACTGCTTGATCCACCACCCGGCGTAGGTGCTGAACCGCGTCCCCACGCGGCGGTCGAACTTGTCCACCGCGCGCATCAGCCCGAGGTTGCCCTCCTGGATGAGGTCGCTGTAGGCGACGCCGCGGCCACGGAACCGCTTGGCCATCGCCACCACGAGCCGCAGGTTCGCCTCGGTCAGCCGCCCCTTGGCCCTGTCGACGTCGCGGCGGACCGCGTCCATCTCGCGGCGGACGCGCCGGAGCGTCTGCTTCGGGCGCGCGAGCGCGTGGGCCGCGTCGGTGGCTGCCTGGCCGTCACCCCCGAGGGCGAGGCGCAGGTCGGCGTCCACCCGGTTCACCAACTTCTCGACGCGGTCGCGGTTGAGCCCGATGCGGCGGATCTTCTCGTTCCGCGCGTCCCGGAGCTCCTCGACCTCGTCCCGGAGGGCCGCGCGCTTGCGCTTGGAGGCGACCTGGCGCGTCCGGAGCTGCTCCTCGAGCTTCGTCCGGCGCGCCTCGAGGCGGCGCACCTCGGTCATCCGGCGCCGGACCCAGCGCTGGCCTTCCTCGCTCGCGTGCTCCCCGCGGCGGGCGAGGGCCGAGGCCTCCACCCGGCCCTGCTCGAGGTCGTGGGCGAGGCGCGCGAGCTCCGGCAGCGGCACCCCGGACTCGAGCACCACGTCGAACAGCCGCTCCTCGGCCTCCTCGATGCAGCGAGCCGCCTCGATCTCGTCCTCGCGCCCGAGCGGGTCGGCCGTGGTCAGGTCCGCGAGGTACGAGTCGAGGGGGTCCCGCCGCGACGGGAAATAGATCTGCTTCTTCTGCTGCATTTCTCTGCGGCCCACGCAGGCGTGCGCAGGGTGGCCCAAATCTGGGGCCTCCTGCGCCTTTTGCAAGGGGGAACCCACGCGAGCCGCGAGGCATTCCCGCCCTACTGGATCTGAACTTCTTTCGTCTCGGTCTTCCGGGCCTCGGTCTTACCGATCGTCACCGTCAGGACGCCGTCCTCGAACCGGCCGTCCACTTTTTGCACATCTGCGGTCTCCGGCAGCGTGAACCGCCGCATGAAGCTGCCGTAGTAGGACTCCACGCGGTGGAAGCGCTCGCCCTTCTTCTCCTCCTCGCGCCTGCGCTCGCCCCGGATGGTGAGGACCCCCTGCTCGAGGGTGACGTGGACGTCGGCCTTCTTCACGCCCGGCAGCTCGGCCGTGATCCGGAACGAGTCGTCGGTCTCGCTGACGTTGACGGTCGGGGACCACTCCGCGAGCGCCAGCGCCTCCCGGCCCTCGGTCGCGGCCGGCATCATGCCCACCCGCCCGAACAGTCGGTTGATCCGGTTCGACATCTCCTCGAGCTCCGCCAGCGGATCGATCCCCCATTGCCTTCGCGTCAGTGCCATTGGACCCCTCCATGGGCTGGTTTCGCGAGGTACCTAAACCCGTCCGGCCGCGGTGCAACGGGCGGCTGGACGCTCGGTCCGGCGGTGCGCACCTGAGGAGCGTGAACGAGCCGGCGGCAGCTCGATCCGACAAGCGCCCGAGGGAGCGGGTGGAGGAGCTCCGCAGAGAGATCCGCCACCACGACTACCTCTACTACGTCCTGAACCGCCCCGAGATCTCGGACGAGGCCTACGACGACCTCTTCGACGAGCTGAAGCGCCTCGAGGAGGAGCACCCGGAGCTGCGCTCGCCGGACTCGCCCACCGAGCGGGTCGCCGGCCGGCCGCTCGAGGCGTTCCCCGCCGTCGAGCACCTGGTGCCGATGCGCAGCCTCGACTCGTCCCGGGAGCCGGCGTCGCTCCGGCGCTTCGACGAGCGCGTCCGCAAGGGCACCGGTGGGGCGGTGCGCTACGTGCTCGAGCCGAAGCTCGACGGGCTCTCGGTCGAGCTGGTGTACGAGGACGGGGTGCTCGCGAGGGCCTCGACGAGGGGCGACGGCGTGCGCGGCGAGGGCGTGACCGAGAACGTCCGGACGATCAAGGCCGTCCCGCTGCGGCTCCGGCGAGCCCGGAGCGCCCCCGCCCTCCTCGCGGTCCGCGGCGAGGTCATCATGCGGCTCTCCGCGTTCGAGGAGCTCAACGCGCGGCTCATGCGGGTGGGCAAGGAGCCCTTCGCGAACCCGCGCAACGCCGCGGCCGGGTCGCTCCGCCAGCTCGATCCCCGCGTCACGGCCTCGCGCCCGCTCGACATCTTCTTCTACGACCTGCTGCACGCCGAGGGCGCCTCGTTCGAGACGCACCGGCAGGTGCTCGAGGCCTTCGGCGCGTGGGGCCTTCGGACGACCGAGATGGTGCGGGACGCGCGCGAGGTCGACGACGTCCTGCGCTACCACCGCGACCTCGAGGCCGAGCGCGACGAGCTCGAGTACGAGATCGACGGCGTTGTCGTGAAGGTGGACGACCTCGCGCTGCGCGCGCGGCTCGGCGAGACGGCGCGCCACCCGCGCTGGGCCTTCGCGCTCAAGTTCGCGCCCCGCCGCGAGGTCACGCGGGTGATCGACATCGTCCCGAGCGTCGGCCGGAGCGGGACGGTCACGCCCGTCGCGATCATGCGGCCGGTGGAGATCGGGGGCGTGACGGTGAGCCGGGCGACGCTCCACAACCGAGAGGAGGTGGAGCGGCTCGACGTCCGGCCCGGGGACATGGTGCGCATAGAGCGCGCGGGCGACGTGATCCCGCAGGTGGTCGAGCGCCTCCCCGCGCGGGGCGAGCGCGGCCCGAGGTTCCGGATGCCCGCCACCTGCCCGTCGTGCGGCACGCCGCTCGTCACGAGCGGCCCGCACACGTACTGCCCGAACGGCCTGCGCTGCCCGGCCCAGCTCGCGGGCAGGCTCCAGCACCTCGGCTCGCGCGACGCGCTCGACATCGAGGGGCTCGGCGAGGAGACCGCCCGGCTGCTCGTCTCGGAAGGGCTCGTGCGCGAGCTCCCGGACCTCTTCGACCTCGAGCCGGAGCAGCTCGAGCCCCTGCCGGGGTTCGCGAAGAAGTCGTCCGAGAAGCTCGTGGCGTCGATCCGCAAGGCCTCGCGCACCGAGCTGGCGCGCTTCCTCTACGGGCTCGGCATCCCGAGCGTCGGCGCGAAGGTGGCCCGCGACCTGGCCGAGCGCTTCCGGTCCTTCGAGGCCGTCCGGGAGGCGGACGCCGAGACGCTCGCCGAGGTGCCGGGGATCGGGCCCCACGTGGCGGGCGCGGTCTCGGAGTTCATCCGCGACCGGGACAACCGCCGCATCGTCGATCGGCTCCTCGACGGCCGGATCACCGTCACGGGGGCGAAGCGCGCCGCGCGCGGCCCGCTCGAGGGGCTCACCTTCGTCGTGACGGGCACGCTCGACCGGTGGAGCCGGCGCGAGCTCGAGGAGCTCCTCGAGCGGCACGGCGCGCACGTCACGAGCTCGGTGAGCGGGGCGACGAGCTACCTCGTCGTGGGCGAGGGGCCCGGAAGCAAGCTCGCGACCGCCGAGCGCCTCGGCGTCGAGCGCCTCAGCGAGGCAGAGCTCGCCGACCTGCTCGAGCGCCACGGCGTGCGCTGACGATCACGCTCAGGCCGCGTGGTCGGCCGCCAGGCTCTCCCTCATCTTCACGAGCGCCTTGGCCTCGATCTGCCGGACGCGCTCGCGGGTGATGCCCAGGCGCTCGCCCAGCGCCTCGAGCGTCTCGCGGTCCTCGCGCAGGAGCCGGTTCTCGATGATGAGCCGCTCGCGCCCGTCGAGGCTCTGGAGCGCGCGCCGGGCGAGCACCACCCGCGCGACCCCCCACTCGCGCTCCGCCGCCTGCTCCTCGGGCGTCGGGTCGGGCGAGCGAGGCTCGTACCCGTCGGCCGAGGTGCCGCGGGTCCGCACGTCGCCGCGCGACATGAGCGTGCGCGCCTCCTCGACCTGCCCCGGCTTGAGCCGCACGGCGCTCGCGATGGCGTCGCTGTCCACGCGCTCTCCGGAGGCCTGCTCGAGCCGGCGCTCCACGCGGCGGATCTGCGAGATGCGGCGGATGGCGCGCGTCTGCGGCGTCGCGACGATCCGCCGGTTCGACATCGCGTACCGCTCGACGAACACGCGCACCCAGAAGCTCGCATAGGTCCCGAACGTGGTGCCGCGGGACGGGTCGAAGCGCCGCGCTGCTTCGAGCAGCCCCACGAACCCCTCCGATTCGAGGTCTTCGAACGGGATCCCGTTGCGCGCGAAGCGGCGGGCGGTGGCGCGCACGAGCGGGCGGTGAGCGACGAGGATCGCATCCCGTGCGCGGCCGGGCGCCAGGCCTGCACCGGTCCGCCCCGGGTTTCGAGCCGACGCGGCGGGGCGATCGGCGCCGGCGGCGGGTTCGTGGCGGATCGAGGAGCGTGCGCTGCGCGGCATGGCCCGGGACAAGTGCACCAGTCGTGCCAGTGGCGCCTCGCTTGCATGTCTCCGGGGGCATGAGGCACGCGACCAAGGTCCTGCTCGTCACGAAGGACGCGGCGTTGGAGGAGACGCTCGTCGAGCTCTTGCTCCGATCGGACTGCGCGGTGGACCACGTCCACGGCGCCGGCGCGGCGCTCGCGAGCTGGGGCCTCCACGGCGCGCCGGACTTCGCCATCGCCGACGGCCGGATGGCCGCGGGGGAGCTCCGCGAGCTGCTCGGCGGGCTCGACCGGACGAACGCCCGGGTCGTCCTGTTGAGCCACGAGCGAACGCCCGAGGACGTGCGCATGCACCACGCCGTCGTCAGGGTGGTGCCGTCGCCGTGGACGATGCGCACGCTCATGAAGCTCATCGACTGGATGGACGGGGAGGACCCCAACGCGCTCCGAGCCGAGCGCACGAAGAGAGCGAGCGTCCCATGACCACTGAACCCAGCATCCACGGTGTCCTCTTCGAGGACCACGCGCGCCTGAACGCGCTCCTGCAGGAGCTCGTCAACACGGTGGCCACGGCGGACGAGCCGACCATCGTGGACACCTGGACCGACTTCGAGCAGAGCCTGCTCACGCACTTCGACGCCGAGGAGCGCTACCTCCTGCCCGTCCTCGATCGGCGCGATCCTTCCGAGGGCGACGAGATCCGCGCCGAGCACCGGCGCATCCGCCACCTCGTCGCGGAGCTCGGGGTGCGGGCGGACCTCCACGTGCTCCGCAAGGAGACCGTCGACCAGCTCGCCGAGTCGCTCCGCGCGCACGCCGCCCGGGAGGATCGCATGGTCTACCAACTGGCCGACGAGGAGCTCGACGAGGACGCCCGGCGGGCGGCGCTCGAGTGGCTCGAGCGCGAGCGCGCCGAGCGGCGAGCCCTTAGCCGAGGTCGATCCCCTGAAGCTCGTCCTTGAACTTGCGGGAGACGAGCTGCTGCACGGCCTCCGCGAGCGAGCGCCCGCGGTGCAGGACGTGGAAGACCTGCTCGGTGATCGGCATCTCGACGCCGTGCCGCCGGGCCAGCTCGTGGCACGCGGCCGAGGTGAGGTAGCCCTCGGCCACCGCCTTCTGCTCGGCCACGTACTTCGCGGGGTCGACGCCCTCGGCGATCCTCCTGCCGAGCGTCCGGTTGCGCGAGAGGTCGTCGGTGCAGGTGAGGATCAGGTCACCCACGCCGGCCAGGCCGAGGAACGTGAGCGGGCGTCCACCGAGCGCGATGCCGAGCCGGGTCATCTCGGCGAGGCCGCGCGTCATGAGCGCTGCGCGCGCGTTCGGGCCCATCCCGGCCGCGTCCGCCGCGCCCGTGGCCACCGCGAGGACGTTCTTGACCGATCCGCCGACCTGCACGCCGACGGGGTCGGTGCTCGCGTACACGCGGAACATGGGCGTGTGCAGCATCTCCTGGACGCGCACCAAGGCGGCGCCGAGCCGGCACGCCGCCACGACGTCGGTCGGCTTCTCGCGGTAGACCTCGCGCGCGAAGCTCGGCCCCGAGAGGATCACGCGCCGGTCGTCGCCCACCTCGGGGAGCGTCTCGGCGAGCACCTGCTCGGCGAGCGCGAGCGAGCCCTCCTCGAGCCCCTTGGTGGCCACCACGACGAGCGCGTCCCGCCCGATCGCACCCGCGAGGCCCGCGGTCACCCGGCGCAGGTGCCTCGACGGCGGGACGAGGATCACCATCTCGGCGCCGTCGACGACCTCGTTCGGGTCCGAGGACGCGGCGATGCTCTCGGGCAAGACGGCGTCCTTCAGGTACGTCTCGTTCGTGTGGCGGGCGTTGATCTCCCCGGCGACCTCGGGCTCGAAGGCCCACAGGCGGACCCGGTGGCCCATGCGGGCGGCGTGGCAGGCGAGCGCCGTGCCCCAGGCGCCGGCGCCGACGACGGCGATGTGGTGAGTGCTGGCCATCCGTCTCCTCGGGCGTACCTGCCCAGAGTATGACCACCGGAGCCTCGGGTGCACGCGACCTCGAGCAGGCCATCGCCGATCTCCGGAAGAAACTCCCCGGCGCGCTCGGCCCCCTGGCCCGCCTCGCCTACAATTACCGCTGGTCGTGGGCCCCGGGGGGCGCGGAGCTTTTCGAGGCCGTGCACCCCGAGCGCTGGCGGGCGATCCGGCACAGCCCCGTCCACCTGCTGCTCGAGGCCTCCGAGCGGTGCCTCGCCGAGGCCGCGGCCGACCGGGAGCTGGTCGCGCGCGCGCGGGCGCTCTCGGACCTCGTCGACGCCGAGCGGGACGCGCCGCCCCTGCCGGGCCCCTTCTCGGCGGAGCGGCCGGTGGCCTTTCTCTGCGCCGAGTACGCCGTGCACCGATCGCTGCCCGTGTACGCGGGAGGGCTCGGCGCGCTGGCCGGCGACTTCCTGAAGGAGGCCTCCGACCGCCGCCTGCCGCTCGTCGCGGTCGGCCTCTTGTACCGCCAGGGGTTCTTCCACCAGCGCCTCGACCGCTCCGGCTGGCAGCACGAGCTGTGGCTCGACGCCGACCCGGAGCTGCTCCCGATGGTGCGCGTCCGGCGCGAGGGCGGCGCGCCGCTCGAGATCGAGGTGCCGATCGGCGACGTGACGGTCCGGGCGCACGTGTGGCGGACCGACGTCGGCCGCGTGCCCCTGTACCTCCTCGACGCCTTCATCCCCGACAACCCTCGGTTCGAGCGGTGGATCACGGCGCGCCTGTACGAGGGCGACGCCGAGATCCGCCGCGGGCAGTACCTGCTCCTCGGGGTCGGGGGGATCCGCGCGCTGTCCGCGATGGGGATCGAGCCCTCGGTCGTGCACCTCAACGAGGGCCACGCCGCCTTCGCGTCGCTCGAGCTCGCGCGAAGGGCCATGGAGCGGGGCCTCGGGTTCGAGGAGGCCTTCGAAGAAGCCCGCGGGCGGACGGTGTTCACCACGCACACGCCCGTGCCGGCCGGCAACGAGCTGTACCCGGACCAGAGCATGCTCGGGAGCGCGAAGGGGCTCGTCCGCGCCCTCGGCCTGTCGGACGACGCCTTCCTCGCGCTCGGCCGCACGGGGCCCGGAGGCTCCTCCGAGCCCTTCGGCATGACGCAGCTCGCCCTGCGCGCGAGCCGGCACCGGAACGCCGTGAGCCGCCGCCACGGCCGCGTCGCGCGGTCCATGTGGCACTGCCTCTTCTCCGACCGCGCCGTCGAGGACGTCCCGATCGATCACGTCACCAACGGCGTGCACGTCCCGACCTGGATGGCGCCCGAGATGCGCGCGCTGCTCGACCGGTACCTCGGGGACGGCTGGATCGGGCGCGCCGCCGACCCCGACACGTGGGCCGGCGTCGACCGCATCCCCGACGAGGAGCTGTGGGCCGTGCGCACGCGGCTCCGGGGGCGGATGGTCGAGTTCGTCCGGGACCAGAGCGTCTTCGATCGCCTCGCGCGCGGCGACCCCCGCGAGTACGTCGAGGCCAGCGAGCGGACGTTCGACCCGGGCGTCTTGACGCTCGGGTTCGCCCGCCGCCTCGCGACGTACAAGCGGCTGCACCTGCTCACGCGGGACGCCCCGCGGGCCCTGCGCCTCCTCGTCGGTCCGCGGCCCGTGCAGATGTTGATCGCCGGCAAGGCGCACCCGAACGACGAGGGGGCCAAGCGCATCGTCCAGCAGCAGCTCTTCCCGCTCCGAGGCGCGCCCGAGGTCGGCCAGCGCGTGGCCTACCTCGAGGACTACGACCTCGGCACGGCGCAGGAGCTCGTGCGCGGCTGCGACCTCTGGATCAACCTCCCGCGCCCGCCCCTCGAGGCGTGCGGGACGAGCGGCATGAAGGCCGCCCTCAACGGCTGCCTGAACCTCAGCGTGCTCGACGGCTGGTGGGAGGAGGGGTTCGACGGGAGCAACGGCTGGGCGATCGGCGGCGACGAGTCCCACGACCACGGCGCACAGGACGAGCGCGACGCCGGCATGCTCTACCACCTCGCCGAGACCGAGGTCGTGCCCATGTTCCACGACCGCGACGCCGCCGGCGTCCCGCGCGCGTGGGTGCAACGGATCAAGCGGTCCATGAGGACGATCGGCCCGCGCTTCTGCGCGAGCCGGATGCTCGACGACTACGTCCGCCGGGTCTACGCCCCCGCGTGAGGGGGCGGGAGCGGGAGCGCGCGGGTCATCTTCACGATCTGCTTGTGGCCCTCGCCGTCCACCACCTCGATGCTCCGGATCCCGGAGGCGTCCTCCTCCACCCAGATCTCGCGCGGCGCGGAGATGCGGTGGTCGATGTCGGTCGACACGACGGAGAAGGCGTCGTCGTGCGGATCGTAGGTCAGGCCCGACAGCGGCAGGTGCGTGACCTCGATCTGGGCGCCCAGGTCGAGGCCGTCCACCTCCACCTCCACCTCGGTGGCGGGCAGGTCGCGGCTGACGCGGTCGAAGTAGCTCTCCCAGTCGCTCTTCTGGATCTTGCGCGTGGGCATCGGTCGGTTCCTCCGGAGCGGCAAATTGGCCCCGGAGGAGGCGCGTCAAGGCGTCCGAGGCGGGATTGCACGGCGCGCGGCGGTGTCTACCTGACCTCTTGGGCAACCAACTGGACGGCCACGAGGTGGGAACGATGACGGCAGAAGACATCATGACCGACGACGTCGCGACGGTCGACGAGGACCTCACCGTCGGTGAGGCGCTCGAGATCATGGAGGAGAAGGACATCCGCCATCTACCGGTCGTCCGAGGCCGGGAGATCGTCGGGATGCTGAGCGACCGCGACCTGCGCGGTCTCGGCGTGTCGCTCGTGAGCGACGTCGAGAGCCTGCAGCGCCTGTTGGCGCGGCTCGGCGCCAAGGTCACCGTCCTCATGAGCTCGGACGTGATCACGGTCGAGCCGGCCACCGACGTGCGCGAGATCGTCGACCTCATGCTGGAGGAGAAGATCAGCGCCGTCCCGGTGGTCGACGAGGACACCAACGACCTCATGGGCATCGTCAGCTACGTGGACGTGCTGCGCGCCATGCGCGACGCGGTGGAGTGACCCATGACAACGCTCGTGAGAGATCGAATGCGGCGGGACGTGGCCACGGTCACCGAGGCGGACGACCTGGCGACGGCCTTGCAGGTGATGCTCTGGAACGGGCTCCGGCACCTGCCCGTCCTGCGGGCCGGCACGCTGGTGGGCGTCCTGAGCGAGCGTGACGTGCTGCATCAGCACGACCCCGCCGACCAAACCTGGTCGGTCCGCGGGAAGGTCGGCGACGCCATGACGCAGGGCGCCGTCGTCGCGCACCCGCGGGAGGATCTCGGCCAGGCGGCCGCCCGCATGGTCGAGGAGAAGGTCGGCTGCCTGCCCGTCATCGAGATGGGCGAGGTGGTGGGCATCCTGACGACCACCGACCTCCTCGCCGAGGTCGCCTGGCCGGAGGTCCCCGCCGGTGAGCCGAGCGGCCCGAGCGCCGGCGACCTGATGACGCCCGAGCCGATCACCGCGCACCCGGACGACTCGCTCGTCGAGGCCGCCACGCGCATGGTCCAGAACGGGATCCGGCACCTGCCGG
>JBDIVX010000039.1:0-51616 GCA_039794305.1 Candidatus Neutrinellum sp.
AGCGTGCCCTCCTTGGCGGCCTGCAACAACAATTCTTGGGAGTTGCAGGGGAACTCTCCATCTCGCGCGCGCGATCCGCATGGCGCTCCACGTCGAGGGAGCCTCGCGCATCGCCATGGTGGCGACCGCTCAGGACGTGGACGCACCTGCCGTCCGCGAGCTCGGCGCACGTCACGTCGTCGAAGTCCCGAGGCTCGTCGAGGAGGACGTGAGGGCGCTCGCGTCCGACGCGCTGGGCGCGGTGGACGCGTCGGTCGACAGAGCGCTCTACGATCACACGGCCGGGCTACCCGGCGCGCTGGTGGACGCGCTCGCCGTCCTCGCGCGGCGGCGGGGCGTGACCGCCGCGGACGTCGCCTCGCTCCCCCCGTCGGAAGCGGGCGAGGAGGCTGCTCGGGCGCGCCTCCGCGCGGTCTCGCCGGAGGCGAAGGCGCTGCTCGAGGTGCTCGCGGTCGTGCAGGTGGCGTTGCCGGAGGAGCTGCTCTCGGTCGCGAGCGGCGCCACTCCCGAGCGCGTCGCCGAGTGCGAGCAGGCGGGCCTCGTCTCGCGCGGCGCGGACGGTCTGGCGCTCACCGATCGCGCGGTCGCCGAGGTCTTGCTCGACGACCTCCACACCGAAGAGGCCGCGGCGCGGGCGGGGAGGGTGCTCGACGCGCCGGGGGCCGCCGCGCTCCCGCGGGCGAGCCGTGCGCGGGTGGCGGTCGCCGCCGGGCGGCCGGACGCGATCGTGGACATCGTGCCCGAGGCCGCGCGCGAGCTGGCTCTTGCGGGTGCGAGCGCGGCGGCGCTCGCGCTGCGCTCGGCGCTCGCGCCGCACGTTCACGGCACCGCCGCCCGCGACAACGCGCTCGAGAGGGCGCGGCTCGCGCACGCCGTCGGGCGCTACGACGACGCCGAGGCGTGGGCGCGTCAGGTCCGGGACGACTCCGGCGCGTCCTCGCAGGAGCGCGCCGCCGCCGTGGTGGCAGCCGGCCGCGCCTGCATCTCTGCTGGGCGGTTCGACGATGCGGTCGCGGTGCTCTCACGCGTCCCCGAGGACGCGCCCGCCGGCGCGAGGGCGTCGGCCATCCGGGAGCTCGCGAAGGTGCACCTCAGGCGCGGGGACTACGACGCGTGCGAGCGCGCCGTCGATCGGGGCCTCGCGCTCGCGCCGCCGGACGATCCGGCGCGGGTGGAGCTGCTCACGTCCGCCGGGATGGTGGCGAGCTACCGCGGTGACCACGTCGCCGCGCGCGTGCGGTACAACGAGGCTCTGTCGCTCGCGCGGGCCGTGGGATCGAAGCGCGACGAGGCGAACGTCCTCACGTACCTGGCGATCGATCACCACCGCGCCGGAGAGCACGTTCGGGCGAGCGATCTGTACGGCCAGAGCCTCGAGATGGCGCGCGAGAACGGCGACGTCGGGAGCATGGCGACCTTCGCGTTGAACCTCGGCGCGATCACGCAGGAGCTCGGCGACCCGGCGCGCGCGGCCGAGCACTACGAGGCCGCCGCCCGGCTCGCGAGGAGGGCGGGCCGCGCGTCGACCGACGTCGTCGCGCGCACCAACCTCGCCAACCTCCACGTCTACCTCGGCCTGTACCAGCGTGCCCGTCTCGAGGCGGACGGAGCGCTGCACGACGCGGAGGAGGCGGGCATGAAGCCGGCGGCCGCGCAGGCGATCGCGTTGCTCGGGGACGTCGCCTCCCGCACGGGCGACGTAGAGCTCGCCCTCGTCAAGTACGACGACGCGATCGCGCGCTATCGCGCGGTCGGCCAGCTACGCGAGGTGGCCGAGAGCCTCCTGGACGCCGCCGAGGCGCTGATGCTGCGGAACGGTCCGAGCGATCTGTCGGCGGCTTCGGCACGCTTGGCCGACGCGCGCTCGGTGATCGACGCCGAGGGGATCGAGGACTTCCGGCTGCGCCTCAGGCTGCTGCTCGGGCGCGCCCGCGGCGACAACGGGGACGAGGGTGCGGTCGGCGAGCTCGAGGCCGTCCTCGCCGAGGCGCGTCGCGCGGGCAACCGCGAGATGGAGTGGCAGACGCTCGCCGCGCTCGGACAGCTCCACGCCGTCCGTGGAGCGGACTTCGTCGCCCGGCGCCACGACCAGGAGGCGATGGAGGTCCTCGAGTCCATCGCGACGCGGCTCCCACGCGATCACCGAGAGGCGTTCTGGCACGACCCGCGCCGTCGCGAGGTGCGCCGGCGCGCGGGTGCCCGTGGCGGGATGGCGACGCGGCCCGTGACGCACGAGACGACGGTCCACGGCGTCCTCCCGGGTGGGCTCGAGGCGCGCGCCGCGCGCCTGCTCGAGCTCATCAAGCGGCTCGCGAGCGAGCTCGACGTGGACCGCCTGCTCGAGCGCATCACGGACAGCGCCGTCGAGCTGTCCGGCGCGGAGCGAGGGTTCGTCTTGCTCGTGGGCGAGGATGGCAGGCTGGTGCCGCGGACGGTGCGCGACGCCGGGGCTCAGGAGCCGGATCCTCACGTGGCGTTCAGCCAGTCGATCGCCGAGGCGGTGTTGATCGACGGTGATCCGATCATCACGGTCGACGCGCGCGACGACAACCGGCTGAGCGAGTACATGTCGGTGCACAAGCTGATGCTCAAGTCGGTCGCGTGCCTGCCGATCCGCTCTCCGCGGGGGACCGTGGGCGTGCTCTACCTCGAGCACCGGATGCGCCGCGGTCGTTTCGACGAGGCGGACGTGGATCTGCTCTTCGCCTTCGCGGACCAGGCGGCGATCGCGCTCGAGAACGCGCGCCTCATCGCCGAGAACGAGCGGCGCCGCCGCGAGCTCGAGGAGGCGAACCGGGAGCTCGAGAAGGCCAAGGCCGAGATCGAGCGTGTCCTCGTCGCGCGCACGACCGAGCTCGAGGAAGCGAAGCGTGAGCTCGACCGGGCACGCGAGGAGCTCCGCGGGAGCTACCACCGGCACGGGATCATCGGAACGAGCGAGCCCATGCGCCGGGTGTTCGCGGTGATCGATCGGGTCCTCGAGCAGTCGATCCCCGTCGTGATCCAGGGCGAGAGCGGGACGGGCAAGGAGCTCGTGGCGCGGGCGATCCACTACGGAGGCCCCCGGGCGAAGAAGCCGTTCGTTGCGGTCAACTGCGCCGCGATCCCGGAGGCGTTGCTCGAGAGCGAGCTGTTCGGCCACGTCAAGGGGGCGTTCACCGGCGCCGACCGTGATCGGCGTGGTGTCCTGTCGCAGGCCCACGGCGGGACGCTGTTCCTCGACGAGGTCGGCGACATGCCGCCGAAGATGCAGGTGGACATGCTGCGCGTCCTTCAGGACAAACGCGTCCGTCCCATCGGCGCCGAGCGCGACGAGGAGGTGGACGTGCGCGTGATCGCCGCCTCGAACAAGTCGCTCGCCGATCTCGTCGAGCGGGGGGAGTTCCGCGAGGATCTCTTCTACCGCCTGGACGTGGTGGACATCCGGCTGCCGCCGTTGCGCGAGCGCCCGGAGGACGTCCCGCTCCTGTGCGAGCACTTCCTCTCCCAGTTCGCGGAGCGGGACGGCGCGCCCGCGAAGCGAATCTCGCGGGGGGCGCTCGAGCGACTCGCCGAGCACCCGATGCCGGGCAACGTCCGGCAGCTCGAGCACGTCTTGCTCAACGCGTGGGTGCTCGTCGAGGGCGACGTGATCGAACCCGACGACCTCGCGCTCGACGCCGACGCTTCCTCCGTGGACCGGGTGGCGGCCGAGCGCGCGCGGCGCGCGATCGCGGCGTCGGAGGGCAAGAGCGCCGAGGAGGCCGCGCCGCAGAGCTTCGACGACTTCAAGGTGGACGAGAAGCGCCGGATCCTCGAGGCCCTCGAGACCAGCGGCTGGAACCGAGTCCGCGCCGCCAAGGTCCTGGGCATCCCCCGCCGCACCTTCTACCGCCGCCTCAAGGAGTACGAGATCATCTGATCGAGTCAGGGGGACAGGACCGGATGATCCATCGTGCCCGGTTCGTCTCTCGACCCGCGCGCCGCGGCGCGCCGAGGTGTGCCATGGCCTCGGCTGGGCGTGTCGGCGTGACGGGGTCTCGAGTCACCGTGAGCGAGATCCGTGGAGCTTCCCCCGGCTGGCAGGCTTCCTGCTGAGCCACGTCGCGATGGGGTGTGTCCTTCGGCGGTGTGTTGCGCTCGCCGTCCTGCTCGGCGGTTGCCTGGGCGGGCCGCAGCCGGAGCCGCCGACGCACAGGCCAGACGCCGGCATAGGTCTGTCCGACGCGGGAGCGTCGTACGATGCGGGCGCGCTTGACGCGGGTCCGGGACCCGATGCGTCGCCTGGATGGGACGCGGGCGTCGACGCCGGGCCCCCCGGGCCCGTGTTCCCGCCGCCGCCACCGTTGCTGCCGAGTCGCAAGCCGGCGCCCGAGCCGCCGCCGATCGCTCCCTTGCCTGCGCCGGATGGGGGAGCCTGAGCATCGACAGGGAGGGTTCCGGGGACTACGATCGCTCGGTGCGCGTTCGGATCGTCGCCGCGCTGCTCGTGATCGCCGCCGCGAGCGGCTGCCCTCGGGAGGTCCAGGAGCCCGAGCCGGGCGAAGCGACACCCTGCGACTCCCTCGCGGGCTGCAACGGCGGCCAGTCGTGCGGTGGATTTCCGCTCCGCGCGTGCGTGGACGGCCTCTGCGAGGAGAGCCCCTCGCTCGTGATCCCGTGCCTCGACGGCGGGTAGCCGTCAGCCAGCGTCCTCTTCTTCGCCCAGATCGGCCGCGAGCTCGGTCTCGCCCTCGCCGTCGTACCCGTCGTCGACCTCGCCGTCGTCGGCCGGCGGCGGGGAGCCGGGCCGCCGGTACTCGGGGCGCTCGCCGGGACGCGAGACGTCCACCCAGTAGGCGGGCCGGTCCCGCACGTCGAGGTGAACGAACGTGCTGTTCGGGTAGTAGCCGACCCCGACGTCGCCCAGGGAACGGCAGTAGTCGCGCAGGACCGCGTTCGGGACGCCCTGCACGCGGAAGTCGACCGCACGTCCGGCGACGTGCCGGCTCGACTCGCGCGTGAAGCCGCGGGCGGCGCGGACGCCGCTGACCACGTAGATCGTGCGTCCACCGAAGTGGTCGCTGACGCGCGCGAGGTTCTGCACGAGACGCGGGTGGGGGCGAGCGCGGGCCCGATCCCTGCGCGTCGACCGCCACAGGGGCTCGAGCCGGCGGACGGCCGCGCCGCGCGTACGGCCGCGGCTGTCGATCAGCCGAACCCGCAGCCGCTCCCGCGTCTGGACGCGGACGAGCGTGGCGATGCCCGGGTGACGGGGCTCGCCCCAGCGCCGCGCCGCCCGCTCGCGGTCGGCGGCGGGCTCGTGACCCGGAAGCAGGAGCCGCTGACCGGCCCGCACCGCGTCGGCGCTGCGGAGGCGGTTCACGCGCATCAGGTCCTGGACGGAAACGCCGTGATCGCGGGCGACGTGAGAGAGGGTCTGACCGGGGCGCACGAACACGACGCCCCGCTCGGGGACGCGCAGCTCGTCTCCCGGCCGGATGACCTGGCTGCGGTCGAGACCGTTGGCGGCGAGCAGGGCCGGGACCGAGACGCCGTACCTGCGGGCGATCTGGGCGAGCGTCTGGCCGTCGCGGACGGTGTGGGTCCGGTCGGCGCGCGAGCCGGAGGGCACGGCGCTCCCGAGGACGACCGCGATCGCCGCCGCGGCGAGCAGCCTGCGGGTTCCCTTCACGACCCCCGAGTATTGCGACGCGGCCCCCGTGATCAAGCCGGTCACGTTTTTTTGCGCTGGCGAAAGTCGACTGCCATCATCACGGACGGTCTGGTCGTTCGTTGACAACCGAGAGGACGCGCGATGGGCAGCCGCAGAGGGCGCCTCGGGGGACGATCGCAGCCGGCTCCTGGAGGCCCCGCCGAGCACGCCGGAGATCGATCAAATTATGCTTAACTTTGCATCAATTTAGCGGTCAATTATCCAATATTGCTTGACGGTCGGTGGCCATCGTCCATAACGTGCTTGTATTCGGCTCGGCCGGGTTCGGGCGAGAGGCCGGTGGCAAGACGATGGACCAGGACGACAAAGCGACGGCCGTTCATCTCTCCGCGGCGGACAGGTCCGGATCCGAGGCGAGGCCGACCGAGGAGAAGCAGTCGAAGTCTCCCGACACCCCCGCTCCCAACGACGACGAGCCGGGCACGGGCAAGGCGGCCGAGCCCCGGAAGCGGGGCCGCAAGAAGGGACGCCATCCGAACAACGTTCGGAAAATCCGCATCGAGCGGATGATGTCCAAGGCGGAGCTGGCCCGGCGTGCGAACCTCTCGGTGTTGACGATCGATCGTGTGGAGAAGGGGTTCGGGTGCCGCATGGATACGAAGCGGAAGATCCTCGAGGCCCTTGGGTTGAGCCTCGCAGACCGCGTTCGCGTGTTTGGCGAGGAGGAGTAATGCTCGCCGATGGCTTCCGAAGGGAAGAACCTGGTCGGAGTCGACATCGGGTCGAGCTCCATCAAGGTCGCTGAGCTCAGGGAAGGCCGCAAGGGCCAGCGGGCCCTGGTCCGCTTCGGGTACCACCCGCTGCCGCCGCAGACCGTGGTCGATGGCCACGTCATGAACAGCGGCGCCATCGTGGAGGGCCTGGAGAAGCTCTTCCACAAGGCCAAGCGACGCGACGTGGCTCTGCGCGCGAGCGGGCACAGCGTGATCATCAAGAAGATCACGATGCCGCTCATGACCCCGGCGGAGCTGTCCGAGCAGATCAACTGGGAGGCCGAGCAGCACATCCCCTTCGACCTGGCGGAGGTGCAGATCGACTACCAAGTGCTCCACCAGCGCGCCGAGCAGGGGCAGATGGACGTCCTCTTGGTCGCCGCCAAGCGCGAAGAGATCAGCGATCTCACCAACCTGGCGATCGAAGCGCGGCTCCGTCCGAAGGTCGTCGACCTCGACGCCTTCTCGGTCCAGAACGTCTACGAGGTCGGCTACGGTGCGCCCCCGCCGGGCCAGACCGTCGTCCTCATCCACGTCGGCAGCTCGCTGACGACCATCAACATCCTGTCGGACGGCACGACCGCCTTCACGCGCGACATCGCCAACGGCGGCGCCTCGATCACGGAGGAGATCCAGCGGCAGCTCGGCATCAGCCAGGAGGAGGCCGAGGCCTACAAGCTCGGCGGCGACGGGCGCGGCATCGTCCCGAAGGAGGTGCCGGACATCATCAACCAGGTCGTCGAGCAGCTCGCCGGTGAGATCCAGCGGTCGCTCGACTTCTACCTGGCGACCAGCGGCGACCGCGAGATCAACGGGATCTACGTCTCCGGCGGCACCGCCAACGTCCAGTCGCTGCTCGATGCGATCGCGAACCGCGCGCGGGTGCACGTCGACCGGCTCGACCCACTCCGCGTGGCCAGCCCCGATTCGCGGACGGTCGACCCGATGACCCTCTCGGGCCGTACCTCCCAGGCGGTGGTGGCCGTGGGCCTCGCGCTCCGGAAGGAGAAGGAGCGGAACTGATGATCCGCATCAACCTACTGCCGCAGGCGAAGAAGACCGTCCGCGCGCCGACCGCGGCCACGCCGGGATCCTCGCAGGGGTGGGTCATCGCGTACCTGGTGGCGCTCGTTCTGTGGGGCGTGGGCCTGGCCGCGGTGTACATCGTCTACGGCAACTCGCTCGAGGAGCAGCAGCAGAGGAACGCGGCCCTCGACCGACAGATCCAGCAGCTTCGCACGAAGAGCGCCCAGCTCGAGGAGGTGCGGGAGAAGCTCGCAGCGAGCCAGCGTCTGGAGGAGCTCGTCGGCGAGCTCGAGTCCGCCCGCCTCGGTCCCACCCGGGTGATGATGGAGCTCATCCGCATCCTCAGCGTCGACGGCGGACCGACCATCGACGCCGAGCGCCTCGAGGAGATCCGCCGGAACAACCCGCTCGCCGGCTACAACCGGAGCTGGGATCCCCGCCGTCTGTGGCTCACCGAGTTCCAGGAGGAGAACCGGGAGTGCAGGATCCACGGCGAAGGCAAGACGAACGAGGACGTCGCGGAGTTCTTGCGGCGCCTCGCGCTCAGCGAAGTCTTCGAAGAGGTGACCCTCACCAAGACCGAGGCCCAAGGCGACCGCGAGAGCGGCCTGACGTTCATCGGGTTCGAGCTGACCTGCAAGGTGAGGTACTAGGATGGCCCCGCCCGGACAGAAACAGACCGGCTTCGCCCAGCTCTCGGCGGGAGTGAAGGTCTTGCTGTTGGCCCTCCTCTTGGGCGTCGTGTCCGCCATCTACTACTTCGCGCTCCACCTTTCGCTCTCGGATGACATCGAGGCGGCCGAGCGACGGTTCGTGACCCTGCAGGGCGAGCTCGAGGAGGCACAGCAGCGCCAGCAGGAGTACCTGCGTCTCACGCAGGAGCTCGCGGCGCGCGAAGCCGTCGACCGGCAGAACAAGCGCGTGCTCCCGGAGCGAGCGGAGATCGCTGCGTTTCTCCAGGACCTGAACCGGCTCGCCGAGCTCAGCGGTCTCGAGATCGAGCTGGTCGAGCCGCGCCCCGAGGAGAGCTCGGAGATGCTGGTCCGCATTCCGGTGACGCTTCGCCTGTCGGGGCGCTACCACCAGGTGGCCAAGTTCTTCTTCAACGTGAGCAGGCTCGAGCGCGCGGTGAACATGGAGAACGTACAGCTCAACGACGCCGAAGAGCAGGGAGACGACGTCGTCCTCGAGATCGGCGTCCTCGCGACGACCTTCCGGCGCCCTGCCGAGGGCGAGGGCGCCGCGGCTTCCGAAGGAGGGAGCGCGCGACGGGGCGACCAAGGCCGACAGGGTGGCGGGACGGGCGGTGCCGGCACGAGCATGGGAGGGGCGCGATGACCCGCGCGGTGACCGTCTTGTTCGTCGCCTCGGCTCTCGCGGGCTTCGGATGCGACGACCCGGCCCGGGTAGGGCCGCCCTCGACGGGCCCGGCGGCGCCCGCGCCCGTCTCGCCGCAGGCGCCGCAAGCTGCCGTGGACGGTGGCACGCCAGACGCGGGAGGCGGCGCCCTCGCGTCGCTCCGCGACGAGGACTTCGTCGAGGCCGAGTCGAACCGGGATCCCTTCCGCAACTACTCCGCGATGTTCGAGCGCCGGCCGGTCGAGGCGCCGCAGCGGACGGTCAAGATGCCCACCACCAACATCGACCAGATGCGCCTCATCGCGATCGTCAGCGGCGTCGCCCGGCCGCGCGCGATGCTCGTGGACCAGATGGGGGTCGGGCATGTCGTCGAGCGCGGCGACTACCTCGGTCGGGCCGAGGTGGTCCAGACGGGCGGGGCCGAAGGGATGCCGGTCACCCTCAACTGGCGGGTCGATCGAATCCGGCCGAACGAAGTCGTCCTGAGCCGTGACGATCCCACCGAGGACGGCCCCGCGCTCACGCGCGTGATCCCGCTCCACGAGGACGAGGAGTCGTCCGGCCTAGTGCCGTGACCGCCTGATTCTGATCGGTTTGCGGCGGTCCGCGACGCCGCTCGCTGCGTTGCGCCTCCTCGACGATGCTCCAGCATCGCCTCGTCGGCGCGTCTCCGTCCGGAGCGCCCGGCGTGCGGCCGCCGCGAACCCGCACTTTTTTGGCCTCCTCACGCCAACCACGGGACAATCGCTCGGCAAGCTCACCACAGGAGTGTCCATGCGTCGCAGATGCCTGACATCGTTCTCGGTTCTGGCGGTGCTCGCGGTTGCGCAGGTCGCGCACGCGAACCCGCCCGTCGTGCGCGGAGTGGAGGTCCGCGGCGACGGCGACCGGGCCGAGGTGTCCATCGAGGGCGTCTTCGAGATCCCGGACTACTCCGTCCGCACGCGTGACGAAGGGCGGACGGTGGTCGTCGACGTGACCGGTGCCACACTTCCCGACGACGGCCTCGCGACGGTCGGAAGCACGTCGCTCGTGTCCGGGCTCACGGCGAGCACGACGGCGCGCGGCGTCCGGATCGAGCTCCGGCTCGCCCGCACGGCGGCCTATCGCGCGCGCGCCGAGTCGGGGCGAATCGAGGTGCGCCTCGAGCCGGCGGGAGCGCCCCGCGCGGCCGACGTCGACGATGGGGCGCCGCTGGTGCGCGACGTCCACATCGAACGGCGCAACGGTCGAGAGCGAGTCGTCGTCGACATCGGGGGCGAGGTGAGCTTCAGGGTGCTGCCGGGGCGCAGCGGTCCGGCGCGGCTCGAGATCCGGGGCGCCCGGATCGCGCCCGAGGTCCGGCAGCAGCTCCGGGGCGAGGAGGGCTCCCTGGTGCGGCGTGTCCGCGTGCGCGAGAGCGGCGGCCGCGCGATCGTGGAGGTCGACCGTACCGAGGGCTCGACGGCGACCGCCATCCGCGAGGGCGGTCGCATCGTGTGGATGTTCGCGCCTCCTACCGGGCCGAGCACGAGGACCCAGACCCGCACCATCGCCCGTGAGGAGACGGTGGAGCTCGGCGAGATGGACACCGCCGAAGCGGCCGCCTTCCTGAGCGACGTGCCCATGCAGGTCGGCGCCGCGCGTGGTGGACGGCGCTACAGCGGGCGTCGCATCGACCTCGACTTCAAGGACGCCGACATCCACAACATCCTCCGCCTGCTGGCCGAGGTGGGCGGCGTGAACATCGTCACGGGAGACGACGTCAGCGGCCAGGTCACGATCCGCATGCGGAACGTGCCCTGGGACCAGGCGCTCGACGTGATCCTGCAGGCGAAGGGCCTCGGGATGGTCCGGCGCGGGAACCTGATCCGCGTCGCACCGCTCGAGACGCTCGAGAAGGAACGCGAAGCCGCGATCGCGCGCGCCAAGCAGCGTGAGCAGCTCGCGCCTCTCGAGACGCGCCTGGTCCCCGTGAGTTACGCGACGGCGGAGGATCTGCAGCCGCGGGTACGTGAGCTCCTCTCCGGCCGCGGCACGGTGTCGGTCGACGAGCGAACCAACGTCCTCATCGTCCGCGACATCGTCGAGAACCTGGACGACGTGGAGGAGCTGGTCCGGACGCTCGACACGCAGACGCCGCAGGTTCTCGTGGAGGCGCGGATCGTGGAGGCCACGAGCCAGTACACGCGTGACGTCGGCATCCAGTGGGGCGGGGACGTCACGATGGGTACCGCCACCGGAAACCCGACGGGGCTCGAGTTCCCGTCGAGCATCGGCGTCGCCGGCGGCGGCTATGACCAGCAGACGCCGACGCAGGGGCTCTCGCCGTTCACCTCGACCGTCAACCCGTCCAACTTCGCCGTGAACCTGCCGGCCATCACGGGTACGGGGCAGGGCGGTGCGCTCGGTCTGACGTTCGGGAGCATCGGCGGGAACGTGAACCTGAGCGTCCGTCTCAGCGCTGCGGAGGCGAGCGGCGTCGTCCGCATCATCAGCTCGCCCCGCATCCTGACGCTCGACAACCACGAGGCTCACATCGCGCAGGGGACCCTGATCCCCTACTCGCAGGTGAGCGCGCAGGGCGTCCAGACGGCGTTCCAGGAGGCGAAGCTCGAGCTGCAGGTGCGGCCGCACGTCACGGCGGACGGCTCGGTGGCGATGCACGTCAAGGTCACCCGCGACGAGCCGGACTTCACGCGGACCAGCGCGCGAGGCGATCCCACCATCCTCAAGCGCGAGGCCGAGACGGACCTCCTCATCCCCGACGGGAACACGGCCGTCATCGGGGGCATCTACACGCGCAACACCGGACGGAACGTCGACCAGGTCCCGTTCTTCGGGGACATCCCGATCCTGGGGGTCCTGTTCCAGCGCCGGCGCGTCCGGGACGACAGGAACGAGCTGCTCATCTTCCTGACGCCGCGGATCGTGAACCGCGCCGAGGCTCTGCGGCAGTAGGAAGGCGCGGCTCTCCGCGTCGCCGACGGGGGTTATCGGGTACCAGTACCCGGTGCCCCCATTGCGATCTATACAGCGTCCGTGCGGATCTTCCTCTCCGGACCGATGGGCAGCGGCAAGTCCACCGTGGCCCGCGTCCTCGCCGCCCGGCTCGGGGTGCGCCACGTGGACCTCGACGCGGTGATCGCCGACACGGCCGGGATGAGCATCGAGGCGATCTTCCGGGCTCGGGGCGAGGCCGAGTTCCGGACGCTCGAGCGCGACGCGCTCTCGCGCGTCCTCGACACGCCGGCCGACGTCGTGGTCGCCCTCGGCGGCGGGACGGTGACCGACGACGACGCGCGGCGGGCGCTGCTCGGCGTGGGGGTGCTCATCACGCTGAGCGCGCCGGTCGAGGAGCTCACGGCGCGGGTCGCCGCCGAGACAGGCCGCCCGCTGCTCGCCGGCCGCGACGCGCGCCGGGTGCTCGAGGACCTACTGGCTCGCCGGGGTGACGCCTACGCCGAGTGTCACGCCGAGGTCGAGACGCGGGGACGATCGCCCGAGCAGGTGGCGGACGCGGTGCTCGAGGTCGTCCGGCGTGCGCCCATCCCCGTCCCGCTCGGCAAGCGCACCTACCGCGTCGACGCCGGCGCCGGCGTTCGGCACCGCCTCGCCGAAGAGGCGGCGAAGGCCGGAGAGGGAAGGGCGGCGCTGATCGCGACGGACGACCACGTGTGCGACCTCTGGGCTCGGCCGCTGTCGGCGGAGCTGAGCGCGGCCGGCTTCCGTTGCGTGGAGGTGGCGCTCGCTCCCGGCGAGGAGCACAAGACCATCGGCTCGGTGGAGCGTCTGTGGGACGCGGCCCTCGAGGGCGGGCTCGATCGCGATTCGCTGGTGGTCGGCATCGGGGGCGGCGTCGTCGGGGATCTCGCCGGCTTCGCGGCGTCGACGCTGCTCCGCGGAGTCTCGCTCGGTCAGGTGCCGACGACGCTGCTCGCGATGGTCGACAGCGCCGTCGGTGGCAAGACGGGGTTCGACCGACCACAGGGCAAGAACCTCGTCGGCACGTTCCACCAGCCGCGCTTCGTGCTATGCGACGTCGACGTGCTCGGGACGCTGCCGGACGCCGAGCGTCGCGCCGGGCTGGCCGAGGTCGTCAAGAGCGCCTGGCTCGACTCGGAGGAGGCGGTGACGGCGCTCGAGCGTGACGCCGCCGCTCTGCGCAGCGGCGAGCCGGAGGCCACCGTTCGCGCGGTCCGGATGGCGGTCTCGCTCAAGGCGCGCATCGTGACCGCCGACGAGCGCGAGGCGGGGCCGCGGCGCCTGCTCAACCTCGGCCACACCGTCGGTCACGCCATCGAGGCGGCGGCCGGATACCGTGGCATCCGGCACGGCGAGGCGGTCGCGCTCGGGATGGTGGCGGCCTTCCGCGTCGCCGACCGCATGGGGCGGAAGACCGGGGCGGCCGCCGACCGGATGAGGCGTCTGCTCGAGGCGCTCGGGCTACCCACCGACCCGGGACCGCGGCTCGACGCCCGCGCCGCGACGTTCCTCGCGTCCGACAAGAAGCGATCCGCGGAGCGTGTGCGCTTCGTGGTCCCTGGTGATCCGGGGTGCACCGAAGTCGTACCCATCACGCTCGACGATCTGCGCGCGTGGCTGCTCCCGGCCTGAGCCAAATTTGGTCCTCGGCCCCATGCCGGATACGATCGGGAGGTACTCGCGCCAAGCGGGAGGATCACCATGCGTCCGTTCGTCGTGCTCACGTTCCTCATCGCCGCCGCGCTCGCGGCCGGCGGCTGCGTCGACAACGACGGGGCCAGTCTGTACATCTCGGGGCACGTCGCGCCGAGCGGCGACGACTGCACGCTCGAGGCCGGCAACGCCCTCGTGAGCCGCGGCGTCTTCAACGTCGAGAGCCGCTTCGGCTATTTCGCCTTCCCGCTCTACAACAACCAGCTCCGGTCGCGCGGCTCCGACGCGCCGCTGCGCACCGACCCCAACGGCATCCACCTTCAGGGCGCCGAGGTGGAGCTGCAGGATGCGGCCGGCGGCCTCATCGACTTCGGCCCCGGCCTGCCCAACCCCTTCAGCGTCCCGACCTCGGGCTTCGTGCCCTCGACCCCGCAGGCGAACGCGGCGAGTCAGGTGGTCGGGAACATCCTGGCGATCCCGCCGGCCTACGCCGACGTGCTCTTCGAGCAGCTCGGCGGCGAGGGCGGCGACGATGCGGCGGCCACCGTGGTGATCGCGTCGATCCGGGTGTTCGGCGAGACGAACGGCGACGTGGACGTGGAGAGCGACGACTGGCTCTGGCCGATCGACGTCTGCCGCGGCACCTGCCTCTTCCAGTGCATCTCGGCCGAGGACGTCGCCGAGTCGATCTGCTGCACGCCGGGGCAGGACTTCACCTGCGATGTGCCGCTGTCGTCTTCCGTCTGCATGTGAAGGTCGGCCTCAGAGGCCGAGGGCGCGGGCTCGGGCGGCCAGGTAGGTGTCCGAGAGGGCGAAGCGCAAGAGGCCGACGAGCGGGGGAGACGCGCGGCAGGCGGCCTGGAAGGCGGGCTCGGTGTCGAGCGCGCGCTCGAACAGGTCCGGGTCGTCGAGCAAGAGGGTCTCGGCGGCAGCGCGTACCTGGCCGGCGACCATCGCCCCCGAGCGCGCGGCCGTGACGTGGACGGCGGTTCGGAGCACGTGGTACGGAAGCGGATCGCCGGCTTGCGCGACCAGATCGCGGATTCGCTGCTGGATGCGCCCCGGGATGGTGTTCCAGAGCGCGGCCGCCGTGCCCACCGCTTCCCGCGTGGCTCGGCCGCCGAGCTCCGGCGGCCCGAAGGCCGCGACGACCCCGTCGAGGAGCGTCGCCCCTTCGTCCTCCGGGAGGGTGGCGAGCAGGAGATGGTCGGGTCGGGCGAGCTCGAGGGCGCGGCCCAGCCGGAAGCGGATGGCCACGGGCGACTCGTCGCCGAGGGCGCTTCCTGCGATGATCGAGAGCGGGTGGGTGGTGGCAGGGAAGACCTCCCCGGTCGGGGTCCTGCGGACATAGAGCGTGACGTCCTCGACTCCCACCACGCGCACGGCATCGGCCCACGCGTCTGCGACCGGGGAGCTCGTGTAGGGAGTGACGCGGTCGGTCCCGACGACCCCGTGCTCGGCGAGCTGCGTGCGGAACATGGGCAGCGCGCCCTCCCAGACCAGCCCGAGGACCCGGGTCCAGGCGAGCAGCCGCGCGCCGTGCTCGAGACGTGTCGGTCGCTCGAGGAAGCGATTGCAGTGTAGGAGCGCCTCGGCGGCGGGCACCGGCAGGTCGCGATCGAACAGTGAGAGGATCTCGGCGCTCACCTGCGCGACCGCGCCCGCTCCGAGCGCGACCGCCATGGTGTGCAGCCGCCGGAGCGCGTCGGCGCGGCTCGGGTCGCGGCGGAGCAGCCACAGGAGCAGATCGAGCGCTTCGCGGCTTCGGCGGGCGTCGGAGGCGATGAGCACCGCGAGCCGCTCGGCCGCGTCGAGATCACCCCCTCCCACCGCCTCCCGCAGCGTCGCCTCCTCGTTGGCCGCGGTCCCGGTCTCGGCCGCGGTCCCGGTCTCGGCCGCGGTGACGGTCCCGGCCGCGGTCTCGGCCGCGGTCCCGGCCGCGGTCCCGGTCTCGGCCGCGGTGACGGTCCCGGCCGCGGTCTCGGCCGCGGTCCCGGCCGCGGTCCCGGTCTCGGCCGCGGTCCCGGCCTCGGCCACGGTCTCGGCCTCGGTCCCGGCCTCGGCCCCGGCCCCGGCCTCGGTCTCGGCCGCGGTCTCCCCCTCGGCGCCGAGCTCGCGGCAGAGCGCCCGCGCCCGCTCGTGCTCCGGCGCTCGCTCGAGCGCGTCGCGGGCGCGCGCGCAGGCCTCCTCTCGTCGCCCCGCCGCCGAGAGCCAAGAGGCGAGCTCACACAGCGCCTCGGCGTGCTGCTCCCGAGGCGCGTCGGCGGCGCGGAGGCTCTCGTCGACCAGCGCCGCGGCTCGGTCCACGTCCTGCGCGTCCACCGCGCAGAGCTGCGCGGCCGAGACGAGCGCCGCTGCGCGGTCTTCGTCGTCCCAGCTCTTGTCGGCCCGGTCCCGAAGCCGCGCCACCATCCGGTCGAAGGCCTGCCGGCCGGCCGGCGCGTCGCTCTCGGCGAGGATCCGGGCGAGGCGCCGCAGCTCATCGAAGAGCGCCGTGCCCCCCAGCGTCCGCCAGGCCTCGTCGAGCACGTCGAAGGCGCGCCCGGCGAGCCCCATCTCCTGCTCGAACAGTCCCGCCGCCCGCCGCATGAGCTCCATCCGCAGCTCGGCGTGCGGCATCCGCTCGGCCATCGTGAGGCACGCTTCGGCGAGGCCCTGGTAGCTGCCGAGCTCCTGGGCCAGCCGCTCGATCGCCTTGAAGATGACGCCCAGGCTCGGAGAGAGCGCGAACGCCGCCTGGTACGCCTCGAGCGCGCCGACCGGGTCACCCGCGCGTTCGAGCCACCGCGCTTCGCGGTACAGGAGCGCGCGGCGTCCGTGCGGTCCCATGGCGCGGCCGGCGAGCGCCTCGTAGGTGCGGCGGGCCGTCGCCACGTCCCCGAGCTCGAGCGCGAGGTGCTCGAAGTGGAGCAGGAGCGGCGCGTGCGACGGAGCGATCTCGAGCCCGCGTACGGCGGTCTCGAGGGCGAGCGCCGCCCCGCCGTGCTCCCGCGCGATCCCCACGGCGCGTTCGAGGGCAGGGCCCGCCTCCTTCGGTGGCCGCCCGGCGATGGCGCGCACGATCGTGTCGATCGCCTCCTCGGGCCGCCCCATCGAGGCGATCGCGCCGGCCGCCGACATGACCGCATCGAGGTCCTCTCCGGCCTCGTCGATGACCTGGCGGACGAAGCCCTGGGCGCTCTCGGCGTCGCCCCGTACCCGCAGCGCTGCTGCCGCGAGGTCGAGCATCCGCTCCTTGCGCTCTGCGGCGTCCTCCGTGCTCTCCAGCCGGAGCGACAGCACGGCCATGAGCCGGTCGCTCTCGCCCGTCTCGGCGTACAGGGTCGACAGCCGCGCGAGCGCCTCGTCGTCGTGGGGCTCGACCTCGAGCACGCGGATCAGGGTCCGGGCCTCGGCTGCGCGATCGCCCGCCTCCCGGTGCAGCGCAGCGAGCTCACGCAGCGGCGAGAGTCGGTCGGGCTTGTGCGCGTGGGCGACGCGGCGCTCGAGGGCAGCCACCCTCTGACGGAAGTCGCGGCTCTCGAGGGCGGGCCGCAGCACGCGATCGATGAGCGCGCCGTCCGCGTGTCCCAGTCGGTCCACCACGGCGAGCGCGACGGGGGTCGCCTCCCCCGGTCCGACGAGACCGACCAGGCGCTCGAGCGCGGCGAGCACGGGGGCCGCGTCGGGCGCGTCCGTGCGGGTGGCGTGCTCGATCGCCGAGCGCAGCGCGGCCGGCTCGTCTCCACCCGTGAACGCCTCGAGGCGCCGCACCGCCGGCTGCGGGTCGAAGGGGGCCAGAGCGCACCACGCCTCGAGCACCTCGTCGCGCAGCGCGACGTCGGCCGCTCGGTCCGCGGCCTCGATCAGAGCCGCCGCGAGCGGCGCCGAGTCCCCGAAGGACTGCCGGAGGCCGACGAGCGCCTCGACGGCTTCCGCTGCCGCATCGTCTCCGCCGTTCCGGGACTGCAGCAAGGCCGCATCGGCGGCGGCGCGATCGAGCGACAACGCCTGCTCGGCGAGCCGGCGAGCTCCGTCCCGATCACCGGCGGCCTCGGCGCGCCGCGCGAGAGCGCAACAGATGCGTGCACGTTCCCGCGGCTCGGCGGTCGACAGGAGTCGACGCTCGAAGGCCGCCTGCTCGAGCCCGCCGTCGCCGAGCCCGCGCGCGCGCCGCTCGAGGCGGGCCAGGGCCTCGTCGTGGTGCGGCGACAGGTCCAGGATCGAGAGGCAGGCTTCGCAGCACCGCTGGTGCGCGCCGAGCGCGTGCTCGACGGCGGCGAGTCGCGTGAGGAGCCGGAGCTTCTCGAGCCGACCTCCGGCGCATGCGACGCGTTCGCGCAGGAAGCCCGCGAGGGCTCGGTCGTCGCCCAGCACCCACAAGAGCCGCTCGAGCGCCGAGGCGGCCGCCGCGTCTTCCGGTTCTGCGGCGAGCGCCTCGCGGTACAGCTCCGCGGCGCGTCCGCGTTCGTCGGGGTGCTCGCGGAGCACGGCGGCGAGCTTGCGCGCCGCCGAAGGCCGGTCGTCGCCCGCCCGTTCGAGATCTTGCGCAGCCATCTGCACGACCCCGTCGGTCACCCGCAGCTTCTTGGCCAGGCGCGCCACGTGCTCCCGGGCCGACTCGGGATCGGGCACGAGGTCGGCGAGCCGAGCCCACGCCCAGTGCGCGCGGTGTGGGGAGCCGAGGCGTTCGTCGGCGAGCGACGCCAGCTCGAGGAGGAGGCGACTCCGGGCGTCCATTCTGCCGGCCGGGACGCGGCGCAGCGTTCGCTCGAGCGCGTCGGCGAGGAGGGTCGGATCGGACGCGTCACGAGCCAGCGCGCGGAGCGACTCGAGCGGCCGCTCCGCGCCCGGGTCGGCTTCGAGAGCCCGCGCGAAGAGGTCGACCGCCTGCTCGGTCCCGCCGGGCAGGGCCGCGTGCGCCTCGGCGGCGCGTGTGAGCCAGTAGGCCCGGTCCTCCGGCGCGCAGGCGAAGGCCACGTCCTCCAGCACCACGGCGCGCCGGGCGGCGGCGCTGGCTGCCTCGAGATCGACCGCGAGCGGCTCGTAGAGGATGTCGAGGTGTGGCTCGGCGTCGAACGCCTCGAGGAGGAGCTCGCTCGCGAGGTCGGGCCGCTCGGCGGCCTCCGCGTGCTCGGCGGCCGACAGGCGCAGGGCGCGCGCGAGGTCCGGATCGGCCGCGGTCCGCGCGGCATCGGCGAGCACGGCCACGGCGGCCTCCGGGTGTCCGTCCGCGACGAGAGCCTGTGCGTAGCTCTGGAGGAGCCCCGGGTCGTCCGGGAGCACGTGATGCGCCCAGGCGAGGAGCGCCCGCGCGCGCCCCGGGTGCGTGCCGAGCAGGCGCTCGGCCGCGTGGGCCGCGTGCCTTGCCGCCTCCTCCATGCGGCCGGCCCGCCGGAGCACGATGGAGAGGAGCTCGTGGGGCTCGGTCGCAGCCGGGTCGGCCTCGAGCGCCTGGCGCGCGGCGGCGACGCACCCCTCCACGTCTCCGTCGCGCAGCGCGACGCGCGCGAGGCGGAGGCACGCGGCGACGTGCTCGGGGCCCTCGGTCGCTGCGGCGCCCGCCTCGGCGTACGCCCGCGCCAGGTCGAGACGACCCGTCGCCGCGCACAGGATCGCCGCCTGGTCGAGCGCGTCCACGTCGTTCGGATCGGCCGCGGCGCTCTCTCGCCACGCGCGCGTCGCCTCGGCGATCGCGCCATGGTGGCTCTGCCACACGCGGGCGAGCTCCTTCCAGGCAGCCGCCCTTCGCGAGCCGTCCTCGCCCGCCTCCTCGAGCTGGCGGATGCGGCTCTCGATCGGCTCGAGCGGATCGTCGAGCGGCGCGACGAAGGAGGGGAAGCGGGACAGGCGCGGCGTCAGGTCCCTCGGCAGAGCTGGCGTGGGAGCGGCCCCGGGCTCGAGGACGAGCTCGGGCAGTCGCGGCGGGGGCAGCGAGGACATGCGCCCGCTCGACGCCGTCGCCTCGCCGAGCTGCGCGAGGCCCGCCCGGAGCATCGCCGCGATCCGCCGCGCGGCGCCCGGCGACCGATGGAGTAGCTGAGCGATCGTGAGAGGGGCGTCCATCTTCCCGACGTCGCACCACCGCTCGGCGATCTCGCGGTGCGGGCCGTCGGCGAGCTCGAAGAGCCGGTCCACCTGGGCCCCCACGAGCTCCGCGTCGCCGTCGTCCGCCCGCCGCGCGAGCGCGTCGAGCACGAGCGGAACCGTCTCGACGCCGCTCGCCGGCCCGTCCGCTCCCTCGGGCTCGAAGACCGGTGCGTCGTCCCGAGCGCGTGCGAGCCCTCGGACGAGCCGGTCGAGCCACATGGCCCGGCGCGTCTCTCGGAGCGGCCGTTCGTCGACGAGGCCTCGCCGCCTCAGCACCGTGTCGAGCGAGTCGCCGGTGCGCGCCGCCTCGTCGCGTGCCAGAGCGAGCTGCCCGGCGTCGATGCGGCCGGCGTGTACGAGGAAGTCGCCGAGCCGCTCGTCGTCGTCCGCCGGCCTCACGTCGACGATCTCGCCCCCACGCAGGACGACGCGCCGCCCACCGATTTCGACGCTGCCGCTGGCCCTCCGCTGCGCCAGGTCCAACAGCTCGCAGGCGATGGGGCTGGGCGCGAGTCCGTGGCCCATTGGCCGAGCAGGGTAGCAGAATGCGCCGCGCGCCGGGAGCCGCTCAGTTCACGACCAGGACGTAGGGCAGGGCGACGGCCACCCGCTCCCGGCCGAGCAGGAGCGGGGCGGTGACCGCGGCCTCCGCGAGCGGACCGGCCAGGGCGCCGAGCTCGGCGAGCAAGGTCGAGACGCGGTCGTCCGGCGCGGCTCCGCCGAACCCCTCGGCGATGGCCTCGAGCAGGGACTTCTTGCGCGGCCAGCGCTCGACGGGCGCCCACTCGCTGAGCCCGGCCTGCTCCCGCGCGCGAGCGAGCGCTTCCCAGAGGCCGCCGTGCTCGTCGACGAGGCCGAGGGCCTTGGCGGCGCGTCCGCTCAGGATGCGGCCCTCGGCGCCGGCCAGGACCTCCTCGCGCTGCATCTCGCGCCCTTCGACGATGCGGCTGACGAAGCGGCGGTAGGTGGCGCGCAGCATTCGCTCGAGGATCCGTCGCTCCTCCTCGTCGAACCCGCGCACCGGGCTCGACCAGGCGGCGTTGTCGCCCCGAGCGAGCACCTCCACGTTGATCCCGATGCGCTCGAGCAGGTCGCTCGCGACGATCTTCCCGCCCACCACTCCGATCGAGCCGACGAGGCTGTCCTCGTGAGCGAGGATCTCGGTTCCAGCCGAGGCGACGTAATAGCCGCCGCTCGCCGCCATGTCACCGACCGAGACGATGACCGGCTTCCTCTTCGCGACGCGGCGGACCGCGTGCCACATCCGATCGCTCGCGAGCGCCGAGCCGCCCGGTGAGTCGATGCGCAGGACCACGGCCTTCACCTCGTCGTCGTCGGCGAAGCTCCGCATGGCGCGCACGAACGGTCCGCTGCGGGCGCCGCCCATGCCCTCTTCCTCGGCGTCGACGATGTTGCCCTCGAGGTACGCGAGCGCGATCCGGTCTCCCTCCGGGACGCTCTTGGGCGCCTCTCCGCCGAGGGCCGCGAGCAGGTCGAGCAGCGACATCGGCTCGGGCCGCTCGCGCAGCGGCACGTGCGTGACGCGCTCGACGCCGCTCGCCTGCCGGGCGTGCTCGCGCGCCTCGTCGTCGAAGCTGACGTCGTCCACGAGACCCGCCTCGCGGGCCTGGTGGGCGCCGTAGGGCCCGTCGTCGAGCAACGCCTGGACGCGCTCCTGTGGGAGGTTCCTGCCCTCCGAGACGGCGCCGACGAGCGACGCCTGCAGGTCGTCGAGGAGCGCCCCCATCGACTCCCTCACCGCGTCGCTCATCGACTCGCGCGTGAGAGGCTCCGCAGCCCCCTTGTAGCGGCCCATCTGCATCATCTCCGCCCGCAGGCCCACGTTGTCGAGGAGGCTCTTGGCGTAGAAGAGGTGCGCGGAGACGCCGACGAGATCGAGGTGTCCGGCCGGAGTCATGCTGATGCGGTCGCAGGACGACGCCATCAGGGCGAAGCCGGCGTTGTCCGTGACCTCGAAGTGGCAGTGCACGGGCTTGTCCGCTTCGCGTACCCGGCCGAGAGCCGCGCGCAGGTCCGCGACGCGTCCCCACGCGCCCATCATGGGACCGACTCGCAGGAACAGACCCCTGGCCTGCTCGTCGCGAACGACCGCGTCGATGCGCCTGAGGGCGTCGGTGAGCGAGGGCTCGGGAGCGGCGAACAGCTCGGGTTGGCTGCCCTCGACCGGAGGCTGATGGAGCCGGATCTCGCGCACCTCGGGCTCGCCGCTGCCCTCGGGAGGCGGCGGCGCCGGGGCGTCGTCCCCGCAGGCCGCGAGCGCGAGCGCGAGGGCGAGGAGCGCCGGCTTGCTCATTCCGAGCCCACCGCCGGCGGGTCGGACTCGGGCGGGGGGTTGTCCGGGTCGGTCCCGCGGGGGGCCGGAAGCGAATCGGGCGGCGTCGGGGGCGCCGGCTCGGCACCGCTCTCGCCTCCACCGCTCCCGGCTCCGCCTCCACCGCTCCCGGCCCCGTCTCCGCCGCTCCCGCCGCCGCTCTCGCCGCCGCCCGAGCTCGACTCCGAGGCGCCGAGCTGGGCGAGCTGGCTGCGCGCGATGCTCGACTGCGGCCCGTTGGGGAGTCGCTCGAGGTAGCTCCGGTACGCGTTTGCCGCGTTTTCGGTCTGGCCCATCGCCCGGTATGCAGCCCCGAGGCCGATGTACGCCGGCGCGTAGCCCTGGCTCGAGGCCTGCCGGAAGCGTTGCGCGGCCCCGCTCGCGTTGCCGGTCTCGATCATCACGTACCCGAGACCGTTCAGCGCCTCCGAGCCGCCGGGGCGCTGCTCGAGCGCCGCGTCGAAGAGCGCGCGCGCCCGCCCCACGTCGCTCCGCTCGAGCGCCTCGTCGCCGCTCCGGATGTACCAGCTGTAGTCGCGTCCACGAGGGATCCCGCCCGTGCCGCCACCGCCGCCGCCGCTCTCCTCCTCCGCGGCGGCCTGTGCTTCGGCGACCTCGGCCGGCGGCTCCTCGGCCGTGCCCGCGTCCGCGGTCCCGGCGTCGAGCACCGCCACGACGGGGGCCGCAGGCGGCAGCCCGCGGTCGATGGCGTCCTTCAGGTGGAGCGCGCCCGGGTGCTGCGGGTGGTCGCGCAGCACCACGTCGATCTGACCGCGCGCCTGCGCCACGTTTCCGTCGGCCAGGAGCGCCCGGGCGTACAGGAGGCGCGCGCGGATCGACGCCGGGTCCTTCTCGATGGCCGCCGCGGCCCCGTCTCCCGCCGCCGAGACGTCGCCCCCTGCCTGCTCCATCGCGAGCAGCGCTTCGACGCGCAGCCGCTCGGCCGTCGCCTCCGGCTCGATCGTCTCGGCGCGGTCGAGGTGCGAGCGCGCACCGGAGGCGTCGCCCGTCATCCGGAGCGCGTCGGCCAGAGTGACGACCGCCTCGATGTGGTTCGCGTTCTGTCTCACGGCGTCTTCCGCGAGCCGCCGCCCCTCGTCCGCGTTGCGCCGCTGCTCGCGGCGGAGCGCGGCCGCCTCACCGGCGAGCGCGGGGTCGGCGGCCGCGCGGGCCTCGAGGTCGTCGGCCTGGAAGTCGAGGGCCTGAGCGAGGAGGGTGTGGGCCAGGGCGAGCCGCGCGAGGATGCGCGGATCGCGCTCGTCGATCGCGGTGCCCCGGGTGTACTCGCGGATCGCGTCGCCGTAGGCCTCCGGGTGGTCCTTCGACAGCGCCTCGTCGCCGCGGGCGAGGAAGGGCGCGAGCGGGTCCTCTGCCTCGGCCATGCCGAGCATGGGGGCGATCCGCTCCCAGGAGAGCGCGACACCGCCGGCGGCGACGAGCAGGACCACGAGGCCGATCCACAGGCCCGCTCGGCTCCCGCGCCGCGGGCGCACGGCCTCGTCCGACTCGTCGATGTAGAGCGGCCGGTTCGACGGGCGCTCCGACGGTCGGCCCCCTCCCGGCCGGGCGCTTCGGGGCCGGTCCGTGGGCGTCGTGGGGCGGTCTTCGAACGGAGCCTCTCGCGTGGCCACGATGGCCCGGCCACGAGGGCGCTCGTCCGCGGTCCGGTCGACGCTCTCGGGCCGGGTGGGCGCGCTGCGCGGGGACGGGGCGGCCTTGCGCACCTGCCCGCCTGCGCTCGGGACGGCCGCCGGCGGCGGGATCTGCGGCGAGGCCGGCGCGGCGTCCGGCGGGGGCGGCGCCGACGATCCGACGCCCATGATCGTCCCCTTCGCGCTCCGGGGAGGGGGCGGCGCCGACGACGGCCCCGCGCCCACGCCCATGATCGTGCCCTTGCCGCTCCGCGGCGGGCCCGCCGAGGGCGGAGCCGGGAGCGGTCCCGACTGCGACCCTCGGGACGGCGCCGGCGGCACCGACCGGTCCATCTCCTCGGTCCGGGCGAAGGCGCGGACGTCGTGCCTCGGGGGCGGAGCGGCGGACGGCGACTTCTTGAACGGCGCGGCGGCGGGCCCGGTGTCGAACGGCAGCGTCGAGTCCTTGCGCGTGAGGTCGGGCTTCTGGCCGGCGGCCGCGCGTGCGGCGGCGAAGAACGTCCCGAGCTCGGCGATGGATCCGAGTAGCTTCCAGCCCTCGCCCGAGCGGGAGATCTCGTCGTCCTCGGCGAGCTCCCCCTTGGTGATGAGCTTCTGCAGCTCGCGGAGGGAGGTCAGCACGAGGGTGGTCCCGTCGCGCCGGCGGATGGACCAGTTGCGGTCGCCCGCGGGGCCCGAGCCCGGGCGGAACACCTTGAACAGGTGCCCACAGTTGGTGCACTTGACGGTGGTCCCCCGATCGGAGACCAGGGTCTCGTCGAATTCGTACTCCGTACCGCAGCGTTCGCAGGTGACGTCCATTCCGCCGGTCCTGTCCTACATCCGCCCGCGCTGTCGGGCAACCGGAGCATCCTACCCCTTTGCTCATGGGGCCGGGGCGATATAGGGTCCCTGCCCGGATGCGTCAGGGCAGGGACATCGAGCGGATCGTCGAGGCGGTGGCGAGGCGTGTCGAGCTGAAGCTCCTCTCGGATCTCAAGAACACCCCTTGCACGGCGCCGGTCGAGCAGTGCGGCGGTGACGGGCTGTGCGTCGTCCGGCGCCCCGACGACGTGGCCGTCATCCGGGACGCCGGGGCCGACCGGGTGGGCGCATCCCCCGGCGTCGGTCCCGTCCGCCGCGATCTCGCCGGGCTGATCGATCACACCCTGCTCAAGCCGGACGTGAGCCGCGATCAACTCGCCGCCCTGTGCGACGAGGCCCGGACGTACCGCTTCGCGTCGGTGTGCGTGAACTCGGCGAACGTCCGCCATTGCAAGGAGCGGCTGCGGGGCAGCGGCGTCATGACCGTGGCGGTCGTGGGGTTCCCGCTCGGCGCCGCGAGCACGGGGGCGAAGGCCTACGAGACCAAGCAGGCGATCCGAGACGGCGCGGACGAGATCGACATGGTCATCAACATCGGCGCGCTCAAGGGCCGCGACCACCAGATGGTGCTCGAAGACATCCGCGCCGTGGTGGAGGCTGCGCGGCCGGCGCCCGTGAAGGTGATCCTCGAGACCGGCGCGCTCGACCACGACGAGAAGGTGATCGCCTGCGCGCTCTCGAAGGCGGCGGGCGCGGCCTTCGTGAAGACTTCGACCGGCTTCGGTCCGGGGGGCGCGTCCGTGGAAGACATCCAGCTCATGCGCCGGATCGTCGGCCAGGACATGGGCGTCAAGGCCTCGGGCGGTGTCCGCGACGCCGCGGGGGCCGACGCCATGGTGCGCGCCGGCGCGACGCGCATCGGCGCGAGCGCCAGCGTCGCGATCGTGACTGGCGGGACGGGGAAATCGTCCTACTGACTCCCGGAGAGAGGAGAGCGGAACAGCGATGGCCGTGCAGGCGGTGAGCGACGCCACCTTCGAGAGCGAGGTTCTCCGTGCAGAGCTGCCGGTCCTCATCGACCTCTACGCGGACTGGTGCCAGCCCTGCAAGCAGCTCTCGCCGATCGTGGAGGAGGTCTCGAACGAGCTCGAGGGCAAGCTCAAGGTCGTCAAGATCGACGTCGATCGAAACCCGATGATCGCCCAGAGCTTCCGGGTGCAGAGCATCCCCATGCTGGTGCTCGTCCACCAGGGCCAGGTCGCGGGCCACCACCTCGGGCTCCTCTCGAAGCAGCAGCTCCTCGAGCTGGTCGAGCCCGTGCTGCCGGCCGAGGCCGCAGAGGTGAAGCCGGCCGAGCTCGCGCAGCTCCTCGCCGCCCGGCGCGCGGTGCCGATCGACGTGCGGGACGCGAGCGCTTACGCGCGCTACCGCATCCCGGGGGCGAGGAACGTCCCGGCGGCCCAGGTGCTCGAGCGCGCGGCCGAGCTCGCGCCGACCGACGGTCGGGTGCGCGTCCTGTACTCCCGCACGACCGACGAGGCGAAGGACCTCGCCGGGAAGCTCCAGGAGCGCGGCGTCGAGGTGGGCTTCCTCGCGGGCGGGTTCCTCCATTGGGAGGCGGACGGGCTCGAGGTCGAGCGGGGGAGCTGAAGGCCGGGCGGCGGCGCTCGCCGGCGCTCGGAGGATGCGCCGCGAGGCGCCCGGGGCTTTGCACGCCCCGGGGGGCGCCCTATAGGCGGGCCATGGCCGACGTCCACGGGAGCGAGCGACGGGACAACCGCCTGGCGACCGAGGTCTCGCCGTACCTGCGCCAGCACGCGCACAACCCCGTGGACTGGTATCCGTGGGGAGACGAGGCCATCGCCACGGCGCGGCGGGAAGACAAGCCCATCCTGCTGTCCATCGGGTACAGCGCGTGCCACTGGTGCCACGTGATGGCGCACGAGTCCTTCGACGACCCACGGACGGCCCGGCTCATGAACGAGCGGTTCGTCAACGTGAAGGTCGATCGCGAGGAGCGCCCCGATCTCGACCAGGTCTACCAGATCACGGTGCAGCTCATGGGACGGAGCGGCGGCTGGCCGCTCACCGTGTTCCTGACTCCCGAGCTGCGTCCCTTCTTCGCGGGCACGTACTTCCCGCCCGTGGACCGCTACGGCATGCCCGGCTTCCGGAAGGTGCTCGCTTCGGTCGCGGACACTTACCGGAACCGGCGTGAGGACGTGGAGCGCTCGGCCTCGGAGATCACGGACGCCATCGCGGAGATCACCGAGGCCCGGGGCGAGCCCGAGGATCCGCCGCCGGATCTGCTCGAGCAGGCCGCGGCCCGGATGACGCCCCGCTTCGACGAAGCGCACGGCGGGTTCGGAGAGCGTCCCAAGTTCCCGAACACGATGGCCCTCGACGTCATGCTGCGCGCGTGGTGGCGGCACGGCGGCGGCGCGTCGCTCGAGCGGGTGCACCAGGCGCTCGGGGCCATGCGCGAGGGCGGCATCTGGGATCACCTCGGAGGCGGCTTCCACCGCTACTCGACCGACGAGCGCTGGCTGGTGCCGCACTTCGAGAAGATGCTCTACGACAACGCGCTCTTGGCGCGCCTGTACCTGGACGCGTGGCGCGCCACGGGTGAAGAGCGGTGGGCGGAGACGGTGCGGGAGCTGACGCGGTACCTCACGCGCGAGATGCGCGCCGAGGAGGGCGGCTTCTACTCCGCGCAGGACGCCGACAGCGAGGGCGAGGAGGGCAGGTTCTTCGTGTGGACGCCCGAGCAGCTCGAGGAGGTGCTCGCGCCGGACGAGGCACGCGCGGCGAGCCTCTACTTCGGCGTCGCTCCCGGCGGCAACTTCGAGGACACCGGCGCGACGGTGCTCCACGTGAGCCGTCCGGCGTCGGCCGTGGCGCGGGAGATGGGCGTGGGCGAAGAGGAGGTCCTGTCGCTCCTCGCGAGCGCGCGGGCGAAGCTCTTCGCCGCGCGCGCGGAGCGGGCTCGTCCCTTCCGGGACGAGAAGGTCATCGCGGGGTGGAACGGGCTCGCCATCGGCGCCATGGCCGAGGCGGGCGCCGCCCTCGGTGAGCCCGACCTGGTCCGGCTCGCCCACGAGAGCCTCGGCTTCGTGAGGCGCGAGCTGTGGCGGGACGGACGTCTCCTGCGCATCTACAAGGACGGGCAGGCCCGCATCGACGCCTTCCTCGAGGACCATGGCGCCCTCGCGTGCGCCGCCGTCGACGTGTACGAGGCGACGATGGACGACGCCGCCCTCGACTTCGCCCGAGCGCTCGTCGAGGTGACGATCGAGAGGTTCTGGGACGGCGCGCGGGGCGGGTTCTACTTCGCTCCCGACGGGGCGCCGGACCTCATCGTGCGAGCGAAGGACGCGTTCGACAACGCGGTTCCGTCGGGCGCTTCCAGCACGACGCACGCGCTCCTGCGCCTGCACGCGCTCGGCGGCGAGGAGCGCTATCTCGAGCACGCGGAGGCGACGATCCGATCGCTCGCGGGGCAGGCCCTCGCGCAGCCGCTCGGCTTCGGTCACCTGCTCGGCGCGATGGACCGGTACGTCCACGGCCCGACGCAGATCGTGGTCGTGGCCGCGCCCGGCGATCCCGACGGCGAGGCGCTCCTCGACGCCGCCCGCCGCGCCTACGTGCCCAACCGGGCGCTCGCGCGCGTCGCACCCGACACACCCGCCGGCGCCGGAGGCGTCGCGGCGATCCTCGGAGGGCGCCGCCAGAAGGACGGGCGCGCCACGGCCTACGTCTGCAGGGACCGGGCCTGCGGCCTGCCCCTGACCGACCCGGCCGACCTCGGGGCCGCGCTCGGCCGCTGAGCGAAAACACCGCGATCGGCCCGCCGTCCACTCTATACTCGCGGCCATGAGGGGATGGTCGCGGTTGCTGATGGCCCTCGCGCTGGTGAGCGCGGGCGGGGTGGCGCGTGCCCAGGACGCCGGGACCGCGCCGCCCGACGCCGGCGTGCCGCCCGCCGAGGATGCGGTCGAAGAGGGGGACGCGGCGCCCGGCGCGCAGGGCGCCGAGGGCGAGGGCACGGGGGCGGAGGAGGGTGCGGCCGAGATCGCGCCCCCGCCCGGGCCTCCGCTCCCGGCACCGCCCCCGCCGCTTCCCCAGCCGGCCGCGCCCCCGCCGCCCGAACCCGTCGAGCAGCCGCCGGCCGCTCCGGGCGGCCAGGGCCCGTCCGACGCGGTCTCGCCGCGCCAGCCCCTGGTGCTCGCGCGCCGCCCGCTGACGGTGCCCGCCGGCGCGGCCCGGATCGACGGCACGTTCTTCGTCGCCTCGGCGGAGCGGGACGGCGGGCTCGACCGGCAGAGCTACGTGTCGCTCCTCGGCGTCATCGGCTTCGGGGTGACCGACGACCTGGAGATCGGGCTCGTCGCCCTGCCCGTACAGATCGCTCCCGAGGGGCGCTTCAACGACCCGGGGGCCTACGGGCTCTACCGCCTCGTCGAGGGCACCTTCGAGGCCGGCATCCAGCTCGCGGCGCACGTGCCGGTGCGCGACGAGTCGGCCTTCTCGACGACCGCCTCGCTCCGGCTGCTCCTGCGTGCTTCGGACGCCGTGCGGCTCGACGGGGGCGTCGTGTTCAGCGCGCTCTACCACGATCCGGTGCAGACGGCGCTCTCGCTCCCCGTGTCGGTCACGTTCCAGGCGTCCGACACGTTCTTCCTGGGGGTATCGTCGGGGCTCGACGCGGTGTTCCTGCCCGGCCAGCCGAACAACGCCTACATCCCCGCGGGGGTGTTCCTGGGCGGCACGCTCCGCGGGGACGAGGGGCCGACCGGGGACCTGCGCGTCGGCTGGTACCTGCCGAGCGTGACGGACGGGACCCACACGTGGATCCTGGGCTTCGGGGGCAGCTTCTTCGTCTACTGACGCAGCAGCACGGGTCGTCAGTGCGGCAGCACGCCGTCCTCGAGCGGCATGTTGAACCGCAGGCGCTCCATGCCGCCGGGCGTCGTGATCAGACGGAACTCGCCGTCCACGACGATGGCGGTGGGACCCCCCGGCACCCGCTGCATCATCTGCATGCACCGCTCGGGGCCGAGCACGAAGCAGGCCGTCGACAGCGCGTCCCCGGTGACCCCGCTCGGCGCGACGACGGTGACCGACAGCGTCCCCTCGACCGGCATCCCGGTGCGTGGATCGAGGATGTGGTGCCAGCGCTTGCCGGCCTCGTCGATGAAGAAGTGCTCGTAGTCCCCGGACGTCGAGATGGTGCCCTCGGTGGCCTCGAGGAAGGCGAAGTAGTCCGGCCGGCGCGGGTGCTGGATGCCCACGCGCCAGGGCCGGTCGCCTCGCATCCCGTGGACCTGCACCTGCCCGCCACCGAAGAGCATGAAGCTCCGCATGCCGGCCTCCTCGAGGATGGCCGCCGCGCGGTCGAGCGCGTAGCCCTTGGCGATCCCGCCGGTCCCGATGGCCATCCCGTCGCGCTTCAAGAAGACCGTCTGCGCCTCCTCGTCGAGCTGGATCTCGCGCCAGTCGATGAGCGGGAGGCGGCGCCGCAGCTCCTCCCTCGGTGGGACGGCCCCGTGTCCGGGACGGAAGTCGTAGAGGCCCCGGAGCGCCGCCCACGAGAGGTCGAACGCGCCCTCGCTCCAGCGCGAGACGTCGAGCCCGGCCTTCACCACGGCGAGCGTGTCCTGCCCCACGCGCACCGGGTCTTCGCCCGCCGCCGCGTTGATGCGCGAGATCTCGCTGTCGGGCCGCCACTCGCTGAGCACGTCCTCGAGCCGCGCGATCTCGTCGAGCGCCGCGCGCACGGCCGGCTCGGCGCGGTCCTCGGGCTCGCCCGCCACCGTGATCTGGAAGATGGTGCCCATCATCGGCCGGCTCCGCTTGAACAGGCGGACGTCCGACGGCCGAGGCGGCTCCGGCTGCTCCTCTGCGGCCGCCCGCTCCGCCTCGGCGGGCGCCGGCTCGCCGTCGTCTCCGCAGGCGACGAGCGCCGCGGCGCCGATCGCCACGAGGAGCCGGAGCGCGACCGCGGGCGCGCCCATGCGGCCCGTCACGGGAGCCGGTCTCGTCGCGGTCGGCGGGGGGGCGGGGCGAGGCACCGGCCGTGGAGTACCACATCGGCGCCGAATTGCGCGCCATTCGCGCGATCAGGGGAACCGGGCCTGGACTCCTGCCGAGAGGTCGGTGACGAAGTAGAAGCCGCGCAGGACGGTCAGGGTCTCGCCGAGCTGGAGGTACATGCCCACGTAGCGGACGAAGTCCACCTGCAGGCCCAGCTCGCCGCGGCCGCCGACGTCGACGCTGCTCCACTCCTCGGTCTGCGAGGAGGTCACGTCCAGCACGACGCGCCCGCCGAAGTAGAGCTTGACCATCGAGTGCGGTGAGCCGTACGCCCGGACGCCGAGGCCGAAGGCGACGGGGCGTGCGTTCGCCGCCGCGTCGTCCGCGAGGCCGAGCCGCGCGAGCAGGCTCAGCTCCACGCCCTCGGACACGCCGAACCCGAGCTCCAGATCGACGAGGGCGGCTCCCAGGCGGCGGCAGAAGGTCTCGCCGCCGTCGCCGCACCGGGGCCCCGTGCCGTACTTGACCGCGAAGACGTAGGGGACGGCGATGCCCGCGCGGATGCCGACCTGGCTCGCGTGGTGGAGCGAGTCGGCGGGGACCTCCTCCTCGGCGGGCGCGGGCTCGGTGACGACCTGGTCGGCCGGGGCGCTCTCGGCGGCCTCGGCCTCGCGCTGCATCTGCTCGAGCTCCGCCTGCTCGTCGTCCACGGTCACGGAGGCCGAGGCGGTCGCCGGGCCCTCGGGGCTCTCCTCCTCGGGCGGGAGGTCCTGCGCGGCCGCCATGGGCGGGGCCGGGGCGAAGGAGAACGCCACGGCGAGCAGCGTTGCGAGCGTCTTGTTCATGAGCGAGGCCCCGGGCGTGGTCGCGGTGCGTGCGGCTGCTACCCTTCGCCGCGATGCGGCGGAAGATATCGAAGCGGGCCGCGCCGTACAAGGAGCGGACGGTCGCCGCGACGGCCGTCACGCTGGCCGCAGGCCTCGCCCTCGCCGCCGCGGCGCCCGGCGCTGCCCGGGCGCTCGGCGAGACGACGCTCCTCGACGTCCGGCGGGTGGTCTACGACGGAGCCCACGCGCCGCGTCCCACCGCACCCCGCCGGATCGCGTGGGAGGTGCGCAAGCGCACCAGCATCGAGACGCGGCTGCGCCCCGGCGAGGCGCGCCTCGACGACCCCTCCATCTTCGAGAGCCCGCTCCTCTACTGGACGGGGGACCGCGGCTTCCCCCCCCTGTCGGACGCCGAGGTCGCCGGGCTGCGACGGTTCGTGGAGTTCGGCGGGTTCGTGCTCATCGACGACGCCTCGCCCGACGGAGCGGGCTTCGACGAGTCGGTGCGGCGAGAGCTCGGGCGCGCGTTCCCGGCGGCGGCCCTGACCCGCCTCGCGCCGACGCACACGGTGTTCCGATCGTTCTACCTGCTCGATCGGCCCGTCGGTCGGGTGCTCGGGCCGGATCACCTCCTCGGCATCGAGCGCGGCGGCCGCGCCGCCGTCGTCTACAGCCGTCACGATCTCGGCGGTGCGTGGGCGAGGGACAACCTCGGCACCTGGGAGCACACCGTCACGCCGGGCGGCGAGTCGCAGCGCGAGTCGGCGATCCGGCTCGGCGTCAACCTCGTGATGTACGCGCTCTGCCTCGACTACAAGGACGACCAGGTGCACGCCCCCTTCATCATGCGGCGCCGCGGAGGCATCCCCTGAACGGCACCGCCGAGGTGGTCGCGCTCCGGTTCGGCGTCGGCGTGCCCGGTGGCACGGCGGTGGCGGTGCTGCTGCTCGTCGCGTTCGTCGGAGTCGTGTGGCTCTCTCTGCGCGAGCTGCGCTTCGAGCCCAACCGCCGTCGCAGCCTCGTGCTCGGGGCCCTACGGATCGCCACCGCGGCGGCCGCGCTGCTCCTCGCGGTCCAGCCCACCTGGACGGGTGACCGGATCCAGCGCGCCGAGGGCGATCTCGCGCTCCTCGTCGACCGATCCCGCAGCATGTCGATCGCCGCCGAGGGGACGACGCGCGCGGGGCGAGCCGCCCGGCTCCTCGGCCGCTGGCGCGACGGCTCCGGGGCGGACGCGGTCGGGACGCACGCGTTCGGGACGAGCGTCCGACCGGCGTCGCTGGCCGAGCTCGCCGAGGGGTTCGACGCCGCCGACGACGAGACCCGGATCGGCGCGGCGGTCGGTGAGCTGTTGCGGGCCGACGTGCAGGGAGACCTGGGCGCGGTCGTCGTCCTCTCGGACGGCGCCGAGAGCGCCCGCGGCCCCTCGGCGGAGGAGCTCGCGCGGCACGGCGTGAAGGTGCACGCGGTGGCGATCGGCGCCGACGAAGAGCTCTGCGACGACGCGATCGCGGAGGTGCAGGCGGACGCGGTCGCCTTCGTACGCCAGCAAGCGCGCGTGCGCGTCGTCGTGCGCTCGCTCGGCGGCGGTGGCCGGCCCATCCCGGTGTCGCTCCGGCTCGGCGAGCAGCTCGTCCGGGAGGTCGTCGCGGAGCCGGACGAGCACGGAGAAGCGGCGGTGGAGATCCCCTTCGTGCCCGACGACCTCGGGCGCGCGGTCTACCGGCTCTCGATCCCTGTCGCGCCGGAGGACGCCGTCCCCGAGAACAACGACCGCGCGTTCCTCGTCCGGGTGACCCGCGACAAGCTCCGCGTGCTGCTCGTCGCCGGGCGGCCGAGCTGGGACGAGCGGTTCCTGCGCGCGTTCTTGAAGCGCGATCCCGCCATCGACCTCATCTCGTTCTTCATCTTGCGGACCGCGGCGGACCTGACCATGGCCTCGCCGGACGAGCTCGCCCTCATCCCCTTCCCGACCGACGAGCTCTTCAGCGAGCACCTCGGCAGCTTCGACCTGGTCCTCTTCCAGAACTTCGAGTACGGCCCCTACCAGATGGGCGGCTACCTGCCGCGCATCCGAGACTACGTCCGGCGCGGAGGCGGCTTCGCCATGATCGGGGGCGACCTCGGGTTCGCGTCCGGCGGCTACGCCGAGACGCCGCTCGCGCAGATCCTGCCCGTCGAGATGCCGCCGACGGGCACGCCGGAGACGCGCGCTGTCGTCCCTGGGTCGTTCACGCCACGGCTGGCGTCGGAGATGGCGCGGCACCCGCTGCTCGAGCTCCTGCCCGATCCGGCGGCCAACGCCCAGGCATGGGCCTCGCTCGCGCCGCTCGAGGGAGCGAACGTGATCACGGGCCTGCGCGGGGACGGCCGAGCGCTCCTTTCGCACCCGACCGAGCGAGCCACGGACGGCTCGCCCATGCCGGTCCTGGCGGTCGGCACCGAAGGCCGAGGGCGCGCGCTGGCCCTCGCCACGGACACGAGCTGGCGGTGGGGGATCACGACGGGGGGTCGCACCGGTGATCCGTCCGCCTACGAGCGCTTCTGGGATCGCGCGCTCCGCTGGCTCACGCGTGATCCGTCGCTCGAGCCGGCGCGCATCACCACCGATCGCGAGCGCTACGGCCCCGGCGCGCGCGTGCGGGTCGAGGCGCTCTTGCGCGACGAGCGGTACGAGCCCCTCGCCGACCGAGCGGTGCGGATCGCGCTCGTCGACGACACCGGGCAGGAGATCGCGTCGTCCGACGTTCGGGTGGACGGGCAGGGTGGGGCGCACGCGGTGCTCGACGGCCCCGGGCACCCGGGCGGCTACCGCGCCGTCGCGAGAGCCCTCGATGCGGACGAGCCGCTCGCAGAAGAGGGCTTCGTCGTCGAGGCGGGCGGGGACGAGCTCGCGGACCCACGCCCCCGCCCCGAGCTCCTGCGGCGCCTCGCCGAGGCCACCGGTGGCACCTTCCACGACGACCCGGACGAGGCCCCGGCCCTCGCGGACTTCGACTCCACGCGGACGCGATCCCTCGGAACGACCCGCATCGCCCCCTTCGCCTCCTGGTGGGCCTTCCTGATCGTCGTCGCGCTGTTCGCCGCGGAGTGGATGGTCCGCCGCACCTGGGGCCGAAGATAGCCTCAGGGGCAGACTTCGGCGAAGGCGTGGGGGAGGGTCAGGGCGAAGCGGCCCTCGACGAGCACCGACGGGTCCTCCGGCGTCTCGCACGAGCCGAGCTCGACGCCCGTGAAGCTCGCTTGCCAGAGCGAACCGGCGTCGGCGCCGACCGACTCGAACGACAGGGTGCCGAGGACCTCGCCGCACGTGCCGAACACCTCGCGGTCCGCCGGCATGGTGGGATCGGGCCGGCTGAAGGTGAGCCGGAGGGGCGTCGGATCGGACGTGAGCACGAAGTCGCCCTCGGTGACCGTCCCGCCGATCGCTTCCTCCGAGACGGCGAGGAGGAGCTGCTGCCCGTGGCCCGGCTCGCAGGACCCGTCGGTCAGGCCGATCAGCAGGGTGGGGTGGCCGCAGTCGAGCTCGTTCCACCGGATGTACGCCACGTCGAGCACGAAGGCCGGGACCTCGCCCGGCTGGAACACCGTGAGCTGGTTGTCGGGATCGGAGGGCGACAGCTCCCCGCATCCCCGCAGCGGGCCGGCGTCGCCCCCGGCCGGCGCGTCGGGGGCGCCGTCCCGCGGGCCGCCGTCGCTCGTGCTCATGGGACCGGGGCCGACCCTCGCGTCGCGCGTGCTGCCATCGGGCGAAGGCGCCGCGGGCGCGCGCGTCTCGTCACCACAGCCCGTCAGACACAAGGCCGCGAGGAGGCCGAGAGCGCGGTGCCGAGCCATGCCGCCATCGTACCGCGTCACGAGCCGCCGCGCCCAGCTCCCGGCGCCGGGACGTGCCGCGCGACGACGCGCAGGAGCTCGTCGGCGTCGGTCGGCTTGGCGAGGTACGCGTCCACCCCCGCGTCGAACCCGCGGATGCGGTCGATCCGGTCCGCCATGGACGTGACCATCACGATGGGGACGTCCCGGTACGCGGGCATCTCCCTCAGGCGACGGGTGAGCTCGTAGCCGTCCATGCGCGGCATGACCACGTCGGTCGACACGAGGTCGAAGACCTCCCGCTGCGCCGCTTCGAGGGCCTCGGCGCCGTCACGGGCCACCGTCACGCGGTAGCCCGCCGTGAGGAGCACGCGCCGGATGGCCTCGCGGATGACGTCCGAGTCCTCGGCGATCAGCACGTGCGGGGCGTCGGCGGCCGCCTCCGGGACCGTCCCCCCCGCCGTCGCTCCGGGCCGGGCCGGCCGCTCCAACTGCACGAGCGCCGGCACGTCGAGGATGAGCACGCAACGCTCGCCGACCAGCGTCGCGCCCGCCGCGCCGGGGACCCGCGCGAGCAGGCTGCCGAGGCTCTTGATGACGATCTCCTGCCGGCCGAGGAACGCGTCGCAGGTGAGCCCGTACGTCTGCCCGGCCACGTCCACGAGCACCACCGGCTCGTCGGTCCCCCGGTCTCCCGCGGCTGCCGGCAACCCGAGCACGTCGCGGAGCCTCACGAGGGGCACGTCGCGGCCCGAGTCGTAGAGCACCTCGCTCGTGGCGGCCATGCGGATGCTCGACGGTGGCGCGGCGACGGTCCGCTCCACGAGGTCGATCGGGATCGCATAGGTCTCGCCCGCGCACCGCACGAGCAGGACCTGCACGATGGCGAGCGTGAGCGGCAGCCGGATCTCGAACCGCGTGCCCTCTCCCGCGGTGGAGTCCACGCCGACGGTGCCCTTGAGCTGTCCGATGGTCTCGCGGACGACGTCCATGCCGACGCCCCGCCCCGACATGTCCGACACGCTCGCGGCGGTCGAGAACCCCGCACGGAAGATGAGGTCGTGGGCCTGCGCCTCGTCGAGGGAGGCCGCCTCGTGGGGCGTCACGAGTCCGTTGTCGATCGCCTTCTGGCGCACCCGCGCGACGTCGATCCCGCGGCCGTCGTCCTCGATGCGGATGACGACCTGGTTGCCGCGGTAGCCGGCCGACATGCGGAGCATGCCTTCGGGCGGCTTGCCTCTCGCGGTGCGGTCGCCGGGTGGCTCGATCCCGTGGTCGATGGCGTTGCGGACGAGATGCAGGAACGGATCGTCGAGCTGCTCGACGAGCACCTTGTCGAGCTCCGTGTCGCCCCCGACCAGCTCGAGCCGGACCTGCTTGCCGAGCTTGTGCGCGATCTCGCGGACCGTGCGGTGGTACTTGGACCACGTGCGCCCGATCGGCACCATCCGCAGCTTCATCACCTGATCACGCAGCTCGGCGGCGACGAAGTCGAGCTGCTGGCCCGCGGCGTCGAGCTCGCCCGCGAGCTGGTCGAACGCCCTCTCGATGCGTCCGAGCTCGGTCGGGAGGTCCTGAGAGCGCACGGCGCCGGCGCGGCCGAAGGTACCGGTGCCGCGCGCGGAGACCGCGTTCCGGCGCTGGTCGCCGAGCTCGCGCCGAAGCGAGCCGAGCCCGCCGAGACCGAGCCCCATCCGCCCCTTCGCGATCACGAGCTCGCCGACGAGGTTCATGAGCAGGTCGAGCTTCTCGAAGTCGATCCGCAGGGTCTGCCCGCGGGTGCCCGGCCCGGTCGTCCGCTCGGCCCGAGGCTCGGCCGCCGCCCCGCGCGCGGCGAGCGCGGCCTGCTCGCCGGGCTCGCCGCGGAGGCTCAGAAGGAGCGGTGCCACGTCCACGTCGATCGGGGCGCGCTTCGAGGCGCGCTGCACGATGGCGCCGAGGCCGTCCATCGCTCGGAGCAGGGCGTCCACGACTGCACGGTCCGCGGCGCGCTCTCCGTCCCGCACGGCCGCCACCAAATCCTCGGCCGCGTGCGCGAGGCGGTTCATCTTCACCAGGCCGACGAAGGCGCTCGAGCCCTTGAGGGTGTGTAGGTCACGGAAGATGGCGCGGACGAGCTCCGCGTCGTCGGGGGCACGCTCGAGCTCCACCAGGCGCTGGGCCAGGTCCTCGAGCCGCTCCTGACACTCGTCGAGGAACGGATCGATCATGTCCTCGTCGACCGTGGGCTGCCAGCGCGTCTCGTCGGCGTGGTCCGGGCGCGGTGGCGGCAGCGCGGCCGCCCGCGCAGGGGCCGGCGCGGACGTGGCGGCGAGCGCCCGGCGCGCCGATTCGATGCGTTCGGCGTCGAGGTGTGCGCCCGACTCGTCCGGCCGCGCGAGGTCGGCGAGGCCCTGTCGGAGGGCGTCGGCCCCGGAACGCAGCGCCTCGAGCTGCTCGGGCCCGAGCTCGCGCGCCTCGATCGCCTCCATGCGGTGCCGCATCGCCTCGGCCAGCGCCGCGAGCTCCGGGACGCCGACGACGCGTGCGTCGAGCTCGAGGGCCGTGAGCGGCTCGAGGGCGGCGGCCACCTCGGCCACGCTCTCGGCGTGGGCGAGGAGATCTCGGACGGCAGACGCCATCCGGGCGCCCTCGCGCAGGAACGTCGACCAGGCCTCGCCCCCGCTCACGCTTCCTCCGAGAGCGCCGCGGGAGGCACGATCCCGTGCCTGCGGAGGAACCGCAGCGTACCTGGCGCGCGGGCGATGATCCGAAGGGGCCGGCCCTCGGCCGCCGTCACCGAGGCGGCCCTCGCGAGCAGACGAGCGACCCCGTCGTCCGCGTAGCGAAGCGCGGAGAGATCGATCACCGGGTGCGCGTGATGGAGGACGCACGCGATGACCTCGCGCGCCCGGGCCTCGCCCTCGGGCCCGTCGAGCTCGCCCTCGAGGCGCGCGGGAGGGACGGGCGCGGGCGGCGGCGTCGGTCCGGCCCGAACCGGAGCGCGCCGGGGCGCGCTCGCCGGCGCGCGCTCGGCGCGCGGGGGAGGCTCGGTGCGCGGAGGCTCGGGCGTCGGCGGCGGGGCCGGCCGCGCAGGCTCGTCCGGCAGCGGGCGGCGGTACAGCACGCCGTCCTCGGTGCGGATCGGATGCAGGCCGGGCTCGGTGGAGTCGATGCGCTCGGCGTAGCCGAGGGCAAGGTACCCACCCGGGACGACCGAGCGTCCGAGCCGCTCGATGACCTCCTGCTGCGTCGCGCGGTCGAAGTAGATGAGGACGTTTCGGCAGAGCACGAGGTCGAAGCCGCGCGGGTAGCTCCCCGTGAGCAGGTTCCCGTGCTCGAACCGGACCATGCCGCGCACGCGCAGCGTGACCACGACGTCCTCACCCTCCGCGTCGAAGGCCCAGCGCGCGACGTGCGCGGGCACCCCGTGGATCGACCCGGCCGGGTAGCGTCCCTCCCGTGCCTGCGCGAGGGCGCGCTCGCTCATGTCGGTCGCGACCACCTGGTGTCGCCAGCCTCGCTCGGTGGGCAGCGCGTCCTCGAGCATCATGGCGAGCGTGTAGGCCTCCTCGCCGGTCGCGCAGCCGGCGCTCCAGACGCGCACCTCGCGCGCGCGCTCGCGCTCGTGGCGCGCCGCGATCTCGGGGAGGGCGACGCGGCGGATGGCGCGGAGCTGCCCGCGGTGGCGAAAGAACTGGGTCTAGCCCACGCGCACCGCCTCGACCAGCCGGCCGAGCTCGCCGCCGCCGAGGTCGGACAGCACGTGCTCCACGTACGCTTCCACGTCGGCGTCGCCGCGCTCGCGCATGCGGTCCGCCACGCGCGCTCCGAGGAGCCAGCGCTTCGACGTCGGGACCCGGATCCCGGAGACCTCGGCGATGCGCGCCGACAGGGGCTCGAACAGGTCGGGCGGGAGCGACGGCCGCATCCGCTACTCGCCGCCGGGCAGGCTCCGGGTGCCGGGGGGCAGGGCGGCGTGCGACTCGGAGGCGAGCGGGTCGATGCGGAACCCCTTGACGCTCTCCTCGAGCCCGTGGGCGAGCCGGTGCAGGTGCTCTCCCTGCGCCACCGCCTCCTCGCTCGACCCGAGCACGTCCTGCGCGATCCGCTGGACGACGTCCATGTTCCGAGCGATCTCGTCGCTCGCGACGGCCTGCTCCTGCACGGCCTTGGCCGTGTCCTCGACCACGCCGACGAGCGTGTGCAGGTCGCTCAACGTGTTCGTGACGAGGGTCGTCCCGGCCTCGACCTCGCGCGTGCCGGCCTCCATCGCGTGCACGGCCTCCATCGTCTGCTCCTTGATCGTGCCGATGAGCTCCTCGATGTCGCGCGCGCTCTGTCCGACGCGCTTGGCGAGCTGGCTGACCTCGTCGGCGACGACCGCGAACCCGCGGCCCTGCTCGCCGGCGTGGGCCGCCTCGATCGCGGCGTTCAGGGCGAGGAGCGTCGTCTGATCGCTGATCTGCCGGATGACCTCGACGATGTTGCCGATGCGTTTTCCGCTCTCGCCGAGCTCCTGGATCCGGGCTGCCGCCTCCTCGACCGTGTGACGGATGTCGTTCATCCGCCCGATCGCCGCCTCCACGGCCTCGCCGCTCGAGCGCGCGACGCGCGTCGCCTCCATGGCGTTCTCGGCCACCTGCTGGATCGAGGCGCTCAGCTCGGTGACGGCGGCCGTCGAGCTCTCGGTCTTGCGAGCCTGCTCCTGCGCGCCTTCGAGCATCTGTTTCGAGGCCGCGCTGATCTCGGCGCTCGACGCGCCCACCTGGAACGCCGAGCGCTGGACCGACGCGGCGAGGTCGTGGATGTACCCGAACACCGCGTTCAGGTTCTCGGCGAGACGGCCGAGCTCGTCGTGCCCTCGGACCTCGAGCCGTTGTGTGAGGTCACCGCGTCCCCGCGCCAGGTCCTCGGTCGCGAGGACGTACTTGTCGATGCGCCGGGTGATGACGACCGAGAGCAGGTAGCCCGCCGTCAGCGCGAGGGCCAGGGCGAGGAGGAAGATCCAGAGCGAGTCGTAGAAGGCCTGCTGAAACTCGTTCTCCTTGAAATTGCGCGTCCGCATGAGGAAGAACGTGCCGACGTCGCCCTTCGTCCCGCCCGAGTAGCCCTGCGCCGGAGCCGACCAGAAGTCCCACATCCCGCCGTCGAACAGGATCACCGGGACCGTGATGTCCCCCTCGGGCTGCGTGTCCCACGCGTCCTCGTCGAGCGCCGAGCCCAGGTCGGCGAGCTTGCCGTCCGAGAAGACCGAGGCGAGCACCTGACCCTCCGGGGCCACCAGCGACAAGCGGTGCTGCTTGGTCTCGTTCGGGTCGCTCTGCACTTGGTAGTCGCTCATGAAGCGCTCGATGCGCTGGCCGAGGACGACGCCCCCGACGACGCCGCCGCCCTCGGCCCGCACCGGCGTGGCCGAGACCTGGTAGACCTGGCCGTCGATCTGCGCGAGCTCGCTGACGACCGTCATCCCGGAGAGCACGTCGGCGAACAGGCGGGAGCGGCCGATCTCTCGCTCGCCGAGCCGGGCCGAGCCGCGCACGCGGACCTGCTCTGCGCGCGCGTTCACGAGCACGACGAGCTCCGGATCGAGCGTGGACGCCGAGGCGCGCACCGCGCGGCGGAACACCTCGGCGGCCGAGTCTTCGTCACCGGCTGCGAGCGCGTTCCCGAGCACGGGATCGAGCGCGAGGAAGCTCGCCACCGAGCCCAGCGCTTGCCCCAGGCCCTTCCGGTACTCGTCGAACCGGTTGTAGTGCTTGCGGAGGAAGCGCCCGCGTCCCTCGGGGCGGTGCGCGTAGTAGCTCTCGACCACACCCACGCCCACGACGCCCAGGGCGACCAGGACGATGGTGAGCATGATCTTCCAGCGCAGGTTGAGGTGCAGGCGTCGTTGGGGATCCAGCATCAGGTCGTTGCCTCGGTGGCTCGGGGTTCGTCGCCGCCCTCGCGGGTGGCGCGCGCGAAGGGTGCGAGCTCGGGCGCGCCGAGCAGGCGCGCGACGTCGAGGACCCCGATGGGTCGCTCGGGGAGCGACACGACGCCCTCGAGCATGGCCGCGACCCGCGGCGGCACGGTGGGCGGGACGGGCCCGACCGCCGCGTCGTCGACGTCCCGGATCGCGCCGAGGTCGTCCACGAGGAGCCCCGCGGCCCGGTCGTCGGGCTCGACGATGACGATCCGCGCGCCGGGCCGCCGCGCGCATCGCGGCAGGCCGAGGACCACGGCCGGATCGAGCACGGCCAGGATCTCACCGCGCAGGTTCGTGATGCCCGCGATGCACTCCGGCGTCCGGAAGACGGGGGTCACCGGCCGGAGCTCGACCGTCTCGCGCACGGCCTCGATGGGCGCCGCGAGCTCCCGATCCCCGAGGAAGAAGCACACGAGCTTGCGCACGGATCAGCCGCCCTTTCGCGCGGCGAGGCTACCACGGTAGCGCCGGTTCTGCGCTGCGGTCGCGAAGCCGAACACCAGGCACAGCCCGACCCCGGCCGCGCCGATGGCCCCGAGGGCCCCGCCGGCCACCACGCCCGCGAGGAGCACCGCCCCGGCCGCCTGCGAGACGGGGGAGGCGAGGCCGAGCACGACGGCCCGGGCTCCCGGGCGGTCCGGCGGCGAGAAGGCCTCGTAGAAGAGGCTCGAGACGGGAGTCTTCAGGGTGTGCTTGAGCTCGTCGTCGGCGAACCGGGCGAACAGGGCGGCGGGCACGCCGGGGACGAAGAGGAGCAGGAGCTGCGCGGCCCCGGTCACGATCGCGTAGAGGCCGTTCGCCCGCGTCAAGCCGAGCCGGGGCAGGAGGCGCGTCATCACGACGAGCGACAGCACGGCGCCCGCCATGTTGGCGCCGACGGCGTACGTGCCGAGCAGCCGCGCGAGCTCCTCCTCGCCGAGCGGATCGAGCATGGCCTGCTGTTGGTAGCGCAGCACGTAGCGGACGAGCACCATCGCCACGGTGGAGGCGACGAGCGCGCCGAGCAGGGGGGACGCGCGGAACAGGGCGAGGCCGCTCCTTCTCGGGCCGGGCATCGACGGCCTGCCCACGTCGTCGTCGAGCGCCTCGGCCGGCAGCTCCAAGGAGCCGCCCCGCCTGCGGCCGAAGCGCAGCGCGAGCGGTGCGACGAGCGCGAAGCAGGTCGCGACCACGTACATCCCCGCCGGCGCGCCGCCCGCGCCGACGAGCGCGACGAGCACGGCACCGGCGAGGGCGCCGCCCAGCCGGGCGCCGGCGTACACGAGGGAGACGCCGCGGAGCGCCCGTTCGCCGTCGACGCTCGCGAGCAGGTACACGCCCCAGTGGACGGTGAGCAGGCCCGCGACGATCTCGTGGGCCACGTAGGCCGCCGCGGCGCCGGCCCACCCGAGCGGCATGAGCGCCCGCTCGCCGAGGGCCGCGGCCGCCGCGAGCGCCGCCAGCGTCGCGAGCACCGCCCGCGCCGAGCGCCCGCGGGACAGCGAGGCGTAGGCGAGCGCGAGCAGCGGCAGCAAGAGGGCCCGGACGAGGAGCACCGCGGGGAGCACCTCGACGCCGGCGCGCGCGAGGAAGACGGACTGGACCGTGGCGTCCCCCGCGGCGATCCCTCCCCCGAGCGCGGCGTGCACCGCGGCGAGCCGGAGGAGCGGGCCGAGCTCCCCGCCCCCGAGCCCGAGCGCCCGCTCGATCCGCGTCGGCACGCGCCCCACTGTAGCAGCGAGGAGCGACCCCCGGGTCGCTACTCGGCGGCGTCGCAGGTGACGACGGCGTCGACCGGCAGGCCGGCGGCGGCGCGGTCGCACGCGGTGCCGAAGAGGGACAGCTCTCCGCGCTCCCGATCGACCCAGTCCCATCCCTCGAGCCGCGCTGGATCGTGCGCGACGGGGGCACCGCCGACGCGCACCTCGACGTCGCGGTCGGTCGGCGGGTGGGACGAGAGCACGAACGTGCAGTCGGCGATGAGGCGGTTGACGGTGTCGAGGGCCTCGGCGAAGTCGCCCGGCGCCCGCACGCTGTAGTACGCGGGCTCGCCCGGGACCTCGCGGGGGCGGCCCCCGGCGACGGCCATCCGCTCGAGCACGTCGGTCAGGTCCTCGCGGTCGCGGTTGTCGATGCCCACGACGTAGATGGGGATGTCGTGGACGGAGTGGATCTCGTCCACGAGCACGAGCGTCCGCCGGTCGTCGAGGCAGTTGTACGGGCCGGCCGGCGAGATGCCGCAGTCGTCGCGCTCCGTGGTGCACACGCAGACCGCCGGATCGACGCCCGTGTCGGGGTTGCAGTTCGGCCCGCCGTCGGTCGCCAGCACGATGAAGCGCGCCACGCCGGGGGGGCGCGGCCGGGACACGAAGAAGTCGCGGGCCTGCTGCAGGGTCTCGAACGTGGGCGTGCCGCCGCGGGGCGTGACCTCGCGCAGGATCCGGATCAGCGGATCGGCGTTGCGCGGGGCGGGCGGGAGGTCGATCCCGGGCCGCACGACGCACCCGTTCTCGTGCGTGACCTCCTCGTCCGGGGCGATGGCCTGCGGGAAGAGCTTGGCCCCGATGTGGACGACGTCGTCGGTGCGTGGGAGGGCCATGCCGAGGGCGTCGACCAAGAGCTCCCACCGGGACGGCACGCCGGGCACGATCTCGCTCCCGTCGAGCGCGAGCTCCATCGAGCCGGAGCGGTCGATGACGAACAGGACCTCGGCGCCTCGCCGCTCGAGCTCGAAATGCCCAGGTACGCACATGGGCGCGTCAGGCCCCGAGTCCGGGATCTTCAGCCCCGTCTTGGCGCCGCAGGAGGCGAGGAGCACGGCGACCGACAGCACCCCGATGCGCACCATCCACTCCACGGTCCACCGGCCGCGCCCCGCTGTCAAACGGATCCTCCGCCGCTCACCCCGCAGCGGCGATCCGCCCCGCCCCGTCAGTCGCGCACGACGTAGCGCACGTCGGCTTCGACGACGAGGTCGCCCAGCTCGAGGCGGGCGAGGCACTCGAGGATCTCGAGGCCGCGGTAGCCGAACGCCTGCGACCGGGGATCGGAGATCACCTCGGTCTCCCCGTCGACGCGCTCGAGCTCGAAGCGGCGGCCGTCGGGGCCGTCTTCCAGGACGCCGAGCACGCGTGCGATCTGCGGGTAGCGATACCCGCCCCCGTGCGGGAGCAGGTTGGCGCCGAGGACCCGGTGCTCGACGCCCTGGCGGCGGGCACGCTCGAGGAAGCCGACCTCGCGTGCGACGTCCTCGGAGAAATTCGGGCGGGGGCGGACCAGGTAGATCGGGAGGTCCGCCGAGATCGTGAGCGGGAAGCGCACGCCCCGCGCGAGGTCGTCGTCGTCGAACACGTAGCAGCCGAGGTGCGCCGAATTGACGGCGCCGAGGCCCTGGTGCGTGGCGTTCACGACGGGCGTGAAGTCGTCGAAGAGGGCGCGGGCGATCGCCTCGCGCCGCCGTTCGTTCCACCGCTGGACCTGCATGTAGATCTCGAACCACCAGCGTGCGTCGTCGTCGGTGAGCACGTGGAGCGCGCCCCACGGCGTGTCGACGACGCGTGCGCGGCTGCGCAGATCCTCGCACTGGTCGTAGTAGATCCCGACTCCGAAGGGGGAGCGTTCGCGGTGCTCGTGGCCGCTCGAGTGCATGACGAAGTACGCGGGCGCCGCCGGCTCCTCGCCGCTCGGGCCCGTGCGGGGCGCCACGACGTCGAGGAAGTGGTTGCCCTCGTGCAGGTCGTATTCGACCGCGATCCCCTCGACTTCGAGGCCCTGCTCGCGCAGCTTCCGCGCGCGCGCCCCGACCTCGGCCTGGTCGGGGACCTCGGGCAGGGCGCCGACGAGCATCCCGCAGCCGTTCGACTTGATGTCGAGCACGGCGAAGTCGCCGGTCCACTCGATGCGGCCTCCGTACCCGAAGCCCTGGTTCCACCGGACGCGGTTGCGCGTGACCGTCGCGTCGGGCGCTCCGACGAAGGTGGCGTCGGGCGGGAAGCCGAGCTCCTGCTGGGCCCAGTGGATCTTCGCGATCCCGTACGGCATGTTCGCGGCGCAGAGCTGCTCTCCGACGTCGCCGATGCCCGCGAGGAAGCAGTGCTCCCGCGCGCGGCCGAGCCTCCGGACGGGGTCGTGGCTCATCGGCTCATCGTAGGGCCCTGCGCCGTGACCGCCAGAGCCAGACGCCGAGGCCGAGCACCAGAGAGAGCGTCCAGGGCGGCGGCGCGCCCCGGTCCGCGGTGTCGCAGGAGCAGCCGCCCGCGTCGCGCTTCGTCGAGGTCTCGCCTGCGTCGGGGTCGCCGACGCCTCCGTCGTCCGAGACGCCGGCGTCGGGCATCTCGTCGGGATCGGGGACGACGTAGAAGTGCGCCGTCACCGGCTCCGTCTCGACCGTTCCGTCCGAGACCCAGACGCGCCAGTGGTAGTGGCCCGGGGGCACGGCCGCGGGGAGATACCAGAACGTGTAGCCCGGGCTGTGGTCGACCGGCCCCGACGCGGTCAGGTCGGGAGAATCGAAGGTCTCCACGCGGTCGATCTCGAAGTAGTACACGAGCGCGTCTCGGTCCGGATCGGAGGCGTTGCTGACCACGAGCCGCGGTGCGGGGTCGACGAGTCCCACGCCGCCGATCGGAAACACGGGAGTCGGAACGGTCGGGACGCGGTTCGGAGAGACGGTCAGCTCCCACCTCTGGGTGGTCGTCCCCATGTCGCCGTCGTCCACGGAGACCTCGACGGCGATGGGGTCCTCCGGCCCCGTGACGTCGGCCTCCCGCGGCGTCCAGCTCACGAGACCGGCGTCGCTGACGACCATGCCGCTCGGGCCGGCGGTGACTGCGTAGGTCAGCGGATCCAGGTCGCCGGCGGGGTCGTCCACCTCGATCTGGTAGCGGTACATGGCGCCCACGCTGGTCAACATGTCCGGGCTCGACGTGATCGTCGGGCCCACGTTGTGCACGCTGATGGAACGGTACCGCTCGGTCGTGTTCGTCCCGTCCGAAGCCTGGACGCCGACGCGGACGACGCCGTCGCCGTCGGTCGAGCCGGCAGGGATCGTGTAGCTGGTAGCACCTTCCATCTCCCCGAAGGTGCCGTCGTCGTCGGTGTCCCAGGACCACGTGACGTCATCCCCTTCGAGGTCTTCGACCGTGATGGTGACCTCCGCCTCGCCCCCCTCGTCGATCTCGAAGGGACCGTCGAAACGCACGCGCGGCGCACCGGGCTCCGCGATCGAGAAGTTCACGATGTCGTCCAGGAAGTCGTCGAGCCCGACGAGCGCGTCGTCCGGCACCTCGACCAGCCGCCGCGCCTCGGCGGTCGCGTCGGCGCGGCTGTTCTTCTGGATGGCGAACGTGAGCAGGGCGACGCGGCCGCCGGCCGGGACGGTCGTGCTGAACGTCCAGGTGAAGTTGTCGCTGCTGAGAGACGCCGACGTCAGCCCGACGCGCGGGCTCGAGCCCTGCATCACGTGCCCGAGGGAGGGGTCCCCCGACGCGTCGCTGTCGTCCGTGCCGAACCAGGTGTCGGCGCCCGTCAGGGACGCGTCGCCGCTCGAGGTCGCGTACAGGACGGTGCCCGAGTCGCTCCCGAGGTTGCCGCGGATGTTCAGGGTCACGGTCGCGCCGCTCGAGCCGGGGTTGGTCACGACGTCCAGGTACCGCGCATAGTCCCCCCCGCTCGCCGGGACGTAGACCTGTCGCTGGACCGTGAGCGATCCGATGGTCGCCGACCGCAGGATGACGTTGCGGCCCGACAGGGTCGTCATGTCCGTTCCGCCGGCCACGTAGGTCGTGCCGTTCACGGACAGCGAGTACGCGAAGTCGTAGGCGTCGCTCGTCCCGTTGGACAGCTCGCCGCCGCTCGTGTCCTGGATGTCGAAGAGGAACCCCCCACCGCTGGTGAGGTTCACGACCGCGAGGGCCACGGCCGGTGCTCCCAGCACCGCCGCACAGACCACGATCCACCCGATCCGCCGCATTCGAAGCGCCTCCAAGGAAGGTACGACGCCACGATTGCCAAATCGGGCCGCGAATGCAACTGGTAGCCGGGGGCGGGCCGATCAGAAGGTGGCGCCGACGGTGAGAGCGCCGCCCCCGGGCAGGGGCACCGCCCCGAAGCGCAGGTCGAGGCCGGCGCTCCGTTCCTCGCGCTCGAGCCGGGTCGACAGCTCCTCGTAAGCGGCCCACCGGCGCTCGGCCTCCGAGCGGGACAATAGGTTGATCACGCCGCTGACGACCGAGATGCCGGCGCCGATGATCACGAAGACGCCGAAGGTGCCGATGTCTTCGAAGCCGTTCGGGCCGAGGTAGATCGGCACGATCGCGACGCCGGCCCCGATGTTGATGGCGGCGTCGAGGATGCGCGCGAGCCGCGTGCGGTCCGCGAGTGACTCGAGCTCCCGCTCGCCGTACTCGAGCCGCGCCTGCACCTGCTCCATCGTGTTCATGGGCATGTGCGAGAAGGTGATGTGCGACTCGGCGGGGTTGGGCATGAGGACGAGATCGATGACGCCGCGCGCCACGCCCGCGCCGCCGTACACGTAGAGGTAGGGGGACAGGTAGGGGTCCTCGATCACGATGCCGAGCGTGATCGACAGACCGCCGGTCAGGATCGACAGGATGCCGTCCACGAGCGCGTTGCCGCCGCGGCTCGCGAGCGCACCGAAGTCGGCGTCGAGCACGCGCAGCCGGGTGGCGATCCGGCTCGGGATGCGCACGCCCTCGTCCTCGTCGCCGAGCGCCCGGCCCACGGAGGGATATCGCCCGGCCTCGGGCTCTCCGTAGGCGGAGGGAGGGCGCGCGTCGGGAGGCGGGGGGACTTCGCCGGGAGGCTCTGGCACCTCCGCTGCGGGAGGCTCGGCCGTCGGCGCCGCCTCGCCGGCCGGCGGCGGCGCCGCGAGGTCGGCGGCTCCTTCCTGGGCCGACGCAGGGGCCGGGAGCGCCGAGGCAACGAGGAGTGCTACGGAAAGCGCGATGCCCGAGCGCGGCATGGGATCAGCATAGGGGCGGGACCCGAGGCGCGCCAGCGCGAGTTGCTACTCGGAGTGCCGTAGCGCCTCGCGGGCGCGCGTGTCGTTCGGATCTCGGCGGAGCGCCTCGCGGAAGGCCTCGACTGCCGCGTCGCTCCGGCCGAGCGAGCGCAGCGCGGCGCCGAGGACGAGCGCCGGCTCGGGATCCGCCGGCGCGAGCGCCAGCGCCGCGCGGGCGGCGCGCTCCGCTCGCTCTGCCTGACCGGCCTCGAGGGCGGCGCGCGCGAGCGCGAGCGCAGGGCGGGAGGACTCGGGCGATCTCGCCGCGAGCGACGCGAACACGTCGACGGCTTCGGCGGCTCGCCCCGCGGCGAGCAGCGCGCCACCGAGGTCGCGCAGGACGGCCTCGTCCTCCGGGTTTCGTCGCGCGGCGTCCGCGAGCAACGCCACCGCGTCCTCGGCGCGGCCGCGCGCGAGCCGCACCGCCGCGTGATCCGACAGCAGCGTGACGTCGACCGGATCGATCCTCCGGGCCGCCTCGAGCGCCTCGTCGGCGGCGCCGAGGTCGTGGCGAAGGACGGCCAGCGCCGCGAGTGACCGGAGCGCGTCGGTCGAGGCGGCGTCGAGGCGGCCGGCCGCGAGGGCCACACGCTCGATCGCGTCGCGGTGGTCGCCCGCGACCGCGATCGCCCAGGCCCGGGTGAGGCGTACCTCCCGGGCCGCGCGGGTGTCCTCGGAGGGGACGCGTACCCGGCCGAGCGCCTCGGCGATCTCCCGCGCGCGCTCCCGCGTGGCCCCGTCCGGCTCGGCGGCGGCCGGCGGTCGGTCGGGCAGCCACAGCGCGGCGAGCCGGAGCGGGGCCCGCGGATCCTCGGGCGCCCGCCCGATGGCGCGCCCGAGCAGCCGGGCCGCGCGCGCGCGCCGGCCCCTCTCGACCAGGACCTCGGCTCGTGCTATCCACGCGTTCAGTGTCCGGTCGCCGCTCTGTTGGCCGTGCCTGGGCTGTGCGCGAGCGGAGGCGGTGGCACTGGACACGGCCAGGACCAGCCCCAGAACGAGGCGGGATCGACACCAGGGACGCATTCCCACTGCTCCGGTTCCTATAGCATGCGCGACACACGCCTCCGCGGAGCCCGGACCCACAACCTGCAGGGTCTCGACCTCGACCTGTCGCCCGGGACGTTGGTGGCGATCGCCGGGCCGTCGGGCGCGGGCAAGTCCTCGCTCGCCTTCGGCACCCTGTACGCGGAGGGACAGCGTCGGTACGTCGAGAGCTTCAGCGCGTACGCCCGCCAGTTCCTCGAGCGGCTCGCGCGCCCGCCCGTGGACGAGCTCGACCCGGTCCCCGCCGGCATCGCCGTCGATCGGCAGGCGCCGGTGCGGACGAGCCGCTCGACCGTCGGCACCATGACCGAGATCGCCGACTACGCGAAGGCCTTGTGGGCCCGAGCCGCCGAGCTCCGTTGCCCCCAATGCGGCCGCACCGTCGGCAGGGACGATCCGAGCGGCGCGGCGGAGCGGCTCCTCGGCGAGGTCCGGGACGCGAAGGTCGTCGTGACCTACCCGGTGGCCGTCGCCGACGCCGAGCACTTCCTCGGCGTCCGCGAGTCGCTCGTGTCGGACGGCTACCGCCGCGTGGTGGTCGGGGACGACGTGCTGGATCTCGACACGGTCGCTCCGAGCCGGGTCGTCTCGTCCGGCGCGCGCGCCGTCGACGTCGTGGCGGACCGCACCACCACGCGTGCGCGCGACCGGTCGCGCCTGGTGGAGGCGCTCGAGGCGGCGATGGCGCGGGGGCACGGCAGGGCCGACGTGCGCGTGCAGGGCGGCGAGGTCCACCGGTTCTCGTCCGGCCTCCACTGCGCGCACTGCGACCGGAGCTTCCGGGATCCGACGCCGGGCACCTTCTCGTTCAACAGCCCCATCGGCGCCTGCGAGACCTGCCGCGGCTTCGGGCGGACGATCGGCATCGACTTCGACCGCGTGATCCCCGATCGCAAGAAGTCCCTCGCCGAGGGCGCCATCCGGGCCTGGCGCGGCAAGAGCACCAAGTGGGAGCGGCGAGAGCTCGCCAAGCTCGCTTCGAAGGCCGGCGTCCCCATGGACGTCCCGGTCGAGGACCTCACGCCCGCGCAGCAGACCTGGCTGATCGAGGGCGACGGGATCGGCTGGCCGCGCGGTTGGTGGGGCATCCGCGGCTGGTTCGAGTGGCTCGAGACGCGGGCGTACAAGATGCACGTGCGCGTCTTGCTCTCGCGCTACCGCAAGTACGAGGTCTGCCAGGCGTGCGGGGGCAGCCGGCTCAAGCCGGAGGCGTCCAACTGGCGGATCGACGGCGCGTCCTTGCCCGAGCTGTACGCGATGCCGGTCACCGAGGCGCTCGCCCTCGTCGAGCGCGTGGAGCCTCGCTTCGAGAAGGACCCGGCGACCCTGCTCCTCCTGCGCGAGTGCAAGTCGCGCATGCAGATGCTCGTCGACGTCGGGCTCGGGTACCTCGCGCTCGACCGGCAGTCGCGCACGCTGAGCGGCGGCGAGGCGCAGCGCGTCGCCCTGACCGGAGCCCTCGGCGCGTCGCTCACCGGCGCCATGTTCGTGCTCGACGAGCCCACCGTGGGCCTGCATCCGCGCGACGTCGATCGGCTCTACCGGGCCGTGCGTGCGCTGAGCGAGGGCGAGAACCTCGCGCTGGTCGTCGAGCACGATCCGGACGTGATCCGCGGGGCCGACCGCGTCATCGAGCTCGGCCCGGGGGCGGGCGAGCACGGCGGGCGCATCGTGTTCGACGGCGCTCCGTCCGAGCTCGCCGAGGCCGATACGCCCACGGGCCGCGCGCTCCGGCGCCGGTCGGCGGTTCGTCGCGAGCCCCGCGCGCCCAACGGGTGGCTGCGGCTGCGCGGCGCGAGCGGGCACAACCTCGCGGGCGTCGACCTGGACGTGCCGCTCGGCGTGATGACCTGCGTCACCGGCGTGAGCGGGTCGGGCAAGAGCAGCCTCGTGCTGGAGACCCTCTACCCCGCGGTGGCGCACCGGTTCGGCCGCCGTGGGGCCGAGGTGCTCCCCTACGCGCGCATCGAAGGGGTGGACGAGCTGCGCGGCGTGGTGCAGGTCGACCAGGCGCCGCTCGGGCGAACGTCGCGCGGCAACCCGGCGACGTACCTGAAGGCGTGGGACGTGGTGCGCAAGCGCTTCGTGAAGGAGCCGCTCGCGCGCGAGCGTGGCTACACGGCCGGGACCTTCTCGTTCAACGTGCCCGGCGGCCGGTGCGAGGCGTGCAAAGGGGAGGGCGCCGAGACGGTCGAGATGCAGTTCCTCGCGGACGTGACGTTCTCGTGCCCCGAGTGCGGCGGCCGGCGGTTCGTCGGCGCCGTGCTCGACGTGCTCTGCCGGGAGAAGAGCGTCGCCGACGTCCTCGACATGACCGCGACCGAGGCGCTCGCTCTCTTCGACGACGACGCCGAGCTCGCCTCGCGCCTGCGCCCCCTGTGCGACGTGGGGCTCGGCTACCTCCGGCTCGGGCAGCCCCTCAACACGCTCAGCGGCGGCGAGGCGCAGCGGCTCAAGCTCGCCGAGGCGCTCGCGGGCGCCGTGCCGGGCTCGCTGGTCGTGCTGGACGAGCCCACCGCGGGCCTGCACGCGGACGACGTCACTCCACTGCTCGCGGTCCTCGACGCGCTCGTCGATCGAGGTGACACGGTCGTCGTGGTGGAGCACGACATGCGGCTCGCCGCGCACGCCGACTGGGTCGTCGACCTCGGACCGGGCGCGGGCGACGAAGGCGGTCGG